>CAZHHX010000015.1:0-79224 GCA_964532465.1 uncultured Syntrophorhabdaceae bacterium | reverse complement strand
TGTCACACCGAAAACGCAAGATGAGGATTAATGGTCAAATGTCGTTGTAGTATTACTTACAACCAACCTCTCATGTAATTGTATCCAATCGCCATGTATTCGTAGGCAATTACCTTAATCTGATCAACAGTGGCACTCCATTGTGGATTGCTTGGCGGAGTATCCATGACAGATGGTGACAGGACGGCAATATCCGGGGCTTGTTTCCTCCATAGCCAGAGTGCTCGCCGGGAGTGGTAGGGTGATGTTAAAAAGAGAATTGAGTGTACCCCGTGAGACTTAAGCATACGATCCACCATTACCACATTCTGGTAGGTGCTACTGGGATACTTGTCGAGTATATTAATAGCGGAGCGCGGAACACCCTTTTCAACCAGAAACAAACGAATCACTTCTACTTCGGAAATAGTTTGCTCCTTGCCGGATGAAAGAAAAATGCTTGACGCATAACCTTGCTTATAGAAACTGGCTGCATCAAGCGCCCTGCGTTGGTAGCTGGCATTTCGATAGGTTGATTCACCGTCGCCGCTGAACACCACTATGGCATCAGATGTTTGAGGCTTATGCCTAACAACCAATTGATTGCCGGCAAACCAAAATAAGGGTGTATGGAAGACAAACAAATACAGGCAAACTACAAATGCTGTACGAATCAGCCAACGGGTACGAGAACGGCTGTAGTATTTGATCAGGCTCTCTTTCCAGCTTGACGGTTCTTTTGACTTCATGATAAGGTGCTTGTGAATAACTTCCATAATCCCCGCAAAACGTTTATCCCATGTGTTCTCCTTGGCAACAGCCATGCGTTTATCACGCATTGATTGCAAGTAAATCTGCGGATCGTTTAGCATCACCTTGACTTTAGCGATAAAGTCAGCACTATCTTGCCCTATCATAACAACATGGTGAAAGCGCTCTGCAAATACACGGACTTCTCTCGTGTTGGTTGAAACAACAGGAACACCCATTGACAAATATTCATTTAACTTGCACGAGTATACGCTGTCAGTAAATTCGTTAACCACATATGGGATCAGAGCCACGTCAAACATATTGATATAGTTAGGCATCTGATCATGCGGCCGTTCTCCGAGCATAACAATGTTTGGACATTTTTCCAGGATAGATGTATTTGTATATTTTGGTCCTACCAGTAAGACCGTTGCGTGCGGCAAGGCTTTCGCCAATTCGATAATTAGGGCTTTGTCAAAAACATCACTGATAGCACCAATATATCCAATAACAGGTTTATTGATATTCTTAACATCTGCGGGAAGGGTAATATTTACATCTAAAGGATCGAATTTCTTAGAATCAACGCCCGCCGGAAAAGAGTAAATTGAACGGGCAAAAGGTTTGGCCCTGTCACTTATGGCCTCTGAAATTGTAAATACCAAATCAGCGGTGGCAAATAAACGGTTCTCCCAGAATCTAAGGGGCGCTGTTGCAGTTGAAGCGCCAGCCATGTCGTTAGCGCAATAATAAATGGAAAGTTTTGGATTTATCTCATTTATTAAACCCTGCACAAGGGGTGTAGGTAAAAAAGAGATAGCAACTGGATCAGAAAACCGTGCAGCAAACATCCATCTTTTAATTGCGGTAGAAATAAATATCAGATTAATATAATTGGCTATTCTTGAGTATGGAAAAGGAACAAATGCGGGCGAGTAAAGACATAATTTATCGTTTATTTGACGGAAACCGTGCAAAGATCTTAATCTATTACTTATTCGGTCTACAATACGTCCAATGTCTTTTATTTGAGGAGATCTGACACCAGTATTCTCAATAAAAAGAACTCGATGCCCTGCGTCTACTATCGAAGTAGCCAACTGTTGATGCATCTGCCAATGAGTGGTCCAATCAATTGACGAGATAATAATAAAGTCGAGAGTTTTAATATAGACTCACAATAAATTATTTAAAATAATTGAATATTTAAGAAACAAAAACTCGGGAAGCGGTATAGTTTGCATAAAACCAATTTTGTACGAGCAGTTCTAAAGGAACTTTTTTATTAAAGTATCTGGCAGGAAGGAGCCGTCCATAAACGATTTTTCTGTGAAACCATTTATCATTTTGAAATAATTAAGTATATTGTGTACTACTGAGCATCTGGGCAGTAGCGACAACAGCCGGGTATTCCTCTGCCTGTACGAAAGGCTTTCCGCATGGTTTTGAAATAGTTATTGGAAAAAACATCTGTTTCTTCTAAAAAATTACCGTTTTCAGCGACTGGTGGCAAGATACGGCCACATCCACTTACGTTGCCGAGACCATCAACCCTTAAATGGCGGTAGAAACAGACACAATTCCAACTCATTTTAAACTCATCACGCTTGATCCAAACCGGCTGGTTAATCTTGACTCGACCAGCATACTCGGATACGAGGCCATGGGCAAAGTCGATATACTCCTGCTCGTCGTCGCAGATGACGTTCTCGACTGCGTCGGGTCCAAGGGCGAGATAGTTCTGGAGGTCCAGCTCCCGGATTCCAACTTCGGCGCAGAAGGCTGCGGCACAACGTACTCGATCCAGGTTTTGTTTAAGCAGAACAACAGAAGCGCAAACGTGAAGGCGGGGATGCTTCTTAACCTCCACCTGAATCAATTGTCGAAGGTTGTCTACAAACTGGTTGAAAGTCCGCTCATTTACCTTGGCGATAGACATGATTTCAGTAGCATTCAAACCATGTAAGCTGATGGATATACTGTCGAAGCACTCACCGATCTTGTCCCAATGATGGTGCAAAAGACTGCCGTTTGAGGTCACAGAAGTTTTCTTGCCTCGCTCTTTGGCCAACTGAGCCATAGGGATAAGGTCCCTTATGAGAAATGGTTCGCCAATACCGACAAAGGTAACCGATTTAATTCTCGGATATCGGTCTAGCAACATCTGCAAATTCTCAGTGTGAAACTCGCTCTTGTCGTCATAGTGATACTCAGTGTCCGGATAGAAATCCTTAGTGTTTCTGCTACAATAAAAACAGGAAAAGTTGCAGCGATTCGTAGTAAAGACATTCAGATTCGTTGGTTGCTCCGAGAACCGTCCAATACGAAATACCTGTCGTAAAAGCAATTTTTTATATTGTGAGAGCATGTCTATTTCCGATGAGAGGTATTAACAGAATGAAAGGTTTGAAAATTCTGAGATTACCAATTCAACTCTATTTCATGATACAAACGATCAAGCAAAACACTCTTTTCGATACTATCACGACTTTCTTTAGAAACAAGACCTTTATCAATCGACCTGGATGCAATCGCAAAATCTATTATCTCAAGCAGATCGCAAGGACCATTTTTATAAAATGGATTCATATCATTAAAAACTTCTTCGTAGTTTGCATAAACCGGCAAACCAGCTCGCAAGTATTCACGCACTTTCAGAGAACAAGCTTGGCGCATGCCTTTGCGTAAGAGCGCAAATGAGGCCAGCCCAATCCACGCACGAGCCGAAAGATATTCTATTTTTTTGCTATCAAGCATCCCATGTATAACACATCTCTGATCCTGAGCAGCTATCTTCAACAAATCGGTTGGAATTTTACCAACTAAATTAAGCCTTAGTTCAATATCCGGGTGTTTTGACATTTGCGCCAAAAGCAGATCAAGACCATTCCAGGTAAAGAATTCTGAAGCGACAAATAAAAGATCAGGCATATCGTTCTGCCGGGAATCGCGGACAACAAATTCCTCATAATGAATTCCATTCGGATAGAAATGGTAATTGCGGTTTTCTGTTTTTGACCGGGCAAGCTCATATTGGCCGATCTCGTGAGTCACAGCAATAACACCGGTCGCTTGACGAATTGCATACGGCCCGATCAAACGCTCAAGGGACCCTTTCACTTTCGGCAGCAAGCCTCGGCCTATCGAAACGTCCTCCACCTCGAATGAATGGCACACTAAATACACAGGTTTGTTTAAATCCTTTAGAAATTTTAACTGAAATGGATCGTATGGAGAATATCGCAGGAGCAAGACATCATAATAATTCATCTGTCGGAACAACCAACGATAGTAGTCCAACTTAGCCTGAAGACGCCTTTCTCTGTTGGCTGACATATTTTGGAAAATTTCATTGCTACCCAGACCAGGACCAAAAATCTTGCTAACCCAAGGAAGCCCCAAGGAACGTGCTGCCATCTGTTCGAAAATCATTTGATTTATGCTTCCGTTGTTTGGGGAGGTTGTGTGCATTGCATGGAGCACTTTCATCGTTCTGACTCGTTTTTTTGTATTAGCGACAAACACCTCATTACAGGGATTATTTGTTAACGAGAAGCTTCCAGCCAAGAATAAAGAATCGGACTACTCAATAAAGATCTAAAACCCACTTGACTTAAAAAATAATATTATTCATCATAACCATAATAATTTTTTATTGTTTTAATTATTATTTTTGTTGCCTCAATATCTTGAAGTGGATTTACGGGCAGGCTTAAAACGCACTTGGTTGCCGTTTCAGCATTTACAAAATTGTTTTCTGTTAAACCAACTTTGTCTATGAAAACCTTCATCTTATGAAGTGGAAATGGATAATAAACTGCAGTATCAATACACTTTTCTTTAAGACAATTTTGAAGCCCATCTCTTTTGCCGTTCTTTACCCATATAGTGTATTGATGATATACATGATCAGCATTAGCAAATTGTGAATTGTGTGTTGCTGA
Source organism: uncultured Syntrophorhabdaceae bacterium (assembly GCA_964532465.1). GTDB lineage: Bacteria > Desulfobacterota > Syntrophorhabdia > Syntrophorhabdales > Syntrophorhabdaceae > JAPLKB01. Next base: position 74,548 of record CAZHHX010000015.1, on the reverse strand, counting down.
TGGCAAAACAATTTCCCTTAAATCTTTTAGTTCTTCATTGTAGAGAGAGGCTATGTATCGGCGTTGATTGTTAAATTCATCTATAAATCGTAACTTCACCAGAAGAATTGCTGCTTGTATTGTATCGATACGGGCATTGTAACCAATGTGATCAGCGTGATATTTGTTTTTGCCGCCATGTTTTATGAGCATACGGATAAGTTCTGCCGTTTCGTTGTCATTGGTAGACACCATCCCTGCATCACCAAAACCGCCAAGGTTTTTCGAAGGGAAGAAGCTAAAACACCCTATGTCTCCAATACCTCCCACCATTCGCTCTTCGCTGTTCGCTGTTAGCTGTTTGGCTCCAAATGCCTGAGCACAATCTTCGATAACAAACAATCCATATTCCACCGCGATAGCCATGATTTCATCCATTTGGCAGGGGCGGCCGTATAAATGCACTGGCAAGATGCCAACAACCTTTGAAGATGTCCCATAACTATTTACTCCCGGTTCTTTGTTCTTTGCCAATACCTTACGAATAAGAGCCGGATCAATATCGTAAGTGGTAGGATTGATATCAACAAAGAGAGGGGTGGCGCCGGCACGGAGGATAGCATCGCCAGTGGCTGTAAAAGTAAATGGGGTTGTTATAATGAGATCAGAGCGGTCAAAATATTCCTGGCCTTTCGTCTTTATTGCAAGCGCCCGCAATGCAAGGACAAGCGCGTCAGTACCCGAAGACGTTCCAATGCAATGTTGAACTCCAAGATATTCGGCCACCTTATCTTCAAATTCTTTCACTTCAGGGCCAAAAATCCATTGTTGATGATCAAGGCAACGGGCTATTGCAGCATCAAGATCATTTTTCATGTATTCATATTCGGCACGAAGGTCTAACATTGGAACCCGGGTCATAAGACCTTCCGGGCGAGGGGCAATGGGCGAGCGACTATAGGTAAAAAAGACAGGCAAGAGGCGATAGGAGGGATAGAAATCATATGACAACCTTTGGGGTTTGTCGGGCTTTTATTAGCTTACCGATCATCTTACCCAGTTCTATACATTCCAAATCGATTCCATCATAAACGCTTTTGCTATCTACCGTTTGCTTTCTATTTTTCAATTATTGGGGTTAGACTATCACCGTTAATACAATACTGATTGCTACAATAGCCGCAAACTAAGGGGTCTGACGAAGCCTTGCCCATCGCCTCTTGCCCATCGCCCACCGCCTGTCTCAGTGTCGTTCCACATTTACATGCCCACCCAACCTGCCTTGCAGGGACGCCAACGACAATGGCATAGTCAGGGACATCCATTTTGACAACTGCTCCGGCAGCTATTAGAGAGTAACTGCCAATCGTTGCGCCACAAACAATTGTCGCGTTGGCACCGATAGTCGCACCCCTTTTTACAAGAGTGGGTCGAAATTCTGTTTTTCTTTCAATAAACGCTCTGGGGCTATAAACATTCGTAAATACACAGGATGGGCCACAAAAAACCTCATCTTCAAGCACCACGCCATTATATACTGAAACGTTGTTCTGAAACTTGCACCTGTCCCCAACACTTACATTCGGACCAATCATGCAGTTCTGTCCAACAATGCAATTCTTGCCAATCTTCGAACCGCTCAAAACATGACAAAAATGCCAGATATTCGTACCTTCCCCGATAACCACATCATCATCAATATAACTTGATTCATGTGCAAAGAATTTTCTTTCTTGGTTTATCGACAACTACTCACTCCTTAAACTTCACTTTTCATAGCTTTTAGGAACGGATGATATTCTCCCTTAAGCCCTACAGGTTTTGCATTTCGTATCTCAAAGGCCATTTCTATTGATGGTTTTGCATCATTGAGTCCAAAACCTTTCCCTTTCAGGATTTCTTGATATGCAATTGTATGGAGATCCTTAAAACCTTCAGAGAATTCCAATTCTTCCCGGTCAACTATAATTGATCGATATGTTGTCCTCCCGGTATTTCGTGCAATTGCAGGAAGATCATTGCCGTCAATGGACAAAAACCATCTTATTCTTGCCTTCTGTAACTCAAGAAATCCAGCGGCCTTAATGGGTTCTGAGATATGCACAACACTCGATTGAACATCCCCGAAAATCCACTGCAGTATGTCGAAGAAATGGATGCCTATATTAGTTGCCAACCCACCAGATTTTGCTACATCGCCTTTCCAGGATACAAGGTACCATTTGCCACGCGATGTAATATATGTTAAGTCAATTTCAATTTTCCTGTCTTGTGGCAATGATTGCGCCCTCTGCCTTAAGCCCAGAATGGTAGGGTGGTGACGAAGTTGTAAGACCGTATTTACTGTTCTTCCTGATTCTTTTTCAATCTCTTTCAGCGCATCAACATTCCAAGGATTCAGAACAAGAGGTTTCTCACAAATAGCTTCTGCGCCAACTCTCAAGGCGAAACGGATGTGAGAATCGTGAAGATAGTTAGGGGAAGCAATACAGACATAATTGACTTTTCTGTCACTATCCTGACGGCGGAGCTTCTCCACGTGCCGGTCAAGACGCTCAAATTCAACAAAAAAAGCTGCGTCGGGGAAAAAACTGTCAATAACTCCAACGGCATCATGCTTATCCATTGCCGCAACAAGAATATTGCCTGTTTCTTTTATAGCTTTCATATGACGGGGGGCCACATAACCCGCAGCGCCTAATAGAACAAAGTTCTTCATATGCCGCCCTTTGTTTTACTTCTTCTTTCATCTTTCTTTTCTATATTCGCTCTCTTCAATCGCATACAACTCCTTAGCCACACATTAATGAGTCGGATGAACATTTTGGCGTCAAATGACGGCTTTTATGTTCAGGGTTGAAATAAAATGTTTATAGCAGCTTTAAAACCTTGTTGCAGCGGTCACTTAATTTTCTTCATGAACATAAAAAGTCTTAGCTTTTTAATTAAGGCAGATGTAAATCTTGATGTTTCCAATTTATGTTTGAAAGTTCTCAGCATATCTTCCAAGTGGTATCTGATATCAGGATTTGCTGCCTTACTGCAATGTCTGCATAATATATCTATTGTGCTATCGTCAAAACCTTTCATTATCTTTTTTGCTTCTTCGCTTTTAAACAAATCTTCATATCCGTCCCTGCCCAAATTACCCAATACATGCCTCATGCCGTAGTCCATACCACAAAAAAGAACTGTGCCATCCGGCAGTAAAACATTCCTGTCAATGCTTTTCCAGGTCAAAGTGCATATGATATTTCCTTTATGCACCTTATGCTTCAAATCGGTATTCTCAAGATTGCCAGCCCTGTCCAGCATCCTACTGGACTTTTCCTTAATGATTTTTAACACTTCATGATGAACAGGCCCGTGGCATGAGAACTCCAACTTATTCATCAAACTAAGGGGTGATGTTTTAATGAACTTCTCCAGCAGAAGTAAATATTCCTCCGTAACCGGGATATGTGAATTATTCCGTTCATCAGGCAAATGGATATTGAAAACCTCATACTGTAAGTCTTTTATTTTTTCAAAATCATCATAGTACATCCCGACGAGGGTAGTATATACTGCTATTTTGTGGCCTTTTTCTTGAGCATACAACAGCATTTTGGTACATTCACTGTTCAACCAAGGTTCTGCCATACCCGAAAAATCTATTCTAACTCTATTTGGGATTTTATCAATGAAGATCTTGAAGTTTTCAAATTTTAGGACCGAATCAGGGCAATTATTATCTCTGAAATAGTTTCTTGTGAGTTTTTCCTGCGGACAATATCTGCAGTTTATTTTACAGCCTATTACCGTTGTTATTTCAAGCATACTAAAACGGACTGGCATTTTGATCTACCCTTGTGTATGAGATTATCAAATTTATTTGTGCTACGATTTGAGAATCGACTTTTTATCTTGTTAGCAACTGTGCAGTGGATACTAACACGTTTAATTCAGCTATATATTGTTTTAGATCATATTTATAACAGATTAAATAATCCTGAATAAAGCATTCTGATTGAAAATGCAGGTACCCGTCATTTAAGGTCCCCCTATAAAATCTCTTTGAGTCAATTAAGTCGGTTTTTTCCGATACGTAGATTGATGTTTGTTTTCTCCGCTTGCTACCTGGGTTCCCAATGTTACCGCAATATGTTTTTTGTCACTGCCATACACTCACCGGAAATATTTTGGTAATGATCCTGGTTTTCTTCCGAAATATTAATTATCTGTAGATCGACCGCAATTGCTTATATATGACATTGTTTATTAAAAACTGATAATTAGGATAATCATTTATGGATTTATGAGGCCGATTCATTATGTCTTCAAACTCTCTTGAAGTCAGATTAAACTTTTTCAGTAAATATTCTTTGTCCGCGTTCTGCATTTCTACGGGATAAGGTTCATTCTTTAATTCTTCAAGTGCAATTTCTCGTGTAATTTCACCGGAACATATCAGGCTTGACAAATGTGACTTGCGTTTATCATAGCCAAATTTTTTTGGCAAAATATAACCCTGATAAAATCTTGTGTAAATCGATTCATGGTGCTTCCATCCATAATCTTTCCAACATAATTTATCGATTAAAAATTCTTTTGCATTCGTTTTACTATAATCAAGGTAGTTTAATATATCTATCCACTGACCAGACCCGAAAAAAATGTAGAATGTCCACATATGCAAATGAGGAAAAGTCTTTAATCTCATTCTCCCAAATCTTTTATGAATACTATTGATGTATCGCCAGTCTATGTGCCCTTGCGACCATGCACGGGGAAGATGGCTCTCCGTTTTGATATTAACACCGTTAATGACTGGTACTTTGTATTTTTTTGCCATCTGTATAATTAAGGCACAAATAGCATGATCAGTGGGTATCTCAGAGTCCGGAGTCGATGCTTTCAGAAAAGCTAACTGTAAATCTTTAAATTCTTCCCAATCCATAACGTGCGTGTAAAGGGGTATTTTTAGACGATTGATGACCTGCTCAATATTTTTCACTGCCAATTCTGAGTTCCAACCATTATCAAGATGGACAGCAAGGGGTCTTAATCCCAATTCCTTCACTTTATATGCGACAAAAGAGCTATCGACGCCGCCGCTGACGCCTATAATACAATCGTATTCTTTATCCTTGCCATTATCTTTGGTTTTATAAACAATTTCTTCTAATTCTCTTTTTCCTTCATCCCCGGTGAAAATTCCCCGTGCTATGTTTTGATCGTATGTGTGACAATGGTTGCAGACACCTTTATCATCAAATATTATGTCCGGGTCTGTTGTGTCCATGACACAACGCTTGCAAATACAGTATTCTCTCTCTGTCATTCTTATCTTATTGTCTTAATTCGTTTATGGCTTCTATTTCTTCCATTGATGGATAGCTGATCAAGACCGCTTTGTGCTTACCTTGAAACACAAACATACTGCCCGCAGATACAGCAGATGCGCCCCCTTTGTGAATGGCATCTATAAAATCCTGAATTTTACCTGCGCCCCCACTTGCCACTAAAGGGATGTTCAATACTGTCGTTACCTTCCTGATTAAATCGATGTCGTATCCTTTCATAGTTCCATCACGATCTATGGAAGTCAGAATGATTTCACCGGCACCCATTTCTTCCAGAAATTTGGCATAATTGACCGGATCATACCTTGTAGCTATTTTTCCACTATGTGAATAAACCACATATTTACCTAATATATTGCGCTTTACATCAATTGAAACGATAATGCTTTGACTTCCAAATCGATCTGATGCATCCTTAATAAATTTTATATTTTCTATAGAACTGCTGTTGATAACCACCTTTTCAACACCGATGCCAAACAGTGTTTTTATATCGTCCAAGTCTTTTATGCCGCCGCCATAACCGAAAGGCATGAAACATTCACCGGCAATATCCGAGATTAATTTGAAGTTTGGTTTACGCTTTTCAAGCGTGGCCATCGTATCTAAGAAAATCAGCTCATCAACTTCCTTCTCATTAAAGATTTTTACTGCATTGATAGGATCACCTATGTACTTTGGACCCTTAAAATTTACAGTCTTTACCAAGCCCAGATTGCGAAGAAGCAAGGTAGGGATAATGCGGATTTTGAGCATAATTTAAGACATGGCCCAATTCTTTAGAAAATTCATACCAAATTTATGACTTTTTTCAGGATGGAATTGGACACCGGTGATATTTTCGTGTGAGAACGACGAAACAAACTCATACCCATGAAAAGTTTTTGCCAAAACATCCCTTTCGTTTTTACAGACAACATGATAGGAATGAACAAAGTAAAACCGTTGTTCTCCATTTATACCATTAAATAAGATTGTTTCCTTAGTTGTTTTTATCGTATTCCAACCCATATGAGGAATTTTTAAATTCTTTTGTTCATGGTTAAATTTAAATCTGACGGTTTTTGCATCTATCCATCCCAAACCGGCCAGTTGACCTTCCTCGCTTCTCTTACTTAATAACTGCATCCCCAGACAAATACCCAAAATAGGAACTTTGTCATCCAAAACTCTTTTATTAAGCGTTTGCACCAATTCCCGTGATTGCAGATTTTTCATCCCTTCATCAAATGATCCGACACCAGGAAGAATCAGCTTATCTGTTGCCTCGACAACTAATGGATCTGATGAAACAACCATCTGCACCCCAATCTTCTTGAGCATATTAGCCATAGATCCTAGATTACCAAGACCATAATCGATTATCGCAATCATCTCTGTTGACGTCCTTTAGATTACTTGCAGCATCCACCACTTAGGTGGCTCTTTATTCGCAGTTAAAAGACTTTGACCTCGCAATCCTTTGATCCAATATCCCCAGTCAAATTCACTAATAACCAGAAAATGCTTATTCCATGATCCATCTATTTCCGACCCGCTATCTTGATAGATTATTACATAGTCTGCATTCCATTTTTTTGCATTAGCATACACTTCACCGGGTGTTCGTCCCCAAAAATTTGGTGCGCCAGAATAATTTGTTTCTGCAACAGCATACCAATCAGGTAAAAGATGCACCTCTTTTTCTGCTGCAACAACAAGTGGTGCTTCCAGCAAAACCCTGTAGCCATCAAAAACTTTTCCGTAATCGTCGCCTGGGTCATCAAAAGCAAATAGAATTCTTGATTTTGGCCTCACATCCAAAAAATTGTAAAGATCAGATAGTAGGGATTCAGTGTCAAATGGTTTGTATTCATGTAGTCCACATAAACGGTCTTCCTTCTTATAACCACCGACTATTATGAAGGGAAGCGGATTTGCCGCAATAACAAGGCCGACAAACGACAACCACCCTCCGGCGCCTTTAAGAACTTGGGCGACTGCAACACCGACAAATAGAACCATCAATGATGGCTCATCAGCAAATCTAATAAAAAGTTGATTAAGCAAACATAAACCATAAATAGTCAACAACAGTACTGGTGGATTGACTGTGTCACGCCAAATTAAGGCTAATGCAAAAGCGTAAAGCAGAAGAAAATAAATATTGAAGAGCCCCAATCTCATCGACTTGCGCTTATACCTTACGTCAACATGGAAAAAACCAATAGCCTTACCAACCATCAACACGGAACTTTTCAAACCTCCTGTCTTCAAGATAGGGATAAACTTAAATGTGGTAGCTGCAACTGCTGGCAACAACACCAAGAGTAGATAAATATTTCCTGTGTAAAAAACGTGCGCAATAATTATAAAGATACTAACAAATAATGCAGAAATCCCCATCAATGCTGCGGCAAAAAAAGCGAAGGTAGCAATAACTATCTGATTATTCAACAGACCAAAAAGTGCTATAGGCATCCACATCCAGACCAACATCTCATAGTTCTGGAGTGCGAATGCCATAAGATAGGTCGTTGTGCTGAACATTAATACTGTGGTTATGAGTAATACCCACCACCAACAGCTTTCTGTCTGAAGCCAGATAAGGTGGTTTAAAACCCAGAACAACGTGCCAAGCAGGGTTGTCACAGCGCCTGCATTTGCGTAAATACAACTTGCAAGTGAGGAAAGGTGCCACCAATTACCGAGTGAATAATCTCCAAGTCCCACTATCGGACTCTTTGATTGTTGCCCATAACGGTTTATGTTAATCCACTGGGTTCTGTAAAACATATAATTTATCGCATTATGAGCGTGAAAACCATTATATCTGCTCCACTGCCCCCAAAGGAGGATGCGCGATGTCCAGAGCGATTTTGCCCAAGCCGGTATCACATAAAGCGGAACAAGGACAGGATGGAGGAGCAGTTCAACAATATCCCTGAAGCCCAGTTTACGGATGATATCTTTGGCCTTAGCTATCTCTGTTTCTTGTTTTGACAAACAACCCCCTACCTCGTTTGAAGATCTTTTGCCACGCAGAATACTGAAACGCGCTAGCCAACAACAGAAGAACAACAACATGCGTTACGATAGCCGACTGCATCAAATCCTTTACACGCCAAGTGAGCCAAGCGACTGCAAGAACACCGACCGCGATCTGTCCCGTCATTACGCCCAATGGAAATTGCACCTTCCAGTATCTTTCTGAGATGAGCAAAGATAGTATGGTCCATACTAAGTAGGAGACTGCGGTGGCAAGAGCAGCTCCCATCCCACCAAATAGCGGAACCCATAGATAGTTCAGAAATAGGTTAAGTACTCCTGTAATGGCCGTCAATACCACTATAATGTAGGTCTTCTCTGCCCTCCATATTCCTGCCAAACATACAAGGGAAAACCCATAAAATAAGGATTGCCAAGCCAGTATACCTACGATCGGCCAGGCGTTATGAAAAGCTGGTCCAGTAAGCCACTTGACTAACCAAGGCGCAAGAAATGTGAGATAAACTACAGCCGACACACCCAATCCCAAAAAAAGCTGGGCAATCATCCGAAAAGTTTCCGGCCCGTCGTCACTGTGCATAGAATCCATGGCAATAGGCCACCAAGCCGTACGAAAAGTCTCAATTGCCAAAGCCATAATAAGGGCAAACTTGGCACCCACCGAATAAAGGCCAAGTGCTGCTTCACCATGGTAATATTGAACAAACCAGCGATCTGATGTATTCATCAAATAAAACGATAGGCCAGCAGGCAACAGCGGTGCGCCAAATCTAAGCAGTCGAGGCCACCACTGCCGATGCCAAACCGAAAGGTCGAGGTATTCGCGAACCAAATACCAGCCGAAGAAGGCGACCACAAGCGATGCGATTGCAAAACCAAGGAAAAAGCCGAAAATGCCCTGTTTGAACACAAGAACAAATAACAGAACAAGCCCTGCCCCAAGTGTGTTGTTTAACACAGTAACCCCAATATATGACCAGGGCATATATTGGAGGCGAAATATCTCCACACTCTGACTCATAACCGTAACAAACAAGGCACCAGAGAAAGAGACAACAAAATAGACCCAGGGAAGCTCTCCGCCAAAGAACCATCGGTTTATTAGGGGCGCAAGTACTCCCGCAAGCAGCACCACTAACAACCCCCAAGTCAGCCGCAACTGAAGGATTGCGGACACCATAATTTTCTGCGCTAGTTTACCTCTTCCCTTCTGTTCAAAGAAGTAAAATGACTGAGCCGCGTCCATACCCATAACAAGGAAAGCCGTGAGAAGGCTGACAATCACTGTCATCATTTCAATCTTTCCGTAATCGGCAGGTGAAAAGATACGGGTGTATACCGGCAGAAGGAAAAAAGAAATGCCTTTCCCCGCCACGCCACCGATACCATAAATCACAGAATCTTTTACAAGTTGACGAAGCCGCACAAGGCCTCAAAAAACCAAATCACAACGAAGGCACATAGGCACATTAAAACCCGTCAAACGAATTGTCACCATTTTTCATCTTTTCCCAATTACAAATTTCCTTAAAACAATGTTTGCCAAGACTGTTATTATTCATGACTTAACATAACATCTTATTTCACATTATGAGCAATTAGGACATTATTAATAACTGGGTAAGAGAACCCGCAATGTTCACATGTATAAGAAAATAACTTGGTATTTACATTTACTTCTTGGAATCCAATTCTAGAACATCGGATACAGAACAGTTTTGATGCAAGGGTAAATGGTGTATTCTCTGCAATTGTTTCAATTTTCGAGCCCATTTCTGCCCCTTTACGGAGTTTAATAAAATAATTCATTGGGGTATTTTTTGCATTCTTCTTGATCAAGCGTTCCCTCTGACGATTAAACACCTCAAGTCCCCATTTTGCAATTTTTTTCCTTACAAAACAAGGAATCCAAAAAATGCTCTTCAGATTAAAAAGATTCCACAGTACCCCCTCAAATCGAAAGGGAAGGGCAAAAAAATAAGCATGAGGAGTGAAGATAAACCCCTCAATGCTCTCTACTGAGAAATCCTGCTGCTTTGCAATAGCATACCACTCTTCAATTTCATACAGATTATTAAATCCGAATGTCCATACCTTACGCATCTTTTCCTTTACCTTAATTGGCAGAATAGCTATTGCCACCTCCAGTGGCATGTTCATTTTTGCAATGCCAGCCGAAAAAAGCGAAAAACACACCTGTCCACCCTTTCGTAAAACACGATACAGTTCCCCAAGCACCTGTGCGGCAGGCCTTTCCATATCATCAATACTATGAACGCTAATTACTGATGCGAAGGTTTCATCCATGATCGGCAAAAGACAAACATCTGCCGACACTATATCTTGAAATATTCTTTCAGTATCGATCTGTGGAATACGTATTGCCAAGTCAGGTAAATATTCAAGTCCCACAGTAACATTGCGATAATCATGAATCGCCAATGAATGGTGACCCGTATGTACCCCAACTTCAAGTGATGGATTTTGCACATCGTAGTTCGTAAAAAAAACAGCCTCGGTCAATTTCAAAGTACTCACGAGAGGATATTTAGACCAGTACGCATGCAATTTGTTAAGCGTTCTATCTGGTAGCAATTCCCGAGCTGGAACACATTTTCCTCCCAAAAATCTCACAATTATTAGATAAATCACATAAATAGCAGTAAACAAAGTATACAATATAAAGACAATTGGAAAGGTAACCAGGTTAAAAGTGAGCGAGAATGAGCTACCCTTCTTTCGGTTGTCATTTCTTTCTGCGTCACCTATAATATTTAATTCTACCAGAGCTCGTTGACGTCTAGTGTCATTTCCTTTTAAGGAATTAATTTTTTTTAGAAGCATTCTCCTGATCCTTTATAACTTTATTTTACTTTGCAATGGAAAAACCATAAGGGTGAAAGAAACCATGGTAAAAATTTAACTGGAACAGCTTCACTTCTATTAATATAGAAAAACTTTTCAATCATGCACTGCACACGAGTAAAGTTGTTAACATTTTCGTAGTTCCAGATATACCTCGGCTTCCTGATTCCATTAATATACATAGAGGGGTAACTAATAAATAGCTTGAATAAGTTTATACATAAGCTTCCATTAGTGGGCACAACCACAAAAAAATCTCCATTTTCTTTAAGCACCCTGTTGACCTCGGAAAGCATTCTGTCAAGGTCACATATATGTTCAAGGACCCCGATCGAAACACAGCTTTCGAATAATCCAGACCTGAAAGGAAGAAATGCCCCATCAGCAGCAATGGCAGGCAAGTTATATTGTTTCATCATAAGTTTTAAGTGATCACTATTGATATCGATAACAATATACTTTTTATCTTTCAAGGGTAATTCGTATCGAACATGCTCTCCTCCCCCTCCACCAATCTCAAGTATCCTACTTTTCATTCTATTTTCCGAAGCAACCAACTCGTGCCCGAATCTCTCTACCACTGATTGCAAAAAGGTATAAGCATCCTGTTTTTCAATATAGCGCGCGTGTATTTTTAAAACATAGCGACGCCAATTGTCCAGATCTTTCCCGAAGTTATACATTCTCGGTCACCTGCCTGTTAAGGAAGTCTCTTAATTTGAACAACGAATATCGTCTATATCGTCTCCTGTCATCACGTCCCGGTGTCTTATGGTAAGTTCCTTCCACCTGTGGTGATGGATTAGCGCAGAACTCTCCTAAAGAATCAAAAAAAACAGGGAGTGATTTCTTCAACAAATCTGCTGAAAGCTTCTCAAGCCCATATTCTGAAAAAACAGCATCGATATCAAAAGTTTTCTGAAATAAAACAGGTCCCTCATCCATCTTATCAGTTAAAACATGGAATGTGATACCTGTTGTCTTTTTTTGCATGGCGAGTGCCCAAAAATAAGGATTGGGCCCCCGGTTTTCGGGAAGCATCCCCGGGTGCATATTTATCAGATGCTTAAATTTCTTAAAGCCAACTGGTATCTTGAAGGGAAAGATACAACTAAAAATAATATGTTCACCTATTTCCTCCTCGCTAACCGCTGAACAGATCCGCTGTTCGAGATCGATATCTCCTCGCTGGCAATAAATGATTGAAATAAATGGATTATCTTTCACGAACTCAAGCAGGCACGAGTAATGACCATCACGTTTCATTCCGCTCATTCTCAGCAAGACCTGGAAATAGCGAAAAGCCGCAACACATACCTGAGAACAAAAATAAGTAAAGCCTCCGCTAATATCGATAGGCATACCTTTTGGCAGAACGATTAACTTCAAATTGCGTTTATCTTTAAAATAGTTTGCGGCAACTGCTGAAAGCGGATTCAGAGGGCTGCCAAATAAAATAACATCCATTTATAAGAGACCCCGGCATCTTTTACAAACAGGGAATCTCTTATGTTTTTTCAAATGCTTTCTGAATTCCATAAATTTGGGGCCATTCCATATCTCTGCCAAAGAATTCTCATATACATTGCCCATTTTAAGATATATGCAACGTGTTAATGGAATAACATCGCCATTGGCAAGAATCTCCATCACAAACCACGGGATATAACATCTGTTGTCCCAAACAACCCTGGACGGCTCGTTGTAAAAGACTTTCAAATCCTTCAGGTCATAGTCTGGCGAGAAATATGCTTTAGAATAGTTACTCTTTATATATTTTATCTGCTTGTAAAGCACATCAGCATCAACTTTAAAATTATCTGTTTCTCCCGGAAGTCCCGCTATATCTGCAATGCCGACAAACGGGAAGTCCCGGTTGTGCTCCTCAGCCATTCCTTTATCTATAAAATTCATGTGGCTTACGATTAAACGATCATATAGGCCTTCGTCCACATCTTCAACAAACTCGGTTAAATGGTTGTAATTAAAATTTGAAACTGTAGTCACGATAGATATTTTAGGAAACTCAAGATTCGCATTTTTCTTCATCTGGCCGATAACAGAAAGCGAGTTCTTTATTCGGTTATATAAACCGTCTGCCCCTCTTATCTCATCATGCAATTTTCCTTTCCCATCAATCGATATTGCCAATTCATGAATGCCTGACGCAAAAATTTCATCAAAATATCTGTCAAGCAACAATCCGTTTGTTGTCATCTGGAATTCCATTCCATTTTCAGACGCCAATTGTGCGACCTCGAAGATACCCTTATACAGCAAGGGTTCTGTTGTTGTCACTGATATTCTCGGTTTAGGGTTAAAATTACCCGCTTCTTTGATTAAATCGGTTAGCCTTTGAGCTGTTAATTTTATCTCGTCACTTTCCGGCCTTAAGTTTTTATAAAATGAACTTTTAATATTTTTCTGACCGACATCACACATTTTGCAATGCAGGTTACAGATACTGTTCACTGAGAGAAAAATCGTGAGGGGGGTAAATGCATAGCCCCTCTCTGAAATATAGTATGGTAAAGCATTTCTGATTAATGTAAACAGGTTAACATTTTTCCCCGAGCCAACATGTTTAAAAGTATTTTTAATCTTCTCGATTTTCATTACTATGTTGTCCTTTTGATAAAAACCTTATCATCCTCAAAAGAAATTGCTATCCTTGTATCCCAATGATTGGTCATCATCTGGCCCTTAATATCGTAATCATACATATAGTTTAACTTACCGTCATGGAAGTAGCCAGCAGAGGCCATATGAAACGGGATCAGTTTTCCGTTTAATGATAGTTCAAAAGGCTTTTTTGCCCCAGTCTTTCTTGTACATATTATAGTATCTGTAATAGTAAGGATGTCGCCCTCGTCTCTTATCTTTCTTAATAAGGAAAATGGTCCCGGCGTTTTCCTTTGCATTAAAACACGCACCATTATGTTCTTCAATATCTTCAGCAAAAAAGGAAAGCGGGTCAGCTTGAAGCTAAGGAATCGCAACCCTATCATTTTCAGAGAGTCAAGATAATTATCCAGATTTCTGAAAAAATTAGTTTTTATTTTATAATGTTTCCCATTTTCGTACTCGCATGAAGAAGTGTAACGAAAGAGCGAGCTTACAAACTTGGAGTTCTTTTCACCGATAACATACCCAGCATCCTCAATAAGTGCCTCACTTTTCTTGCCAACAAGCTTGAAGATACCACCCCTTTTAAAGTTAATAACCATATACTTACTATCATCTGAAATAATATGCAGGCCAGCTTTATCCCACGTTTTACTAAACTTGTTTAGACAGGGCAGATGCGAGAATGAATCGCTTGGTCTCATTTCCCCAAATCCGCTCTGCGAAAGGAGATAATTCGTTCCAAGCCGAATAAGGCTCTCATAATCCATAGCATACCACTTTACGAGGGCAGTTCCCCTCTTAACGGAATACAGGTATTGTACAATTTCCAGGCAAAGTGCCGACTCATTACCCCAATAGATGAAGGGGTATGGATACAAAATCTCGGTGCCCCTTCCAGAAAATATTCCGGAATAGCTACCGTCAGGAAAAACAAAGTACGAAGAGAATTTTTCTATGCTTTCATTAATCAGGAGTTTCAATTCATGATCGGATGTAATGTGATAACATAGAGTCAGATAATGCAAGCATTGTGTCTGATATCCTGGGTCTGCTGTCTCATACTCCAAAAACCACCCTTCTTGAAAGTGGGAGGTTATACTCGCTAACTCCCTTTGGTACGCTCCGTAATAGCTACTGTCCCCGAAAATCGTATGAGCCAGCAAGTAACAGTGGGCAAAAAGAGCCTTATGATTTGCAACAAAACCATATGCTTCAGGATACCTGAGAGAGAAAGTAAGCGATTGCCTTATGGACTTATTCAGTGAATCTATCTCACTTTTAGTGAATGTGCGTGAAATACTTCCGTAGCTTGAGAGAATTGCATGCAGTACATATAAAGTCGGCCCGGCACTCATTTCACCTGGAAAACATTGGTCTGCACTTCCATCCTTACTCAGGAAACGTTGCCAGGATAACACCATCCCTTTGAAAATATCTACCTCATAGTTGGACCGCTCGTCCATCAGGATGCTAAAGGGATAGAGAGAATATTGCTTTGTTAAATCGGGGAAGTCCTTAAACTTCCATCCCCAGAAGTGTCTGTCACAGCAACCGAAAGTCTTACTGTTTATGTCCTTATTTACTTCGTTGAGTATTCTTTCTTTCAAAAAAGCAAAATTCCAGAGTTGACAATCGCTTGCATCTGGGACAGCTTTGCCCATCTTATTAACCATTTCTTTTCGACATGAAACTTCCAATGCAGGTCAGCATCCATTCAGGGAAACAACTGAGCAATTGTCTGGCAAAATGATACTTTTGTGAGCTGAAATCGCTTTTAGCGATGTCAAATCCTTTTATATTGTGAGCAGTAGGAAGGGTTTTTTGAACCGCTCCCCACTTTCTTTTGAATCTCAACAGGCTCTCCTGCCCGGGAGAATCAGCCCCAAAATCAAATAACCCTTTCTTTAAGTTGATGCTATCCAATATTGCATAAAAAAAAAGTAGATCGTTTACACGTGTCGATTGATATTTATAATCAGAAGCACCATACGCATAAATTGAGGCATTGTGAGTATCGAGAAACAGCGCTCCGCTTATGGCATGACCGTTCAAATATCCCAAATAGAGCCGCATCATACCATTATTTAGATAACTCAGCATACTCTCAAAAAGATCCCACATGTAAATCGGAACTCCCAGCCTCTTCCTCGTCTTCCTAAACAATAGGTAGAATTTCATCATACCTTCATATGTTGTGTCCTGTATTATTTCGACACCGAGCTTTCTGGCTTTTCTTATATTCCTGTGCACGCTGCTGTTCAATCCTCTACAGACAAATTCCTCTCCCCCTGTTAAATCGACGCATGATGTGATCCAATATTTTTCGAGAAAGAAATTAGCTGAAGGCAAGCCATGGCTCCAATCCTTAAGAATCAAATCATAAGGCATGTCACTGAGCCAGCGTTGAATAAGCTCTCCGCTCATTGAATCAAGCACGATCATATCCGCTCTATCTCTCCAGGGAGAATTGATTACTCTATGCTTGTTGACGAGCCAGAGAGGCAAAATCCCCGTCAGGTTTCCTTCGCTATCGATACACACCAACGACTTTTCTTTAAAGTTAAAAACTTTTTTTACTACTTTTGCCCATTCACGTGTATGGTAAGGCGTAATATCGGAATATTTTTTCAGAAAAGCTACCCATAGCTTTTCATGTTTTTCAGGATCATATTCGGAAACTTCAAAACTAATAATTCTCTTTTCTGTCATCTGTACTTTTGCAGTAGGAACAGGGTGCCAAACATGGGCTCTCCCTTTTCCTGTCATACATAATGCCTATCTCTTTTTGGGATTATGCAATTTTTTAACTCGTGCAGCTTTTAATAATAAGCCCTCTCAATGGAGATATTAGGTTACACAAAACCAAGTAGCCCTTTCACATATCTGATAGCATGTTTTTTAAAGCTAAAGGCAATAAGAAAATTACGTTTAAGACTTTTTGACCCACATATGCGTAGAGTGTGCAATGGCATAATCAAGCAGGCTGAAAAATAGATTATCCTTAATAAAACTTTAACCCAATTGCTATAACGGTTCTTAAATAGATATATCAACATTTTCTTGGGCAAAAACTGTGCTAATATTATAGCTTTATTTGCATCAGTAGGCTGAAT
Source organism: uncultured Syntrophorhabdaceae bacterium (assembly GCA_964532465.1). Classification (GTDB taxonomy): domain Bacteria; phylum Desulfobacterota; class Syntrophorhabdia; order Syntrophorhabdales; family Syntrophorhabdaceae; genus JAPLKB01. Next base: position 57,630 of record CAZHHX010000015.1, on the reverse strand, counting down.
TACACTAAAATTACTATACCATAAATTAAAGTCAGGAATTGTATACCCTACATCTTGAAATTTCTTATGCATTTTAGAGCCAGGATAAATTTTCAACGAATATTGAATAATATAGTAGGGTTTTTTTATGTCAGTTAAAACATCAATTGTTTCAAAAATATCCTCATCTTCTTCCCATGGATTATCAAATATTACATTAACAACTAGTCCCAAACCCATTAGTCGAATTGTGTCACACGCTTCAAGAAATCTTTTACGCGAGAACTTTCTATTATAAAAAGCATTAGTTTTTGTACTACCCGATTGAAGCCCAACCGAACAATAACATAGGTCAATTGTTTTCAGAATCTCCAACTTTTCGCGCTTTACATACTCTGGAATCGTATAAAAATTAAGTTCCTTATTAACTTTCTCTCGCCACAATTCTGTGAACTCTAACAACCAACTACCGTTATGAGCAAGAAAACAGTCATCAATAATAAATATCTTGATGATCTCGGGATTAATTTTAATATTTTCAATTATCTCATTTATTGTTGAAGAGACACTCATTGTTCTAATTTTTGACCACTTGGGATAAATATCTTTATATACTGAATTGCAGCAATAGTCACACGCATATGGACATCCTCTTGAAAAATTTTGAATGTAACATGTCCTCGCTATAGGAATAATCTCAAAATATCTATGTTTATCAACAGATACAGCTATACCATTTTTTATGATTATGTAATCTTCTGTATATGGACGGCGCAAGGGCAATGAATCTAAATTTTCTATAAGAGGATATAATGCATTATTTTGAATAATCCCAGTATCTGTCTTATACATTAAATTTTTTGCTGTTAAGTAATTTTCTCCTTTTGATATTAGATCAACTATCTCTAATATTGTTAATTCTCCCTCACCAATGCAGAGAGCATCGCAGTGGTCTATACATGACATAGGGTCTACAGTAGGATGAATTCCGCCAAATACAATTGGGATTGATGGGCACTCAACAGACAAATATTTTGATAGATTGAATGCTACCTGTGTAGATTGCGATGCAAAGCTGAACCCAATAAGCATTGTATCGGACTTTAGTATCAAATTTTTTAAAGCCAGTTTGTTCTCATTGTCGTCAACTAGGAAATAAACGAATTTGCATGAGAAACCTTTTTGGACTAGAATCTCGTACAAAACTACTGCTCCACGATTACCTTCATCTAGTATTAACATAATAATTGTCTTATTAATATTCTGTCCTTGGTCATGGACAGCTAAACAATTTGTTGTGAATTCCTGCATTTTCGGCCTCTAAATAATGGTTTTAACAAAAATCGAAGGGCGGTTAGAATACATTGTAAATTACTATACAATCTCCGTAGTAAGGAAGTTCATCTATTAATTAGAGCTACGCCTTTGTATATAAATAGAAAATGTCTCTAAAACTACCCTCCCACCGGTACTTTTTTCTTCACACACGCTAATTCACCTCAACCGCTTTCAAGACCGACTCGAAACCTTTGCACCAACCATAATCGTCGCTTATGGTATGGGGATGCCATAAAATCGATGCTGCTCCCCTTGTGGCCATTATCTCTTTAATCCAGTGATTAATTTCAAGCTCGATTTCTTCTCCTATCAGGCACAGATAGTCATATAGCTGAGAGTCTACCAATACCAAAGGAATAGATACAAGGCGCATAGGTTTCTTGGAATCAAAATCCCAAGGATGAAATCGCATTGCCGCTCCATTGCGGAACCCCGGGCGATCGTTGAAGCCAAGCGTCATATCGAGGGAAAGACCGGCCGATTGCTGTGCCTTCCAGGTATGTGCCCAACTGAAACGGAGCCAATGCTGACGGCAGCTTTTGACTGCAGTGCCCACAAATTCTTCGATTTTCATTCTTTCCTTGACCATCTCCTCTGCGTTTTTCCATGAGTCGAACGATTGATGCAGCCCAATAATCCAACCATCATTGTGTAGCTTCCTCAACTGCATAGATAGTTTTTCATCTGATATCGAGTATCCTGGATCAAAAAGCATCTGTTTTGGTACACGACGCCAACCACCACACCCCCCATAGACATTGATATAACTGCGGAGCCCCATCTGCGCTTCAATTTTTGTAACCCTTCCAAGATGGTCATAATTACCGCACCCAAAGAAAAATTGGAGTGCTTTGCGACTTTCTCTTGATGAAGCTCGAACTTGCCCAGAGAGAAGTTGCTTTATGATTTTGAATATTTGAAATACGAATTGTTTGCAACGAATAGCCAGGGTTTTGCTGACTGCGTCGAGATCATGCGTAATAATGATTTCCGGATCAGAAAGAAGGTCTAACAAGGAAATCTCATCCGTGTTTTTTACTTTTGCCGCCCAACATCGTAGAAACAGCGCGATGCGGTTAACCCAGGCATGGCCCCATATACGTTGATCCCATCCCTTCAGCCGATAGCTGTACGAGTGAATCGGGCCGTATTGCGCTTCAAATGCCCGCTCCGAGATTCCGTTGAGGTACCAGAAGATTGTGGAAAACCAATCCGTTTTTGCCCATGCCGATGAATCATCGTTGTTTTTGCTAAATTGCGCTGGAACTAAAATGCCTCCATTAACACCTATATTTTCGGCCCATGCAGGCAAAGCGACAAATTTCATCTGAGGCGGCAATGGTTCTTCTTGCGGCCACGGGAATGCAGGAATCGGCAACGCAAGAATACCTTCTTTTTTTTGCCAATAAACGGCGAGTTCTTCTACTACATATTGCTTTAAAAGGGTATGACTGGGTATTAAAATCATTTACTCGCAGCATCTTTCTTTTGAAAAATAACAAAAAACATGAACCCGGAATAATGATTTAAAGCAAAAATCATTTCTAAGCTTTGCGGATACGCTGGATTGTTTTGTTTGAACTTTGCCTATATCGGTTTTTCCATGCTTTCGTTCACATTGAACGAATTTCTCTTAATTGTCCAAACCACAGCCTGCATTAGCTTTTAAGAATATTATGCTTTTTCTGTAACTGTTGCAGAAAAAGTTTTGTGAGCCATATTAATAATCTTGTATAAAGAATATTGATCCTTCGTTTTTTGTTCTGTCATCCAGTTCCAATAATTCATACTGCACAATGCTCTTTATAATCACCGTCTATATATTGCTGAAACCAAAGTTCCATGCAGAGCAATCCCCATATAGCACGGCCATAGGGACGCTCGCTGTTCAGCAAGGGCTCAATTGCCTTGTGATTAAAAATACCCCTTGTTCGTGATCTTTCACAAAATAGCGTTTCGCGAACAAAGCTTTTCACTGGCTCTCTCAGATACCATTCATTCAGCGGCACAGGAAAGCCCATCTTGTCTTTGCGGTTCAGTATTTCTTTTGGAATGACATGCTGGATGACTTTTCGGAAGATATGTTTCGACCGCCCTCCTTTGTACTTTACTTTCGGAGGCATGGAAGCAACAAGTTCTGCGATTCTATGATCCAGGAGGGGAACCCGAGATTCAAGGGAGACGGCCATGCTCGTACGATCCTCCACTTGGAGAAGGGCAGGCAAAAGGGTCTTGATGTCGAATCGAGTCATTTTGTTGATAAAAGACAGGAGATTGCCTTCATTAAATATTTCCTGATAGGAATCAAAAGGATTGTAAGTCGACTTTTCTGAGAAGATATCTGAGGATAATAGGTTTCGTATTTCGTTGCTTCTGTCAATCAACCGAAAATAGCGTTTTTCAGGCGCTTCGAAAAGACCATCCTGCCAGAGATAACGAAGCATCGGCTGGTAGCCCTGCAATTGGGTCAAATTCGGCAAGATGGATTCGAAGCCCACAACATACCGATCATCATTTTGCGTACCCTCGATCCCACCCCGGATGCACTCCTCCAAGTAGGCGACCAAATAGCGCATGTAGCCGCCAAATATTTCATCTCCGCCTTGCCCGCCCAAAACAACTTTTACGTGCTGCGCCGCCATTTTTGATAAAAAATACTGTGGAAATAGACCTGGACCGGCAACGGGCTCATCCATAAAATAAATCAACATTGGCAATATTGTCACAAAGTCATTTTCTGTCGGAAATACTTCATGATGATGAGCGCCTGTCTGTTCTGCAACCAACCGGGCATAATGAGTTTCGTCGTATTGCGGACCGTCTTTGAACCCGCCGCTGAATGTGTGAATGCTTGAATCAACCAAAGATGAGGCCAAACAGGCGATTGTCGATGAATCAAGACCGCCGCTCAAATGCGCACCTACGGGGACATCAGCCCGTAATTGGAGACGAACTGAATCTTCGATCAGACGAAGGAGTTGGTGTTCAAAATATTCTTCCGTGTGGTAGGTGTCGATATTGAAATCCAAATCCCAATATTTTGTGACCTTAAAATCTCCACTTGCCTTAAGGAAAAGATAATGACCTGGCAATAGTTTCAAAACATCTTTAAAAAGTGTCTTTTCACCAAGGCAAAATTGGAATATTAAATAGTCAGCCAAAGCATCTTTGCACAATCCAGGTATAAGTTGTTGTGCGTGAAGAAATGCCTTGATTTCGGATGCAAAGCAAAAAGCTCCGTCACGAATAATGTAATAAAAGGGCTTCACGCCGAAATGATCCCGCGCGGCAAATAAAGTTTTTTCCTGACGGTCCCAGACTGCAAAAGCAAATATGCCGTTAAGTCGATTGATGCATTTAGTCCCATTCTCTTCGTAGAGGTGCAGAACAACTTCGGTATCACTATGCGATCTAAATTTATGCCCTTTGCCGACAAGTTCCTGACGCAGTTCGAGGTAATTGTAGATTTCCCCATTAAACACGATCCAGAATCGGCTGTCCTCGTTCGTCATTGGCTGACGGCCCGCCTCTGATAAATCGATGATACTCAAACGTTCGTGTCCCAAGCCCATATTACCATCAATATAAAAACCCTCATCATCCGGACCACGATGGCGTATGGACCTAGCCATTATTTTTAGAAGCCCTTCGTCAATAAGGCAATCTTTGGAATAATTATATATGCCGCAAATACCGCACATTGCTTGCTATCCCCCGATCTGACAGATCGTCGCTCTTTTCATATTTTGTCTGGCATACTTTTTATATGCCGCCTCCGGGGATTCTCGATAGATACCTGCCAGATCTTTATAAAAACTACGCCAACCGCTCCAGGGCCAATGATAGAGAAGTGCCATCGTCAAATACCCTAAAGTTGTAATACTACTTACCATCTTGCTGGGACTTGCCTTTTTGTCGTAGCGCAAAACGAAAGGCACCTCGGCAAAACAACAACCTAACAATTTCAATTTAACAATCATTTCCAGGGTTGATGTAAATCCCAAACCCTTGAGTTGCATAAAGCCGTTTCCGAAAATACCGATGGCATCTTTAATTACCTTTGCCCTGTAAGCTCTGAATCCGCATGAGAAATCTTTTACGCCTTTAATGTTAAACAATACTTTCATGAAAATATTGGCCGAGTAGCTGATAAAGGCTCGATAAGTACCAACACCCATTTGTCCGCCACCGGGCTGAAAGCGGGACGTATTGACCACATCGAAACCCTCATTAATTTTGTTAATCAATGTAAAAATATATTCAGGATCATGGGTGTCATCACAGTCCAAGCGCACAATGAAATCTTCATCGTTTGCGCACAGCGCGACATATTCAAAACCATCTCGTTCGGTTTCTCCCAGTCCCCTATTTATTGGATGTTTTATAAAACTCAAAGGTAGCTTATTTGCGTATTCTTTCAATAGCTCAGATGTTTGATCATTACTCCCATCGTCTACCACAACGATGTGATAATCTTCATAGTGTTTTTTCATTGTAGCCTCAATTTTTGGCAAGAGACGAGGTAACGATGCTTCTTCATTGAAGGCAGGTAATAATATCCAAATCATATTAAAATAGCTTCTCCATAGTTAAAATACTGTAAAGTTGCATTTAAATCCTTGTGTCCTATCATTATATTATTATCTGCTCTTTTATAATTTCGTTTTAATCAAAGCATTTCAGATCATTCTTAAGTCTTTACACATATCAGCACATCCAGCAGATTCCTAAACAAAATGTCCACATCCAGTATATGCGTAGGCATTGATTATTCATGATTTTGAGAAGTTTTTCAACAACTTCCCTCAAGCAAAGCATTGATAATTTTCTCCGCTATTTGCCCGTTGCCGTATAAGGATGGCTGGTTTTTTGGCGGTATAAAGTTGTTTATGGCGGTAATTATTTTTTGTGAATCTGCACCTGTAAGGATGTTCCAGCCATTTTCTACTGTTTCTATCCATTCTGTTTCGTCGCGAAGGGTAATGCAGGGAACCCTTAGCCAGTAAGCTTCTTTCTGCATACCACCTGAGTCGGTAAGGATCAAGCGGGCTGATTTTTCAAGAGCTATAATTTCAAAGTATCCTACAGGCTCAATCAATTTCACATTGTGCGGCGGTTGATAGTCAAGGTGCTGTAATGTTTTTTTTGTACGGGGATGTACAGGGAAAATGATGATTTGTTTCGTTTCTTCTAAGGCTGATAAAATATTTTGCAGCCTTTTTTCATGATCAGTATTTTCAGGACGGTGAACCGTGGCAAGCAGGTAGGATTTTTCTTGCAAACCCAGATTATGCAAAATATTTACTCTCAACGCTTTTTTTCCAACAGCAAAGTGCAAAGAATCCATCATGACATCGCCCATGATTTTTATACCATTTATTATACCTTCGGCAGCTAAATTGTTTGCGGCAGTCTGACTCGGGCAGAATAAGAGGTTGGATGTATGATCGGTGACAACCCGATTGATCTCTTCGGGCATAAGACGATTAAAACTGCGCAGGCCAGCTTCCACATGGGCTATGGGGATATGGAGCTTGGCGGCGGCCAGCGCGCCTGCCAGCGTGGAATTGGTATCACCGTAGACGAGCACCCAATCCGGGGTTTCCGCTATCAGTACCTCTTCTATTTTCGCCAGCATCTGACCTGTCTGTAAACCGTGTGGCCCGGAGCCGATACCAAGGTTGTATTTCGGACTGGGGATGTCCAGTTCCTCGAAAAAAACAGCGGACATGTCATTGTCATAGTGCTGGCCAGTGTGGATAATCACTTCGGTAATGGACGATGAACGATGCTCGATAAGTGGTGGAAATGTGGCAATGCTGGCGTTATGTTCGGCGATAGCGCGGGAAACGGCAGCAGCTTTGATAAACTGGGGTCGAGCACCGATAATGGTCACAATTTTCATATGGTTATTTTGAATTGCTTTTATGACAATTTTGCGATATACCATTCAGCGGCTTTGCCAATTCCATCTCTAAGTGAATATTTCGGATGATAACCAAGCAATTTCTTCGCCTTGCTGATGTCGGCAAGTGAATGGCGTATATCTCCTGCCCTGAATTCACGATAAACAGGCTCTATGCCCGCAGCTCCAACGTTATGTTTTAAAACTTCATCACGAATCAGGTAAAACAATTGCTTTAGCGTATTTTGCTCTGAAAATGCTATGTTATAGATGTGTCCAATGGCATTTTCACTTCTGACACAAGCCGATATTATATTAGCCTGGATCACATTATCAACAAAACAAAAATCTCGTGTTGTTTCGCCATCTCCGTTAATATACAAAGGCTCTCCATGCAATAAAGAGCGAAACCATTTCGGAATAACAGCCGCATAACTGCTATCTGGATCTTGCCTTGGCCCAAAAACATTAAAATATCTCAAGCCTATTATCTTTAAATCATAAACACGCAAGAATATGTCAGCGTACAATTCGTTCACATATTTTGTTACTGCATAAGGCGAAAGGGGCTTTCCTGTGTTTTCTTCTACCTTTGGCAGGACAGGATGATCACCATAGACAGAACTTGAAGATGCGTACACAAACTGCTTAACTTTTGCATCTCGTGCAGCTACTAACATATTTAGAAAACCTGTTATATTGTTCTCATTTGTAAATATGGGATTTTCAATTGAGCGTGTCACAGAGCCTATGGCTGCATGATGTAATATATAATCAACCCCTTCGCAAGCAATACAACAATCTTTTATATTGCGAATATCGCCTTCTATAAATTTAAAATTTTGCCATTTATCTTCGTGTAGGGAATTCCTTACATCATTGAGATTCTTAATAGTTCCAGTAGAAAAATTATCCAGACCAACAACGTGCTGATTTAAATTTAACAAAGTTTCCAATAAATTTGATCCAATAAAACCTGCCACACCGGTAATCAACCATGTATTTGGCTTCATCAAAAGATTTTCTCTTATTTCTTCGTAGGTATTATTCATTATAATTTCACCTTATGAGATAATATGGCAGCCGCGAATGTATTCACACCTTTCTGCATCAGAGATTCCCTCCGCATCTACCAGCAAATTATTTTATCCCTAAAAACCAGGATGTCAATCTACCATTAGCAATGAATCACTTCAAGGGATTTTATTTCAACATGAGGCATTGGTATCAATAGAAGATGCTATTAATCCGGTAATTAAACATGTCAAAGGTCGTCATACCGGACTTGATCCAGCATCCAGTCTTATTCTGGATTCCCGCTTTCGCGGGAATGACCGTATTGGTATTTATAGTTGCCGGATTAATACTACCAATTATTCTACACATAAGCTTTCGCAAGTATTCATATTTTTCGATCTTTTAAGAAGAAGCGAAATCTCGATAGAGGGTCCTGTATAGCAGATCTATGATTCCTGTGCAAATGATCATAATCAATTACATTGAGTCCTTTAAAATATTTTTCATAATGAATACTTTTATTATGCTGTAGGGAATTACCCATGTGTTTGGCTTTCCAACCTAAAGCAGCAAGTTCTGTTGTTGATGCCCATTTATTATGATCATTAAGGAATATCGTTTGATTATAAGGATCACAAAGGTGCCATGTCCCATCAAAAAAAACGGCGCCCAGAGGTGTATGGCCAAGATCAGGATTATCAATATCTTTACAGTTCAAAATGAAACTTTTTAATCCTGCATAATTTGAAAGAACAGCGAAGACGTCAGCCATCTGATCCGACTCACCATAACCACGAACAATAATATGCCACGGATGATCGTCAATAACAGGAAGTTGAGATGGTTGTTTTGCGATATGACTGATCGTCCAAATAAATACAGCCTCAGCCTTCTGCTGATCCGTCATCCTGTTATTAATGATCTGATTAACCGTCCATTGATAATTAAGATGGCGATCGAAAAAATTGTGTAATTTTAGATAAAGGGGTATCTTAATCGCTGCAACTTTGCCGTTGACTCCCTGCCGAGTGATTGTCTCAGTGTTAAGAAACAAAAAGACAAAAAGGAATACGGGGATAAAAATAATAGCAACAATATATATTTTTTTCAATACCCTGCATCCACTCATTAACCGCCAAGCTGCTTGGTTGGTTGATGTCTACGAACATGTAAAGGTTCCGGCTTTACAAGATATCGGCTTGCAAGCCCTACAATAACTAATAATGCAACTGCTGGAACATGGTGGCGGGCAGCAGTACCCCAATTAATCGTCCCAACTGACCAAACAAGTTCCATCATGAACCACATCAAAACCAGTACATCCATGTTGTCTTTGTGGAACTGCGTCAGCTTTTTCCGATAGCATAGATAAAACATAAGCAATAATATCCGAAACGAATTTTCTATAAACAGAATTACATCTGAAATATTGCCAATTCGCCATGGTAACGGCATAGTCTGATAGGCAGCAAAAGTAGGTAAAAGGGTCCAGAGTCTCTCCGGATAGAATAGTTTTCCATATTCAGCACGTGCATTTTTTGAATCACTCAGTGCTCCTTCGGAGTGTTCGTCTGCTTTCTGTAATAATTGCTGGGTATCCATATCAGTCTTCTTCCCATTAATATCAGTCTTCAAAATGGGCGACTCAATAATGATTGGCCATAAAATAAGGAGAAGCAAAATAAGAATAAAACCAAACTTGAACAACCGGGACGGCCTGATCATATACCACCGGGTAATACTGATTCTATTCTGGAGCAATAATCCACCAAAAAACATCATCATAATCATTACGATCATATATGAATGAAGAAAACATCCAGCAACAGTAAACATTAATATACCAATAATCCTAACCACGCTATAGCCATATTTCTGTATGTGTAAACTCAACCAGGCAATACCCAACACACTGAGAGATTGCCATACTTCACGTAAAATATAACTCTGGTTAGTAAGAACACTCGGCAAAAGGGAGTAGATAAGCAAAACATACGGCAGTCTTTTATATTCTTCAGGTACGAGCAATAACCAGATTTTAGAAATAAGGATCAGGCAAAGCGCAGCGCCCAGTAAAGAAAAAGCATGTGCGAGAAAAAAACTCCCACCCCCCAATGCCCATTGAATCAATGCATGCATATTTGTAAATCCCCAACCAGAAAAAAGTAACTGAATATCCCAAGTAAGATCGTTTATATTGGAGGAAAGCTCGACGGCTTCCTCATAGTAACGGTTTGCATCAGCATCAGCACCAATCATCTGACCACTCATTATGACATTCAAGACGCTAATGCTGAGACGCGCAAACATTGCCAGAAAAAAAGCCTTCCTGGCAAACCTCGGCAATATATTTCCAAGCGAAAAAGCTGTAATGACAATAGCTATTCCCGAGAAAGTACCAATCATAACCTATTACCACTTGCTTTCAGCCAAACCTGAAACATCAACACAGTCCAGAGAAAATGTTGCCAATTTCTTCTGCCGGAAAGATGCTCTTGCCAGCGCGAACGAACAAACTGCACATCAAAGAATCCTTCTTGTTTCAAACGTGATTCTCCCAGCAATGCTTCAGCCCACTCTCTAAGCGGACCACGCATCCAGTCGCCAAGAGGTATACCAAAACCCATCTTGGGTCTTTCGATGAGATATTTGGGCACATATTTGTACAACAACTGTCGCAATATCCACTTGGTTTGTCCATTTCTAATTTTCATCGATAATGGGAGGGACCATGCCAGTTCGATGATTCTATGATCAAGGAAGGGGATTCTTGTTTCAAGGCTGTTAAACATAGCGGCGCGATCCACTTTGACCAGTATGTCGTCAGGCAAATAAGTCATGCAATCCATGAACATCATTTGTATTTTAGGGTCCTGAAACCCTGTTTTTAAGCCTGTTTTTGTAAGCCAGGTATCAGGTTCTCTGGCATCGATAACCACCTGACCGGGATTGGCTATCTGTGACACTAAGCTGTAATAAAGTGCGTGGACACCATCAACGCTCATCAAACGGGATGAAAGTTTTTCTATTTTCTCACCTATATTTGAGGGGAATTTATAAAATTTACCTGCATATTGGAAAAGCTTATCCCAAGTTGATTGCCCAATCATTTTTATCAAGCTGCCTATTGATCTTCTAACGCCAAAGGGAAGCTTGGAGATCCTCCTCCAGATATCTGCCAGTACGTAACGGTTATATCCACAAAATAATTCGTCTCCGGCATCTCCTGATAAAGAAACTGTTACATGCTTGCGTGCCATATGAGATACCAGGAAGGTGGGTATCTGAGAGGAATCGGCGAATGGTTCATCATACATATTCCCCAGACGAGGAATAACCTGCATTGCCTCCGCCGAAGAAACATAATATTCGGTGTGGTCCGTGCCAAGATACTTGGCCACCGCCTTTGCATCCTCGGCTTCGTTGTAGCCGGTTTCATCGAATCCGATAGAAAACGTCTTAATAGGGCAAGAAGATTGTGTTTGCATTAATGCAACAACTGTTGAAGAATCCACTCCGCCTGACAAAAAAACACCTAACGGTACATCCGCGATCATTTGTAAACCTATTGCCTGCCTTAATTGTTCATCGAGGACAGCTATCGCATCCTCATCGCTGCCGGCAAATGGTTGAGAGATTCCTTTCTCAGCAATATCAGCCAAACTCCAGTAAAGTTTAGGTGTTACCGAACGCATCTTTTCAGGACTAAGTCCGATCTGAAGCTCAATGTAGCTGCCTGGCAGCAGTTTATATATCTCCCTGTAAATCGAATATGGCGCAGGAATATAGCAATGTCTTAAGTACAGGCAAAGAGCATCACGGTTAATTTCGCCTATAAAATCCGGATGCGCACTAAACGCTTTTAATTCTGAACCAAAAATAAAGGTATTGTTCTGAAACCCATAATAAAGAGGCTTTTCACCAATACGATCACGCGCCAGGGTAAGCGTTTTCTTCTCACGATCCCAAAGCGCAAACGCAAACATTCCAACGGTTTTTTTTAGCGTCGGTTCTATGCCCCACAATTCAAATCCCGCCAACAGCGTTTCCGTATCAGAATGCCCGCTCCAGCCAGCCAGAGCATACTCTCCGTGCTCTGTTTCCACTTCCCGCCTTATTTCAAGGTGATTATAAATCTCCCCGTTAAAGACAATCACATAACGTCCCGACCGGGAAAGCATAGGCTGATGGCCAGCCAGCGAAAGATCAAGAACGGAAAGGCGACGATGCGCCAGCACAATGCCGGAGATTTCATCCATCCAAACACCAGCATCATCAGGCCCGCGATGGGCAATACGGTCAGCCATTTTCTGAGCAATAGTTTGAAAAGCATCAGCAGAAAAACTATTAGGTTGCCAAAATCCGGTTAGTCCACACATTTAGAATTTTATTCCTGAAAGTTATTTGCAACTTGAATTAAAAACAGGATTGAGAAAGAGAGATCAATCCAAATCTCATTAAGAAAATACCAATAAAATTCACACAATATTATTTTAAAACACTACTTTCGTGGCTATTCAGAAAAAGTTTATCTCGGTTAAGCAACGCTTTATTTTCATACCAGTTTGCATGGTATTTGCTTTATTTCTTTATAAAAAACTTGCGAAGCATCTCGATAGCTTAAGCAACCTTGTCCTTCACCTGAGGGATTAGATATCTTACTATTCGAACAGCAGCATTTCCGTCCCCATAAGGATTTTGCGCTCTGTTCATTAATTCATAGGCTGCTCTATCAGATAATAGAGTAGAGACCTCCCTGATGATTTTATAAGTATCTTTTCCGACAAGCTTCACAGTCCCAGCACTTACTGCTTCCGGTCGTTCGGTAGTATCACGCGTTACCAAAACCGGCTTGCCAAGTGAAGGAGCTTCTTCCTGCACTCCTCCTGAATCAGTGATGATTAAATAAGAACGATCCATTAAGTAAACAAAAGAAAGATACTCTTGGGGTTCAATCAGATATATTCCTCTAACTCCTTCCAGAATGCGTCTTACAGGCTCTTGGACATTGGGATTTAGATGAACAGGGTAAAGTATTTCAACGTTATCGTGCATTTCAGCAATAATTTTCAGGGCATTACAAATCAATTCAAACCCCTCTCCAAAATTTTCTCTACGATGACCTGTCACCAGTATAAGATGTTTATCCGAGTGGAGAAAATCAAAACGTTCAGCCATATTCTGTTGCAATGCGGCATCGCTTCGCAGCTTTTCAACAACATACAGAAGGGCGTCAATAACCGTGTTGCCGGTAACTATAATAGATTTATCATCTACTCCCTCATTTAATAAATTTTGCCTTGATTGTTCAGTGGGTCCAAAATGATAACGGGCGATCGTAGTAGCTAAACGACGGTTGATCTCCTCTGGCCAGGGCGAGTATATGTTGCTTGTGCGCAAGCCAGCCTCAACATGTCCAACAGTGATCTTCTGATAATAAGCGGCCAGACTGGCCGCAATGGTAGTAGTGGTGTCACCATGAACCAACACAACATCAGGACTAAACTTCTTTAGTACTGGCTCCAATCCTTTCAGCACCTTACAAGTGATGTCAGTAAGGCTCTGGCTTTGTCTCATAATATTAAGATCATATTCAGGCATGATTTGAAAAAGATCGAGTACCTGATCGAGCATCTGTCGATGTTGTGCGGTAACACAAATTCTGCTATCAAATATTTCTGGATATTTTTTTAGCTCCACAACAACTGGCGCCATCTTTATGGCCTCAGGTCTTGTACCGAAAACAGACAGTATCTTTTTCATCTTTCAAAATTAAACATTTTCTATATGATAGCAACTCATTTAAGAAGAGTGAATCAATTTTAAAGTCAACAGCGTCATCTTTTCGGCTGTATACTGATCACCATTAAATATGTTTGATGTCCAATCAATATTTAATATGCCATTACACCATTCATCCACAGAAAAAGAACTAAATGCTACATCTATAAATTTATCAGGAACCTGAAGCTTATCATGGGCACAAGTCTTAAGCCCCGCCAATTTTGCTTCAAGCAAAGAATATGAAAACGACTCCTTAACAGACGTATGCATATATATCCCGTGATTATGCAACTCATGTATTACTTCTTCATAACTTAACCTGCCTAAAAAACTGACAGCTAATTCATTAACCTTTACAAATTCAGATAGTTTTTTCATATCAGGCCCATCGCCGATAATAGTTAATTTGTATGCGGGATTAATTTCGCTAAGCTTCTTAAAAACCTCTAATAAAAAAAATACATTTTTCCTTGCTTCCAATACACCAGAAAAAACAATAGATTTTTTATTTCCTTTCTTATTTCTAATTTTGAGAAATTTTGATTGATCGATCCCTAATTCAACAACATCAATTTTCTTTGATAAATACCCTGCAAAATGCTCTTCTTCGATGTATTTTTGATACGGAAAAGAAACTGTAACAACCGGATGATCTAAACTATTTATAATTTCAGCCTCATATTCTCTAAATTTATTTTGCCTTTCTATATTTACAGAATATGACTGCAAATTGTCACTCCAGACAGCATGAAGAAGGGTAACTGAGGGTATATCAGAATTCCATGCAAAATATATATCTTCAAAAATACGGAAATCAACTTTCTTGTCAAAGAATACTTTGAACAATAGTTTTATAATATAACCTTTGTACAAAAAGCCCAAGGGGTTATAAATAAGATTAAAAGCCTTCTGCGTTAGATGAGGAAAATATCTGCACCAAATCGGCAAGCTATCTAACGTTATTATTGAGACATCCCAACCCATTTCTTGAAGTTTGTTCTTTATAGTTCTGGCATGCATAAAAGCACCGCCAATTTTACTTAAAAAACCACCATAATAAATCATTCCTGTTTTTTTAGACATAGTATTTTAGGCTTGACGGCTTTTTTTGGTACTCAGAAACAACTTAAGATATTTATATAACCCTGGCTGCCCACCTTTTTAATTCATGCCGCTCTCTTCAGAGAATTCATTTCCAGTATTATACTGTATCATATTATCTCTCCCTCAGGAGAGGTCTTTCGTGTTTTGTCAATTATTCTGCCTTGATCACTTTTTTCATATTAAATGCTGTTTTATAGAGAATAATTACATATTTCTATTTTTCAGTCTAATAAATCTCATTTAAAGAAACATATTCACGCTTAACGCCTTTTTATTATAAGAAACATACTATTATTTAATTGCACTGCGAGGTATTATTTTTGAATGGTAATCCCAAAATATTAAAATGTCTTTTTATAACTTCATCCTCATTAAATGGCTTAACGGCCTCGCGCAGAAGATTCTGCGGAATTGGGTTGTCAAGCGCCTTTTCAATACCTGCAGCCAATGAGATTGGATCACTTACCGGTACAAGATAGCCATATTTTCCGTCCTGCAATACTTCACGGGGACCAGTTGGACAGTTGGTTGAAACTGGAGTGCAACCGCACATCATTGCTTCAACCAGAACATTAGGTAACCCTTCAACATGCGAGGACAATACGAAAATATCCGCACGACTGAAGTACTTCAGGGGGTTATCTACATAACCAACCATCTTTATAGTGCGACCCAAGTCAAGTTCTTCTATTAGTGTACGAAGTTTGTCTCTCTGAGACCCATCTCCAAGTATTATCAATCTCGCCTTTCTCTTTTTTGTAACTTCTCTCATTGCCAGGATAAGATCTTCAAAACCCTTCCACATCTCCAGCATACCTGCGGCAACAAGTACCGGCTCACTCTTGTCACTAAACCATTCTTCATCAACCGGTTCATTCATTCTTTTTTGCGAGTGACCATCATTAATAATATTATAAATGCAAACATGCGGCGTCGACTTAAATATCAGCCTGTATTGATCGACCATGTCTTTGGACACACAGGTCAATGCGTTTGCTCTATCCATAACGGCACGCATAAAAAGTTTCAAAACCCACCGTTTAGTAAAAGGAACTTTAGAATACGTATCAAATGGAGTTACTCTTGATGAACAACTTATCTTTGCCTTTGAACGAGAAATTATAGCTGATAGCAAAATAATGGCATTGAGGTGATCACCAGCAGAAAACACGACATCAGGGTTGTTTTCTTTGAGATATTGGACCATTGGCATTAGCATGCTTATGACGCGTTTTTTGTTCATGACAATAATATTGATCCCATCAATTGTGGGCATACTATATCCATGGTTTATAAATCCTATAATAAAATCTACATCGTGTCCTAATGTAGCAAGTGCTTGTGAAAACCTTTGTTGTGCAAGAGGAACACCTGAAAACGCATATCTTGCTGTTATTATACTTATCTTCATGGTCTTTTAATTACAACAGGCTTGTCTTATTGACTCAGCGATTTGATAGGAAGAAAGCGGTCTAAATAAAATTAAAATTTACATAGCAACGAGTCTGCACCATTTTTTGGTGCTACACCCGTAAAAATCATTAACATCAAATAATTAATTAAAATTTTTATAAATTGAATTTTCACTAAAAACTTTTGATAGTTTGATGAGCTCTTCCAAACCTTTTTCAAGTGAAATTGACGCATTAAAGCCAAGTGCATTAATTTTATCATATGAGACCTGATAATCTCTTTCATCTTTATCTTTACCGATTTCTGCAACGTGCAGAAGATATTTTATTTTGGTAAGCAGCAAATTTGCTACCTCTATTTTTGTATAATTTTGCTTGTCGTCTCCAACATTAAAAACATGACCTTTCATTATTTCGTTTTTATTAATGGCAAAAATTATTGCTGAAACTGCATCTTTAGCGTGCAGGAAAGTTCTGCAGGCGTTAGCTTCATACATTACATAAACCCCTTTATTAATGGCGCTATATACTAAATCATTAATGAATAGGTCAAGCCTCATTCGTGGTGAAATACCATAAACTGTTGCAAATCTTAAAGAAATACCATTAACACTCAGTGCCAATTTTTCAGCTTCAGCTTTAGTTTTTCCATATAAGGTTAATGGATTAATTGGTGTATTTTCAGTACAAATTTCTTTAACTTTGCCGTAACTGGAACCTGTTGAGGCTTGGATTAGCAGTTGAGCTTCAGATATATTATCGGTTATTAGCTTCAGTGCCTGTACATTTGTAGTTGTAGCCTCCCAAGGATCAGCATCACAAGCAGGATATCCAACTATAGCTGCCAAATTTATTATTATGTCTTTTTCTTTTAAAACTTTTTTAACTATTCCCTCATCACGCACATCTGCTTTAATTACATTAAAAGTGTTACGCGAAAATAATGGTAAAATCGGGTTAATTCCCCACTTAAATTTATCTATAATGGATACATTATAATTTAAATTAAGAAGCTCATTAGATAAGATAGAGCCTAAGTAGCCTGCCCCTCCAGTGATCAAAACATTTTTCATTTAATCTCCTCCAATATTATAGTTTATCGTAAAAATATTAAACATAACCATTTAGTAATTAAATGGATAACTCTCCTTGAAAAAAATCTTTTATGAATTTAAGGTAAGGAATAAATGATCAATTTCTTGAGATAAATCCAAGTGACTGTTTCCTAAAAGAAGGCCATTTTTATCAACTAAGTCCGAATTTGTCAGATTTGATGATATTTCGTGTTTAATGAATTTGATAACAGGATTTTTTGTAAAATTACCAGCACTAATGGGTCTGCATTCAATACCCGCTGATTGCAACTTATTTACTATAGTATCTCTGTTTAGACTTGGGTTAACAATTACTCCAAAGCCAAACCAGCTAGAATAACCAACTTCTACTTGCGCTTTAATAACATTTGTATCCTTCATTTTATTAATAAAGTACTCAGCATTTTTTCTTCTATCTAAAATGAAGCTGGGCAACTTAATTAATTGCTCAATACCAACTGCTGCTGAAAGCTCTAAGGGTCTTAAATTATATCCAGGCAAAACAAATTTAAATGATTCATGAAATTCATTTTCATCTTTAATACCAGTAACATAGTTAACCGAAGGAAGATTCCTTGTCCATCCATGTGCCCTTAAAGAGAGCATAATATGATATAGCTCCTCATCGTCAGTAGCAATCATTCCTCCTTCCATAGTTGAAATATGATGGCTAAAAAAGAAGCTGAATGTGCTCATTAAACCAAAAGTACCTGTTAGTTTACCATTATATTTTGCCCCAAGTGATTCGCAGTTGTCTTCTAAAAGAATTATTCTATTCTTTTCGCATATTTCTCTTAATAAATCAAAGTCACAAGGATTTCCATAAATATTAACAGCGCAAATTATTTTAGTTTTCGTTGTAATGCTATCTATTATTGATTTACAATCTATGTTATATGTATCTTTATTAACATCAACAAATTTAAGGACCAAACCATATTGAGAAAATGGGTAAAATGTAGTGGACCAGGAGACGGCTGGCACGATAATCTCATCATCAGGTTTGATGTTTAATTTTTTACAAAAGAACAGAGCGGCAGCCATAAGTAAATTAGCAGACGACCCGGAATTTACCATTACACAATATTTTACACCTAAATAATTTGCGAACTCATTTTCAAATTTATTTGTTTCCTTCCCCATGGTAAAAAAACCAGAATCAATTATCCTGTGCATAGCGTTTATTTCTTTTTCATCCCAGGATGGTGTTGCCAGGGGATATCTAAATTGCGTCATTTAATTTCTCCTTTAGTTGGTTAATTATTTTAAATCTTTCAATTTGTGAGTGTAATGAGTATTTTTCTATAAACTCATTTCTTATTATCAATTCTGTTTTAGAGGAACTTTGAAAATTATTAATTGCAAACGCAAAATCTTTTTTATTATTACACAAAGTTCCTATTTTATTTAATGAATCCTCATATCCTATAAAAGCTTCATTGCTACCAAATACATATTTACCAAACATAATTGCTTCGGCTACTTTTGTTTTCATCCCTGATCCAAAAAAAATAGGCGCAACTACAGCGGCAGAATTATAATAAATTTCTGATAATTCATCACATTTTCCAAGGAAAATTACATTCTTTTTGTTGAAATATTTCTTTATTAGATCTTCGTATCCATCACCCACAATCACAAAATTATAACTAATCTCGTCAACAATATTTTCAATAAACCATTTGACACCATAGTAATTTCCAAACAGACCTCCTCCTCCAACAAATAATAAATAAGGGGAAGGATTATTGCTGGTATGATTGGAGCTTAGCATAACATCAGTATCATCAATTACCATTGGAAGCATGAATGATTCTTTGTTGGAACGTCTATGAAGTATTTTCTGCTTATCACGCTGAGTCATGATGAGAAGTAATGAGCTATATTTTGCGGATAGAGTCTCATTATAGTAAACTAAAATAAATAATAAAAAATATTTTAACGTTTTTTTTTCTTTTAAAAGCTGCCAATAGAAAGACGTCTCGCAATGATGATAAAAAGTAAGAATATTAATGTTAAATATTTTTTTCAAAATACGAGCAAGAATTCCAAAAGTAGAACCATCTAAATAAACTGTTTTAATATTGTGCTCACTTATTAATAAAATGATCTTACTTATGTCATGACGTGAGACTCCATCAATATAAAAATACAAGTAATTAAGACATTTTCTCAAAAAATTATCTTTTTTTGTGTCAATATAATACGTAAATAGTTCGTTTTTAAATACAATATCCATACATTTTTTATTTACTTTAGATAGCCCCTGTCTGCCACCGAAATGATTATTTCCCCAATGATGTGTAATTAATAAAATTTTGTTATCCATTTTTAGATTTTTCATTTAGATAAGATTAATATATGATAGCCCCTGTTGTCAATATTTAGAGGCAGGTTAGTCATATTGCTTCGGACAACTCTCTTCTTACCCGGGCGGACTCTGTTTCTATCTTGGTAAGGGATTTCCGGTGTTTACAGGCATCAAATATCCCGCCTTTATGAGCCCTTAACCCATTCGCATGCCGTTGATGTAAAAATCTCTCATCTCCATCCCATTTCCGGTATACTCAAAATCACCTTCAATAATCAAGTTTCACTGTTTCCTTCCAGAATCCTCTCCATATTTTACGCCTCCGTTGTAGTATTTTTTATCAACCTTGGCGCCACAATAGATCCGTCTTAGCTCATTTCGGTGTGTTGCTATTTTAGGGAAATGTCATCCTTTGTGACATCAACATAAGAGAGATGTTTGATTTTTTCCCATTGTTTAGATGGTCGTGTACCATCAGGAAAAAACTTTTCTCTAAAAGCGTGTTCTGGTTCTAATTTGCAATCATCAATGGTCATCATATCATTACGCACAAAAAAAGCATTAATTCCACTATTGCCCACCTCAATCAAACTATAACCATGTAAATTAGCAAGATGGTTAATTGCGGAAAGTGAAGCGCCAAAATAAGTCCAGCTTTCATGTTTTTCGGTACGATCAAAATTCTGATCATAGGGTACAGTAATTGGCCTTAATCCAAATGATGAATTGTATTCTGCAATTATAATTGCCGGTTTAATCTTAATAAGCTTCTTCAAAAACCAATAATCATTCCCATCCACATCAATGGACAAGATTCCTATGTCTCGGGATTTTGCATAGCTTTCAATGAAAGCTAAATTTTCTAAAGTCAACCACATACACTTCGAAACAATTTTTTTTGAGTAAGCAATAGAAGCAATTTTTACATTGTAAGGATTACCATCTAAAAGCAAACCTTCCCATTCATTAACTAAAGAAGCGCAATTAAACTCCCAACCGGAGAAACCAAATTCTATAAATGTTTTTGGAACTTTGAATCTGTGGATTAATCTGGTTATTATTTGTGTCTCCTCATTTTGAGCAATGGGCTTCTTAAAATACTTTGCACATAATATATATATATATATGCTAAAGGTGTTTTTTTAATATTATCCTTATTGATCATTGTTGAGCCCCCTTGTCGAAAGTTCTATAGATAAGATATTGTTGAGGATTCTATTGTGTTATTAAATTCAAGGTGTGTTTTAAAAACCTTGCCTTGGGCCTTGTCTTTCAAGGCAAGAACAAAAGCAAACGGCAGAACCAAGATAGTTAATAAAAACGATGCCCTGGATGGGAACATAGAATATGCTTTTGTCATGCCCAAATCTCCATGAATAGCATATCTAAAGTAGTTTGCGCGTTCCTTTAGTGTAACAGTTGACAAACCAAATTGGTTTTCATTAGAAAGCACTCTCCAACAGATTGACATCGCATATAGATAACCGCGACAGTATTCCATTTTACCGCTGAATGATATGCAGTTCGATGATTTATACTCCTTTACTGTTGCTACTTTGTCAATAATCCTTGTTTTATATTTTGAGGCAATAGGAATTCTATAAGCACTTTCAGCCATATAAAAATCGACCTCAGGAGGAAGATAAGACCGCAAAACATCTATTCTGCATGTATAAAACAGGTCTCCGGTAACTTTATATTTATATTTCAAATCAATCCAGGTAGTATCGAAGGGAGTGGCAAACGGAAGCGGCGATTCAATAATACGACCATTTTCCTCACAAAGCGCAGTAATACCGCAATAAGCTTTCCTTTCTGCTGGGGAAATTTCATTCCATGCATTGCAAATAGACTCTAAAGTATCAGGCAGCAATACATCATCAGAATCATTCCATATAAAAATTTCTCCTTTTGCTATCTTTATTGCGGAGTTATCAAGAACGGTTTTACCAACCCTTTTGCTTGCGGCAATAATGGTCACAGGAAAGGGGGATTGTTTTTTTAATTCTTTTAAGAGTTCCAAAGTACCATCATTTGAACCATCATCGGCAACTATCCATTCGAAGTTCTTGTATGTTTGATTACAAAGTGCTTCCCATAGTTTTCGGAGATAACCAACTCTTTTGTATGTTGGCGTATGTACGGAAAAAAATGGCGAGTTTACATCAGCTTGCATGGCCATAACCTCTTATTATTAAATTGATAATTTTATGATAATTAAATTCTTTGTAATATAAAGCTAAATTCTTTCCAAAATAATATTATCAGAGTGTCTCAATACTTCCCGGTACCCTTTGCTCTTGACCAACTCCAAACTGTTCCCTTCTGCTACCCCCAGAAACTCAGGATGAAATTCCATTATGATAAAATTCGGATAAAGCGTTAAGGGTGCATCATAAAAAAACTTATTGAGCACTCTAAATTCAAACCCTTCGAGATCAAGCTTAATTGCTCTAACAGCAGGAATATCATGCATTAATAAAATATCAAGCAAAGGGCTGCACTTGACATCTACCCCTTTCTCATAAGGCAAAATAAAACTATTTCCCGCGCTATTACCCGAAGTGTTCAGCCCAAGCCGCATGGTTCCAGCAGTGTCTGCAACGCCGGCATTAATAGCGGTGATATTATTTATATTGTTCCGCTGCAACGTAAAATTGAGCTTTTGGTATGTAATGGGACTTGCCTCAATCGCTAATATATGTCCTTCGCTTCCTACAGAAGAAGAAGCTGCCAAGGCATACAAACCTATATTTGCTCCGATATCGACAAAACAATCACCTCTTCGTAGATTCCTTTTTAAAAAAGCTATCTCACGATAATCATATAGTTGAGGAATAAACAATATTTCATCTTCAACATACTCACCTGGGTCCAGTACCACTTTATAACCAAAAACATCGGCTTCAACCGGAGTTCTTTTTTTACGGAGATATATTCGCTTAAGAAAATTTCCTATAGCACCGACTTTAGGCAAACGCGGCAATGACCTGGAAATGAACATAAGAACTTTTAGTTCAAAATTCATCGTCCACTCGCATTAGTTAGTTTCATTTTAATTCTCCTCTCGAATTACACCTGATCCATATTTTCTGTACCCCATAACGGTATTCCGCTTCAAGCACTTCGAGATTTAATTCTGCCAGTAATTCCATTAATTCATCCCTGTCAAATTCTGTGACATGATCTGCATCTGTGTATAATTGTGCTATATTTTGTTCCTGCCTGAAAAAATTTAGAAATGTCCTGTCGAAATCCGGAACCTCAATAAAAATATAGCTGAAATACCCCGAATAGGTCAAAAGAAATTCTTTAGGATCATTTATGTGTTCCAGCACATGAGTAAGGACCAAAACGCTATATTTTTCTTTACTTCTTCTTAAATAATTTAAAGCCTCTTCGTGTATAAACAGCAGATTGTTTTTTACATATTTTCTTCTGGCAATATTTATTTTATTAATATCATAATCCACTCCAACAACCTTCTTTGCCATCTGTGAGATATTATAGCTTATCGTTCCATAACCACATCCCAAATCCAGTACCGTGTCATCCGCTTTAATGTGTTTCGACAAAAACTGTATCGCAGATTTCCTCCAGACAACGCCGTCGATTCCATAGACAGCGGAGGCATATTCCGTAGATAGTCTCTCGAAAATCCACTCCAAATTCAGAAAAATGCGGAGTTTAACTTTGTCACTTACAGGCATACGCATTTTACTAATACGGTATACAATTGAAGTTAATAAACATCTCGGTTTCATTCTTTCTAGTCTTGCGCCCATGCTTATGTTCCTTTTACCTTAAGCCCCTGCCAATACCTAACTGCTTGCCGGTATAATCAGTCGGCCTCATTTAACAACAGCTCTTCTGCAGCCTTGATAAATTGACCTTATAATTTTCTGATTGTATGCTTTTTGTTTAATTCTAAGCATTGCTTTCGTTGAGAGCGATGGGAACCTCTTTACATCGATCCCCCGCATTAAATCATATGCAAAATCATATAATTTAATATCATCAGGAATGCTGGCAAGTTGATACCCCAACCTGTATATCTTATTCGTAAAAGCGATCTCACTTCCTAAAATATCTACGTATTCCTGAGAAGTATTCTCGTCGCAGTGCGGAAGAGATCCATAGTGTTTAACAACATCTCTTAAAACACTCGCGCTTGTTAGACCAACGCCTCCATGTGCAGAAAATGCATCATCCCCCTTTAAGTCCAACGCTTGATATGCTAAGCCCAGATATGCTAAAAATCCACAATTTTTTATTTTAAGAAAATTTTCAATTCCTATTGATGCGTATCCATCCCTGCCTATAACAACATCATCTTCCGTAAAAATAAAATAATCATAGCTACTTCCTAACATCTTGAAAGCATGATTATACCCGCCGAAAGACCAACCGATATTTTTTCTGTGGAGCACATGAATTTTGCCGTGCTTTAACTGTTTACCGTTAATACTATCTAAATATCGTATTCCATCCTGCCATCCGATATCGCTGTTCACTATTATCAAATCAACGGGTTCTCCCGGATTACATTTCAGTTCACACTCAATGTTAAAATTAATTAAATCAATGACTGACTCTTTTGTCGGGAAATTTTGACTATGCGAAAAATAACCAATAGGATCCCCGGATAATCCGGTTATCTCTCTTACTCGTCGCGGCACAAAACATGTACAAATTACCTTCGCAACTTTCATTCTTTAGTCCTCCGTGCAAAAATTCACTTCAATGACAAGCCGCAGAATAGCGGCTCCGCTCATGCACCCGTCTTCCTGTATTTCCTGTGGAATATTTGTCTAAATCATTCATGACGCTCTTTAGACCTCTGGAAATTAAGCAGTTGCCTCTTTGTGTCTGCGACGTGTAAGCATCATGATTGCATATATTAATTGCGCTCGATCTTTGTACAAAGATAAACTAAGAAGGAGCAGACAAAGGCTCCAATGGACAAATATATTAAGGGTACCTATCAAAGTGGCTGTCGTCCCTATGGCCACCAGAAAAAATGAGGGGGCGACGATCCGTATGATTTTTAATAACGTGCCGCTCACATAAAGGACCGCACCAGTTTGCATTAAACCACATAATGTCCATGCCGTTGCGGCACCAACAATTCCCCAGGTCCTGATGCAAACCCATGCCATAGATAGATAAATTGGAATTACACAGATATTAATAATAACGATGATTCTTGGATTGCCAAGCGCCATCAATCTAGCGTTATAAAGGACTCCCATAGAATTTATCCAAAGACTCAACAGGACTATCTCTGCTATTCGTGCACTGTTTGCCGCCAGCGATCTGCCAAGCCAAATATTCAAGAAATGTTGGGAAACAAATGTGCCGATGATAACAACAGGCGTCATAACTGCAACAAGTGTCGTAGTAGCCCGCATTGCAAGATCCTTTGATTCTGTGGGACTCAGGGACGCAAGACGAGGGAAGATTGCACCGGATAAACTGCTTGTAAACAACCAAGTTTTCATAGCAAGGTCGAAAGGTATCGTGTAAAAAGTTACTGCCTTGGCACCATTTAGTGTGGCGATGATGAGCCGGTCCGTGTTCCCGAGCAGGGGTTCAAGCAAAGTTGTCACTGAAACCCAGCCACCGTAGTGCAACAGACCTTTTAGATGGCGACGGTCTATTTCGGGGCGCATCAACAAAGGCACGTGTCGAATACATTGCTGCATCATCATCGCGGCCATAAACAACCGAGATACAAGAGCAGCAGGGACTAACACCTTTAGTTCAACATAACCGGCGAAGGCCAGCGCGAGAGGAAGCAGTTGATAGACTACTGTCCCTACAACAAGAACGCAGTTTATTGCGGCAAACCTCAGCCGTGCCTGAAGAGCCCCCTGTAATACCGTTAACGGCAGGATAATCGGCAGCGATAATAGCAGCCAGCCAACGGTATCAGCCACTTCAGTACGGCTCTTGGCCGACATCTTGATCAGATGCAGAAGGATGTATTCTGAGAAAAGCCAAAATAAAATACCAGCAACTACTCCGAGTACAAAAGTGCTTAACAATGCAGTCCAAAGGAGACTACTCCGCTCAGAAGACTCTGCCTCTGAAAGGCGAGCCAAGCGCTGAGCAACTGCACGTCCGAAGCCAAGATCGAAGAATTGAAAGTAGCTGAGAAGGCCCCAAATCAGGGCGATTACACCATACCGTTCAGCGCCTATGCATCTGATATACATTGGCAACGCAACTATAGTAATTGCCATTGGAAGCATGGTGCCGATAAGATTGTATATACTGTGACGTCCAATGCTCATACAGCATTGCCCGCCGCAGCAGTTTTATGCCAATTCCGCCTTGAAATCACAGGCTCACGAGCAAATCAGGAGCATTTCGGGTAACAAACTTGATAAACTCATCGCCTTCAAGTGTAGACAGAACCTCTTTTAATTCTTTCTCATGAGTTGCAACTGTATTGCTATCGGCACCGTCAGAAGTCAAGAGCTTCCAGAGCTTCTTCTGATCCAATTTACACTGCAAAAAAGCAGGTGTCAGACGTGAACGGATCAACAATAAGAAACGATTCTTCAGGGCGAAGAACCGAGGGAAACGAGAGCATATCATAGCAGAAGCAAGCGCTGACTTTAGATGGGCAGTATAGGCTTCGTGAACCTGTTTCTGTATCCCGGCTTGAGCACAACCATCGGATCGTGCGGCTTCAAATGAGATTCTGGATACCATAGTCTCCAAGTCTTGAGCAAAACTGCAACGGAATAAATCATCTATCCAGCCCGTATTTAAGGCAAAACCCAGCGAGGTTCCATCTTGGCGCAGATAGACAAAACAGGAAGGGTCGGACCTTACTTTTCCAAGGGTCACAGTACGCAACGCAGAGTACATTTCGTGAAGGCGAAAACTGATATTATATTCAAGAATTTCGTTAGCAATAGTTCGGAGAGTCTGAGTGCGGTAGGTGTTGTAATAGACTGAAAGAGGATTCTTGGTCTCTTCCAAAACACGAGCCGCTGTTGACGGGTTGTCAATATCACGGCACCGATACCATTCATTCCAAACACATCGGTATCTGATGCTCCTCAAAGAACCAACAACATTGCGGACAGCCTTCGGCGCTTCATTAATGGAAAAGCCAGGTATTCCTCCGCCTGCACACACATATTCCGGCGCACTATCCAGAAAAGCCATACTCTTTTGGAGACCGTAGGGAAAAAGGAAATCATCGTTGTCCGACATCATTACATAGGAAGTTCTGACCTTTCCAAGAGCATCAGCGCATTTATAGTAGAAGTCTCTGAATGACCTGTCCTCATAGTGGTGATATTCGAAACTCAAGCGTGTGAATATTTCTGGGTTAGATAGCAGTCGAGCTATCGTCGGGTGTACTTCACCATCAGCAATGATCACATGGAATGGCAGACATATGCGGTTTGCATGCCAAAGCCAGCGCAAGGTATGCAGATGCCGCCCCTTAAGCGTAAGGAGAATAGTTAAATCATTAGTCCTCATGCAATCTAAGCTCAGGCTTCAATCTTATAGAATTTGAGATACAACGAAATAGACATGGAAACTGACATAAATACCAGAATTAGGGCGCCAAGATTGGCCACAATATTATCATTTAACATTAATCCCGTGCCTTATAAAAGCTTACCTCTTTAAAACACAGGCGATTTCCATGTTCATCTTCTAAATATGCATTCGGATAAGGATCTGACAGACAGCGTATAAAATTGTATAACTCTTCAAGTCCCATCTTTTCCATTTGTTGTATTGATAGTTTACTATCCTCAGGTTTTCTGCGTCTATAATTGCTTCCTGCCGCTGTATTCTGTTTCACTGCTTGGATATCGGGATACACAGAAAAAAAATTGTTCAGTAACCTGATACTACTGCTCGCAATATTGCCGAATATCATTCTTATGTTGTCACCCTCTAAACTTAGTTCTTCTTTTAACCATATATCTCCCTCATCAATTTTTTCAGCCAAAGTTATTAAAGAAACTTTTGTTCTACTTATTCCATGTATTATCTGGTTTTGAATGGGGCTCCCTCCTCTAAAATCCGGTAAATCGGAAGGATGAATCCCTAAACATAAATATTTCTTTAAAATATGTACAGGGACAATCCAACTCCATCCAACAAAAAGAATAAAATCCAAATCCTGAGGGGAATCGGAGATCCATTTATCATACTCTTCTTTGCTTTTTATGAGCATTGGATTATCAAGACATGAATTTATCTTGATATTGTCGAATACCTCGAGCGCCCACTTACGATACCCGCAATACACTATTTTTATTTTCCGCATAGTCGTAGCTCTAATCCTTTGTTATATTTTGTTTTTGTTTAAAGGCAACTTGCTTGATGTATAATATTCCCTTTTCGTCTTCAATGTACCCATTGGGATATGGATCCTCCAGACACCGGAAAAAATTATATAATTCTACTGTATTCATGCGAAGCAAGTCATCTTTAGTCAATCGGCTGTCGGATGGGACTCGTTTAGGTTTTACAGTTGTTTCAGCTTCCCATTGTTTCCATGTAATATCAGGATAATCGCCCAGGAACATGTTAAAAAGTACAACACTTGTGGCAGTCATTTGACAAAGCACATCTTCCATGTTTCCGGAAAGGTCTAAAACAACCTCATGAGAGTATTCTCTTGAATGTGTATGCGCACGATTAGAGTTTTTATCATATGTAAATTTGAATACACGATGTTTTGTAAAGTTTATGCCATCAATAATCTGGTTTTGCAGTGGTGACCCATATGAATAGCGGTCCAGTTCGGCGCAATGCACTCCGATAGACACTATTTTGGAAGAGATGTCAGCACCAATTTCGTCACTCCACCCGCATGTTAAAAGGAGATCAAAATCAGCTAAATCAGATTTAACAAGCTCGTCATGCGTGGTATGCAAAACACATTTATTTATCTTTGGGTGTTTTTGAATTGCTGAATACACCTTGAGTGCCCAGTCACGATATGCGAGAAAAATTACATTCATACTCAATCCTCCACCAGTTTTTATCGATATTCCTTGTAGATTATGTCCACGATTCGGGCACGGTCGTCATCATCAACCCACCAACCACATGGGATGCTAAGACAGTGGGCAGAAAAGTAATCAACACCGGGCAACTCTTTTCTCTCCATACCAAAACAAGTGTATATATCATTCCTAAGATGTACTTTAGATGCTTGTATACCTTCCTGTTGAAGCCGTCTTAACAATCGGTCACGGTCTTGCGCCAAAAAGGTATAAACCCAATAAGCCGAACAAGAATTGACGGGCCTTCGAAGGACAGTCACGCCAGGAATGTCTCCAAGTGTCCCGTCGTAATAACGACCATTCTCCTGATGGCGGGAAACGATATTTTGAATATGCTCCATTTGCACGACACCGATTGTAGCTGCAAGATGGTTCATGTAGAGGTTCCATCCTGCGATCGGAATATCAGACACAGGGCTTATCTCCCCATCTGCGCAACGGAAGGTGGGTTGATGTATGCCGTAGCGTTTTAGCCAGCAGGCCTTTTCATAATCTCCTTCACGTGCACATGCAATCGCACCCCCATCGATTGTTGTCATATGGCGGTTGGGGTAGAATGAGTACACCGTATAGTCCGAACCGGTGGCGCCGATCTTTTTTCCGTGGTATTCAGCCCCGAACGCCTCGCCTGCATCTTCTATCACAGCGACATTGTGGGCGCGTGCCACAGACTGGATCGCATCGAGGTCGGCTGGATTTCCAGCCCAGTGATAAACAACGATTGCCTTCGTTTTTGATGTAATCTTTTTCAGAATATCC
The DNA here is from genome assembly GCA_964532465.1 of uncultured Syntrophorhabdaceae bacterium. Classification (GTDB taxonomy): domain Bacteria; phylum Desulfobacterota; class Syntrophorhabdia; order Syntrophorhabdales; family Syntrophorhabdaceae; genus JAPLKB01. Next base: position 27,877 of record CAZHHX010000015.1, on the reverse strand, counting down.
GCCGGATCGATATTGCCCGTCATAGGGTCTACATCGCACCAGCGGATATTGGCAAATAGGTTGCGGACCGGGCAGCTCGTTGCAAGGCAAACGAGTGGTGACATGAGAACATCATCTCCGGGGCAAACACCTGCCAGGAAAAGGCAAAGAACCAGTGAATTGGAGATATCACCGGTGACTGTAACCAAAGGATTGCCGATATAGCTACGAAGTAAGCCCTCGAACTTCTCTATATTCGGGCCATTTGCAATCTGCTCCGTAGCCATAACTTCGGACATAATACCTGCTGCATTCAGCGGCATATTGACTTTGTATAAAGGAATATTTTTATGGGAGTTTTTTGCAATCATATTGCATTTGAGCAGTATTTTGATCTACTTATTATCAAAAATTATAGATTTTTTACCAGCCTTTTTTAATAATATTTACAATTCTTTCACGCTCTTCATCTGTAACCCACCACCCGCAAGGGATATGAAGCATGCGTGAGTAAAAAAAGTCAAGCCCGGGTAGAACACAACCGGTTGATGCAAAAACTGAGTGTAAATCATTACGTTTATGTGCTTGTGAATTCCCGATACCCTGTTCTGTAAGGTAACGGGATAGGTCATCTCGCCGTTCCGCTAAAACAGTGTAAAACCAATAAGAAGGTTCTGCTCCTTTATCCCATCGACACAATTCTATTCCAGAAATCCCGGCAAGTTCTTCATCGAAATAACGCCCGTTGGATATATGCTTTTTAAGCACTGGAGCAATATGGTCAAGCTGGACAAGACCTATTGTCGCATTAACGTTGTTCATATGATATTTATAGCCGACTTCCTTGACATCAACTTCTGTTCGTGGCGCTTGGCGATCAATACCGAACCAGCGTATTTTCCGTCCCCGTGGTAGGTCTGTTGGATTTTTACAGGCAAGCATGCCGCCATCGACTGTGGTCATGTGCTTTATGGCCTGAAGAGAGAACATTGTATATTCTGAATTGGCACCGATAGGATCTTTATCATAACGAGCACCAAGGGCATGTGCCGCATCCTCTATGACAGGAATATCGTGCTTATCTGCAATTTCCCGGATATGCTTCATGGAGGCCGGGATTCCTCCATAGTGGACCACCATGATCGCACGCGTCTTTTTTGTGATTTTTTCGGCAATGGAATCGGCGGCAATATTCCCGTTTTGTGGATTAATATCTGCCCATACAATTCTACCGCCAGCATGCAGGATGGCCATATTGGTAGGTTCCGCAGTCATCGGAGTAGAAATAACTTCATCCCCTTGCTTAACACCCGACAGAATAAGCGCTGTATGGAGCGCGGCGGTTCCACTGTAAAAAGAAAGCATATTAGACAAGCCTGCAAATGAAGAGAATTTGCGTTCAAACTCATATACCGCATCTCCTTCTGTAATTTGGCCACTATAAAGCACATCACGCAGGGACGGCATAAGAATCTCTTCAGGGGGAAGAAAAACTTTAAAGAGCGGTATGAATGGGTAGCTATTCTTCATATATTTCAACTCCATGTTTGGCTTTGGCCTTAGCATTTGGCCCGAACCATCCATCAGCTTCCAGCATCTTGAGTATTTCCTCCTGGGTTAGAAGATGTGTTCCCGCAGAGGAATACTCTGATATATTAATATCTCCCGCGCCTTCCTTGTTTTGTGATTTGGCCCAGGATGGGATCAAATAATGTCTTTCCAGCTCAGTAGCACGCCACATCTCCTCTTCCGATACAAGAACTTCATGCATCTTCTCACCTGGTCTCATACCAATGATGGAAATGGGATAATTCTGCTTGCCTGTAAGGCCATAGGCCAATGCAAGCCCTAAATCAGGAATACGGGCAGCCGGCATTTTTTGCACCCATAGGTCGCCTGATTCTCCTTTTACCGTGGCCCATAATACCAATTGAACAGCCTCTTTCAGGGTAAGCTGGAAACGTGTCATATCCGGATGTGTGATTGGTAGAGGGAGGTTTTTCTGAATGTAATCAAAATAAAGCGGGACTACACTGCCGCGGCTGCCAAGAACATTACCATAACGGACGCAAAGAAATTTTGTTTGGCTGCTGCTGTACGTTGGATCAAGCATAATCCGTTCCTGGATCGCTTTTGTCATGCCCATGACATTTACCGGTTTGACCGCCTTGTCAGTGCTTATAGAAACAACGGTTTGAATACCGGCCTCGATAGCAGCTCTGCGCACATTATTAGCACCAATAATATTGGTCTTGACAGCTTCAAAGGGGGCATATTCGCAGTTTGGAACTTGTTTAAGTGCCGCAGCGTTGAATACAATATCAATCCCGCGCATGGCCTCCCTCGTCCTGCCAAGGTCACGGACATCACCAATATTGAATTTTAATATTTTATTGTCCCGATATGACATGGCCATATCATACTGCTTTTTTTCATCGCGGCTATAGATGTGGATGCTTTCCGGCTCATAATTCAATAGTTCTTTTATGATTTGATGACCGAAACTTCCTGTGCCGCCGGTTACAAGAATACGTTTCGATTTTAAAGCATCTAATAAATCCGATTCTTTCATTGTTTTGTCCTTTTTATAAAGAAAGTTTAAAAACACATAACATCATCACATATTTTAACTGCGGCTCGCTATAATACTGAATTACAATTTTGAGCAGCTTTTCCTTCATTTGCAACGCATTCCATTAAGAATCTTGATTGTACGGGAAATCCCTTTTTCCAATTTGCCGTTAAATTTAAAACCTTTTTTCTTAAATTTCTCGTTCAGGACGGTGTAGGTAAGTTGATTCATAATTTTGCTGTCCACATATTCAATATGCGTATCCTCTATATATTTATTTATTGTATCAATTATCTCCTTCACTGTGGAGTTGACAGAGACAACATTGTAAATTTCATTATCAAATAAATCTTTATTTGTAATAAACATAATTGCCCTTACTGCATCAGATAAATCCAGGTAAGGTCTTCTCTGATTCATAGCAGTGCGCCATACCGTAATGGGTTGCCCCAAACATGCCTGCCATACAAATTTATTCACTGCGGTATGAAAGCGCATCCCAATAGAAGTACCAAATATCGTTCCAAAACGACAGATTACAAATCTCAGTTGCTCATCTTGCCCTAATTTTTTTAGCAACTGTTCTGCCCTAAGTTTACTATCTGCATAAGGGCTTTGGGGGTTCAATTCTTCAATCGAACAATTTTCGTCTACCACTGCTTCCTGAGTGCCATACACGCTTGTAGTTGATGGAAATATCAGTCTGCATTTGTTTTTTATACAAGCTCTTGCTACCCTTTCTGTTCCAATAAAATTAACTTCTTCCACAAGGTTTTTTTTGTCAACGCTTGAGGCTGCATCGGTAATAGCCGCCAAATGTACAACAACATCAATATCCATGAAATAAGTATCTAAATCGGCAGTGCAAATATCGTCTTCAAAAAAGTTATAATTAATCCCCTTCGGTAAATTAAACAAGGATGGGTACCTTTGTGTTGATAAATTATCTATCAAACGCACTTCTTCAAACTGACCCGACTTTATATTGTGAATTATTTCTGAACCGATATGGCCTAATGGACCTGTGATCAATATTTTCATTTTTACCTCAAATAATGCTTTAAGCATTTTAAGTAATAATCTTTTGTTTTTATTAAACCGCTCTCAAGAGTATATTCGGGTGACCACCCGAGGGTTTGCTTAATTTTTTCGTTGCTGATCACTGCGTCGCCGATTTCTGTAGATTTTCTTTCTTTTGGCCAAGGTATGTGTTTCAACTTTCCAGCGCCAAAATGTTTAATCGTTGCTTCTGCAATTTGTGATACGCTCCAATGCTCGTTACCAACAGCAAAAAATGTTTCACCGCACCCCTTTTCTGAAAGGGCTGCAACTATTAATGCTTCAACTGCATCGTCCACGTATAATACATTTCTCAGCTGTTTACCTTCTCCGTAGACAGTTATGTCCTTATCCTGGAGCGCCAAGCCAATAAAATAATTGTTGAAAGTAAACTCCGGACTGTGAATGCTTGCACGAGGGCCAAATACATTCGAAAGCCTGACAACCTTTGCAGCTATATCATATGCCTGCGCATAAATGAGAACATATTTTTCAGATACGCTTTTGTTCGCTGAATATATGTCAGTGGGAAATTCCGGGTGTTTCTCATCGGCAGGATGGTATATAAGCCGTCCTAATTGAGTAGAAGTTCCAAGATGGACAAATTTTACATCTTTATTAAACCTCTTAATTGCATCCAATATATTTACAACACCTCTACTGTTCACATCCAAATCAATGGATGGTTCCCTCATTGAAAAAGGGTGTGATGTAGATGCTGCACAATTGATGACAATATCCTGATTTGTAATGTGTTTTACCAGGCGGTCAAAGTCAAGGATATCGTGGAAATGTAATTGTATGTCTTTCTTTATATCCTCGACATTAAACAAATTCCCGCCGGAATGTTGATCTAAACTATCGTAAATAAAAACATCAGCGCCTAATTCCAGACAACGATGCGCAAGGTTGCTTCCAATAAAGCCCAAACCACCAAAGATTAGGATTTTCTTCCCTTTCAGGTCAATTTTGTTATGTTTGTTATTTTTCATTTGAAACCTGTTATTATATTTACCATATCACCACTACACAATATGAATCAAATATTTTATCCGCTCCGTACATAAATAATAAGACTATTTTACCGTTTTCGATGGTAATGTTGGAGTTTTGCTATGTGGTATTTATAAAAAACCATTACTGTTTTACTTGTAACAACAAGTGCAAACTTTGTGGTAGTCGATAAATTTCCGGAAAATTATCCATGGGTAGCGTGTCATTCACATTTAATCTACGGGAAGTAACGTAACTCTGCATTATTAATCGATAGCCATATTTATCAAAGACATTTAACAGTTCTTGCAAGTTTAAAAACCAGTGTGGAATACGGCTTTCATAATAATTTTGCAAAGTGACAAAAGAACTTATATGTCCGGCAAATATATCTGACAGCAAAATATACTTCGGGTTAAGGGATGCAAATTTTTCTATTAAATCTTGCCAATGCTCAATGTATTGCAATGAGGAAGCCGCGTGAATAAGATCAAAGAAATGTGACGGAGGTAGTGTTGACAAGTACCTTGGTCCCTCAACAAGATCTATACCAACCTTGCAAACTTCAGGAACTTCGACAATTGTATAGTCGATTCTTTTCAGATCATCCGGGGTACTCTCAACAAGGGTCATATAGCCAATCCCTAATCCACCCCCAAAATCAAGAACCCGGATCATTTTATTATTACTGAGAATCATAGCCACAACAAGAGGGAGCAGCGTGCTACGTTGTTTATGGAACTGCGGGATCGGGTTACCTGACTTAAGTGATGCGAGACATTCATGCGCTACTGCCAAGGATCGTTTACGGTAAATCTCACCTCCAAATCCCGGACCAATGGCAGCAGCAGCAGCAGCTTGATAGGAATCATAGATACCCTCCCAGATATGGAAAGGTTTGGTTTCAGTAATATTGTTCGTCACAATCATTTTACCTCAGTTGGTTCATATAGTGAATATAGTAGGAGAAGCTCTCTTATGTTATAAATGCCCCAATAGTAGCGTCAATCCCTTCCATGAGAGAATATTGTGCTTTCCAACCGGTAGATTTAGTATACTGATTGGTATCGGCTACAAAGTTACGAAACTCAATTGGTGAAAGTAGCGATGGTGGATCAATTTTTACCACTGGTACTCGGTTGCCTGTTTTTATAGCCGTACGTTCTGCCACCAGGCTGATTGCTTGTAAAATTGTATATCCTTCGCCACTGCCAATCACAAAATGTTTTCCTGCTGTGGTATCAATATTCTCAACTGCATTTTTGAAAGCTCGTACCACATCTTCAATATATATATAGTCACGAAAATAATCACCATCACCATATACTGTCAGCGTTTTACCCTGGAGTGCTTTTCTTATCATCATATTCAACACCCCCCTGTCGGCACTACTGCTCTTCGGACCAGGGCCATAAACATTTGCGAGCCTCAAGACTACTCCACGAATTATTCCTATACGCGTATAGTACTTCAGGTAATTCTCGGCCATCAATTTATGTATATCATAGACTGTTATAGGGTGGTCAGGACAATTTTCGTTTACCGGAAGGCACTCTGTCAGCCCGGCTTCTGTAGCTGTACCAGAAAATAAAATGATTGGATTAATCTTCTTTTTTCTACAAGCTTCAAGCAGGCTGAGCATCGGCATCACATTGGTGGCCAAATCTTTAATAGGGTCTTGCTCAGCCACATAAACACTTGTTTGTGCAGCAAAATAAAAAACAATATCTATATCATCAAGCAATTTATCCCAAATTGTATTTTCACGGATATCTGCTTCAATATCGTGGAAAGTAAATTTTCCAATAAAAGGAGTAAACTGTATGCCCGGTTGATCAACCCTGATAATATGACAATCTATTTCACACAATTGTGCGATTAAATTCGTTGCAATATACCCTGCACCACCCGTTATAAGAATATTTTTATTGTGGAAGCTATTACAATTCACTTTATCGAAGATTCCGTGATCCAGTCATATCCGATTGCTATTTCATCGTGTGGAATTCTAATTTCATCCGAAAGATCGTACATTCCGGAAGTGACATAAATTATGTGCATCGGTCCATTTATACACTTATACCCATGCAACACCCCGGCTGGAAAATAGTATACCTGCGCCGATTGGTTGTCGCCGGCAAGAAATTCTTTTGTTTTTTTAAAAGTAGGTGAATCAGGACGAGAATCATGTAAAACAACCTTTATCAAGCCGCATACTACATAGTTACATTGCCCTTGCGCCTTGTGTCCATGCCATGCCTTTACCACACCCGGGTAAACAAGGGAATGGCTGAGCTGGCCAAATCCTTTTTTAAAAAAATCATCAGTTACACGAATAATTTCACGAAAAAAACCTCTTTCATCATTATGCGTTATTAGTTCCTTTATCACTACCCCATCTATCATGCCTGTTCATCCTTTTTCATATATATAAATTCCTTCAAGGCCTCGGCAACGGTATTTACGGCAGATTCCGTAAGTTCCGGATATATCGGGAGAGAAAGTATTTCATATGAGATGCCTTCGGTGATTGCCAAGTCATCTCCGCATGATAACCGGTTTTTATAGAGAGGCTGAACATGTATTGGGACAGGATAATGAATCAGCGCATGTATGTCCTTATCTTTTAAAAACTGCAGCAAGGCATTACGTCTCTGAGAGCGAACTACATATAGATGAAACACATGCGAAACATTATCCCGTTTTTTCGGTAATAAAAAGGGGGTTTCTGACAGCTCTTTCTCATATAATACTGCGAGTTTTGCCCTTTTTGTATTATCAGAGTCGAGATATTTCAATTTAATTCTTAAGACCGCGGCCTGTATCTCGTCGAGCCTCGTATTCCAGCCATGAATATGGCTTACATATCGCTCAGCCCATCCATACTCTCGCAAGAGTCTCGTTTTTTCAGCTAATTCAGGGTCACTTGTCACAACCATGCCGCCGTCGCCTATAGCACCCAAATTCTTTGTCGGATAAAAGCTGAAACAAGCCATGTCAGCCCAGGAACCAACTCGCCGCCCATGATACATTGCCCCATGCGCCTGGGCACAATCTTCAATCACACGTAAATTATACTTTCTGGCAATATCCAAAATAGGCAACATATCTGCCGGTTGGCCATAAAGATGAACAGGAATAATAGCTTTCGTGTTTTTAGTGATTGCACGCTCTAATTTATCAGGATTCAATGTGTAAAAATCAGGCTCAACATCCACAAAGATCGGGGTTGCTCCTGTCAACTCAATTGCTGCAACAGTAGCTACAGCAGTATGAGACACAGTAATTACAGCATCTCCAGGACCAACACCGCAAGCTGCCAAGGCAATATGGAGCGCCTCCGTACCGCTTCCCACACCAATACCATAGGGGACTCCGATATATTTCGAAAATTCTTCTTCAAAAGATTTTACTTCATCACCAAGTACATACCTGCCTTTGTCTAAAACACGGCGGATAGCGTCGTCTATCTCCTCCTTATACGATAAGTATTGCTCTTTGGGATTGCTGCACAAAATCATTACAGGATCCTTACTTCCGGCACATATACAATCCATTTGCCGCCAGAGGTCATGAATTTCTGCTCCTTTGCCATAATCTCTTTTGCATGATTATATGCAAACAGTAATGCATAATCAGGATATTCTGCAAGGAATTCTTCGTAGGGACGGACAGGAATATGAGTGCCGGGACTGAATTTTCCCTGTTTAATTGGTGTCGTATCTGAGATAAAATCTATCAGGTCCGGGCCTATGCCGCAATAATTCAATATGGTAGTACTTTTGGAGGTTGCCGCATATCCCACCACCCGTTTTCCTTCTTTTTTGATTTCTTTTAAAAGAAAGGTCAGCGCGTCCCTGGAATCTTCACAACTTTTTTTAAATCTATCATAGACAAAAGGCTCATCAAGACCCATGGCTCTTTCTTTTTCGAGATATTCGTGCACGTTCCGGGAGACAGTGCGGACCCCCTTCCGAGCAATAACATACCGCATAGACCCCCCGTGTGTCCATTGGGGCTCCACATCAATAACCTCCATTCCATGTTGCCCAAAAAGATAGCTGATGGAAAGGAGTGAAAAGAGAAACACATGCTCATCATAAAACTGGTCATAAGATGTATTTTCTATAACATCTCCCATGTAGGGATCTTCAAACATTACAATACCATCATTTTTCAGGAGTATCTTTATGCCTTCTATGACCGAATGGAGATAAGGTATATGACACATTACATTGGCCCCCAGAAAAGCATCCGCCTGCCCGTACTTTTGAACTATTTCATGAGCAAGTTTTTCGTCAAAAAACTCTGACATAGTGTTGATGCCTTTTTTTATTGCCACTTCAGCAACATTGGCCGAAGGTTCAACACCTAAGTGACGGATATTCTTTTCTTTAAAATATTGCATCATAATACCGTCATTACTTCCAATCTCTACAACAAAAGGATCTGGATTCTGTATATAATTGCTCATCACGTGTTCGGCAAATTCCTTGAAATGAATAGCCATTGCCCCGGATGTTCCTGAGAAGAATGCATAATTTTCATTAAACATTTTTTCCCGCTCAGGTTGTTCGACCAATTGCACAATTTTACAGTTTTTACAAAAGGCAACCTGCAAATCAAAATAAAACTCGGCAGAAAACTGTGCTTCTATGAGAAATCCGTTTGCAATCGGCATCTTACCGAAAGACATGAACGGTTCGATTATAGAATTACATGCTAGGCATCTTTCCATAAGATGCACCTCCAACTGTATTTATTTAAAGTATATTCCATTGCTCGATTATAACTATGTCAAATTATCTTTTTGCAATTTCGTCTTTTAGCCTTCTAATATGTCCTCTTCCAAGGCCCTTAACTTCACACCCCAGCTCCAAGTATTGGCAAATATCACTATCACTAAGAATACCGAAACAATCAATAACCGCAGCCGGCTTGCCAATGGCTTTAATAATTACATCGGGACTAAGACTTAAATATTGCTCGTGACGTACAGCAAACACAAGTGCATCAATGCCCTTTAATACTTCAGCTATCTCTTTATGCACTTTTAAATCCTTCAATTTTTTTTGATTCCTGAAAAACACGCTCTTATTATTTTCCGGGTAATTCTCCTGATTCTCAAATTCCCACCAGTGATCAACGTAAGGATCGTGCACTCTAATCTCAGCTCCCATTTCAGTTAATTTACGTATAAGTATTTCAGATCCACTGTAACGGGTATCACCAACATCCTCCCGATATGACGCACCCAAGATCAAAACTTCGGCGCTGGCTATTGTCACATTCATATTGCGTAGCGCATCTCTCACCAGTTGGGCAGCATGAAGCGCGCGGGTATCATTGATGTCAATAGCAACCGGAGTAATTTTAAAGATGTCATCTTCAAATCCAAGAATATGTTTGTATGCCCAGATACCGAGCCCGCCATCCTTGGGCAGGCAATACCCTCCAACCCCCGGACCAGGAAAGATCATATTGCTATGGGTAGGTCGTACCTTAATAGCTTTTATCACTTTCATTATATCAACACCGTTTTGTTCTGCAAAGAGGCTCCATTCATTCATAAAAGCAAGTATTGTAGCCCTATAACTATTCTCTACAATCTTCGCAGTCTCCGACTCAATGGGTCGATCAAGGACTGTGAGAGGAAATTTTTTCGTATTCAATACTTGATTCAAAAAATATTCCACCCTTTTCCTCGCCTCTTCATTAACACCGCTACATACTCGCCAGAAATCACGTATAGAAGCTACATAATCTCTCCCTGGCATTACCCGCTCATAACTATGAGCAAGAAGTGGATCACTTTCTATGCCTCTCTGCTTAAACATCTTCTTCATGGCGGGGAAAGCAACCTGTTCCGTTGTACCTGGAGCAACGGTAGTTTCAATCAGAACAAGACAGTCGGGCTTGATATGCCGCGCAATAATATCAAAAGAATCTTCAAGGGCAGACATCTCAACACGGCCTGAACGGATATTGCCCAGTTCGTTTTTGTTGTAATCAAGCTGGACATCTACAATTACAACATCGGCAAGCCTGAGGACATCATAAATAAATGTTGCAATAAGCGTCTTTTTCTCAAGCACACAACGTCTTATCATGGGGGCTACTTCAGGGTCCTCAGCTTTTACGGGAGATACGCCTTCGTTAAGTTTTGGAATTTTCCAATAGCTGCGTATACTGGGGCGTTGCATACCGATAACAAATTTTGAAGGGCTACCCGATTCGTCTACAGTATCGGCTACAATCGCTGCCATGACAGCGCCGACAAAACCAACACCCATAACAACAACAATCTCCTGACCTTTCTGTCTGGCTTCGGCAACAAGTTTCTCAATCCTATTTAACTCCAGTTTATAATCTTCTTCATTCGGCAAAGAATATTTAATACCATCAGGGCTTATGGAAATTTGTTCACTCATGCAAACCTCCGTTTTGTATAATTCTAAGTTTCTCCTTATGTTATTTCAACAAATTAAGCAGATATTTGCCGTACTCGCTTTTGCTCATGGAATCGGCTATCTTTGATAATTGATATTCATCAATATATTCCATCTTGTATGCTATTTCCTCAAGGCAGGCGATTTTTAAACCTTGTCTCTTTTCTATTGTCGCTATAAATTCACCTGCGTCAAAGAGACTTTCGAAAGTACCGGTGTCGAGCCACGCGTAACCTCTTCCCAAAAGTTCTACTCGTAATTTATCTTGCCTCAGATATTCCTTGTTGACATCAGTGATTTCCAATTCTCCCCGCCAGGAAGGCTGGATATTTTTTGCTATATCAACAACTGTATTATCGTAAAAGTATAACCCCGTTACTGCATAATTCGATTTAGGAGCTTTCGGCTTTTCTTCCAAAGACAACACCTTTCCATCTTTGTCAAATTCAACAATCCCATATTGCAGAGGATTATTCACATAATAACCAAAGACCGTTGCGCCGCCTGATGTCTCTACATCCTGCCTTGCTTTCACCAGGGTGTCGGTTAATTTGTGCCCGAAAAAGATGTTATCACCGAGTATTAAACAAACATCGTCTTTACCGACAAATTCTTCACCTATTATAAATGCCTCTGCAAGGCCATTAGGTTGAGGCTGCTCTTTATAGCTGATATTAAGTCCGAGATGAGATCCATCATTGAATATTTTAATAAAATGGGGCAGGTCGTTCGGTGTTGATATAATCAAGATATCCCTTATGCCGGCTAACATCAGTATAGACAAGGGGTAGTATATCATTGGTTTGTCATATACGGGCAGTAGTTGCTTACACACCACCTGAGTTATTGGGTACAACCTTGTACCGCTACCACCGGCTAATACGATACCTTTCATTTGTTCAATCTCCTAAGCTGTTTTATTAATCAAACCTTGGGCCAAATAATCGTTCAATATTTTATGTCCAACTTTTAAAGTTGAGGAATATACCAATCAATGGTTTTTTTAAGACCATGTTTAAATTGAGTCTGAGCCTTAAAACCGAATTCCTGCTCGGCTCTTTCGGTAGACAGCATCCTTCTGGGTTGGCCATCGGGTTTAGATGTATTCCATGCAATGTCTCCCTGAAAACCGATAATCTCGATAATCAAACCTGTGAGTTCTTTAATGGAAATTTCAAAACCAGCTCCGATATTTACCGGATCACTTCTATCATATTGTTCGGCTGCAAGGATTATTGCTTCAGCAGCATCTTCGACATAAAAGAACTCCCGGGTGGCTTCGCCGGTGCCCCAAATCTCAACGACTATGTCGTTAATTTTGAGTTTTGAGCTTTGAGCTTTGAGTTGAGAATCGTCAGTAAAGTATTCCGGGGCGTGATTCATGATTCGTGAATGGTAGATGCCATAATGCTCAAGAATTTTCAAGATATCTTCATAGGAAGAATCCTTACCGATCACTAATTTCAAATTTCCAATCTTTACCTCGTTATCGTTATTGCGAAGGAAGTCGTTGACAATGGAATCGTAATCTCCTTGCGCGAGTAAATCGGCAAGATAAAACTTGCGTATAAGGGCCGGGATGACATGAGATGATTTGAAGCTGAAATTGTCTCCTGGCCCATAGAGATTGACAGGCAAGAGAAATATTGAATTAAAGCCATATTGCTGACGATATGCATGGGATTGTACAAGCATCATCTTTTTAGCAAGACCATAGGGCGCATTTGTTTCTTCGGGATAGCCGTTCCAGATATCGTCTTCCCTGAAAGGAACAGATGCAAATTTTGGATAAGCACAAATGGTACCAAGGGCTACAAACTTCTCAATTCCTTTAAGGTATCCTTCATGAATCAATTGAATACCCATCATGGCGTTTTCGTAAAATAGAGAAGCGGGGTTTTCCTGATTAAATCCTATACCGCCTACTTTAGCGGCAAGATGAATAACTATGTCCGGTTTTAAATCGTCGTACATACGTTGAATGTCAGGAAAATTAACAAGATTGTATTCTGGAAGATCGGCAATGGAGACATTTCGACAGCCATGTGTTTGAAGTTTGCGGATAAGATGGTTGCCGAGAAAACCCTTGCCGCCGGTGACAGTGATTTTCTTATTTTTCAAATTAATTATATTCAAGGTCTTATTATTTTTTTTCGCTCATTCCCTGTGCTCGTTCAAATACGCAGAGTCTGCAAGGGAATATTTACTTGGACCAAAAACTCTGCGAGACATAATATTTCATTTTTCCCTGATTCTTTCGTTCGTTGCAAATATATGATCAGTATAGCTGAAGCACTTTTCACCGCAGACAGCTATCCCTAAACCCGGCGGCTCGATACCGACCATTTTCAGATCGTAGTCAACCATGATTTTGACAAGTTCAGAAAAAGTGATGCGCGGCTGCCAGCCCAGCTTGTTTTTTGCCTTTGTAATATCTGCCCGTAAAAAATCAACTTCTGTAGGACGAAAATAACGAGGATCGACCTCGACTATTGCGTCGCCGATTCGCAGCTCGTGATTCGCCATTGGCAATATATCGCTAATCATGGATTTTACCATTCCCCGTTCGTCTGCGCCCGAGCCTTGCCATTCAATTTCAATACCGGCATAGCTGAAAGCATTTTCTACTAATTCACGGATAGAGTGACTTTCTCCGGTTCCTACTACATAATCATCCGGTTTATCCTGCTGGAGCATAAGCCACATCATTTCCACATACTCAGGAGCAAAACCCCAGTCCCTTTTTGCATTTAAGTTGCCGAGATAAAGTTTCTTCTGATTACCGGCAAGAATATTTGCTAACGCACGGGTAACCTTGCGGGTAACAAAGGTTTCACCACGGCGGGGGGATTCATGATTAAAAAGAATACCGTTGCAGGCAAAAATACCGTAACCTTCCCTGTAGTTAATGGTCATCCAGTAAGCATAAAGCTTTGCCGCTGCATATGGGCTCCTTGGATAGAACAAAGTCTTTTCACTTTGCGGGGGCGGTGATGCCCCGAATAATTCAGAAGAAGAGGCTTGATAAAATTTCGTCTTAATCCCGCTTCGACGAATTGCCTCAAGCAGTCTTGTCGTTCCAATCCCGGTAATATGACCTGTATATTCAGGCATATCGAAACTGACTTTAACATGGCTCTGCGCGCCTACATGATATACTTCGTCGGGCTGTATATTGTAAATCAAATTGATAAGCTGACCGGAATCCGAAAGATCGCCGTAATGTAAAAACAGTTTTGTCCCCGCGATATGGGAGTCGGTATATATATGGTCAATTCTGCCGGTATTAAAAGTGCTTGCACGACGAATAAGACCATGCACTTCATATCCCTTGGAAAGAAGAAACTCCGTCAGATATGATCCATCCTGACCGGTAATGCCGGTGATAAGAGCTTTTTTCATTTTAATAATATTGCCAATGGCTTCATATTAAATATGCAAAACGTTAATGGTTTCAACCTGATATCTTTAGTCAGCATTGGAAAGTTTTCAGGCTAAAAAGGTAGGCTACCGCCATTGGATATTGTTATAACACAATAGTATTAAAGACAAATTTGCCATTAAGGTATGATTAAATAAAAAATAATTTAAACTAACCGGGATTGAAAATCAAGATTTTCATCAATTGTACTGTTCTACTTCAAAAACCCCCAGCATGTCTGTGCTATATATCACTTCCTGCCTTGTATTACAAGATTTTTGTCAAACCATACCACGCATGGTTTTTGTCAAGCCATACCACACATGGTTTTATCCTGTATTTCCTTGTAAAACATTCTTTAAAACATGGTTTTATACTTTTCAGGGAAACTTGGGATGCCCACTTTCTGTTGATTTTTTCCTTAATGTTTTGACAATACCGGTTGTTGTACAATAAACTTATCTTCTTATGATAATTGAAAACTTCATTACCCACATCTCTCGGAAAAAGAACGCCGATTATCTGCAGTTTGCTCCTTCAACTTCGCTGGACATACAACCGCGGACAGCAGATACCCCGACCCTGCTCTACATGCATATACCTTTCTGTGAAGAACTCTGTCCTTATTGCTCCTTTAACCGCGTTGTCTTCCAGGAAGGGCTTGCGCGGGAATATTTTCGAGCCTTACGTAAAGAGATTCTCATGTACAAGGAGCTGGGGTATAATTTTCAGGCCCTTTATGTCGGAGGAGGCACCCCTACTGTCCTTATTGATGAACTTGAAGAATCTATCCATTTAATAAAGGAAAATTATCATATTTCTGAAATTTCCGTTGAGACAAACCCGAACCACCTTACAGGCCATAATATAGAACGTTTAAAAGGTATGGGCGTAAACAGGCTTTCTGTAGGCGTGCAAACATTTAATAACAGCATCCTGAAGGCATTGGAACGCTATCATAAATACGGGAGCGGTGAGGAGATAGCCGAAAGATTAGAGTATACACAGGGCAGCTTTGATACGCTCAATGTGGACATGATATTCAATTTTCCCACCCAGACGATGGAAATACTGGAAAACGATCTGTCCGTGCTGATCGGACTAAGTGTAGACCAGATAACCTACTATCCCCTGATGGTCTCCGCTTATACAAAAGATGTGATGAGCAAAAAGCTGGGCGTTGTAAACTATGAGAAGGGAAATCAGCTATATTTTAAAATAACAGAAATGCTCTCTGCCAATTATAAAGCCAGTACAGCATGGTGTTTTTCGAAGAAAGAGAGGATGAGCAGTGAGCGAGAGGGAAAGGCTCCTATTCACCCGTGGGACGTAGGACGTGCAGTCGCTTACACTCCTTCGGACGTAAGACGAGAAGGCATTTACGTCCAAGCGCAAGCGGACATCCCAGCAAACATAAGTGAGCGGACATCCCTCGTAAATACGGAAAATAAGGAGGGGGAGGCTCCACGGACTTTGTTCGTAGAGAGAACGACGTTAGCCCCGGCGAACATAAATGTCAGCGCGATAAATAGCTCACACAGTGAGCGAGAAGGGGAGGCTCCGACGGCTTTGCCGGTGGAGGGGGCGACGCGAGCCCCAATAATAGACGAGTATGTAGTCCACTACGAAGAATACGCAGGTATCGGGAGCGGTTCCATCGGCTATCTGGGCGGCGTTGCCTATGCGAACACATTCGATATAAGGGCTTATATTGAACAGGTAAACAGGGGCATGCTGCCGATTACCGGAAAAAGAGTGTTTTCCATAAAAGAGAGGTTATGTTACAATTTCCTGATGAAGCTTTTCGGTTTGAGCCTTGATACTAAAGAATTAAGCATAAGGAATAAAGTAAATGCTTACCGATATCTATGGTCTGAAATCCTCTTCTTCAGACTTGTCGGCGGGTTAAAAAAGTCCGGTAATATTCTGCGCCTTACCAAAAAAGGACAATATTACTGGGTGCTTATGATGCGTGAATTTTTTATCGGCGTGAACAATTTCAGGGACTTTTGCCGGGCTGAAATGATATCAAAAACAAAACATTAAGGGAGATAAAATGAAAATACGGTTTCTGGGCGCAATACGTAAAGTAACGGGGTCATGCTTTCATCTTTCCGTAAATGGTTTACAGATGCTTGTCGATTGCGGTATGAATCAGGGGAAAAATTCGGATGAACTGAACAGGGCAGCCTTTGACTTTGAGCCTGACAAGATAGATTATCTTCTCCTCACCCATGCCCATCTCGACCATTCAGGACTTATACCGAAGCTTGTGGCAGCCGGATTCAACGGGGAAATATTGACTACAGCGGCAACAGCAGAACTTCTGGAAATCATGCTCTATGATTCCGCGCATATTCAGGAAAAAGATGCGGAATGGCTCACAAAAAAGTCCTTAAGGGCAGGGAAAGATGAGGTCTTCGAGCCCCTTTATACAAAAGAAGATGTGGAGCATGTAATACCATTTATTAAGAAAGAGCAATATGGAAACATGAATGATCTTGGCGGCGGGGTTAAATGCAGGCTTGTCGACGCGGGACATATCCTCGGTTCCGGCTCCCTTGAAATATGGTATCAGGCGGACGGCAAGGAGAAAAAGATTGTATTCTCGGGGGATATCGGAAAAAACGGAAACCCCATTATAAATGATCCGCAGCATATAGAGGAAGCGGATTATGTTGTCATTGAGTCAACCTACGGCAACAGATTTCACAAAGGCCTGGAAGAAAGCGTAGTTGAATTTACTGAAGCAATAAAAAAGACTTTTAAGCGGGGCGGGAACGTCCTCATACCTTCTTTTGCGGTGGGAAGAACACAGGACATTCTATTTCTGCTCGAAAAGCTTACAAAAGAGAAAAAACTCCCGCATCTGAATGTTTATATAGACAGCCCCCTTGCCGATAAAGCAACAAAGGTCTATATCGCGCATGCGGAACTCTTCGATGAAGATGCCGCACACTCCTTCTGGTTTAAAGGGAGCGACGCCATGACTCTCCATTATACAACAGCCCTTGAAGAATCCCAGAAGATAAACAAGATAAAGTCCGGCGCAATCATTATTGCCGGCAGCGGGATGTGCGAAGGCGGACGAATAAGGCATCATTTTAAACATAATATATGGAGACCTGAGTGCAGCATCATCTTCACCGGTTTTCAGGTAAGAGGAACACTCGGACGGTACATCGTCGATGGGGGAAAGCGGACTCATATACTCGGCGAAGAGATGGCGATACGGGCAAAGGTGTATACCATCGGAGGGTTTTCAGCCCATGCCGACCAGACAGAACTTCTTGAATGGCTGGCCGCTTTTACAAATAAGCCGAAGGTTTTCATTGTTCACGGTGAAGAAAACGCTTCTCTTGAATTTGAAAGTGTTGTTCTGAAGAAACTGGGCCTTGACACACATGTACCACACAGAGGGGAAGAACTTGAAATATAAAAAAGTCTTCCTTATTAATATAGCTCTGCATTAATATAGCTCTGCCGGCTTAAAAGTTGGATACAGCAAAAGATATTAATTATATTTTATCCAGAAGCAAGAAACGGAAAAGGACTCTGTCTCTGCGGATTATGCAGGACGGGAGGATAATCATGCAGGTGCCTTACAGGACACCGCAGGAGGAGATAGACAGTTTCTTTAATTCCAAAACCGAATGGGTAAGAAAGAAGCTTATGGAGAGGGCCAATAACTCCCAAAAAGATGCCTTAAAACCCATAGCGTTCATCCCCGGCGAGAAGTTTCTCTATCTGGGCGAGTGGTATCCCCTTGAATTTCAGAACACAAACGGCAGCAGAACCTCCCTTAGTCTTTCCTGGAGCACATTCGTTCTTGATGAAGCAAGGGCAGATCGGGCAAGAGATCTTTTTATAAAATGGTACAAAGATGAGGCAAAAAGGCTGCTTACAGACAGGGTAAATTATTACAGCAAAAACCTCGGGCTCTCTCCGAAAGACATAAGGATAACAAGCGCGCTGCATCGCTATGGCTCCTGTTCGCCGGATAACAAGCTGTCTTTTACCTGGAGGCTTGTTATGTCGCCCTTAGCTGTAATTGATTATGTTATTATCCACGAACTCATGCATATAAAGGAGAAAAATCATTCGGGAAGGTTCTGGGGCATAGTAGAAGCTGCCATGCCTGACTACAAAAAGCACAGGCACTGGCTAAGAGAGCACGGACATCTTTTGAAGCTATAATCAGAAGAATTCTTTCGAGTTTTTTCTTTCATTTGTAAATAGTTTCCATCCAGAAATTCATGGTGAGAAACTATATGGTTCCCGAATCGGAAAGGAGGGTTTTTTCGTTCCGGCAAGGCAATGAATCACCACGAGGCAGAGACCGAGGGGAAATCAAGGGATTGCGCTTAAGGTATACAACACATACGCCGCACAAGAAAGACCGCGAAAAGGACCCTTTCCGGACGGGAACTAACTGCCTGAAAAACCTTGACATGTATACATAAAAACGTTACTTATCAAATGGTTTATGGACAGGACTCTCCTTCTGAATACAACGTTTGAACCGTTGAGCGTGCTGGATTGGAAAAAGGCTGTCGTACTTCTTTACCTCGGGAAAGTTGAGGTTGTAAGTGAATATGACAAAGAGATAAAAGGTGTTTCCATAAGCATAAAACAGCCTGCCGTAATCAGACTTTTGAGGTTTGTCCGTAATACCAACCACGTAAATGCTAAATTTTCAAGAAAGAATGTTTTTTTGCGGGATGACTATACCTGCCAGTATTGCGGGGAAAAGTTCGATCCCAAGAGCCTTACCTGCGACCACATTGTCCCGAAATCAAGAGGCGGGGTCAATGAGTGGTCGAATATCGTTACATCCTGTACACGCTGCAATCTGAGAAAGGGAGATAAGCTTCCCGATGAAGTCGAAATGTATCCGATGAAAAGGCCGACAAGGCCAAACGGGTTTTACATGCTCATGCTCCATGTAGGGGTACGGGTTTTTCCTGAGCACTGGAAAGATTACATTTTTATGAGGGACTAAAATGGATAGAATATGGGCGCCATGGAGAATTGAGTACATCAGCAGCACTACCGTAAAGGGGGAAAAGAAATGCTTCCTCTGCGTTGATGTCAAAGATGATGACGAACATCTTGTGGTGGGGAGAAAAGGCAGCGCCTTTGTGATTATGAACAAATTTCCCTATTCGAACGGGCATGTTATGGTGGTTCCTGTAAGGCATACAGGACTGCTGGAAGGGCTGACCGATGAAGAACTGGCTGACATGATGTCCCTTGTAAAGATCATGACGACAATTTTCAAGGAAGAGTTCAATGTCGACGGATTAAATGTGGGCATTAATGTGGGTCGCGCCGCAGGCGCGGGACTTGAGGAACATATTCATATCCACGTTGTTCCGAGATGGTTCGGCGATTCAAATTATATGACTGTAGTCGGTGAAATAAGGGTTATTTCCGAACACATATATGAATCCTACAAAAAGCTGAAGAGAAAGTTTATTGAAAAAACTCTTTGATAATAGCCCGCCTCTCTTAAATCCTGCTGATCTGGTCCGGACTTTTACGAAAAAGACATGGGAAGAGCTTGCTTTACCTGCCAGGGCGATCATTGTGTTCAGTATGGGCGACCTGAAACGGATATTAGCCGGAAAAAATCACCATCTTGTCGACACATGGACAAGATTCAGGCAGCTATACGCGATTGAAGGCACAGACACTATAATCGTGCACTCATCCTTCGGAGGGCCCAATATTGCCGCCCTCGTGGAAGAATTATCTTCTTTCGGCGTAAGAGAATTTATCATATGGGGCTACTGCGGGGGAATAGGAAAGACAGTAAACCTCGGTGATATTATTATTGCCGAAGGAGCATTGCGAGAGGACGGCGTATCCCATCATTATATCAAGGATACAGACGGAGAAGACACGGACAGCTTTATCTATACTGACTGGCTTGATATGTGGGAAAGACAGGTTGACGACCGGGGTTTTTATAAAGGCCTGATCTGGAGTTGCGACGCCATATACAGAGAAACAAAAGATAAGGTTATGAAATACAGAAATATGGGCATCTCTGCCGTGGAAATGGAAGCAGCCTCCTTTTACGCGGTATGTAAATACAGAGGGATAAAGGGCATCGTTTTTCTGGTTGTCTCAGATATGCTCAATGATAAAGGATGGATACCAGGTTTTCACACAAAGCCCTTTAATCAGGGAGTCAAAAAGCTGCTGGAATTCATGATGGAACAGGCGATTTTGTGATGTTTAGCAGGAACAGTTTGTCCGGGAGCAATCAGTAATATTCTCTTAACGTATTTTCCAGTGTCTTTTTTATCTCTTCAGGGATAATAGCTTGCTTCACTAACGGACTGTCTTTGATAACCGGTATCCTCTCCTCCAGAGAGAGGCGGTTGTTCCGGTAGATGACGCCGATAGGAATACGTTCCCCCCATTCGAGAGATTTTCTGAAGGCCTCAACCCTGTCTTCCGGGTTATATGTTGATTCAATCCGGTATACCCTTTGCTGATACCACTGGTAGGTATTTACCTTATTAAAGGTAACACAGGGCTGCAATATATCTACAAGGGAGAATCCTTTATGCGCTATGGCCTCTTTAATCAACCCCTTCAGGTGTTCCTGCTCACCCACATATCCCCGGCCGACAAATGAGCAGTCCAGGGCTACTGCAAGGGCCATTGGGTTTAATTGTTCCGAAAGCACCCCGAAGGGCTGGTTCTTAGTCACCATTCCCTCTGTGCTCGTAGGGGAAGCCTGACCTTTTGTGAGTCCGTAAATCTGGTTGTCGTGGACAAAGAGCTTAACGCCAATATTTCTCCGTATGGCGTGCATAAGATGGTTGCCGCCTTCGCCGTAACAGTCTCCGTCCCCTCCCTCCGCCACAACAAGCATTTCATGATTGGCAAGCTTCACCCCTGTTGCCGCGGGAAGAGCCCTGCCGTGTAAGCCGTTAAAGGTATTGCATTTCAGATAATGGGGGAATTTTCCTGCCTGACCGATGCCGGAAACTATTACGAATTGATGAGGCTCTATGCCAAGCTCCGCATAGACTTCCTTGAAAACTTTCAGAATGCTGAAATTGCCGCACCCCGGACACCAGGCAGGAGTCCGGCCTGTATTATAATCTTCCAATATAGGCATCCAGCTCTCCTATAAGCTCTTCCGTCAGGAAAGGCCTTCCGTCAAACCTGTTGATTATTGCATTGAAAACATAGCCGGTCTCGGATTTCACAAGACGGGCAAACTGACCGGTAGCGTTATTCTCAATACATATGGCAAGCCGCGCATTCATTAACACATCAAGCCAGGCATCTGTTTCCGGAAAAGGATAAACCTCGCTGAAATGGAGCATGGCAATTTTCTTGTCTCTGGATAATACATCGACAGCATCTTTCATGACTCCATAAGTTGAACCCCATCCGGTAATGATGATTTCCGGATTTTCACTGCCGTAAAAAGAAGGAGGGTTTATCTCCCTTCTTAAATAAACCAGTTTCTGAAAAAGCCGCTTTATAACCATTTGCGTTCTTGTTTCACCATCCTCAATAAGATGCCCTTCCTCATCATGTTCGTCGCTGTCAGTGACGACAACATGTCCTGCCTCGCCGGGCACGCCAAAGGGCGACACACCATTTTCAGTTATAAAATGCCGCTTATATTCGGAAAGAGATGAAAAGGCTTCACCCCTTAATCTGTAATCATTATATACCAGTATGCCTGGGTTAAAATTGGAATAAGTCCACTGCGCGTCCGACAGGTACTGATCGGTAAAAATAAATACCGGTATCTGGTATTTCTGTGAAATATCAAAGGCTTTATTCGTTAAGTAAAATGCCTGTTCAGGAGTGCCGGGCGCAAAAATCACCCTGGGAAATTCACCATGACCCGAATAAAGTGCAAAGAGCAAATCAGCCTGCTCTGTTCTTGTCGGCAGTCCTGTTGCCGGCCCCGGTCTCTGAGCAAGGGCAATGACAATAGGCGTTTCCGTCATGGCAGCAAGAGAAAGTCCTTCCACCATAAGGGCAAAACCGCCGCCGGAGGAACCGGTCATAGACCTGACCCCGGCATATGAAGCGCCGAGCGCCATATTGATTGCCGAAATCTCATCCTCTGCCTGCTCAACTATTATTCCATATTCCATTGCTTTACCGGCAATATAGGTCATAATGCCTGTTGAAGGCGTCATGGGATAGGCGGAGTAGAATTTCAATCCCGATGCAATAGCTCCCAGGCCGACAGACTCATTTACCCCGATAAGCATCTTTTTCGATGCAGGCGGGGCAATTGAGAAGTCGCATTTCAGGCAATTCATGTCGGCATAATCCCTGCCTGCAAGGGCAGCCCTTTCATTCGTTTTAATAATTTCTTCACTTTTTTTGCCAAGAGTTTGTTTCAGCACTTCGTTAAAAATATCCATACTCATACCCAACATGCCGAGCACTGCGCCGATTGCAACAGTATTTGCCATAATTTTGTCGCCGCCGTTATCAATGGCAATACCAACAAAAGGGACATCGAGAAAATGAGGCTTTTCATATTTTTCTTTGAGGGATGCCGAATCATATATAATCATGCCCTTTTCGGAAAGCTCCCCTTCATGGAGGACAACGCTCTCTTTATCAAGGGCAACAATAATATCTATTTTTGTCCGGGAAGCTGTAATCGGCACGTCTGAGAGCCGTATCTGGTAAAAATTGTGCCCGCCTCTGACACGTGATTCATAATCCTGGTGGGTAAAGACATGGTAGCCGGAGCGCGAAAAGACCTTTGACAGCGTATCGCCGATTGTCTGAATACCCTGGCCTGCTTCACCGCCTATCTTAATCGAATAATCCAGAAAACGCCTCCTGCGTTTCATTATACAATCCGCAAAAAAGAAACATCAAGCTTAATATGCAGCGAAAGGATAACAAAAACTTGACAGACACGGCTTTATGTCATTTAATAAAACCCTATGGCAATTGTTCTGTAATAGAAGCTTCGATTCACACATTAATCTCACGAATACACAACCCCTGTTGTTCCGTGTGATATGCTGGTATTGCAGCTTCTAATCTCTGTTATAAATTAATCCCGGAAAAATAAAGAAAATTAAATTGTTACATCAAAGTGAGAACATCCTCGCTGATGGAACAATATGAAAAAGGAGACACAGACAATGAACGAACAAAAAAAGATGCAGTTTTTTTATGAAATATTCGATTCATCATTACCGCGGCTTGGTCCTGGAGATGATGCTTCCACGAGAAGAGCACTGGACATGGTGCTTTCTGTACTATTCAAGCGCAAGAACGCAACTAATCCTTCACCAAAGCTTAGAATTCTGGATATCGGCTGCGGAAACGGCGCGCAGACCATTCAATTAGCCAAACACGCGGATGTAATAATCACGGCAACAGATAACCATAAGCCTTTTCTTGAAGAATTGGAACGCCGCGCCAAAGCCGAAGGTCTCTCGGAAAAAATAAAAACCCGTCTGGCAGATATGCGTGAATTGGGAATGGAGAAGGCCACATTTGATGTAATATGGCTGGAAGGCTCTATCTTCATAATGGGTTTTCGCAACGGACTGGAAGTCTGCCGCAAACTGCTGGCCCCCGGCGGATTACTGGCTGTTACTGAACTTTGCTGGTTAAGGAATGATCCGCCTGCCGAATGCCGGGAATTCCTGGTCGGCGAGTATCCCGCCATGACGGATAATGACACCAACATAGCCGGCATAAAGGCCTGCGGATATGATATTATCGAGCACTTTCCCTTGCCGGAATCAGCATGGTGGGACGCGTATTATCACCCTCTTGAAGAGCGGCTTGAAGTGCTTCGGAAGAAGTACGCCGCAACCCTGGAAAAGATTGAGGTAATAGAATCCATTCAGATGGAAATTGAGATATACCGCAAATACTCCGGCTACTACGGATATGTCTTCTATGTAATGCAGCGTATGTAATCGTATTTTCAGGAATCAGAACAGATAATTCTGATTTAAGCAGCAAAACCCCGAAGGGTATTCACCTTCGGGGTTTCCCAAAAAAACTATCTTTAGAAATATGCCCCCAGGCTTTTTTTAACAAGTTCTATAACACAAGGCTGTAAAATGCACGGTTTCCCAAAAGCAAGGATTGCTGTTTGAAATATGCTTCTTCCGTCTTTACTGGGAAGATTTTTTCTTGCACCTACACAGCAACAACTGCGTGGCTTCCTAAAGGCAAGGATTATCGGGAGAAATGTACTTCTTGGCCTTTACTGGGATGATTATTTTTAACACCTACGAATGCGCGCAATGCATGCCCCCCCAAGAACAAGGATTGCCCGTAGAAATGTGTGTCCCACTAACTTTTCCTTGATGGCTCTTTTTAACACCTCCAAGACAGGCAGGCTCCGGAAACTCGATAGGCGATGGTTACTGAGTAAAAGTGTTGTTTTGCATTAATATCTTAGATAATATACTTTGTGATAATCCATGGAATCAAGGGGCAAGCAATTGTCTAAAATTGGGAATAATTTGGAGAATAAAACCAAGCGTAAGGAAGATAAGCCCACAAAACATTCTTCTATATTTCTTCATTTCATAAAATGTATAAAGAGGATGGTCCTTGATCAAACCGTCTTGTTCTTCTGCATCCATATTTATTTTTTGTATCGGCAAAGGGGAATATCTATTGCCTCTATATTGTCTTACTACTTCCCAAGCTACCAACCATGCACCAATAATATCAAATATTAAACCCAAAAAGGTTAATAATGCATTAATATGTTGTATGTACCACATCACATTGTTTTCCATAACATATTTGGTCACCAGGAGGCGGCTTTATCAGCAAGTCGGTAGAACACAGTTTATCCAGACTCATGTTTTGTACCAGACCGTTTTGTAACTATACAATTTTGATTTTGCAACAATTCCTTTAAAGTCAAGCTTTTTCAAGGTCCTAATCTGTAGGTCTTCCGCCTTTTCGTCTATTCGTGGATCGAGAATTATACTTTCAATGACATCGTTTGGGTCGCTGTAGAGGGGATGGATGTTGGTATATGGGCGGTCCGTTTTTGAGTAGAGAACCAGCCTCACTTCTTCTTCGTAGTCGAACGCCTCTTTTTTGCGGAACAAGCATTCTACAGCTTTCTCTTGCATAGTTGCGTTTGGGAAGTTCTTAACGAAGAAATCTTCCTTTTCGATGTCATCGTTGTAAATAATTTTTTTTAAGTAGCAGTCAAAGTCGGCGTAACACCCGGCAACGAGATTCTTTAGTCTTCCTACGGTGGTGACGATCTGCGCTCCTTTGGCATTTCTGGAATAGATGCGCCACATGGCTTCAGAGACCCTTCTTTTCGTGAAGCACATGATGAACGGTCGATTCTCGCCCATCACGCTATAAGAATCATAATCGTTTACCTCGTGAAATCCCTTGTGGTAAAAACCTTCCCATGGATCATCAAAGAGCTTGTACTTGATGAACACAAACTGTTTGTTGAGAAGATGATCCAGGAGTCCCTCAATCGGGATAAAACGATATAACTTGGTGTCGTCAGTCAGGTTTGTATTCATATTCGTTCCTTGCCCTGCATTTCATAAAAATCTGAAAAAGATACACATATAAACAGTTCTACGCTTTGACTTTCTCCAATTACTCCCTCTGCCGGTGTCTTTATTATTCTCCAGCAATTTCAAATATTTTGCAGGTAAATAGTGATTTTTAAATTACTATTTACCATTTGAAATCGAGCATATGAAATGCCAAGCTTAAAAACTCGATCGCTGGAAGCATTGATAAAATTTCACACTTTTATTTTTTAAATAAAACGAGAATGTCAAAATTGCCCTAACCCCTATCTGTATTGTGGTTTATTCAAACAGACGTGAAAGCCTATAAATGCTAAAGGTAAATAAATATTGAAGAGTCATTAAAGAGAAAAAGTTCCTTGTTATAAAATCATACCCTTTTTTCTATCATTTCTCCATCCAGACCCAGCCTCTTTCTTCTTTTTTCTGCCATCTTTTTACCCCGTCCCGGTGATATAGCTTTTCTTCCTGTCCTGGAGCCCCCTGTTCGGTGACTCTTGAAAAACAATCAGGTATAACTTCCTTGACAAGCAATTTAATTACCCCTACGACTTCTACAACCGGCACCGAAAAGAACTCTTTCCCCCTCTCCCGTTTAGAAGAGAACTGTTTGTGGACCTCTCGCTCGATCTCTTCTACATCGCGCGTAAGAATGTAGTACTCGATCTCAAAAGGTTTGGGCACCCCAGTGGCAGCCGAGAGCTGTCTTACACGTTTCTTGACATCTCCATTGGTAAAACCGATTTTTAGAAGCCCTGGCATTGCCGGATTTGACAAGATATATATGTAACCTGCTGACATCGTTTAGTCTCCTGGCCTTGAATTACTTGTACTGCCTAACATATACCAACTTCCTTTTTTTGTGTATTTTGCTCCTATGTTAAATATAAATGTAAAATATAATGTTTAGCGATATTAAAGTTACTCATTATATATGCTTTACAATTGTTCTATAATATCAACAAATTAGTATTTCCCTTGATTGCAATGAAAGGGTCTTCAATCATTATCCCCTTTTTTATATAACTTTTTCTATTCTTATATTATATGCAAAATATGTCAAGAAAATTAATATAGTTTTCTCCATTACCACTTCAAAGATAGCATGAAAGAAACAATATGCAAACTGTTGACTAAGGAAGAGCTTTACGCTTCAGGCAAAAGCAACGCAGTGTACATTTCAGGAAGTACTCTGCACTTCAGGCAATAGCCGCAACGCAGTACGCATTTCGGGAAGAAAGCAGCGCCCCACGCAGTATCGCTTCTAAGGCGAAAACCGCGAAGCGTGATTTCCTGACAGCCATTTTCTATTGACAACTCTTTTTCGTCATAACAGAATGTATGGGCACACAATAATCAGGAGGTTTTGGAATGTATATTATCTATTTGATTCTCGCGATTGTATTTGAGGTCTCCGGCACAACAAGCATGAAATTTTCACAGGGTTTTACAAAACTCATTCCTTCAGTCCTTATTTTTGTATGCTACGCCATCAGCTTCTTTTTTCTCACCCTCACCCTTAAAAAGCTTGAATTAAGCATTACATATGCAGTTTGGGCAGGCCTGGGAA
This sequence comes from uncultured Syntrophorhabdaceae bacterium, assembly GCA_964532465.1. Classification (GTDB taxonomy): domain Bacteria; phylum Desulfobacterota; class Syntrophorhabdia; order Syntrophorhabdales; family Syntrophorhabdaceae; genus JAPLKB01. The sequence continues at coordinate 279 of CAZHHX010000015.1, read as the reverse complement.
CTGCCCTTATAGCAGCCATAGGCATCATCTGGTTTAAAGAACCCGTCACGCCGATAAAGCTTGTTTCAATAACCCTCATTATTCTGGGCGTTATAGGTTTAAACTTAAGCGCAGGAGCACATTAACTTGCGTCAGGTTGTTTTCCTCAATCTCACCCGGCATTGGATAAAATAAGCCTTCCTTAATACATATCATCATGAATTGTTTGATTTTCTTATCTTTATTGGGTAATATTTCGCATATTTTAAAAATTAAAAAAGGGGGAATAAAATATGACCA
>CAZHHX010000014.1:0-80151 GCA_964532465.1 uncultured Syntrophorhabdaceae bacterium | reverse complement strand
GAATTACCTTGGCCCTTATGACCGTGTAGTGGGTATATACCATGGCCCTCGACAGACTCATGTATGAAAACTGATGGAGGGTATCATGTGGGATGACCCAGTAGTAAAAGAAGTAAGAAGGGCCGGCGAGCAATTGGCCAAAGATGCAAATTATGATCTGCATACTTTTTTTGAAAATATGAGGGAAAGCGAGAAAAAGCGAAAAGTTAAAACTGTTTCAAAAGCAAAATATAAATCACTTTCAAAACTCGTTAATGTTGTAAAAGAAAAATAACAACGATATGAAGCAAAGTATATACAAGGGATACACATATGGTTAAAACGAAGATTATCACAGTCTGCTTTGGCAGTAAAAAGGAAAAACAAAATCCGGACAGATCATGAGAACTTAAAAAAAACCTGGGCTTGTAATATGACAATACATTGATCAATCTAATGACTCGTGGACACAACATACCTACCCCTCTGTAAGCAACAGGATCATGAAAATCAATTATGACAAAACTTTGATTCCTGATTTTCATTACTTTCAGATGAGGAATCTCTTCAATATATTTTTATTGACATAAGATATTTGACTCTGTAAACTGAACGTATATTCATATGAATAATCGTTCAGGAAAACGTTCAAAGGAAAAAATACTCGAAGCTGCTTTGAAAGTATTTTCAGAATACGGCTATAAAAGCTCGAGTATCAAGGCTATTGCCAATATCGCCGGGATCAGTGTGGGAGGAGTTTATCTTTATTTTAAAAACAAGGAAGAACTTTATACAACACTTGTGAAGAAAAAGTTGAATTACTTTTCAAATGAGGCAAATATCTCAATCAAGAATATCGATAGCCCTGTAGAGGCAATTACCACATACATCAAAATTCACCTTGAATATATAAAGGATCATAAAGAACTGATAGTTACGCATAGCAGGGAACATGGATTTACCTTCGGGATTGAAATGAAGAGTAAATTCTTTGAAGAACAAAGGAGTTTTGTGGAACACATAATCAGAAGAGGTATTGATTCCGGCATGTTTAACGAATGCGACGCGCAGGAAATGGCAAAGATCATTGTAGGAACACTAAGAGGTTTCATGCATTCTGTGGCAACTGATCCGGGTAATCTTTTTTCTTCGGAGGCATTCAGCAAATTAATATTATTCGGATTGTTAAGAAAAGACAAAAAAGCAGTGACAATAATAAATGAAAGCTGAGATAGGCAGTTATATGAAACCGACAATCAGGGAATGTCTTTTTATATGTTTGATAACGACGTGTCTCTGCTTCAACGCGGGCGCAGCAGCAGAACATGCAGGAAAAGCTACTGTCCAATCCGAAGAAATAATTACGCTGGAACAGACAATTAACCTTGCATTGGAAAACAACAGGCTTATTAAAAACGCAGCGCTTGAAATCAGCAAAACCAATGAGCAGATTGCTGCGGCCCGTACGCGGCGATATCCCGTTTTTTCTCTTTCCGTTCTGGGAGCCAGACTGCTGCAGACAACAACCTTTGAATTTCCGAAAGGTTCTATGGGTTCATTTCCGGGAATAGGCCCGGTTCCGGCACAAAATACCGAAGTAGAAGCAAAACCGTCTTATGGTGCTTTCAGTAGTGCCACAATAAATCAACCTCTTTCACAACAGTATAAGATAGGCCTGGGCTTGGATATCCTTGAAGCCGGGGCTGCTATAGCGAAAGAAAGACTCCGGCAGCAAAAACAATCAACAATCAATGAAGTGAAGCACGCGTATTATGGTATTCTCAGGATGCAGAGTTCCCTTAATGCCGCAAAAGAGGCAATTTCCTTCTATCGCGAATTGACCCGTGTGGCAGAGCAGCATGTTCTGGAAAAATCTGCCATGAAATCAGAGGCCATGAGCGTGAAAACGCGTCTCTTCAACGCGGAGAAGGATGCTCTTACCCTGAACAATGCCATTGCTTCTCAAAAAGAGCAACTCAACAGACTGCTGGGTCGGGATATCAGGGCAAAATTTGCCGTAAGCTCTGTTCCGGAACCGGCATTATTTGAAGCAGACATTGAAGAAGCAAACGCTACAGCGCTCACACATCGGCCTGAAGTAAAAGAGGCGCGCCTCAAAGTGAAGCAGGCGGAATATGACCGGCGCATTAAAAAAGCGGAATATATTCCGGATGTAAGCCTTGCCTTTAACTATGTGTCATTATTAAATGTGTCCGTTATGCCTAATAATATGATGGCGGCAGGGTTGCTTTTTACATGGGATGTCTTCGACTGGGGGAGAAAAAACCGGGAATTATCCGAAAAGAGTAAAACCATTGAACAGGCGCAAAACGGTGTGAAGGAAACAGAGGCTCTTGTCTTGATGGATGTAAATAATCAATTCAGGAAGCTTGCCGAAGCCAGGGCGGATATGAAAGTCAGCAATCAGGCTCTGGAAACTGCGAAAGAGAACCTGCGGACAACAATGAATAAGTATGCGGAAAAAACATTGCTGCTTAAAGACGTGCTTGAGGCACAGGCAAATCTTGCAGATATAAACCGTCAGTATGATAAATCAATCCTGAACCTTTGGACAACAAGGGCTGATTTTGAAAAGGCACTGGGAGAAGAATACAGATGAAGACAAGGGCTCTATTTCTGCTTTGTTTATTATGCTGGATCAGTTTTTTCACAGGCTGCAATCGTGAAAAGCCTTACAAAAAACCCTTAACAGCAGTTCGCCTTCAAACCGTGGAAGAACGGTCAAGCATAGAGGGATTGCGTTATTCGGCAAGCATTATGCCTCACACACAGATCAACCTGTCTTTCAGGGTCGGCGGATATATCCAGTACATCATGCAGATTAAGGGCGCGGACGGAAGGATGCGTAATGCTCAGGAGGGCGATATTATCCCTAAGGGGACAATTCTGGCAAAGGTGCGGGAAGCAGAATATACGGCAAAGCTGAACATGGCAAAATCAGTGCTTGCCGAAGCGACAGCCTCTTTTACCAATGCCGATATCAATTTTAAACGGGCGGCAAATCTTTTGAAGACAGACAGTATTACCGGGAAGGAATATGACAGCGCGAAAGCATTATTCGATTCGGCAAAAGCACGGATAGACGGCGCAAAAGCACAGGTTGAAGAAGCGGAGATAGCGCTGGGAGATTGCAGTTTGAAAGCGCCCATGCCTTTGCTGATAATGAAGAGGAATATCGAGACAGGGTCTCTCGTTGCGGCCGGTGCAACAGGTTTTGTCGCGGCAGATACCTCATCCGTGAAAGCATCATTCGGTGTCCCCGATGTAGTATTAAACAGTCTCGTTTTAGGAGGTTCCCAGGCTGTCTTTACAGAGGTTTTTCAGGGGAAGGAATTCCGCGGCATAATAACCGGCATCTCTCCCTCGGCTGATCCTCACAGCCGTGTATTTGAGATAGAAATCACGATACCCAACCCGGACAACAGACTGAAAGCAGGAATGATTGTTTCCCTTGAGACAACAGGAGGCAAACTGAAAAAACCCATTCTTGTAGTGCCGCTTAACGCCATTGTAAGGCCGAGAGATAACCCTGCCGGATACGCTCTCTATGTCATTGAAGAAAAAGAAGGCAAATCTATTGCCCGGATACGGAACATTAAAGCAGGAGACGTTTTCGGCAACGCACTTGCCGTAGCAGAAGGAGTCAAAGCCGGAGAACGTGTTATTGTTACCGGCGCAACGCTTGTAACAGACGGTGAACAAGTCAATATAGCTCCTTAGGATAATTAAGAAATTGAACATGGATACTATAAAAGACGACGAAGAAACCATAAAAAATACCCGAAACACGGCAAGATTCTTTACTGAAAACAGGCATATCTCCTGGGTTTTACTGGTTTTTGTCATTCTCTGGGGAGTCTACGGATATATCAATATGCCGAAACGTAAGGACCCTGATATCCCGGTAAGGGTTGCTCTCGCGATATGTCCCTGGCCGGGGGCAAAGGCTGAAAAGATAGAACAATTAGTAACAAGAAAGTTAGAGGAGAAGATTGCCGAGAACTCAAAGGTTGAAAAGATAGAATCGACAACAAGCAGTAATGTAACCATTATAACCGTAACCCTGCAAGAAAAAGGCGGCTTTGATGTAAAAAAGGAGTTTGATGATATAAAAGGCAAACTGGATTCGATCAGGGATCTTCCTGAAGGCGCAGGCCCCATTGATTTCAAAAAAGATTTTGGTGATACAGCGGCGCTCATGCTTACTGTTGCCACGCCCAGAGTAGATGAGATAGAGCTTTCACTTCGTGCACGGTCGATAAAAAAGGCTATAGAGGAAGCGAGAGCGCAAACCCGTCTTTACAAGAACACTCACCGCATTACTATACTTTACTGTTTTCCTAAATCAGTAAGCCCTGAACTCGTAAGCAGTTTTTTTAACCGTTTTGTCGGCGTTATTACAAAAGATGGCCTTTTGTTTGACACCCGCGTTATTGAAGGGTCCGGCTTTATAGGTGTTGACGGAACAACAACCCGTGATGAAAGGGCTATCCTGGCATACGGAAACAAATATATCCGGGAACAGCTCCGTGCTTCCGAGTTTCACCCCGATGCCTGGGGCTTTATCGTAAAAGACCCGAATGATACGGAAAGAGAAATGACAAAAGTTGCAGGGAATAAATACAGCTATCGCGAACTTGATAATTTTACAGACCTCATCCAAAAAACACTTCAGGCAGTCCCCCAGGTATCCAAGATAGACCGCAGTGGTGTCCTTGGCGAACAAATATACCTCGAATATTCTCAGGAACGCCTTGCGTCGTATGGCCTGCAGCCTTCCAAAATTCAGGATGTTTTGAATGCCCGCAATATTACAGTTTCCGGAGGGATGCTGGAAGTGGAGAACAGGAATCTCACCATTCTGCCGTCAGGGGAATTCAAAAATGAAAAAGAGATCGGAGGAGTCCTTGTACCAACCAATGTGGGAAAGCCGGTTTATCTGCGCGACCTGGTTGAGATTGATCGGAATTATGAAAATCCGCCCCGTTTTCTTAATTATTTTATTTGGAAAAATGAAAAGGGGGAGTGGCAGAGGTCTCCGGCTGTAACTCTTGCCGTACAGATGCGCTCAGGTGAACAGATAGGGGAATTCGGCAATGCTGTTGATGCCGCACTTAAAACGATCAGGCAAAGTCTGCCGGAAGACCTCATTATGGCAAAAACATCCGATCAGCCTCATCAGGTTGAAGAAAGCATTGATCTTTTCATGAAAAGTCTCTTCGAGGCCATTATCCTTGTTATATTCGTTTCATTTGTAGGTTTTTGGGAGTGGCGTTCAGCTCTGCTTCTTGCTGTTTCCATCCCCCTTACCCTGGCTATGACCTTCGGGATGATGATCGCCCTTGGCATTGATGTGCAGCAGGTTTCCATTGCATCGCTGATTATTGCTCTGGGGTTGCTCGTTGATGATCCTGTGGTGGCAGGAGATGCCATCAAACGAGACCTTGCTCTGGGACATAAACCTATTGTGGCCGCATGGCTTGGGCCGACAAAGCTCAAAACCGCGATCCTTTACGCAACCATTACCAATATTGTTGCCTATCTGCCCTTTCTTCTCCTGAGCGGCGACGTGGGAAGATTTCTTTATAGTCTCCCCGTGGTACTCACCTGTTCGCTTGTGGCTTCACGTGTTGTTTCCATGACCTTTATACCTCTTCTGGGGTATCAGCTCATGAAATCAGCTACAAAACCCGAACCGTCCATTGCGGAGCGCAGGACTAAAGGCTTCTTCGGCTTCTATTACAGAATAGGCAGTCTCGCCATTACCCACCGCTGGAAAGTGCTGGTCGGCTCTTTAGCTTTTCTGCTTATCGGGGTTATTTTCATGACCCAGCTTAAGACACAGTTTTTTCCTCATGATCTTTCCTACCTGTCTTATGTTGATGTATGGCTGCCTGAAGACACGCCTTTATCAGCCACCAATGAAGCGGTAAAACAGGCAGAAAGGATAATTCGGAATGTAACGGAACAATATGGAAAGGATTTTCCGGAAAAGAAGGGAAAATCCCGCCAGATACTGGAATCCATGACAACTTTTGCAGGAGGCGCCGGTCCCAGATTCTGGTTTTCCCTTACACCGGAACAACAGCAACTAAATTACGGACAGATTATTATTCAGGTTAAGGATAAACGCGATACGAGCAAACTCCTCGACAGACTTCAGCACAGCCTTTCCGAGGAAGTGCCCGGCGCCCGTATTGATGTGCGTTTTCTTGAATCAGGTAAACCGGTGGGAATCCCTGTATCTATCCGTCTCTCCGGACAGGATATTACCGTTCTGCGGGGGTTATCCGAAAAAATAAAGGATATTTACCGCTCCATACCGATAACAGTTCGTGTCCGTGATAACTGGGGAATTGAAGGTTTTATGGTAAACCTCAATATTGACCCGGATAGGGCAAATCTATCGGGTATTACAAACCTCGATATTGCCCTCTCATCTGCGGCAGGCATGAGCGGCGTTCAGGTCGGCACATTGAGAGAAGGGCACAAGCAAATCCCTATTACCGTGCGCATGCGCATGGATGAGCGGGCACATATGGGCAGTATACAGGACCTCTATATTTACTCTCTTACAGGAAACAAAAGCGTTCCTCTCCGTCAGGCCTCAACTGTCACATACGATATGGAAACTGAAAAAATTGCGCGGCGCAATCAATTCAGGACAGTGACTGTTTCCTGCTTCCCTGTTGAGGGAACTCTCCCCTCACAAGTCGTAAATGACATATCGAAAAAACTGGAATCTTTTAGAAAGAATTTGCCTGTCGGCTACAAGATGGAGATCGGAGGGGAACATGAAGAGCAGGTTAAGGGTTTTAAAGAACTTGCCATTGTAATGCTTATCTCAATATCGGCCATTTTCCTTGCGCTTGTGATTCAATTTAAAAATGCCGTTAAACCATTGATCGTCTTTGCTGCCATCCCCTATGGCATGGTGGGAGCACTCGGCTTTCTGTTCATAATGAGTCAACCCTTCGGATTCATGGCATTCCTCGGTATTGCAAGTCTCGTTGGTGTTATTGTAAGTCACATTATCGTACTTTTTGATTATATCGAAGAGATGCATCATAAAGGCGTGCCCTTAAAAGAGGCGCTTCTCGATGCCGGGATTGTTCGCTTGAGACCTGTCCTTATAACGGTCGGCGCGACAGTCTTCGGACTTATTCCTCTTACTATAAACGGCGGACCCCTCTGGGAGCCCCTGTGTTATGCCCAGATAGGAGGTCTCACAGTAGCGACTTTTATCACATTACTCCTTGTGCCTGTGATTTATGCCATATTTGTTCTTGATCTGAAGATTGTCAAGTGGGATGCAAAATCCTGAAGGTGCTGCCTTTATCTGTATTCCCTTCTTAACTGCTCGATAATATCATCTGTCAGTCTTTCCGATTTCCTTAACTCTGCAAATTTATCGAGAAGGTCGTCCACGGTAAGACGCGTTTTTTCCTTTTCCGGAATATCATCAATAATCCTGCCCTGATGCATCATGATTGTGCGGGTTCCCAGCTCAAGAGCCTGCTGCATGCTGTGTGTTACCATGAGAGCTGTTAGATTTCCCCGCTTAATAAATGTCTTTGTCAACTTAATGATTTGAGAAGCCGATTTGGGATCAAGAGCTGCCGTATGTTCGTCAAGAAGGAGAACTTTTGGCTCCCGGATTACAGACATAAGAAGGCTTACTGCCTGACGCTGGCCACCGGAAAGCGAACCGATAATAGTATCTATGCGTTCCTCAAGCTGCATTTCAAGTTCAGCCAGTCTTTTTTTGAAAAAATCCCTTTGCTGCCTGTTAAGTCCTATCTTCGGATAGTGTTTCTCGCCTCTTAAGAATGCCAGAAGGAGATTTTCGGCTATGGTCATATCCGGAGCTGTTCCCATAAAGGGATTCTGAAAAACCCTTGAAACAGCGCGCGCCCTTTGAAAGTCTTTCTGCTTTGTAATATCCTCTCCGGCAAGCATAATAACCCCGGAATCAGGCGTGATCGTGCCTGCCACCATATTAAGAAGCGTTGACTTCCCTGAGCCGTTGGTGCCGATAACCGTGACAAATTCACCTTCCCTGATTTCAAGGCTCACATCTCTGAGCGCGTAGACCTCATTAATGGTGTAGGCGTTAAACTTTTTATGAATATTGCTCAGTTCTATCATTCTCTACCTTTTAATTACGGCGGCTTTCTTTAAAATATTATCCGGTATTGTCGCGCTATAGAGTTTTGCAAGAACGGCATTGACGGCAATTTTTTCCGGAACGCAATTCATTATGGGGATTTTCCTTGTCTCTTCGCCGCTGATTACTCTCTCTGCAATTTTTGCGGTCTCCACGCCCACTTCAAAATAGTCAGCGCCGATTGAAAAGAATGCGCCGCGATCAATATCTGTGGGATCATTTGTAAAATAGGGTATTTTATGTTCTTTCAGAATAGCCGCGATAGTTACAACGGCAAGCATGGCTGTGTTGTCGCCAGATGTAAGAAAAATATCAATTTTCTCATTCAAAAGAGCCGATAACGCATCTTTTACCTCATCAGTCGTACTTACCGTCTTTTCTATGAGATTAAAACCGTTTTTCTTTGCAATTTCCCGCGCCTTAAGCGTACAGGCTTCAGAATTTGCCTCAGCCGGATTCCAGATAATCCCGATTCGTTTTGCCTTCGGAAAAATAGCCCTCATTGCTTTGATGGTTGATTCAACGGGCTGAAATGTGGCAACTCCCGTAATGTTCGGAATGTGTTCTTCGGGCGTTTTTGCAATACCCATTCTGTATGGGTCGGTTACAGCGCCGAATATATGGGGAATCTTATCATTACCGTTAGCTGTCACCTGAAGGGAAATTGTTGATACGGTAATAATATAATCATATTTCCGGCGGACTATGTCCTGGACTACAGCCTGTGCAATGGAATAATCGTTCTGGGCATTTTTCGTATCAACAGTTATGTTATATTTCTCTAATATGCCGCTTTTCTTCAATTCATCCATGACACCTTCGGCAGTGATTTTCAGAACAAAGTTGTCTGAAAAGAGAAACAGTGCAAGACGTTTGGGTTTCACATCATTTTTTATTTCTCTGCCGACTATGTTTACTTCAGAGAGAATTTTCTGCGGTATGGTTATGCCAAGTTTTTTTGCTGTATTAAGATCAATCCCTTTGGTGATTTTGCTGTATCTTTCAAAGGGTATGTCAGCAGACTTTTCACCTTTAATTATACGATTCGCAATGCGGGCAGCATGAATTCCGGCCAAAGTATAATCGTATCCGCAGGCCCCGAGCGCTCCATCTTTAAGTCTTTCGACATCGGTTATAAAAATCGGAATTTTTTTCGTCTCTGATGCTTTTACGATAGATTCAAAAGCTGAAAAAACAATATTATCGGAAGTTAAAACAAAGGCGTCTATATTTTTATTTGCAAGCGATGCTGCCGCCTGATAAACCTCTGACGAGCCGTTGACCATTACGCCTGTGAAGGTAATATTCTTATACTGTTCTATATATTCTCTCAGCTTTTTTACACTGTATACGGCATTTTCCTGTGACGGGTCCCAAATACAGCCTAATTTAATTTTTCCCGGCAAAATTCCCGTAACCATTTCCATCAATTTATCTGAAGGCACCGGGCCGTAAGCTCCCGTTACATTAGGTAAGTGTTCCTTTTCAGACTTGCCTGCTCCCAGAATAAAAGGATTTACAACGGCAGTAAAAACCACGGGGCGGTCTTTTATTTTATTAATGGCGGCCTGAGTGCAGCCTGAAGATATGGGGATAACAATATCAACATTTTCATAGAGAAACTTATCAAGTATTGAATTCACCGTTGTCATATCCCCGTTTGCGTTTTCGAGATAGTAGGTCACATTTTTTTCGTCTTCATACCCGAGTTTTTTCATCTCTTCAATAAAGCTGTCGCGGACAATATTAAGAAGGACATGATCCGTTAACTGAACAACGCCTACACGAACCCTTTTTAAAGGATTGAAAGCCATTTTGCTCAACATGTTGTAGCCTAAGACAACAGCAGCCGCAATTACCACAAGAGCAGCAATTCCTGCACCTATTTTTTTAACAGACATTTTTTTTATAATTTTTTCCAGTGCTTTGTCTGTTTTTTCAGCCCTGCCTGCCAGCATTTTCGGGACAATAAGTATAACAAGTACAAAAAGTGCGGTAATGAGTTTCAAATCTATGGGATTCAAACCAACAAAAAGGGCAAAGGCCACCATGAGCCGGAAAACAATGGAGCCGATGATTACGCTTAACGTCCTTGCGTATATTGATCTGATTCTGACAATAGATTCACCGATAATAACCGCTGCAAGGCCGAAAACAATAGAACCTATGCCCATGCCGATATCAGCAAACCCCTGATACTGCGCAACAATGCTGCCCGAAATTCCAACAAGACCATTTGCCAGGGCAATACCGATGGTTTTCATCATATTGACATTAACACCCGACGCGCTGGCCATTGTCGGGTTATTGCCCGTTGCCCGCATGGTTATTCCGAAATCGGTTCTGAAGAAAAGGGAAATAAGTGCCCAAAAAACAAGGATAACAGCGCAAAAGATAATACATATCCATATTTCATAAGGCAATCCCGGATTGAGAGTTTTTAAATAAGTAATAATGCCGGGCTGATTGAGAAGCGGGATATTCGATTTCCCCATAATATGCAGATTGATGGAATACAGACCGGTCATGACAAGTATCCCGGCAAGGAGACCGTTGATATTAAATCTGGTATGAATAAAAGCAGTAATGGCTCCGGCTGATGCGGCAGCAAAAAAGGAAAGAGCCAGGGCCGCGAAGGGATTTACCCCGGCGACAATAAGCACGGCTGTTACTGCCGCCCCGGTAACAAAACTCCCATCCACGGTAATATCGGGAAAGTCGTGTATACGGAAGGTAATAAAGACGCCCATAGCCATGAAAGCATACAAAAAACCGAGATTTATGGCGCCGACCCAGAGCTCCATTATTTATATCCCGATTTCTATGATTGCCGCCATACCGGCTGAAAATTTTGAAAGACCAAGAATGTGCTGGATTTTATTTATCTGATACTCATTGAATATGCGCGTCAGTTCTTTGTCGAAATCAGCCGTATTGTTGCCTATAGGGGCCTTGTCAAATATGCCCCCGTGGATATGAAAGCTGCTCCCTTCCGGAATGAGAAATTCTTTTTCAGGGCTCAGGCATGCGCCTTCCCTCACTGCAATGCCCGTTGCAACAACAATATTATTCGTATATGACGGTTCAAGAGGATAATCAATCCAATCGGAAAAATTATCGCTGTCAAAGATACTTTTGTTGTTTGCCGGTTTCTGATCAACAACGGGGACTTTTTTAATGTGCATACCCCATAGACCTTTACTCTCTGCGATCATGCAAATGCCGATGATATCAGCCCGGGATATTGTAAAAAAACTCCGAATAAGAGAAGATAAATCAACTGGGGCATTTTTTCCCTGAAATGAAAGGACATACCGGTAATCTCCGTTGAAGCCGAAGCCGTGAAAAAACTTGTAGGTAACATCGGGGTTTTTATGAGCATCTATCAAGAAATCAACGCAGGAGTGTTTTACGGCAGGATAAAAAAAGAAAGTGTTGTTAATAACCATCGACTCCCCGAATAGCTGCTTGTATTCGTCGTATGTATCTCCCAGCGTCGCGAGACCGCAGCCGAACCGCATGTCTTTCGGTTTTATTACTGTCACATCCTCTTCAGTAAATAAAGAATACGCTGTTTTATCCTGTTTTCCCGCAATAAAGAGGGGGGAACTTTTTATTTCTTTATTTTCCCTGTATTCTACGACAATCCCGTCAATTTCACCTGTGATAATGTCTGTTTCCTCGGCATCTTTATGAAACAGCTCCAGTATTTCTTCTCTGCTTGCTGCCATGCGGAATAAGGCAATGAGACCGCTCATTTTGAATATTTCAAAAACAGGCTCTGTAATGCCTGAGAGGATAATTTCTCCTCCCGCCTTTTTTAATGATTTCTGTGTGCTGATAAATACACGGAGCCCGGCGCTGCTGACATAATGAACTGAAGCCATATCAAAAAAAAGGACACGTTCACCTGAAAGGATGAGCTCATCAAAAACCCTCTGGATGTCCGATGAACTCAGCGAATCAATGCGCCCTTTTGCAGTGATACACCTGAGAGAACCTTCATTTGTTATCGTATATTCAAACATATTCATTGTGTATCATACTATTTCCCCTGATATACCGCTCCTTTTATCGTTTCAGCCACACCCCGGCTTAGGCTGATCAGGCACTTGCTCATGGCGGCAACGGCGGCATTATAGTCGTTCCCCTTCATGGGCTCTCTGTAGCTTGCATCTTTCATGGCAACAACTTTTTTCCCGTCTTTGTCGTATAAAACCCAGTTGGCTTTCAGAATGACATGATCGTTGAGGTACATATCAAAAGCGCTGATATCGACAGCAACTCTGCATTCTGAAGGGATTGCCCTTCTCCAGGGAACAAGGGAAATCTGTTGTTCGTGCAGGATAATTGACAGGTTATCAAGCATAACCCTGACAACGTCCAGTTTCAGGGAGCCGGGCCAGCGGTCAAATTCAGCGAGCATCAATTCATTCCGGCCTGTACGGGTAACAATCTGAGGTCTGTCTAAGTAATCAGGGATATGCACGGGGCCGACAGCTACGATAACAGCGCTTCCCTGAGAAAGGTTTTTTCCGACGGCATCCACTGCATCTAAAGAATTCAGAGTATAGAACCTTGAAGGCGGGGAACCTGCGCATCCGGCAATAAACATCACCGCGATTATCGGTATAAATATAATATGTCTGAAAGCGCCTTTTCTTACCATATACATTCTCCTTTATTGCTTTTTACCTGAAATCACACTTTCCGGGTGCGTTTGGAGATACTCTGTTAAAAACCTTATTGAACGCGCGGTTTTTGCGATCTCCTCCATGGTATTGTCAACCTCCTGCATTACGATTGAATTTTCTCCGAGATGCTTCTGCGCGAAGATAAGTGTTTGCTCTGCCTGCGCAAGAGCGCTGCGGGTTGCCTTCAGCGTTTCTCTGATCTGCTCGGGGACACCGTCTTTCCCGGAAAGCGCTTTTTCAACATGTTCGAAGGTGCCTCTCATCGAGTTTGAGGTTTCCCGTAAACTGATGATTGTCGGCTCTAATTGGGCATTAATTGTCTTCGATATCTTAACAGATTCTTTCAGTCCCTCATGCAGAGCCTTCATGCTTCCTGTCATTTCAGAGGAATTTACCAGCTTGTCTATCCCTTCTATTGTGCGATCAATCTTATCAAACAATTCCTTATAGGGAATGTCCAGAAGAGTCTTGGCAATCTCCTCCAGGCCCATGGGGATTGTGGGGATCTCCATGTATTCCTTATTGATTTGGTAGAGCTTTGCCTCTTTATTGGGGAAAAAATCAAGATTTACAGCAAGTTGGCCTGTAACAATGCTACGCACCTCAAGTTGAGCCTTAAGGCCTTTTGAAACAAGCAGCTTAATATAATCCTTTTTGTTTTTATCAACAGCCACTTCAACTGCTTCCAGGGGTACGCCGCTCATTTCGATAACTACCGGAATAAGAAAAGAAAGTTTTTCAGCATTGAAGCGTATTCCTATGTCCTTTACTGTACCTATCTTCACACCTCTGAACACTACAGGAGAACCTACGGTCAATCCTTCGATCGTACCGTCAAAGTATAAAATAAAACGTGTCTTATTGGTAAAGAACTTTCCTGCCCCAAGTATCAGGACTGCCGCTACAGCCAAAGCAATTGCGCCTACAACAAAGGCGCCTATGAGCGTTTTGCTCGCCGGTTTACTCATTGCCGTTCTCCTTCCCCTTTTGCGTGCTGTCTCGTGTTAAAACTGCATCGTCAGCGCTTTTGTTTATGCACTGATTCTCATAATCCTCTGTTCCGCCCCTGGTAAGGAAATCATGAACCATGGGGTTCTTGCATTCAGAAAGCAATCTCTTAGGATTCCCTCCTGCAATCATTGTCTTCGTATCAGCATCAAGAAAAACAGAATTGTTCCCGATGGCAAATATACTTGCCAGTTCATGCGTCACAACAACAACAGTTGCCCCTAAGCTGTCGCATGTTTCAAGGATCAACTCATCCAGCAGATGGGCGCTTATCGGGTCAAGTCCCGCGGAAGGCTCATCAAAAAAAAGTATCTCCGGATCAAGGGCAATGGCTCGCGCCAAACCGGCGCGCTTTTTCATGCCGCCGCTGATCTCCGAAGGGTAATAGTCTTCAAAACCCGAAAGACCGACGAGAGAACATTTAAAAGAAGCGATTTCCCGGATTTCTTCCTTGCTTAAATCCGTGTACAACAGAAGGGGCAGGGAAATATTCTCTGCAATGGTCATGGAACTCCACAATGCGCCGCTCTGATAGAGAATACCGACCTTCTTCAATATCCTTTTTTGTTCAGTCCGGTCTGTATCCCAGAAACTTGTATCCCCATAAAACACCTTTCCCTTTGCCGGTCTTTGAAGTCCTACAAGATGGCGCAATAAGGTACTTTTCCCGCAGCCGCTTCCACCCATAATAATGAAGATATCGCCGCGGTTTATTGTAAAGGTAAGGTTTTGTTGGAGAACAAAATCCCCGAAGGCCATTGTCAGGTCTTTCACTACAATATGAGGTTTAACTGTTTTTATCTCCAATATGCCCGCTCACTGTTTATTCGCATCAAATCCCCAGGACATTACAAATAAAGGTTATTATTGCAGTTGAAACAACAATGCTTACAATGCCTGTTACTACGGCAGATGTAGTTGCCTCTCCCACTGCCGACGCGCTTCGTCCGCATTGCATTCCCCGCATACAGCCCGAAAAAGCCACAAGTATGCCGAATACAAAGCCCGAAAAAAGTCCGATCCACAAATCATTAAAACCTACCGCTGATTTTGTTTCGTTATAATATTGAACAAAAGACAGATCAAGGCCGAAAACACCTACGATCATTCCTCCGATTATTCCCATAAGATTTGCGTATAAGGTAAGAAGAGGCATCATAAGAGCAAGAGCAATCATGCGCGGCATGACGAGGAAGTCTATGGGAGGCACACCCAGGGTATTTAATGCGTCTATTTCCTCATTTACCTGCATAGTGCCTATCTGCGCGGCATATGATGCTCCTGTCCGGCCTGCCATGATAATGCCCGTCATAATGGCGCCCATCTCGCGCACCATGGCAATGCCTACAAGGTCGGCTACATAAATCTGCGCGCCGAACATCTTTAACTGTATAGCCCCCACAAAGGCAAGGATGAGACCGACCAGCATACTAATGAGGGAAACGATAGGAAGGGCCTGCGCGCCGCACTCCTGTAAATAAAGGAGCAGGTCCGAGCGGCGGAACTGACCTTTACCGGTTAATATTCTGAGAAAAGACTGCGAAATCTCACCGACAAAACCGAGCGTTTCCAAAAAGGAATGCCCGAAGGCAACTGCCTGTTCTCCTGTACGGGCAAGAAAGGCAACACGCCGTGTTTCTTTGCGTGCGCCTTTTCTCTCCGGGACTTTTGACGCAAGGGACAGAAGCCGCTGAACACCAACAGGCAGCCCCTTCCGGTCAATATTAACATTATGCTCCGAAGAAAAAGTTATAATTCCGGCAAGAAAAATCAGTAAACCTGTGTCCCAGGACAGAAGCGCATCTGAATCAAAGGTAATTTGCTTTACAGCGCCTTTGTTCTCGATTGTCTTTATTGCTTCATCAGGTGAAGGTATGGAATCTTCAAGTTTCCAATTACCTGAAATAACGATCCGGAAAGTATCCTCATCAGGTCTTTGAAAGCATAACTTTTCCGATACAATATCTGTTTCTTGAGAGATTTCCAACCTTACCCCATTTTTGTATGTATGGGGTCAAATCTTTATTCTTGACTTTACATTATTACTCTATTTTTGCAGCCTCAATATGTCAAGAATAAAGATTTGACCCCAATTAACTGCCTGAATATTTGTTATATATATTCTATGAATCGTTGTCGAGTCAATAAATCTTTCAATAAAACCGGTCCGGGAATGTTTCCGCAGGTTTTGGGAATTTTTTGCGCACTTTTCTCCTCTCGGAATCAGTCATGGATCGGTCAAACCAGATCAAGGTCCATGAATAAATATCAGAACAAAAAAGGTTAGGCTGCACCATTTCTTCCAGCCAGGTTTCAATGGAATTTACCGGACGGTCTATGGGCTCACCCTGAATAGTCTTAAAATTCCAGGATGTTCCAGAAATCCATCCTTTTGGCGTTAAGTGGAACTCCTGTGACGGCTTATCCGGCGTCATGCCCTACCCTGCCCCTGGATTGTTTTTTACTCATTATCTACTCCGCAGACGCACTTACAACATTATGCTTTGAATAAAATTTCTCAAATACTATTATTAACAATACAGGTTGTCAAGAACAACGTTATTTATGAAGTCTTCTGAGCTTTTTTGGATACAAGACCGGAAGCTTACCTCATTCCACCACCTGCAAGGAGCATTCGACTGCATCTCCCTACCCTTACAGGCGGTAGTTTATACACCTGAACAGTACAATTCTATTGACTTTGATCACAATTTCGGGTTTAATTAGCTAATTTAATTTACATATTATAGATTTCTCATGGAAGGAGGGAAAGATGAATGCCAGCAGTTATTGTAAGAGAAGGAGAGTCTTTCGAAAGTGCCCTTAAGAGATTTAAAAAACAGTGTGAGAAAACAGGGATATTATCTGAAATAAAGAAAAGAGAACATTACGAAAAACCGAGCGTAAAGAAGAAGAAGAAAATGCTTGCCGCAAAGAAAAGAGCATTGAAAAAGCTTAAGAGAGTAATGGATAAGGGTCTTTATTAATGGAATTCAGATCAAAAATTGAAGATGGTCTTAAGCAATCGCTAAAGCAACGAGATACTGTAAGAGTATCGATTTTTCGTATGCTCCTTGCCGCCATCAAGAACAAAGAAGTTGAAAAACTTAAGACTCTGACAGAAAACGATTTCTACGCCATTGTAAAAACATCAGTAAAGCAGCACATTGAATCCATAGAAAGTTTCAAAAAAGGAAACAGGCAGGATCTCGTAGATAAGGAAGAGAAAGAACTTGACATTTTGAAAGAGTTTCTGCCTGCTGCCTTGTCAGAGGAAACATTAACAACGGAAATTGAGGAAGCAATAAAAACACTGGAAGCAAAAAGCCAGAAGGATATGGGAAAGGTAATAAAACACCTTATGGAAAAATATCCTGGAAGAATCGACGGAAAGGCATTAAGCGGAATGGTGCTTAAAAGACTATCTTCTTTATGAGATAGTCAAAGCCCCCCTATGGTTGATAAAACACTATCATACCTCGATTATTTAAAACTCCTTGATTTATTTAAACAATATTCGGCAACCACGTATGCTGCAAATTTAATATCAGCGTTAAGACCCCTTAACGCAATCGAAGAAATCAAACTCAGACAAAACAGAATTGAGGACATCATTGAAGTTATAAAGTGGGATGGAAACATCCCACTGTCCGATATTCCCGATATCAGGGATGTTTTAAAGAGAGCTTCCATAAAAGACTCGATCCTTGAGACAGGTGAATTTCTGATAATGTCAACCTTTTTAAGAACCTGCGAAGATATTGCCCGGTTTATGAAAAAGGCGCATGTTAAAAGACCTTATATTGAAACAATTCTTGAAAATCTTAAACCATTTCCTCACATACTTTCAAAAATACTAAAAACCATCAACCCTGACGGATTTATTGAAGACACCGCGACTTATGAATTGTCTAAAATCAGATCGGACTTATTCCTGTTCAGGGGAAAGATAAACAAGCAGCTTGAAAAAATCATGGAAAGAGAAACAGTCAATCCTGTACTTCAGGATTTCTATGTCTCCATGCGAAACGGGAGATATGTTATTCCCTTAAAACCCAATTTCAATCAGTTTCTGCAGGGCATAGTGCATGACTATTCCCATACGCTGAAAACATCTTTTGTTGAACCGTTAGAATGTGTAGACATGAACAACAACATCAATATGCTTGAAAAGGAAGAGAAAGAAGAGGAAAAAAGGGTTTTAAAAGAATTGACGGAATATATCCGGATCTACACTGATGAGCTGAAAACAAACCTTGAGACTATCGCGGAGCTTGATCTTTTTCAGTCCCTTGCTTTGTTCAGCGTGAAGTTTGACTGCGTAAAACCGGAAGTCGGTTCCGATGAATCAATAGACATAAAAAATGCCAGGAACCCTTTCATAGCAATATCAAAAAAAGAACGGACAATCCCCATAGATATCTTCATGGAGCCCGGCAAAAAAGCGTTGTTAATAAGCGGCCCCAACGCCGGCGGCAAGACTGCCGCTTTAAAAACCATTGGACTCTTGTCTCTTATGGCTCAGACAGGCCTATTCATTCCGGCATCAGAAAAACCGAGGATACCTGTTTTTAAAAATGTTTTTGCCATTATCGGGGATGAGCAGGATATTGCCATGGAGCTTTCCAGTTTTACCGCCCATATGACGACTGTAAAGGACATATACGAACATGTAGCCGGTGGAGAACTTATTCTGATTGATGAAATAGGAGGGAACACGGAGCCGCAGGAGGCCTCTGCCCTTTCAATGGGCGTCATCGATGCCTTTGTCGAAAAAGGGTGCAGAGTAGTTGTAACAACTCACCTGAATCTTTTAAAGGCCTATGGATACACTAACTCCTTTGCCATAAACGCGGCTACGGCTTTTGATATGGAAAAGATGAAGCCGCTCTATAAGTTGACCTATGGAATAGCAGGCTACAGCAACGCGATCAGTGTGGCAAAAAACATTAATGTCCCGGAAAGGATTATCGAGAAAAGCTATGCGTATCTCGGAAAACAGGAACATATGCTCAATGAGCTTGTAAGCGCGCTGGAAAACGCCAGGAGAAAGGCCGATGAGGAACTTGCGGACCTCAAAAGTACAAAAGATGAATTAAAAAAGAGACTTGCTCTGGTAAGAGGGAAAAAAGATGAAATTATAAAAATCTTTGAAGAAAAATACAATCTCAAGTTACTGGAATTAGAAATAGAACTGGAAGCGATAAAAAAAGAGATTGCAAAAAATGAAAAAATGTCTATAAAGATAAGTAAGGAAAGATTAACAACTTTAAGAAGCAAATATGTTAAAAATCCGATAAAAAAACCTGACGACATCAAGATCGGTGATTACGTATTTGTCAGCAGCATGGGGGGGAACGGTTATGTTGCGAATGTTGATAAGGGGGGAGATATGTACGAGGTTGTAATTGGAAACCTCAGAACAAAAATTAACAAAGCTCTCATCAGTAAAAATTCAAAAGCAAAAGCATTCAAGCCGCTCAGGAAAGAAGCTGAGGTTATCGTTAATGTTCAGGACATGGAAGCATCTGAGCTGAATCTTGTGGGATTGAGAGTTGAAGAGGCACTGGAAAAACTCGACAGGTTTATGGACAAAGCTGTTGTTCAGGGCGTATCAAGGGCAAGAATCATTCACGGAATAGGAACGGGCAGACTGATGAATGCGGTAAAAAACCGTCTCCTTGAAACAAAATATATAAAAAATATTGAGAGAGACGAAAGAAACGCGGGGATAACATTGGTAGAACTTTTATGAGATCAACCCTGGAAGAACTGCTTGATAAAGTAAACATCGTTGATATTGTTTCTCAGCATGTCAAATTAAGGAAAAGCGGCAAGGATTTTTTAGGCTTATGCCCCTTCCACAACGAAAAAACACCGTCATTTACCGTAAGCATTGAAAAGCAGATATATTATTGCTTCGGATGTCATGAAGGGGGCAATGTAATAAATTTTCTGATGAAATTAGAAAATATGACCTTTCAGGAGACCCTTGAAAACCTTGCCCATGAATACGGGGTTGAGATTAAAAAAGGAGGAACAAAAAGGTCAAATTCATTCGATGCAATGCTGAAGCTGGCTGATTTTTACCATCATAATCTTAAGGATACCAAGCTTGCCCGTGAGTATTGTGTCAGGCGAGGAATAACCTCCGATATTATTGATGAATTCAAAATCGGGTACAGCGACAGGTCAAGACTTAAGATTCAGACATTTATGAAAAATTCGGGCATACCGAGAGATGTGCTTTTAAATACGGGGATTTTAAGGATTAAGGACAACAATGTGTACGATATATTCATGGGCAGGCTTGTAATCCCTATTTTTGACGTTAACAAAAAGATAATAGGCTTTGGAGGAAGAACAATAGAAAAAGAGGGGTTTCCCAAATATATAAATTCTCCGGAATCTCCCATCTTTTCAAAGGGCACAACATTATTCGGCATTGATAAAACAAAAAAATACATAACCGAAAAGAACGAGGTATTCATCGTTGAAGGATACTTCGACTTTATTGCCTTATATACGGCAGGTCTGAAAAACATCGTTTCCACGCTCGGCACATCAGTAACAGAAACACAGCTCACCCGATTAAGAAATTATACGGATAATATAACCCTTATGCTTGACGGCGACGAAGCAGGGATAAAAAGCGCCTTAAAATTGATAGGACGACTTTCTGATATGGATATTAACGGCAACATGGTTGTGCTGCCTGACAGCCATGACCCGGATAGTTTTATAAAAAAAGAAGGGATAGAAGGTCTCAACAGGGTCATTAATACGAAGAAGCCCATAATGGACTATTATTTTGACTACTGTATGACAAAGTGGGGAGTAGAAACACTGGAAAACAAGAACCATTTTATAAAATCTGTTCTGCCTTTCATTGAAGACATAAGAAGCAATGTAAAAAAAAGGCTTTATATAAAAAGATTGTCCGAATTAACTGGAGTGGAAGAACATCATTTCAGGGAAGAACCAAAGGAAAGAACAGCGGAAGCACCCTCCGGCCGCTTCATTTCATCCAGTATGATCGAAAGAAGGGTTATAGGGGCTTTGATGGGCAAGCCGGGAATGCTTGGCATATTAAAAGAAAGGGAGGTGATAAACTATATAAAAGATGCCGAAATAAAAGAGATATTGTTGAATATGTGTGAGTTCTTTGACAAGAAAGGGAGCATGGAAGTAAACAACTTCATTAATGTCCTGGAAAGGGACAGCTTAAGGGATCTGGTAACAAATGCTGTCTTTGATGTGGCCGGTTACGAGGATAATGAGTTGGAGATGGTCTTGCTGGATTATTTCAAGCATGTAGAAAAAAAATCCACAAAAGATGAGTTAAAAAAAATTACGGAAAGATTATTTGAAGCAGAAAAAAGGGGCGATGACAAGGAGATTGTGGAACTTCTTAATGAGAAGAAAAAGGTGCTGGCATTTTTTAAAACCAACCAATAAAAAGTGAGGTGCAAATGGCCGATAAAGCGAAGATATTTTTTTCTTCTGATGAAAATCAGAAAAGCAAAGAAATGTATCTTATCGTAAAAGGCAGTGATAAACCCGAAAACATATTCGACGATATGGAGCTTTTTGATCTTGTCGGAGAACCGGAAACAAATCTTGCAGAAGCTGAAAGGTTTGAAGAGGTCCTCAACGCTGATCTTGAAGGAGTATATGTTGATGAACTGACCAACCCTATCAGACATTATATCAAAGAAATGGCTGACCTTGCATTGCTGACACGTGAAGGCGAAAAAGAGATTGCCATTCGAATGGAAGAAGCCAAAGAAGAAATCAGAAAAGTTATTGTTTCTTTTCCTGGCACTGTTAAAGAATTATTAAATACGCTATCATCCCTGAAAACATCAAATGCAAACATGAAAGACATAATCTTCGATAATGATGACGAAGATGAAACGGAAAGCGACATGGAATTACAGAAAGAGAGGGTAATTGAGCTTCTTGAAGAGCTGAAGAACGTCCATCTGCAATTCAAAGACAACAATAATAGCAGCGGAGCAAAATACAGGACAAAAATAAAGGCAATAATAGGTGAAATGAACCTGGGTAAAAAGATTACCAACAATATTATTTACCGGTTAATAAAGTATGTTGAACAAATTCATAAAATAGAAGGCGATATAGAAAATTGTTGTAAGGATACCGGCGAGGAAAAAGAGATTAAATTATCTGCGCTCCGGAAAAGATTGGAAAAGCTTGAATACGATGCAGGCGCCTCTGCTAAAGAACTCAAATCCTATCTGAAAAAGATTGATGACGCCAGAAAGAGATGTCTCTGCGCAAAAAATGAATTAGTGAAGGCTAATCTCAGATTAGTGGTAAGCATAGCAAAGCGTTATACAAACAGGGGGCTTTCCCTTTTGGATATAATCCAGGAGGGGAACATAGGATTAATGAAGGCTGTAGAGAGATTTGAGTACAGGCGGGGTTATAAATTCAGTACCTATGCCACATGGTGGATTAGACAGTCAATTACAAGAGCTATAGCCGATCAGGCAAGAACGATCAGAATACCTGTCCATATGATTGAAACTATTAATAAAATTGTAAAAGCATCGAAAGAGCTTGTGCAGGACCTGGGCAGAGAGCCCCTTCCCGACGAAATAGCGGATGCAATAGGTTTTTCCGCGGATAAAGTAAGGAAAGTCCTGCGGATTACAAAAGAACCTGTTTCGCTTGAAGCGCCGATAAACGATGATGACGACGCTCATCTTTATGATTTTATTGAAGACAAGATGGCGCAGACACCACAGGATACTGCCATATCCGGTGATCTGTTGGAACATTTAAACAAAGTACTGGCCACCCTGACGCCGAGAGAAGAAAGGGTGGTGCGTATGAGATTCGGCCTGGGAGAAAAATATGATCATACGCTGGAGGAGGTAGGACAGGTTTTTGATGTAACAAGAGAGAGGGTGAGACAGATAGAAGCAAAGGCATTAAGAAAACTGAAGCATCCTACGAGAGCAGTAAAATTGAGAGGTTTTGTCGAAGCATAGTTAACATATTTACTTGACAAGCCTGATTCATTTTAAATATTGTATACAGAATATTATTTTATTTTTTAATGGGGGATTATTATGGACTTTCAATTAACAGAAGAACAGAGTTTTTTTAAAAAAACTGTTGCCGACACAATTGATAAAATAGTTGCCCCCAGGTCACAGGAAATAGACGAGAAAGATGAGTTTCCCTGGGAACTATGGAAGGAGTTTGCAAAGTTAGGCTATCTTGGATTGCGTTATCCTGAAGAAATAGGCGGTTTGAACGCAGATAAGATTATGTGTATGACTTTTTATGAGGAGATCGCCCGGGGCTCTGTCGGTTTTGCACAGAGCGTCATCATGAACAGCCTTATGGGAACATATTTCATATACCGGTTTGGAAGCGACGTGATAAAGGAAAGGTGCCTCTATCCTGCTATTAAAGGAGAGAAGATTGCCACAATTTGCTTCACGGAAGACCAGTCCGGTTCCGATCTTGGCGCCACAAGAACACTGGCCGTACAGGACGGAGAGGGCTGGCGGATAAACGGAACAAAGATGTGGATTACAAACGGACCCATATGTGATTTTTGCACTGTCTTAGCCACAACAGATCCTTCAAAAGGGCTCAAGGGGCTGAACTTTTTTTTAGTGGAAAAGGGGACGCCCGGTTTTTCAAGCGGTCAGATTATTCACAAACTTGGATGCAGAGGCACTGTTACCGGTGAGCTCGTATTCGATAATGTATGGGTGCCTTATGAAAATCTGCTGGGCGAAGAGCCCGGAAAAGGCGTTTTCTATGTAGGCGATATATTAGACGAAGTGCGTTTAATGACGGGCTCGATGGCTCTCGGCATAGCAATAGGCGCGTATCGTGAAGCCCTGGAATTCGCAAGAAAAAGGGTGGCCTTCGGGCAACCCATAGGCAATTATCAGTTGATAAGAGAGAAATTTGCCGATATGGATACCGTAATGAATGCGGCAAGACTGATGATTTATTATGGCTCATGGCTGCTGGAAAATAAAATGGATTGCAGAATTGTTGCCGCTGAGGCGAAAATGTACGCGACTGAAACATGTCTTAAGGTGGTTGATGAATTGACAAGGATTTATGGAGCTAACGCCTTTGCCTATGAATACAAGTCACAGAGGTATTTCAGAGACGCGCGGTTCCTCCTTTACGGCGGAGGAACACATGAAGTCTTGAAGGATTTTATTGGAAAGACTATAATAGGTAAATTATAAATTAATGCTTGGCGCAATGCAGTTGGCTTTCAGTTCAAAAGCTGACTGCTGAAAGCTTATTTTAGGAGGCTGACAAGTTGAAAGTTCTGGTATTTATCAAGCAGGTTGCAGATACTGAGGCAAGAATTTTAATAAAAAGCGACAAAAAATCGCTTGAGATTGAAAATAAATATAATATGAATTTTTTTGATGAGTTTGCCGTTGAAGAAGCCATTAAAATCAAAGAAAAATCGAAAGAAACCTTAGTCGCAGTTTGTACGTACGGTCCCAAGAGGGCCATTGAAGCGCTAAGGACAGCTATTGCGATGGGCGTTGACCAGGCCTTTTTGCTGGACAATAACAATTTGAACAGCGACGACCCTTTGATTACAGCAAAGATTCTGGCCGGTTTCGCGAAGCAGGAAGGTTTTGATCTTATTTTGTGCGGCAGGCAGGCAATAGATGATGAAAGTTCGAACATCGGAGTAATGGTAGCTGAATTCCTGGGAATCCCTCATGTAAGCTCGATTATGAAATTGGATATTATCGACGAAAAGAAAGCATTGGTGGAAAGCGAGATAGAGGGAGGGAGGGAAACCATAGAAGTGCAATTGCCGGCGCTTTTCACTGTCCAGAAAGGGATGAACGAGCCGAGAGTGCCGCTTATTACCGGAGTTATGAAGGCAATGAAAGCGAATATACCGTTGATTGACCCATATTCACTGGGGCTTACACGGGAAATGGTAGATACATGCGCGGCAAAAACAAACGTGTTCTGCTATGAAGCGCCTCAAGAAAGACCTCCTGTCAGGATTATTGAAGGAAGTACGCCTGAGGAAAAAGTAAAAGGCCTGATAACTATTTTAAAAGAAGAAGCAAAAGTTTTATAAAGAGGAGCGTACATGTCAAAAGATATTTTTGTATTTATTGAATGTAAGGATGGCGCTGTACGAAAGGCATCCTTCGAACTTCTGTCAAAGGCAAAGGAAATTGCCGGGAATATTTCCTCCGATTCATACGCAGTTCTTATGGGTAATAATATAAAGCAGACGGCAGAGGAATTAAGAGCTTACGCCGATAAAATTATAGTTGTTGATAAAGAGATTTTGCAGGACTACCGGTGGGATACCTATACGCAGGTAATGGAATATCTGGTAAAAAAATATAATCCTAAAATGGTTTTCGGAGCATCCACTGCAACCGGTAAAGACCTTTTCCCGAGACTCGCCGCAAGGCTGGAGATGCCCATAGTCTCCGATGCGATAGGCATTGATTTTGAAGACCAGGAAATGAAAATTAAAAAACCGCTTTATGGAGGGAAGGTTATATCATGGGTAACTTTCAGCGGCGGGAAAAATACATTTGTAACATTCAGGCCCAACACTTTCTCAATTGAAAAGAAGATGCTTAATGGCGAGATTATTGAAGAAACAATGGATATACAGAAAGATGCGAGGATAAATGTCCTTGGCATACATAAGGCCAATACAAAAAAGATTGATCTGCAGGAAGCGGATTTTATTATTTGCGGCGGAAGGGGCATGAAAGGCCCTGAAAATTTCCCTGCCCTTGAAGAAATTGCCGACACTATGGGAGGAAGGGCAGGAGCTACCCGCGCTGTTGTTGACGCCAAATGGAGAGACTACGATGACCAGATCGGTAAAAGCGGCAAGACTGTGTCTCCGAAGCTTTACATTGGTTGCGGCATATCGGGCGCCCTCCATCATACAATGGGAATGGATACGTCGAAGGTCATCGTTGCAATCAACAAGGACCCCAATGCACCTATATTTCAGTATGCCGATTATGGCATTGTAGATGATATTTTTACCGTATTGCCTGTTCTAAGAGAAGAATTGAAGAAGACAAAAGAGGAATTATAAGGAGTTTCACGGACAGGCCGGGACTTTATCAACTCAGTCTCAGAATCCGGAATAGATTGTGTCAGGCGGGACAATACCCTGTTATTCCCTGCCCATGAGAGTAAAAGCTGTAGAGTTTTTTGCAGGTTTCTTTATCCCAATAGGAAAAGATTCATCTTTGCACCTGATTAATAGATTTAACAATGAAAAACACGGAAAGATCAGAGAAAATTTCCCCTTTTTACGTCATGGAGCTACTCGAAAAGGCAAAGGCCATGGAGGCGCGAGGTGAAAATATCGTGCACATGGAGGTGGGCGAACCTGATTTTACCACTCCACAGGCAATAAAGGAAAAAGCAATAGAGGCAATAAAGGAAAACCGCACATTCTACACTCATAGCCTCGGTATGCCGGAACTGAGAGATAAAATATCAGAATACTATTATGAAACTGAAGGCATAAACGTATCCCCCGAAAGGATAGTAATTACAAGCGGCACATCAGGAGCTTTTTTACTGTTGTCGGCAGTGCTCCTCGACAGA
The DNA here is from genome assembly GCA_964532465.1 of uncultured Syntrophorhabdaceae bacterium. Classification (GTDB taxonomy): domain Bacteria; phylum Desulfobacterota; class Syntrophorhabdia; order Syntrophorhabdales; family Syntrophorhabdaceae; genus JAPLKB01. Next base: position 53,649 of record CAZHHX010000014.1, on the reverse strand, counting down.
GGAAATCCTCTCGGTATTTCTGATCCGGGCTACCCCTGCTATAGAAATTTTGCACTCCTTGTCGATTCACCAATAATTTCAATACCTGTTTCAGAAGAAACGGGATTTGAAGTCACGGTGGACCATCTTCGTTGTTTAGAAAAGCTTCCCAATGTACTTATTGTCTCTACACCATCAAATCCTACAGGCATTGTTTATCGTGAAGAAACCATGCATGAACTCTGCATGTTTCTTTCCGGGAAAGGTAAAGTTCTTGTTTCAGATGAAATATATAAAGGGCTGACATACGCGAAAAAATCGGGAACAGCCCTTGCCCTTTCAGAAGATATTGTGGTTATTAACGGATTTTCAAAGACCCATGCCATGACAGGATGGAGGCTCGGATGGATGATTGTACCGCAGACACTCATAAGACCCATACAAAAAGTCGCCCAGAATATTTTCATATCTCCCCCGACCATATCACAACATGCCGCGCTGTGCGCATTTGATGTAGAAGATGAGCTTGAAGAGATGAGGAAAACCTATGAAGCCAGAAGGGACTTCATGCTTCCGCAGCTTAAACAGATAGGTTTCCATATTCCCATAGATCCTGAGGGCGCTTTTTATATCTATGCAAATATAAACAAATGGGGAATTGACAGCATGGAGTTTGTTGAAAGGGCGTTAAATGAGGCAAAAGTCGCTATCACACCGGGATATGATTTCGGTACTTACAAGGCAGGTTCGCACATTCGTTTCTCTTACGCAAACAGCATAGAGATGCTCCGGGAAGGCTGCAAACGCTTAGAAAGGTGGCTGCAAACGCTGTAATTCCAGATTTAAACAGTCGCTGTTCTCGCTCTTCGCCTCTTAATCATAGTGATAGTAAATATTGCGATTGCCGCGACTATCGATAGGCCAAGCACGGCAATACAACTAAAGATAACTGTCATAAGCTTTTCCTGAAAGCCCTTTCCAACGGCAAGGACAGGGGTATTAAAAGGCACTTCAGTTGTCAATAAAATTGTAGTAAACTTACCATGGAAATATCAATGGTTAAGCAGCCCATCATCACAGCAGTGTGTCTTATATTTATGTATTTCGAATTAATTATGGCGGCATGATTCACAAAAGAATTTATTTAACAAAAAAGGAGCGAAATGATGCATAATCCGAAAAATGTTGCAATAACGCTGCTTTTATTCTTTTTACCCCTCAACCTGCTTATTATCAGTATCTGGGCAACAAAATCATCCAACGTATGTCATGCACAAACCACAGGTATTTCAACCGGCACTAATGATCAGAAAAACAATATGGAGATAGCGAAAAAGCTCCGGGCAGAGGGAGAGATTCTGCAGAAGAAAGGACAGCTTGCCCATGCTGTTGATAAATACGAGATTAGCCTGAGCTATTACCCTGACGCGACACTTGCCGATCATATCAAGGCGCTTCGCAATACTCTTACAAAACAGTATATTGAGATGGCTAAAAAACTGCGGGCTCAGGGCATCGCGCTCCAGAAGCAAGGCAGGATTGAGGCTGCCATAGAAATGTACGAACAAAGCCGGAAATATTACCCCGATCCTGAACTTGAAACACATCTGGCAAAATTGCAGGATACCCTTTATATTTCCAAAAAACCGAAGATTGAGCTGGAAGGCACGCCTGAAGGGTTTCGAAATGAATTGGATGTTATAGAAAAAATAAAAAAAGACCCGAAGAGGGTTAATATCGAAGAATTAGCGGGAATGAGGTACCAATACGCTCTGAGCTTAACTGCGATAGCTGCTAAAAAGAATGATGAAGACATGCAAAGGCTTGCTCTTGTTTATGCAAAATCCGCAACCGAGCTTGCGCCGAACAACCCGGACTATTGGTCTTTCCTCGGGCAGATTTATGACAGGATTGGCAGGGATGGTGCGATGACCGGCATCATGGCTGAAGACGCGCTGCAAAAGGCCGTTGAATTAAGCCCTGAAAACAATATGTTTCGATTGCTCCTTGGACAATCCTTTTACAGGCACGGTGATTTTTCATCCGCTCTTGCCCAGTTCGAGACAGCATTAAAGAGGGATTCAAAAAAGATTTCACCTCCGATTACTGCCACAATGTGTTCAGCCTATATCATGGATTCCCGGTATGCCAGGGGGGTTGATTTTTTCAATGGAATCCTTGACAAACAACCCGATGCGGACAGCATTCGAATAGCCCTTGCAATACTTGCCTACAGGCAGAAAAACAATAAACTGGCCTTTGAGGAATTAGACAGAGTAGTAAAGAGAAAAGGAGTTTCTGAGGAAAACCGTACATTTGCTCTTACCCTGCTTACGGAGTGGAAGTCTCAGGGGGTGAGGCCGTGAAATGCAGATCATTTTCTGTTTTTGTACGTCTTTGCCTGATTACATGTGTTTTCTGCATGACATATCCTTCTTTATGCGCTGCCGAAGACCTTGAAACGCGCAGAATGCAGTACCAGAATGATGTGGCGGCAGTTACCGAACGCTTTGAAGCAATGATACCCTATGAGGCGCGCCATGCAGACGGCTTGCCCATAAAAGAACACCCGGCCTATAAAAAAGTGAAGGCGCAATACGATGCAGCAATAAGTGATGTTCAAAAAAGCTATGAAAAATACAATATCGAGCGTATTCAGCAGCATAACGAAGTGATTAAGGAAATCCCTCCTGAACTTGCAAAAAAGATCAAATCAACGGGTCGGGACCCGGCAAGCATCAATAGCGACATTGATCTTACCGCTGATTTTGACGCAGCAAACGCATACACAAAGGCAATGGAAAAGGCAGGCAATAAGGTGATCCCGAAAGGCGACAGGTTTGTAATTACAGGGAAGCAGGATACAACCGTATGGATAAATAAACATACGGGGTCTGATCCTGTAGGCAGCTCTTCCTTAGAGGCTGAAATTACCCACAAGGCGGCAATTGACAGCGACGCCTATTTATCAATAGGTGACAAAACCTCAAAGAAGGTTGAGGTTCTTGACCACACCAGAAAGTTTATTGACGCAAAAACAAAAGGGGACATACGCGTTCAGGGCAAAACGATTAATAAGATAATCAAGTCATCTGATGTTGCCGTTTCGGATACACTGATTGCCGGGCAATCGGAAAAGATTTATAATGGAAACGCTACTGCTGAACAGGCCGGTATTGTTGATTTCGGAGATCCCCCTGAAGTAAAGAAGCAAAAGCTGAATAACTGGACAAAAAGGGCGGAAAAGACGATTGTAGACATTAATAAAAACATAGATAGCCGCAGCGCACAGGAATACAGCAATCTGGACAAAGAGATTAACGATGCCATCAAGTCAGGTGATAAAAACAAGGCTGTGAAATTGAAGGAAACCAAGATTATAAACAAGCTTAAAGAAAATGGTTCGTTGAAAGCGATAGCAGAGAGTGACCCGGAATTTGGAGGGAAGCTTACCGGAAACGAGGTTACAAAAGTCACAAATCAAGATGGAAGCGTTGTTTATAAGGACAACGCCGGCAAAACAATATCCAAAAGCGAACTTGTAAACAGGGTCGGAAACAACGTATATAAAGACCTCAAATCTACGTTTAAATCCATGGCCAACCCTACCGAGCCTCTAATCAGTTATTTAAAAACACCGACAAGCGTCAAGGCCGGTGCAGGTGCTGTCCTGACCTTATTGGTCTTTGACAAAATATACAGGGAATTGAAGAAGGAAGAAAAACCCTGGGAAAGTTCCATAGAAACGGCGGGCAAGGCCCTTGTCTACGCAACAGGCATACCGGGGGCTATAGGCATTGGAGAAGCGGCAGCGCAAAAGGCGGTCAAAGAGTACCAGGATTGCATTAATCAGGGCAGAAAAGACTGTTCCAAGGCAATGACCGTGCTGAAGGCAAACCTTTACGCGGCCAATGACGCCAATACAGCATTCTGGACAGGCATTGCAGATATACCCAATCTGGTAATCAACACCCCGCTTCGCTGGGAGGTTGACCAGTCTGAGGAGATAGCGAAGGAAATGCAGGAGCGCGTTGAGCAATACCGGCCTATAGGGGCTTTAAGAAAGCTTGCAATGGAACTCTCAAAGCTTGCTGGTGACGCGGATACCCAATTAAGGTCCTTAGCTCCTCTCGACGAACAGGCATGGAACCTGCAAAAACAGGTTGTCTCTATAAGCGGCAGTCAACTGCAGTTGGAAGGGTCTATTAAAAAACTGAAAAACCTCTGCGCGTCAGCAAAGGAGATAAATAAAAAAACCGCGGCTGTAAAAAATCCTTCTGAAACATACGCGAATCTTACAAAACGTCTTGCTGCAGTAAAGCAATATGCCCAGGGAATATGCACTGCTTCAAACCAGGTGATAAAGGCTTTTAACGAAGGCAAAATTGATGAAAAGGGCCTCGAATCATACAAAGCTAATATAAAAACAACATACCTCGATCAAGCCGAGACACAGTACGCCTATGCACAGCAGGAAATGACGGCGCTGAAAAACCCTGTTCTTGAATCGGCCGGTCTTGCATCTCAGACCGTGACCGCACAGAAGGAATTTTCGGAATACATGAGCTTTATACAGGCTGTTTCGAAGAATGCCGCCAAACTGAATGATGACTTTGTGAAAAAGATCGTTCAGCTTAACATTACCGTCACTGAGTTCAATAATGCCCTTGCCAGATTTCGTACAGGCGTAAAATATTTTTACAATGAGAGGGACATGAAGGAACAGCAGGAGATTTTAGAGATTGCCCGGCAGGTAGATGCGCTGAAAATCAATACCAAAATCGCTGTGGAGCATGAGAGCAAAATAAAAGACTTTTACCGTTTTACCGTTAATGTTGCAAAGCTCGCACAATTAAAGCCTGAATCCTGTCCTGAGATGGATATGTTTATTTCACAGACCGGGAATGATGACCGGTCAATTCAGGCATTTGATGAAGCGGGAAAAATACTTGCTGAAGGGCGCAATTGTTATGTCAATTTAAAAGGCGCCGCACAAGTAAAAGTCGAAGTTTCAATCAGAATATCGCCTGCAAGCTCCGAGGTATTTGTCGGTGATACGCTAACTTTCACTGCTTCAGTTGCACCGGAAGCAAAAGGTTCTCAAAATTATTTCAGATGGACAGTAAACAATCAGGAATCGGGCAATAAAGGCAGTTCCCAATCCGTAAAAATCGGACGCCAGGGCAGCCATATTGTCAGAGTAGAGGCCTTCAAGACTGTGAGCGGGACAGGACAGAAAATAGGCGAGGCAACATATTCGCTCATGGCAAAAGAAAAAGAACAGGTAAAGGCGTCGATCTATATCTCCGGGCCGGGTAAAATAAAGGCAGGCCAATCAGGCACTTACACGGGCATGATCTCCGGGACGAATGTTCCCGAATCTTCATTATATTTCAAATGGTCAATAGATGAGAAGGAAGCCGGCAGCGGGAAAACTGTCTCATTCAACGGGAGTACGCCGGGTGCGCATTCAATCGGAGTGGAACTCTGGATGAGGGGAAATCCCGATACGAGGGTTGCGCAGGCTGGATACGCTGTGATAGTGGAAGGTCAGCCTGCTCCTCAGAAAGATAAAGAGATACAGAAGAATCAGTACGAAGAGTGCGTAAGCAGTGAAAAGAAGTATTACGAAAACGCGGTAAACTGGTTCCCCAAGATCAGGAACAAGGATTCTTTTGCGCATTGGAGTTGTCAGCCCATGCACTCGGCACAGGAATATCCTCCCAAGCAGTGTTGCGATTCCTATTACGCAACCAGAAGTCAACCCGGAGGGAGCGATGCCTGGTATGTTCTCCAGGAATGCGGGTGGAAAGAAGAGATAAAAAAAAGAAAAGATGCCTACGACAAAAAAGCTGAAGCATGTCGGAAAAAATATCCTGACACAAGGTAGAAAATATGGAAAAGAAGAATTAAATGCATATATTCATAAGTTAGAAAAGAAATGATAACAGGATAACAAGAGGTAGTTAAAATGATAAAATCCAAATCCTGCCGTATGGTGCCTATATTTCTTTGCTTTATCATGTTGTTATCCGGCATAGCCGGTGGACTCTATGCGCAAACCGGTCCTGCAGGAACAACAAAAGATGACCGCGATCCGGTACTGATAAAGCTTCTTGGCGCTTCAAAATTTGCAAATGCGCCCAATAAAGACGTATCAATCGCGAAGATGCTCCTTGATGTGAAAAAGGGCAGGCTCAGCCCCGAAGGTTTTTTCAGGGGGCTTGCCAACACAGGCGGCACCATGAAAGATGTCATTAAAGTCAAGACAGGCCTTAACAATGAAGGCCTTGGGAGCGAGTTTCTGGGTGAACATTACGGCGAAGGCGGCACCCGTGTTGAGGAAAAACTTTTAAGCTGGCGTCGGGCTCAGACTGAAGCAGCCATAAAAGGGGTAATTAAAGGCAGGAGCAGCAACTCCAGCGTCTTTGTCGCATATGTAGGGAGTTGGGTAGGCCAGCCTTCAACAGCATTAAAATTTGAGGGTGATATTGATTTCAGTTTTGTATCAAGGGATACGAACATTATTTCCGCGCTTAAGAATGCCTTTGAGGCAAAACTCATGGAACTCACAGGACTTTCCTCTCAGGCAATAGATTCAGTCTGTACAGCGCACGGCAAGGCCGGCCTTGAGGTGTATATCGGGCAGCACGGAGCGGAATTCGCCTTGTCTCAGATGAAGATAGTCGATGAAATTATATTTTCCGAGGACGGATTACGGCGTCTTTCTGAAGACTCGGCAGCAGGCACGGTGAGAGGCGCCCTTGAAGAAGCCATTGACCGGGTTGTCAGGGAGTCGGAACTGCAGTCAACAGACCCGCGCACAGCCCCTTCTAAATATAACGCAGAACCCGGACTTTCCATGGAAAACCTTCGTCATTTTTATTCCGACATCGTAAAAGAAGGGATATTCAGCCCTGTTGATACGGTTATAAAGGCTGCTAAATATGTTGACCGCAGCAATGATTCGCTCATGAAATATCTGGGTATTGGTTCTTCCGATCCGGCCTTAAACGCTTTAAGCGGAGAACTTGACCGGCTGAAAAAAGAATCCAAAGTAAAGCAGATGGATCAGAAAATCAGGAGCTATTTTCAGCAGAAATACGGGGCATTGCCTTTTTCACGGTTTGAGATCACCACATCCAATACAGGCGGCCCCTGGCTTATCACAAGGCCGAATAAAGAGATTATGGACAAATTCAATGAAGACTGCCTCAGCGCCATGTGGAAGAATGTTGAAACCGGATATAGTAAACGAATTGACGACATACGAAAACAGCTTGATCGCTTAAGCGAGCTTGAAGGCAATGAAACCACAAAAGAACAGGCAAAGCAGTTGGAAGGCAAATTAGGAAAAGAGATTGACGACCTTGAAAAGATGGTGGAAACGGAGATAAGTGTATTAAAAGACACCGGTTTGACCCATGAAGGCGTTGCAAAGCTCCACGAAGATTTCAAATCAATGGCAATCGAATTCAGACAGGGACGCGGTAAAGCAACTCCTGATATGATAAAGGACAGACAATACCTGAAAGCTCAATTCGAGGCAAAGACAAAGCTGGGACGCATGCTCGGCATTGCATACCTTATGAACAAGATTGAAAAGGGATTAGATCTGGGCGACAAAGGAATGAGTTCGATAAATTTTTATCTCGATATCCTCGATGACAAACTGCTCGGTGAACTCAGGGGTGATAACCCGGACTTTGACAGATTCGTAACTGAATATAAGGAAGCAAAAACCCTCAAAGATTCGCGATCGAAATCATCCGCCCTGAAGGGATTGAAGGGCACTGTTGCAAGCGGAATACAGCAGGTTAACCGTAAATGTAACGAAGCCATCCAATCTACCGCCGCAGGCCGGGGAGCAGTAAAAGGTCTCATCGCTATCGGGGTGATTGAAGAAGGAGCGGCCTATCGCGATGCCTATTTGAAGGGCGGCTGGGGAGAACTGGCCACAGAGTTTTTCCGCAGGCGCGTGCCCTTCGGCTCTTCTGTCGAGCAGGCAATCATGGGGAATTACCTCGAAGCAGGATGGGAAGTTGTCACTACTCTCGTTCCGCCTTTAGGCCTTGCCCAGGCCGCGTATGGTATAGGCAGATACGTGTTGATTGACATGCCCGTCACTTTTTTCTGGACCGAACAGCTAAGCGTCTTTGTAGACACCCTCTATGCTACGGCTACATTCAAACTTATCGGCGTTGAATCATATGAGACCGCAAAAGTCGGGGTATGGCGTCTTATTTCCGCAAAATATTCAGGCGGAGTGCTGAACGTGGAGCAGTTTTCACGATACAAGCAGGAACAGGTAGAGGCAATGCGGCAGCAGTTAAAGAAGAGCCCATCCCAGCGGGACATGTCCATGAAAGCATATTACGGATTAACAGACAAATTCTTTGTTAATCAAATGCTGCAAAAAAATATTGCCGCAACTGATCCTGCCCTCAATCTTATACAGCAGATGATGAGCAATGAATATGTGGGGCCGAAGCTCATGCAGCATTACGGCGATATCTATAAGATGCGATGGGAGGAAGCAAAGCTTAATTTTGTGTTGAACATGATTCATCAGCTTGAGGAGAGAAAGGCCATAGACAATGCCCTCATGAGAGGTATGCTGCCGGAATTGTTCGCTGAATTAAACAAAATTGCCAGGGATCTCAAGATTGAAGCAGCATTGGAAAAGGAAATGGACAAAGAACTCGACACAAACAATCTGAAGGCTGTATTCAGGTGGCTCTGGAATGTAAAGCGTGACTTGCTGAGCGAAGGACAGATGGAAAGCGACTATACAAAAGCCGGTGAAATCGTTAAAAAGTACCTTGATGCCTACAAAATTGTCTATGAAGCCCGTCAGGAATCTGAAACAGCCTTTGCCGGAGGCAACCCTGCTGAACATGGTGTAAGGATATTGACCGGCACGGATTTTCTTATCGCGAAACCCGAAGAAGACAAGAAAACGGCAGTTCAATATTACCAGTTCGTAATAAATACAAGGAATTCTGTTGAAAAACAGCTTGCTGAAATTAAGGCAACCTGCATACCTGAAGTAAAACTCGACAGCGAGTACGATAAAAAAACCCTCGATTATATAGTCCATAATAATGTCTGGCAGGGTCTGTGGGGCGCGCTTTTCAAAAAAGACAACAGCTTCTATGTTTCAGCGCCGAAATGGGCAAAGGAGCATAATGTTCAGAGCGCTGCTGCCGTTAAGGGCTTCAGGGAGTATTATTCAAAGAATTGTGTGCTTGTAAGCATTGAAGGCAATCCTCCGCCGCCATATACGCTTGGGCAGGACGTGAAATTAAAAGCTGTCGTGAAATTTACCGTGTTACCAAAAGAACCGCCTGTTTTGCGTTATCAATGGAGCGACATGAAGGGCTCGCTTCGTTTTGCCGAGCAAACAGATACGTTAAAAATCAACACATCCCTTGTGGGCACATTCGGGGTAAAATTAGAAGTTCTGAAGGCTGAGGAAGGCAAGTGGGAAAAGTTCGGCGAAGCGACTCATACCTTTACCATTCAAAAGGCTTCCGTCAGAATATCCGCGGACGATAAGGCTGTTGTGGGTCAGAGAGTAAAATACAACGCAATTGTCGGCATAGACCCCTCTCTCAAGCCCTCTCTCAAGTATGCCTGGACCTACGAAGGACAGTCAAAGGTCTTCAACAACACCGAGGGATTTGAATGGTCTCTGGTAAAACCGGAAACAATCAAGGTGAATCTCGTCGTGTATCAGATAACAGGAGGGAAATCAGTGCTGGTAGGCGATGCAAAACACCGGATGATTGTGGAAAATCCAACGGTTTCCATGTACATTGACGGACCGAAAAGAACCATGATCGGACAGGATGTAACGCTCACGGCAACAATAAAATCCGTGGACAAAACAGCTCAGTTTGCGTACAAATGGTACCAGAACGGTCAACAATTGAGCAGCAAGGGCCCTTCCCAGACCATTACGGCGCCGAGACAGGGAAGCTACACGATTAAAGCCGAAGTGTATCAGGCAGTCATGGGAAAATGGCAGAAGGCCGGAGAGGCAACCTACCCCCTTGAAGTACAGCAGCCCTATGGATACATATATATAAGCACCAACAAGGATAAAATAAAAGTCGGCGAATCGACAACACTTAACGGTATGGTTTCCGAAACAAATGTAATGAACCAGGGATTATTCACCTTCAAATGGTTGGTAAACGGGCAGGCCAGGAGCACAGGCAGTTCATTCAGCTTTACCGGAGGAACACCGGGAAGATATGAAATATCTCTGGAACTCTGGATGAAAGATCAGTCGCAGCAGGTAAGGCTTGCGCAGACAAGCCGTTTTGTAACCGTAGAAGAAGCTGCGAAAAAACCGGCTGTTGATGCAGCCAAAAAACCTGATGCGCCTAAACCGCCTCCAAAAAAATACGAGCAGCTTACCGATAAGGAAAGACAAAATGTGCTTGACTGTCTGTGCCAGTGCAACACCACGGCAGTTCCCGGTGTTGTTGCCACTTATTATGACCCGAAACCAAGCAGCGGCTCCCCGCACTGCGCCAAAACATCCAACGGCCCATGCATAAACCAGGGATTCGGATGCTGGAGACATTTCCCTGTAAATACAGGAGACTGTTCGAAAAAATGTTATGGAAGATCTAATGTGGAATCAGTGCCCGATGCTGCTGTAAATCTTGGGAAAGGGACCGATACAAAATAAGATACCCTGTCTTTTACGTAAGGCGTAAAAGGCAGGTTTATGATATCCAATGGAGGATGAAGATGGGCATAATGGATGATATACAACGTCTCGACATAAAACTTGAGGCATCTGAAAGAGATGAGATTGAAAATATTATTAAGCATATCACAAGAGAGAAGGAGGACGAATTTGTAAGGAATGCGCTTATCGAGGGGGCAGTAAGCGAATTTATCAATGAGACCCGCCCGGATATCATGGGGGCTCTTATTGCTGAAAAAGAGAGGCAAAACAAAGAATGGATGCGGTTAAGCCAAAGAAAGTTTGATGAAAAAGGCAACAGAATCTGCGACGAGCAGCACTGTTCTTCTATTGCTGAAGTGGCCCAATGTAACTACTGCGGAAAGCATATATGCAAGGATCATAATTATTTAGAAGATTCCAAGTGCTGTTATGGATGTTGGGTTTTCAATTTCGGTGGAGAAAAGAAAGAATAAACAATTAACGGTTTTTTATTGTCTGTCTAATCCGTAGAGTTTTACCTGGAAAAACATCATTATATGGACAGCCATATGTTAAAAGATAGACAATAATATTATCAAATTACTTAATATTGTTTAATATTAACAAAAGAATCAGCTTCTCGGTTCTCCAAAAGCGAGGATTATCAAAAGAGATACGCCTGTTACACCATTGCCGGATCAGTCTCGACAGCACCCGCGAAGTATTGAGATCGGGACAGTATTATTCTTTTACTGCCTGTACTTCCAGCACCTCACGGATCTTCAGGGAAATATCGGCCATATTGAAAGGTTTCTGAATAAACCCGTGACATCCTTTGTCCATAATCTGCTGTGCCTGACTGCTCAAACTATAGCCACTGCTGAGGATTATCTTTGCTGAAGGATTTACTCCCCTGATACGGTCAAAAGTTTCACTCCCCGAGAGTCCCGGCATGATCATATCAAGGATGATAAGATCAATTTCATCCTTCTTTTGTTTATAGAGCGTGATTGCTTCCTCGCCGTTTTTTACCGCGTACAAACTGTACCCGAGGGACTCAAGGATTTCTTTGCTCACGGCAAGGACATCCGGTTCATCATCGACTATGAGGATTGTCTCTGTGCCTTTCATAATTTTTGGAGCTGCAGATTTCTCTTTCACGACTTCCTTCTCTGATGCAGGAAAATAGAGTGCAAATGTAGTTCCCTTGCCGGGCTCACTAATGACGTCGATAAAACCATTGTGGCTTTTTATGATGCCGTAAACCATTGCAAGACCCAATCCGGTACCCCTGCCCAGCTCTTTTGTGGTAAAAAAGGGTTCGAAGATTCTTTCTTTTGTTTTTTCATCCATGCCCACACCGGTGTCACTGATCGATATTTGCACATACCTTCCGAGCATCATCGAATAAGGTTTTACACAATTCTCTTTGATAACAATATTTTTCGTCTCAATAGAAAGGTCTCCTCCTGCAGACATAGCCTGCCAGGCATTAAGGTAAAGGTTGAGCAACACCTGTTCAATTTGACCCGGGTCTGCATCTACAGCCCATACATCCTTTTCGTATTTGCGATGGATGACAACCTCCTTTTTGGTTCTGCCGAACATGGTGGAGGTCCTTTCAACCAGTTCATTCATACTGACCGGTTTGACCACATATTTCCCGCCCCTTGCAAAACCAAGCAGTTGCCCGGTAAGGTCTGACGCGTTTTTTACCTGCTCTTCGATGCGCTTTAAATGTTTATAGTGTGGATGATCTGTGCTGATATCCAGCATCATGAGTGTTGCATACCCTTGAATGCCCATAAGAATGTTGTTAAAGTCGTGAGCGATACCTCCTGAAAGGGTGCCGATAGCTTCCATCTTCCGGGCATGAACAAGCTCTGTTTCCAGCTTTTTCCGCTCGGTAATATCCTCGCACACCATGAGATTATCCCCGTTCCCCAGGAGCACAGTGATAAAATTGATGGTTTTTATCGATCCGTCTTTACATGTAACATTATAAAACTTTGGCCGCTGCTCTCCATAGCTGGCGCTATTCAGCCGGTTTAACCATCCGGAAACGACTTCATGCCGTAAAGCTGCATCCGGATATGCCTTTCTGAACCATGTTTTCCCATCGGGTATATCGCCAAGATCGTAACCAAAGATATCCCTGAACTTGGGATTTATATAAAGAAACTGTCCATTCTTTTTGATTAACAACATGCCGAACGGGGCATTTTCCGAAAGGATAGTGAACTTCTGTCTCTCGTAGGTTAGTTGTTCTTCTACCTGCTTACGCTCGGTGATATCACTTGCGAAAGCCAATGAGGCCGGTTTACCTTCCCATTGCATCATGACTGAATCCAATTCTAACCACCTTACACTTCCAGTGCCGGTTAAAATCCGGAATTCATACCTGGTTGGAAATCTTTCTCCCTTCATCCGCCTGATATGACGCTCCGATACCATATTGCGATCATCAGGGTGGATAAATTCCGTAAAAGGTAATGTTGTAAGATTATGCTCTGAATGACCTAAGATTTCCATAAACATAGGATTGGCAAACTTTAGCTTGCCGTCCTGGGCAACAAAGATGCCTTTGTTGATATTTTCCACAAGTTGACGGTACCTTTCCTTGCTTTCCCGCAGTGCCTCCTCCGCAAGTTTGCGTTTAGTAATGTCCTGACATGTACCTTCAATATATAAAATACTCCCCTGACTATCCTTTACAAGGTGCATATTTAATACGCCCCAGATAATGTTTCCATTTTTATGGCGACATTTTGCCTCGAAGTTTTTGATAGAACCATGCTTTAACAAGAGTTCAACTGTTTTGTCACGGTCTTCAGGGTTTACATAAAGTTGAGACCGTATATCCGTCATAGAGCTGATTAGTTCTTCCGGTGACTCATATCCGAGCATATGGGCCGCAGCAGGGTTGGCATTTGAAAAGCGACCCTGACCTGTTGCGCGGAATATGCCTTCAACAGAGGTCTCAAAAATATTCTGGTATCTCTTTTCGCTTTCCCGTAGTTTTTCTTCTGCCTGTGTGTGTTTTAGTTTAAATTGTTCAAGTTTCTGAATTCTTTTTTTTAAGGCAGATATCTCTTGCTCTTGGATTGATGCTGAATTTGTCTTGGGTGTATCTTTCATATGACCCCGCTATGATTATGCATTATATCAAAATACAAAAGGATTGCAACAAATACATATTTATCGGGGACATGGTTCTCTCCATGAATTGCATATAAATAATCGGCAACAGTATACTTGTTTCATTGTTCTTATCGCACAATTTCTTATGAGGTTTAGAAAAAATCACATTCTCCTTGTTTCACAGCTTTGCCGGCTTCACGGTCTTTTACATCTGAGGGCGTTGTTTCTTACCGTATGGGATTTTGGGCGCCTGTTGTCAAAGATAATGGCAATTTGGATGTTCCCTGCAAACAGCAAGTATTGTCGAACTGATGCTGCTATTTTCGACATTAATTGCCTCTATTGATGCATACATAGGGGAACCTCATTCAAAATTCTCTATAATAACAGGCTGAATACAAATAACAAAGAACGGCACACCTTTTGCTAAATAAACATATAAAAGACCTGCCAATAGCAGTGTGTGATAGAATATGATATTAATTTTGTATGGAGAACTGATGAGAAGAATTTTATTTGGTTTATTTATTCTCACCGCCTTTTTTAATTACTCCTGGGCTTCCGAGGGGTATAATATGCAAAAAGGTGTTTTAATCGGCGCGGTTGATGTCGCGGGCGGTGCTTTTGCAGGAGGAAACGCAGGAAACAACATCGAACAAAACCAAACCCGGGAGTATCTGACGCAGGCATCAAAGCCTATGAATGTGTCATATCCACGTCCTGAAGAAGGTCCTCCCGGTGAGTGGGTCGAAGTTCCCGGTACATGGGTCAACGGACAGTGGGTGCCGGCACACAAAGTATGGGTGCCTGTAAATCCGGGTGGCGGCGGACAAGTCAGTGCAAACCCGCAATATGCTCCTCCTCCCTATACAATTCATGCTCCTCCTCCGGTAGTTCCCATCCAGGGGACCTACACATACTTTATTCCGGATATCGGGGTAGACATCCTTTTTTATCATGGCTACTGGTATCGTCCTCATGCCGGTCATTGGTACAGGGCCACGACTTACAACGGACCATGGGCATATATCGTTCCCCGGATGGTCCCGGGTCCGATAATAGGGCTTCCTCCGGACTATCGAAGGAACATTCCGCCTGGGTACCGACCGGTACGCTATGGAGAACTTCAGAGGAATTGGGAGAGATGGGAACGTGTAAGATACTGGGATCATTACCGGGGAAGACGGTAAGAAGGTTAAGCATATATAGGAGAAATAAGATAAAAAGTATGTAAAACTACAACCAAAGTAGTTTTTGTGAGAAGAGGAGGTATCTATGAATAAGAAGAGTTTAGTGATTATCATTGTTGCCCTGATAGGCATTTCACTTGCACTTCCTGCCGTGAGCGAGGCCAGACGCGGCGGTGGAAGAGGAGGCCGGGGATGGCACAGAGGTGGAGCTTTCATGGGTGGAGCTCTTCTCGGTGTTGCCATTGCCAGACCTTGGTATTACTACGGACCTTCGCCTTACTACGACTATCCTTCGCCCGTGGTCTATACCCCAATGCCTGTCTATTCTCCAAATCAGGCTAACGCCTATCCCGATCCGACTATCACTCCTCTACAGGATTCGATGGTTACTCCCGGAACAGACAGTAAA
This sequence comes from uncultured Syntrophorhabdaceae bacterium, assembly GCA_964532465.1. Classification (GTDB taxonomy): domain Bacteria; phylum Desulfobacterota; class Syntrophorhabdia; order Syntrophorhabdales; family Syntrophorhabdaceae; genus JAPLKB01. The sequence continues at coordinate 38,246 of CAZHHX010000014.1, read as the reverse complement.
TCTTCATCGGGACAATGGGTTGAGGTGCCGGGTCAATCAATAAATGGCAAATGGGTTCCATCCCACAAGGCGTGGGTGCCCGATAATCTCTGATCTTTCAGGCTTATAAATAGAGGGAGGGTTTAGCCGCTCTTTTCCGGTGTGCTTAATTTCTCCCTTTATCTTTTTCTTAAGAAATTTCCATTAAATATGGATAAGATACAAGTGTTCCAGGTTCTATCCTGCTTTTGTGTTACTCGTACCGGAGGGCGTCTATGGGATTAAGAAGGGATGCTTTGTAGGCAGGGTAAAAACCGAAGAAAATCCCTACAATACCCGAAAAAACAAAAGCAATAAATGCTGACAGCGGTGAAACATCGGTGCGCCAGCCTGCCAGTACAGAAAGTATCTCGGAACCGGTAATACCTATGAGCAGGCCGATAATACCGCCGATAAGCGACAGGATCACTGCTTCCATTATGAATTGAAGTCTGATGTCCCAGGTTTTTGCGCCAATAGCCATCCTGATACCGATCTCTCTCGTCCGTTCAGTAACGGAAACCAGCATAATGTTCATAATCCCTATACCACCAACAAGAAGCGAGACAGAAGCTATTGCTCCGAGCAGCAATGTCATAACTTGCGTTGACTGTTCTGCCGCCTGCATTATCTGGGTAAGATTACGCACGAAAAAATCGTCATCCCGCTTTACCCCTACACGATGCCTCTGTCTGAGCAATTCCGTGACCTGTTTCTCTGCACTGTCTAAATAGCTTGACCCTTTTGCTTTTACCATTATCTGTCTAACCGTGCCAGGAAAGGCTGTTCCAAAAAGTTTCTTCTGAGCGGTAGTGACCGGTACAAAAATTGTATCATCCTGATCCTGGCCCATTACTGATTGCCCTTTTGTTGCCATAATGCCGACAACTCTAAAGGGAATTTTTTTTATCCTGATAATCTGGTCTATCGGGTCTATTCCCCCGAAAAGGTTGTCAACCACCGTCTGACCGAGAATAGCCACCTTTGTGGCGCTTCGTACATCTTCGTCGGTAATGGACCGGCCTGCAGAAAGCGCCCAATCGCGAACCACGAGCATGCCCGCTGTTGTTCCGTAAACACCGGTGGACCAGTTAAGATTCCCATAGACTACCTGCGCCGCCCCATTAGAAATTGGCGCAACATCCATTACTGCAGGACACTCTCTCTGAATGGCTTCCGCGTCTGCTAACGTCAGGGTGGGCTGACCGCCAATACCGGTTCTTATACCTCCTGCTGTCTGGCTGCCGGGCAATACTATGAGAAGATTACTCCCCATGGTGGAGATCTGTTCGGAAATCTGTCGGCTTGCTCCTGTGCCCACCGCAAGCATTGCAATGACAGCCCCTACCCCGATTATAATGCCCAGCATCGTAAGAGTAGAACGCATCTTGTTCACTCTAAGCGCCCGAAGAGCTATTCGAACAGTCCAGGGAATGCTTATCATTCTTTTACCTCAAGAACATGCTTCTTTTTGTCGTCAGCTACTGATTTGTCGCTTACAAGTTGCCCGTCGAGAAATCGTATAATTCGACTGCTGTATTGTGCGATATCAGGCTCGTGTGTTACCAATATGATCGTAATGCCCGATTCGCTGTTCAGCTTTTGAAAAAGCTCCATTATCTCTATGCTTGTGTGGGTATCAAGATTCCCTGTAGGCTCGTCAGCTAATATAACAGGCACCTGATTTACGATTGCCCTTGCAATGGCCACACGCTGCTGCTGTCCGCCGGAAAGCTGGTTGGGGTGGTGGTGTTCCCTTCCTTCCAGACCCACCGTTTTCAAAGCTTCGAATGCCTTCTGTTTTCTTAGTTTCGCAGGAACACCGCTGTATAACATGGGTAACTCAACATTTTCCAGGGCTGAGGTCCTGGGGAGCAAATTAAAACCCTGGAACACAAAACCAAGTTTTTCGTTACGGATTTGTGCCAGTTCATCCCTGCTGAGGGTTCCGGCATCTATACCTTCCAATAAATATTGTCCTTCTGTAGGGATGTCGAGACAGCCGATGATGTTCATCAGAGTCGATTTGCCCGACCCTGACGGTCCCATAATTGCCAGAAATTCTGTTTCCTTAATAACAACAGAGACCTTGTCAAGAGCTCTCACTTCAATATCGCCCAGGCGATATATCTTTGATATTTCCTTTGCCTCAATCAAGTGCATTTATCTGATAAACCTTGGAACAGATTGGGGATTGCTCCCGCTGCTTTTTGTTGCTTTTGTCAATGATTCCACAATGACTTCCTGCCCTTCCTTAATATTCCCCGATGTCAGTTCTGTAAAGCTGCCGTCACTGATGCCAAGCGTAACTGCAACCCGTTTCGGCTTCTTGTCTTCAAGTACCCATACAGCATAGCTCCGTTGACCCGCCGGACGACTGCCGCCTGCTTTGCCTGATGCAGTCTGTTGACGACTGCCGGCTTTGTCGGTTGATTCTGCCTGCACTTTTGCACCATCTTTTTCAGTCAATCTGAATCTAAGGGCCGCATTAGGGATTTTCAGCACTCCATCCTTGATTGCCACGATCACTGAGACGTTAGCTGTCATGCCCGGATTTAATTTCAGTTCAGGATTGTCAACCTTGATGACCACGTCGTATGTAACCACGTTTTGAACGATAATAGGCGCTATTCGCACTTGAAAGACTTTTCCCTTAAAAATCCTGTCAGGGTATGCATCGACGCTGAATTCCACATCCTGGCCGACCTTGATTTTTCCAATATCCGCCTCATCAATATTTGTGTCAATCTGCATTTTCGTTAAATCCTGTGCTATATTGAAAAGCGTGGGTGTTTGAAAGCTTGCCGCCACTGTTTGCCCGACATCTACGCTTTTCGATACTACCACACCATCTACCGGCGAGACAATCTTGGTATATCTCAGGTTTGTTTCTGCAAATCTCAACGCTCCTTCCATCTGCGCCACCTGTGCAGTATCCGCTGCCAACTGCCCGTTACTCGCGTCAAAATTCGTCTCTGAAGTATCAAGATCAGCTCTGGCGATGAGATCCTGCGAAAAAAGTTGTTTGTTGCGGTCCTTTATTCTTTTAAGATCTGCCAGCACTGCTTTGTCCTTTTCCACAATTGCCTTTGCCTGAGCCAAATTAGCCCTTGCCTGGTCAACCTGGGCCTGAAATGTGGATGAGTCTATCTCCGCGATAATCTGGCCTTTCTTCACCCGCGAGTTAAAATCCACATGGAGCCGCTTGATCATCCCTGAAACCTGCGTTCCTACAAGTACTGTTGTCACTGAATTCATCGTTCCCGTTGCTGTCACAGCATATCTTATATTCCCCAGCGTTACCGGAGCGGTCTTGAACTGCACGGAATTGTTTTTTGATTTCAGGACAATAAATATCCCGAGACCTATAATGATTACAATACCGGCCACAATCGCAATTTTTTTCATTAACGTACTCCTATCGCCTTTTCAATACTTGCCGTTGCAACCTTATAGTCATGAAGGGCTGTGATATAAGACTGGCGTGCATTACTCAACGCACCCAGAGAATCGCTTACCTCAATGGGATTACCTACTCCTGCCCGATAGCGGCCATTGGCCAGATTAAGATTCTCCTCCGCCTGCTTTACTGCAAGGTCCGTCGTACTGATGCTTTCTTCTGCCTGCCTGAGATTAATGAAGGCCTGCTCAACCTGCAGCAATATGTCCTGTTTGAGAGATAACTCGTTGGCAGTGAGTGTATCCACGTTGCTTCGGGCCTGAACCACCTGATACGTTGTGGAAAAACCGGAGAAAAAGGGAAAGGTCATGTTAATGCCCATGTTCCACCCGTTATTCAGAGGAAAACCTGTGCCCGTATAATAATAGTTGGCGCTTCCCGAAAAGGTCGGCAAATAGCCTTTCGTTGCCAGTCTTATAGATTCCTTTGCTGCTTCTTTCTTTGCTATAATGGAACGAAGATCCGATCTTTGCAGAAAAGCCTTCTGTAAGGCATTCTCAAAGGAAAGGGTAAATTTTTCAAAAGAAAGTGTATCTTTCAGTACATAAGCAGGCGCAACCGGCATACCCATTGCATTGTTAAGGGTAACTCGCGCAAGCCTCACCTGGCTTTCCGCTTTGATCAGGTTAAGCTGCGCATTGCTGAGATCAACAGAAGCTTTTGTAACATCAAATTTGGGTGACCTGCCTGATTCAAAATAGCCCCTGGCTTGTTTGAGGTGATCCTGATTCTGCTTCACTATGTCCTTTGCCACACCCCTGTTTTGTTCAGCCTGCAACAAATCATAATATGCCTGCTTGATTGCCATGGCTACCTGGTCCATCGTGTTTGCAAGGTCTGATCGTGCCGATTCTGTTGATAGACTTTGAACCCTGACCTGATTGGAAGTTTTGCCGAAATCATAGATCATCTGCGACAGACCGGCGCTGCTTGTATACTGATCATAAGGACCGGCGCTGCTGCTGGATGTGCTCAACGTGCCTGATGAGGAACCCTGGGTTGTAGTAGTCGTGGAACCGCTTGATACCGGTCCAATTTTACTGTACGTTTCGGTAAGGTTGATCTGAGGGAAATAATTGGCTCGTGCTTCGCCTGTCTTGGCTTCATTGAACCTTACAGTACTCATGCCTGCGGCAATGTTCGGATGCTTTTTCAAACCTATCTCTACAGCACCCGCCAGCGTAAGCGCTTCCCCGGAATCAATGTTTTCCGCAAAGGCAGAGACAGCAAAAACCCCAAAGAGAATTATCAGAAAAACTGTATAAAAGCGGATTCTAAATTCCTGTATTGCGTTCATTATAAATTCAACCTGTCAGGCGCTTCCCTCACTCTTTCCAGCCTGAAGATTCTGATACCGGAAAGCGTTTGCTCTGATTCGAAACCAGAAGAAAAATACCACTGACAAAATAAAACAATACTACAAATAATACCATCAAAAACTCATGGAAATTTCCTTTTGCAGACAACAGAATTTGAGAAAATACAGCTATTCCGGTTCCCTGAACCTTGTGAACAAGCACCAGAAGCAAACCTGTACCGCAGAGTTTTGTGATTCTGGAGCACTCCCTGGCGGTAATTCTCCTGGCCGAGAACCCTTTGAATATTGTTTTGATTCCCTCTAAAGAACCCGTATCAGGGAACACCTGCGGAGTCTCCAGGCTGTTTTTGACAAAAGCATCTCCATGCCTGTCAAAGAGAAACTGTTCTTCTTTCCTCAATGTAGGTCCATAGGAGTAGAAAAAGATGAAGGGGTACAAAAGCACCAGAAAGATATTTCCGCTTAACTGGCAAAAACTCCAATCAATGAGAAAATTGGCAAAATAGTAAGGGTGCCTCATTATCCGGTATATCCCTTCTCTGCAGAGGATAACATTTCGTATAAGTGTCCCCTTGGATACAAGGTGAATAAAGCAGCCGAGACCGAGCATGCCAAGAGCAACGCATGTTCTCACCATGCCTGTGACAAAAAAAGGTGCAGATATCAAAGACAAGGTTATAATCAGGTCTCTTAGGTTTCTCCGGGTAAGACTGTAAGTGTTAATACTATTCGTCGGGCTTTTTACCATTAATCACTTTTAATGTCATTACTGATAACCCATATTTTAGATATGGGCATTATTGCCGCACTAAGGGCTATATACAGCGGCCATGCATATAAAGCAGGCACTTCTGAGCAGGTTTTCCGCATTTTGGGATATTATTATGCAAAACCGGTACCAGTTTCATACTAATCATTTAAAGCTCATAATTACACATACTTTGACAATTCAAAGAGAAGTAGGATATCTTTGGATAGCGACACAAAATGTCGAAAAGAGACAATTATGCGACATTATTGTCGAAGCGATTAAAGGTTGAAACTGCTTTTTCTCATTTTACTACCCGGCAGTTTGGCTATTCCAGAGTTCGTATAGCTGGCTACGGCTTGGTTGTTGATTGCCCCGCGGGTCCATACCCCGAAGCTTGCTTCAAAATGGTTGCCTTGTAACCCGCTGCGAGGTGATTAATTACATCTTTTTTTGTCTTGTCTTTGATACCATGTGATTTGCTGCGGGGTAGTTCGTTTCACCGTTGACAAAAGAGAGTGGAAGCTATGTCCCTATTTCCTTTAACATTTTCATTTCTTTTCGTAATATTGTATTTATTACCTTATCGAGCCCGATATTTCTTTTTAAAGCCTTCTTGCTGAAAAATTCCTTAACTTCTTTATCTAAATATATCGGAATTTCTAATTCTTCTATCGGTCTATAAAATTTTCCCTGTTCTGCATTTGAAAAATCATAGTTCTTTTTCATTGCCTGCCTAATTCCAATGTAAATTTCATTAATTACCTTATGATTAAGAGTAACATATCTCTTTTTATGAAACAAGGGAGTGATAATATAGCGCCAATAAACAGTCCCTGCGATATATTTTTAAGCTGCTTCTTGTCGATTACAGATCATCGGGTTTGAGAGCTGTTCTTTTTGCAATCCGGGTTAACATTTTTGGGCCAATCTCTTCGCCGTCGTGAAAAGCAAAAACGTAATCAGGCCAACCGGGGCGGTGAAGAATTTTATGAGAACCGGACTGTCTTTTTATAGACCATCCTGTCTTTAACAAAGCGTTTAAAACCTTTTTAGCGCTCGTGCTTGGCCATTCACTCATGCTGCGGCAAAAGTAATGTTTAGATCAGTGGGGTATTGTTCGCCATGCTCCAAGCGTTCGGCAATTACTCGGAGTGCAAGAGCTTGAGCCTTTGCTATGGCCTCTTCAGGGTTCCTTCCATATGCCATAGCACCCGGTAAATCAGTTACTTCTGCTATCCAGCGACCATCTTCCTCTTGTTCTATTTCAACAGAAAATCTCATAACGCCTCCTGCAATTATTATTAACAATTATTGTATGATTTACAACAGTTATATTTTTTTATTGTCTATTTGACTCAACAATCTTTATTTCTTCTTCCGTCAGCCCATACAACTCATACACAAGCCGGTCGATCTGCCGGTCAATGGCGTCAATCTGGCGCTGAATGGCTGTTTTGTCATGAGGCGTCTTTGCCTCGGCAAGTTGTTTATGGAGGGCAAGCATCTGCTCAACGAGGGAGACCATGCGGGAGTGGAGAGCGACATCGGCGGGGTTGGAGAAGTCAATCGTGCGGACAGGAAAAGGTTTCAGGTAATCCGTTTTATAACGAACATAGCCACCACGTAAAAATGTTCCAGTGTTCTTCATAAAGAACCACATCAGCGTTGAGTTCAAAATTCCCAGCCAATAATTCAGGTTTTCTTCGCAATCTGCTTTTGGGACAAAGCTGTAAACTTGTGTGTTATGATATAGACCAGAAGGACTGATAGTCATGTTACTACCCAGACTTATTTCCGGAGTAATGATGCGCTGCTGTTCAAATAGTGAGATTTCACGACCCCGGTGGCAGGAATACCAGTAGGTTGGGTTTGTTTTATATTTGACGCGAAGCTCATGCAGTTTGTTTTTGTAGATTGAAATGTATTTGTATGCCAATGGGTAAGTCCTAGAGAATTCCTTTTCTTGAAGGATTACTGTCTTGCCGTCTTTTTCCTTGTAGGGATAGATAGTGTAATATTTGTGCACTGGCACCTCATAGCGCACTACATCTTCACCCTTTAAGATCGGTTTGAGGATTGCACGTTCTATTCTGACCGTTCGGTTTTCGAGATCTGAAAAGACATCGATAACACCATCTTCCATTTTTTCATTATGGCAAGCTCGTAAGAAATACAGGCTATCAACGCCGGTTACAACCCCCTGGAAAATGTTGCTGAAACAGCTATCTATCTTTTTGAATCTGCTAATTTTTAAGAGAACCTTGTCCGCTCCAGAGTAAGACAAAACCCAGGGACCAGAATCAAAGTCATCAATATTGTACTCGGTGAAATAATTATCTGTAAGTTCATTTATGTGTTCTTGTATACTGGCGTTTCCAATGTTGGGGAATTCGTAATAGCGGAAGTTTCTATTGTCCTTATTTGTCAGCAGTAGAATACTAGTATAAGTTGAGGCAGAGTTGAATACCAGATTATTACCAAAACTAATAAAGCTATCGATGGCCTTGTTCTTAATAAGATATTCCCGAAGACCAGAACCAAAGTCAGAGTTTATAAACTTATTCGGACAGATATAGCCCAGAATTCCATCTTTTTTAATCAAGGAATAACCACGTTCAATAAAGAGGAGATAAAAATCAAAGCGTTTAACAGCACTTACAAACATTTTGCTGTAATATACAAGCTGATCTGTATAATTTTCAGTCAGACCCTGTATGCGAAGGTACGGCGGATTCCCGATCACCACATCAAAACCACCGGCTTTGAAAACCTCTGTGAACTCCACTTCCCAATCAAAGACATTGATCCTGTATCGTTCCTCGTCATCGAATAGTCCTCCCTGCCTGCCATCGTAAAAATCAGGCCCGATGAGAGAGTTGCCGCATTTTATATTGTTGCTGAGGTCGGGCAGTGCCCTTTCGTGGAAGAGCGCCATCTGTTGTGATATGGATTGCTCAGTCTCGCCTTCCAATACTTTCAGCAGAAGCGAAAGCTTTGTAACCTCTACCGCCTGAGTATCAATGTCTACGCCATAAATGTTGTTGAGGAGTATCCGCTTTCTCTCGCCTGTTGTGAGCCTCCACGTCCCGCCCCCTGCGTGATTAAACCGTTCACCCCCTGACGCCTGATACAGGGCGGGTGACTTGCCTTTTGCCCACTTCGTCCCGCCCCGGGCGGGATTAAACCTTTCCGGCGTATGGGAACTATACCAGTCTCTGTGCCAGTCCAAAAGATATTGATATGCACCGATAAGGAAAGAGCCTGAACCGCAGGCAGGATCGAGTATCTTTATGTTTGCTGCCTGTTTCGGAGTTTTGCCTTCAAGAAGTTTCCCGACAGTGTTTTTCACAATATAGTCTACGATATAACGCGGGGTGTAGTAGACGCCGCCTGCCTTTTTCACCTCCGGTTTATCTTCGATTATTGCCCTGTGCCCTGTTGTAAGATGTATCACCTTGCCAAGGAATTGTTCATAGACCTGGCCTAAAATATCTGCCGAAAGGACTGAGAATTCATAGGGGCTGTCAGGGTAGTAGAGATTTTTAATGATCTCTTTGATGACCTTATCATCTATGAGAAGGCTAAGCGTCAAATCATCGGGTGGTTCAGGGCGCATTTTTTCTGCCCGGAAATGGAACAACCCTGAATTATAACGTTCATCAGCCTGACGGAACAACTGACAGAGCCTTTCATATACATTAGTGCCGTTCTGGAGAGAAAGCAGACGCCCGTAATCCTCGATTCCTCTGTCTTCACAGATGCGAAGAAAAATAATGCGGTCAATGGTTGTTTGAACGGTGAAATTGAGATTGCGCTGCGACAGGCCGGGATTGCGAAGCGCTAAAATACGGGCAAGCATCTCCCGCCAGGATTCTATTTCTTTCAGAAAGGCGGCATCCACTTCCGCAGTGCCTTTCTTTGTTTTGCTTGACTCGGCATACTTATCGAAGGAGCCTTTAAGCACTGCCTCTCGCGAGAAGATGGATGCAATCTCCGCCCAACGTTTCTCATATTCAATATAGGTAAAGTAAAGGATGCGCCCGGTTGACGCCTTGTCGGTTTTGTCGGGCTTTATACGGCAGTCATAAACGGCGAATTCTTCAAAATTGGTGAGTATGGAAAGAGGTAATTTTGCTGACCATGCATAGCGGCGAAGCTGGAAAGCAGGGTCGGGATCATCCTTTATGCGAATTGACGGCTTTTTAGCTTCTACAAAGAACTTCCTTGTGCCGCCAATACGAAAACTATAGTCAGGCGCTTTTGTGACACCGCCTATTTTTATCGCATCTTCGTGGACTACATCTTTATAAGCCTCGGCATAGCCGTTCCTGTTCTCCACATCCCAGCCGAGGACGTCAAAAAAGGGGTCGAGGAATTCACGCCTGAGCTGGGTCTCATTATATTGACTTGACTTGTAAGCCTCTGCATTCCCGTTATATCTCTCAATCAAATCCGAAAGTTGAATGGTTTCCGACAAATTTCCCCCGTTTTTTCTTCCAGTATATTGATCTCCATGTTCTTTTTCCTAATTCTCCTGTAATCTTAATAAATTTACAAGTAAAAATGCTATTATAGATTTACTTAATATTGTTTCATCCCAAAGGATCAAAACAAAAGGCAGGGTCAGTAACGGCTCTGCCTTTTGTTTTCCCATATCTCAAAATTACCGCTTGCTATCTTGTGTCCTTAACATAAATACGTTTTCCCTGATTCCAGTCAACATAGTATCTACCTGTCTACTTCTGAGTAACTTACCTCTTTTTTTAAAGTTACTCAGTAACAAATCGCCCCGAAGGGGCGTGTGTCGCTATTCACTATTCACTGTTCACTATTCACTGCCTTCTATTCACTGTCTTCCTCACACCTGTGGCCGTTGTTTCTTGCCGTATGGTATTTTGGGCGCCTGTTGCTGGACATAATCACAGAAAACTAAGAGTTCATGAAGGAGTTTTTCAACGTCTTCCCGCACATAAGTTCCAAGGCCCTTCTCAAAAACTGTTTTTATGGATAAAATATCTTTCACCTGTTTCTTCACAGATACGGGCTTTGTATTGACAGGATCAGGTTTAACCTTCTTGTATGCTGTGAGCATTCTTTCAAGGGCAATATACGTAACCGGTGTTTTTAAAATGTCGGTAAATATCTTCATACGATCAGGACATTCGAGGTTGGCGGCAAAGAGATATCCCTGGGAAACAGGGAGATTTCCCGACCTTATTTCGACTTGAATCTCAGGAGGGAGTTTTAAAAGTGAAATTGCTCTATACAAGGACTGTATTGACTTTGCGGAGATTTTTGCGATTGCTAACAATGTGTTAGCAATTTCCTCGGGCAAATCTTCGGGCCTTCGGTTATAACTTACCAGGACACTAATTACCCCGTCCACATCGTAGTTCTTGTCCGGATGTTTTGCCTGAATATATGCCAATATTCCTTTAGCCTGCTCTATGGGATTTAAGTCTTCACGCTGCAAGTTTTCCACTAACTGATATGCAAGGATTTCATCTTTTTGGTTGACTGTATTGATGATACGCGCCGGAATGGATTCCTGGCCCAGCTTTTGTGTTGCCAGATAGCGGCGTTCTCCGCAGAGAAGCAGATATTTGCCGTCCCTAGGCGTTACCAGGACAGGCTCAAGAACACCCCGGTCTTTAATAGATTCCATGAGTGCTTTAAAGGAATCGCTTTCCCTATCAATGCCTGAACGAATCTGTTCTTCCACAATAATGCTTTCTAAGGACAGGTATAAAAATTCCGGACTTTCAACTGTTTTCTTTGTTGCCATCGTATCCCCCTTTTTATTGTTTTAGTGAATAGTTACGAGTTACGAGTTACGGGTTACGCGTTACGGGTTTTAAAACCGTGAAGTCCCCGCCAAGAGAGGACAGACCTCGCAACTCGCATTCCCGTAACCCGCAACCCGTAACTCGCAACCCGTAACATTGTCTTTTGAATCCCCCTGTTTTGAATTAATGAATATGAGCATCGCCATGTGTGTAAAAAGAAAGCCCCCAAAAATTTTGTGCTGAATATCTAATACCAGGTTGCTTTCAAAAAATAAACAATGAATATTTGAAAGCTTACTTGGTATTATGCCCGGCAAATCAGACTTATAATGTTTGACAGCGACTTGGTATAAGGGGTCTATACCTTCCGTGAAGCCTCTTGCCCTATTATTACAGCGTGAACCTTCCTACCAGTTTCTGGAGGTCCTTCGACAGGTTTGCCAGTTGGGATGCCGCGCCGGCGTTACCCTGTATCCTCTTTGCGGTAATTTCTATAACATCGGCAATCTGCTGGATATTACCTGCTATTTCATTCGTTGTTGAGGTCTGCTGTTCCGATGCCACGGCAATCTGGTTTATTTCGTTGGTAACATTATTTATCTGCTGAAGAATGTCTTGCAGCGCATTGCGTGATTTCAAGGCTTCATTAGCTCCAAGGTCAACCTCTTTTACCCCTTCATCCATGGAAACGATGGCCTTTTTTGTTTCAGCCTGCATTGTTCGTATGTTTTTTTCAATTTCACCGGTTGCCTGCATGGTTCGTTCAGCAAGCTTCTTGACTTCGTCGGCAACTACCGCGAATCCTCTGCCGTGTTCTCCGGCGCGGGCTGCCTCAATAGCAGCATTTAAGGCAAGAAGATTAGTCTGATCGGCTATTTCGTTGATAAGTTCCGTTACCTGCCCGATCTGGTCTGACTGCGTCCCGATGCCTTTGATGATGTTTGATGATTCCTTGACTCTCTCATTAATAGCATTCATCATCCGGACTGTCTCCTGAACGATCTTCTCTCCTGTCGTGGCTGAGTTATTCGCTTTATCGGAGCTTTTCGCCACCACTACACAATTCTGTGCAATTTCAGAAGATGTTGTTGTCATCTCCTCGCTGGCAGTAGCAACTGAATTTGCCTGCATTGCCGCTTCCTCAATGCTGGCAGTCATCTCAATAGCTGATGAGTCAAGAAGGCCTGCTGCTGAAGAAACACCTTTACTGTTTTCCGTTACTTTTGACATTACCTTATGGAGCATATCGACAGAATCGTTAAAATCTCTGCTTATCTCACCTATTTCGTCTTCATATTTAATATGTATTCTCTTTGTAAGATCACCTTTTGAAACAGCCCGGATAATATCGATCATATTCTTTATGGGCCGCACCAGGGAACGGGTCATGAAAACCCCCAGGGTGATCATCAATGCGCCGGTAATCAGCGCGGCAATGAGTAATGATATAAGAATGCCTGTATATGCCTTGGCGATATTATCACGGTCTTTACCGATAAAAAGCATGCCCACGGTTTTTCCATCAGCATCAGTAAGAGGCCAGTAGACCGTGTCATAATACCTTCCTATAATCTTGTTTATATTATGAAATGTCTGGCCTTTCTTTAAAACTGTATCGAGAACCGCCGGATTATCCATCTTTGTCCCGATGGCCCGTTGGCCATCCCGTATGATAGTGGTTGATACCCTGGTATCGTTATGAAATACCGTACATTCCACATCAAGCTCTTTCTTGACTCCGTCAACAAAGGTATTATCCGAGGAAAGATTGATCCCGACAGTCACAGAACCCGCTATCTCGCTTCCTGCCTTCACGGGAAAACCAGCCCGGAGAGACAGCTTTACCACTGTTCCCTCTTCGACGCCTGCCGATGCTTCTCCGCTCAGGGCCTTTTTTACGTTTATCTGGCTCATGACACTGTCGCCTTTCTGATCAGAGTGTCCTCGCGCAACAACATTGCCGTCTTTATCGGCTATGGTAATAAGCATTCCCTCCTGGCCCTTGATAGTTGTTTTGGCAAACTCCCGGAGAAAATCACTCTTGCCTTCCTTAACGGCTTCAGCCATTCCCGGACTGTTTGCCATGACAGAGGCCACAGCAGTCACCTTATTTTTTAATGCAACAAACCGTGCTTCAACAACACGGGAAGAGACCGTCACATCCTTTTTGGCCTGCGCGTCAAGGTGGCTTGAAAGATAAAAGTAGCCTATTATTGCGATAATTATACTGGTAAGACATACCGTAATACCAATCATTCCGACAATCTTGGTCGTTAAAGACGCTTTTGTCAATTTTTCAAGAAACATTTTTCACCTTCAAAATGGATTTGCTCAAGTCTACAATGTATATTTTCGAACAAATCCGGAATCACTTAAGGCAAATTGACTGAGGACAAATGCAGTGAATAGTTGTTAGTGAATAGTGAATAGCACTACACGCCCCTTCGGGGCGATTTGTTACTGAGTAACTTTAAAAAAAAGGTAAGTTACTCAGAAGTGAATAGTGGAGAATAAATAGAGAAAGAGGCAGTGTCAGCTGTGGAAATTCTGTTCAGCAGTCAGATATTAGAGGACCGGTGCAGCTGAGGATAAATACCGGAACCTGTATATTGCTTATAATAAATATTTGTCCTGAGTTTTCGTTTTATTTGGCAGCAGGACTTTTGATTTCTCTTATCTTGCCATTTATGGCGCATTCATAGTACTTCTCAAATGTTGGAGAATCATTGTCTCTTTGTCCCCAGGCTTTAAAATACAAAGTATTCCGGTTGCGCCACTCAAGAATTTCAAAATAAATCTGATTTTGTCTGATGAATTTGAATTTATTTGATGAACGGGCAAATGCTTCCTGTATGTGTATGGTTCCATTCGGTCGATCAGGGAAGTAAATCGCGATATCCGTGGTATTCATGCCGTTCCAATCGGTAACAGCCACCGCGTTCCCGTCAGGAGCCCAGAAAATATCCGTCTTTTGGTCGAAAGTTTGTAATTCTTTCTTCTCCGCGGTGCGAAGATTCTTCAAAAACAGACGATGCGATGTGTCTCCTGAAGATGGTTTTTGCCACTCAATTGAATAACGTTCGGTAGGGTCTGCTGAATATTCCGGTCCCGGAAAACTTACCTTGTCAGCCGAAAATACACCCGAGGCAATAAAAACCAATACTACAATAAAAAATGATATCTTTCTCATATTGCTATCTCCCCGACAGGAATTTAAAACTAAGCATCTGCAAGCGGATATCAGGCAAGGCCCATGAGAAGGACAGTGCAAGTTTTCCCGCCCTTCTCATGGGCCGATAACCGGGAGTCTGCGAAATATATCCGCCATTTATCACCGCTCACAAAAGGAGGCGTTCCGGCGTTTTTCATAAATCCTGTACCCGCTTGCAGGCCGCACCCATAGTTCCTTTTCAGCCAGTCGAATTTGCCGCTAAAAAAGCCAAAGGGCCGGCTATATTGCTATTTTATTGCCGTTATCATTTTCTGCCGTCATGTAACAGGATTTTACGGCAGCAGCCGGTAAGGCAGCGCGCGCTTCGCCCATTCGCTCTCTTTGTAATCTGTGTTCAGCTTTTCATAAGCCTGCTTCAGCGGTTTTGGATCATGGGTATGTTTATAGCCGCAGACACCTCGCAGAAAGATCGCTTCCGGAGCAGCTCCGCTTTTCGCGAATCCGGAAATGATTTTTTCGAGATTGTCGAGCGCTTCAGGAAAATGATCAAGCTCGTAACAGGTCTTTGCAGCCCCGAGCAATACTGATGGAATCAATTCGTCGGAAGGCAAAAAACCGACAGTTCTGTAATGTTCTTTTCCGTTTTCATCGATAAAAACAAGCGTTGGCGTCCACTTTATGTTGAAATCAGCGGCGTAAGGTTCTGAATCGGAGGCTATTCTAAGGGGAATAACATTCTCTGTAATACATTCTACAACATTGGCGTCAGGATACGTAACTGCATCCATCTGTTGACAGCCGATTCAGCCGGGATTAAAAAAGTCGATGAGGACAGGCTTCTTTTCGGCTTTTGCTCTTGTTAATGCCATTGAAAAATCAGTTTCCCATTGGATTGCTTTCGACATAAAAACCTCCTTTAATTTTTTAATATTATAACCACGATTTCCAGAAATAGGAAGGTGCGTTTTTTACTATAGGAGCTGCGATAAAAGTTTTTATGAAGCGGCAAGGCGGTGACGAGTGAAGCGGGTTGAGGGGGTGGGCGGGGCACCCGAATGCGGGCCTCGGCTTTACACATGGATGGGCCTGCCCGACGAAGCCAACAATGATAGGCTTTGATTGGGGAGTTGGATTTACTTCAAGAACAACGACAGCACCTCCGGCTTATCAAAAAGTCTGAGAAACGCCCAGGCCGGGGGAGAAAGATCTTTTCTATTTCTGTATCCTATCCCGAATCCTACTGTGGGAGACCCTTCAAGAATACGGATCGGTTTTAATGTGCCATTTTTAAATTCATTCTCCAATGCGTCTCTTTCAATAAAACTTACCCCGTTGTCCTGCTGTACAAATTCCTTCAGAAGAGCGAGGCTTGCCGATTCCATTGCAACCAGAGGATTTACCTTGTATTTCCTTAAATATTCAAGCACTACTTCTCTGACAGCAGAACCTTCCCGCCTCAGAATCAAAGGAATTTCCGACAACTGCATCACGGAAATTTCCGAGCTCTGCAGATGGACGCTCTTCGGGGAGGCAACAAGGATTATCTCTTCTTTCCAGATAACTTTGACTTTCAATCTGCTGTTATTCGGTTTATATCGGATAACTGCCAGCTCATTTCGATGGTCCTCTATGCTTTTAACCATCTCCGCGTTGGAGGCCTGGTCAATGATAATCCTGATGCCGGGATAGGTTTTCTTAAAAGCTGCTATCAAGGGCATCAGTCGTTTTAACGGTGTTTCAGGACACCCTATACGCAATTCACCGGATTTACCGGTAGAAACATCTTCAAGAAAGCCTTCCATGTCGCGAATCTCCTGAAATATCTTTCCTGCCCTTTTAAACACAGTCTCTCCGGCATTTGTCAGTTGAATAGCGTTGCCGTCCCGGACAAGAAGTCTTATGCCCACTGTTTCCTCAAGTTGTTTTATCTGCATGGTAACAGCAGGCGGTGTAACCATCAACTCATGGGCTGCCTTTGTAATACTCTTTAATTTCGCAGCAGTATAAAATGCCCTCAACTGGTTCATATTGAGAATCATGAAGAAAACCTCTCTCTTGCTATTCAGTTATACTTAATTGTTATTAATTCTTTTTTGCTTGAATTGTCAATACCTAAAGATTATAAATTCAAATAAGGGATAAGAGAAGACGCTTTAATAATTACTTTTACCTCAAAAGAAAGGGTGGCAATGAAAAGTTATGATATCGTTTTTGTAGGTCATGTGGTAACCGGACAGTTTACTCCATTTGGAGGGACTTCGTATTTCAGGACAGACGGCGCATCATCTTTTGGAGCAATAGCAGCATTATGCTGCACTAAAAAAGTTGCTTTGGTGACAAGAATGTCCAAAGAAGATGAGCACTTTATCGAACCCTTTAAAACTATGGGTTTTGATGTCTATGTTCAGCCATCCAGCGAGACTACCCATTTGAAAGTAATTTATCCGACTGCAAATGTTGAAGAAAGGCAAGTCTTTCAAATCAGGAGCGCCGGATCTTTCCGGATAGAGGAAATGCCGTCCTTTGAACCGTGCTTAGTCCATCTGAGCGGGTTAAGCGACCAGGAGTTTACCCTCGAATTTATGAAGGAACTGAAAAAGAGAGGGTTTCGCTTGTCAATTGATATGCAGGGTTTTTTGTGGGAAATAGATGAACAGACGCGGGCCGTTCACTTCAAGGACCTTCCTGAAAAACAGGAGATCCTGCGTATGGTTGAAGCTGTGAAATTGGACATATCCGAAGCAAAAGCATTGACCGGAACTGACGATCTTAAAAGGGCAGCCGCTATGATCG
The DNA here is from genome assembly GCA_964532465.1 of uncultured Syntrophorhabdaceae bacterium. GTDB lineage: Bacteria > Desulfobacterota > Syntrophorhabdia > Syntrophorhabdales > Syntrophorhabdaceae > JAPLKB01. The sequence continues at coordinate 20,948 of CAZHHX010000014.1, read as the reverse complement.
ATGACTGGGGATGTCCTGAAACCATTATAACGTGTTCAGAAGGTGTATTGGGATACAAAAATGGTGAGAGCCATTTTGAAAAGTTTTCAAACAAGAGTATCGAAGGGAGAACCGGACGGGGCGATACAACAATGGGGGCATATCTTGCCCGGAGAATAAACTACCCCCCTAAAGATGCCCTGCGATTTGCCGCAGCTCTTGCATCCATTAAAATGGAAACCAACGGGCCCTTTATGGGTACGCTTGAAGATGTTCTGGCAAGAATGGAGGCAAATCATTTCTAATACCTCTATTTTAAAGTACAGACGCTGCCTTTCGCTAAAAAGGCTGTGAAGATCATAGATGGAATGATAAAAAAAGGCAGATATTCAACTTAAACGTTGTATATCAATGATGGGAACATCCTTCAGTATTTCAGGTATTAAAAGCCTTGTTCTCCTCCCGGGGTCACAAAGGATATTAAACAAAGAAGGATGTTCCCATCATTGACAGTAATCAATAAAAGTCACAGCGCAGCAAGTTAACAGGAGCCTTGTCTATTTCTTTATGTAGAACTCAGGATATAATCTTTGAGCGCATTCCGGGCAGATGTCGTGACTGAATTCAGCTTCGGAATGTTCATGTATATATGTTTCAATCTGTTCCCAATATCCCTTATCGTTACGTATTTTCCGAATAAATCAGGCAATTTCCAATGAATTTGTACATGCGATCAGGAAACATTCCTTCGAAGAAGGACATGATGCAGAACATAAAGGAATATTTAACAAAAAGTGAGAATGGGAAGAAAATGATAGTTTACTTAGTTCCCCTTCGGAGTTTCCTGATGGAAACCAAGTAAACAGTTTTGCTTATTTCCCCCCGCCACCCAGAACTTTATAGAGTGTCACAAGATTTGTAAACTTTGCCAGACGAACGGCAATAAGTCCCTGCTGCGCGCTGTAGAGCGAACGCTGCGCGTCCAGAACGGGCAGATAGCTGTCGGTTCCGCTCTTATAGCGTGCGTCGGAAAGACGATATGTTTCAGATGAAGCATTTACAAGGGACTCCTGGGCTTTTACCTGATCCTCCACTGTTCCCTTTTGCGCCAGGGCGTCAGCCGTTTCCCTGAAAGCTGTCTGAATAGCTTTCTCATACTGGGCCAGAACTATTTCTCTTTCAACTTTGACCGCATCCAATGCCGACCATAGACGGGCATCAAATATGGGCATGGTGATTTGCGGCATGAAAATCCATGCGTTTGATCCGGCTTTGAACAGTCCGGAGAGATCGTTGCTTGTTGTTCCATAGTTGGTAGTTAGAGCAATACGGGGAAATAAAGCCGCCCGCGCCGCGCCTATGTTGGCGTTTGCCGCTCTGAGCCCGTGCTCTGCCTGAAGAATGTCCGGGCGGTTCAGCAGCGCTTCGGAAGACAGACCGAGTGAAACATCCTTCGGCGACGCGACAGAATTCAATCCGTTGGGTTGCAATTCGGCAGGCACCGGCGAACCTGCAAGAAGGTTCAGCGCGTTTTCGTCCAGAGCCACCTGACGGGTGTATCGGGCAATATCCACGCGCGCCGCATCAAGGCGCGTTTGTGCCTGACGTAAATCCAATTCAGAGGACGCGCCAACTTCATAGCGGCGTTGAATAAGCTTGTAGGTCGTCTGTTGCGCATCCAGCGTAGATTGGGCAAGTTTCAGATTCTCACGGTCGGCCGCAAGGGTCAGGTAAGTATTCGCAACCTCTGCCGCCAATGATATTTGGGCGCTGCGACGGGCCTGCTCCGTGGCAAGGTATTGTTCCAGCGCGCGATCCTTCAGGCTGCGAATGCGACCAAAAAAATCGATCTCCCATGAACTGACTCCGGCATTGACACTGTACTGCTTAAAATTCATGGCCTCACCTGACTCTGATGAGATGTCGGCAGGTATTCTCTGCTCAGTCCAGTTGCCGGTTGCATTGATTGCGGGAAACAGTTCGGCGCGCTGAATCCCATACAGGGCTCTTGCTTTTTCAATGTTCAATGCCGCAACCCGCAGATCCCGGTTGTTGGCAAGTGAAAGATCAATAACCTTCTGCAAATTTTCATCAGTATAAAAGTCACGCCAGCCAACTTCAGACGCATCGGTGACGGCTCCTCCTGCGACTTCCTTATAAGCCGGACCAATAGGCCATTGGGCAGGGACAGGCGACGCGGGACGCTTATATTCCGGGACCATGGTTGAACACCCTGCCAGACATATGATTGTAAAAATAATTAAAAATAGATTTCGTATCATATTAATGTCCCTCCGGAGGAGTTGCATTATGTGTGTTTTGCACAGGTGTCTGATCCGACTGTTTACCCTTGAACATGCGGGACACAACAACAAAAAGTAACGGTATATAAAAAAGGTCGATAAATGTTGCGGACAGCATTCCCCCGGTAACGGCAGTACCGATTGCATTCATTGCGCCTGCACCCGCGCCTGTCGCGATTGCGAGAGGCAGGACGCCAAAGAAAAAGGCCAGTGAAGTCATAATAACCGGCCTGAATCTCACTTTAACCGCTCCAATTGTTGCTTCAATCAGTCCTTCTCCATGCGCCATCCGTTCCTTTGCGAACTGAATAATAAGGATCGCGTTCTTTGTCGTCAACCCGAGAGTCGTGAGAAATCCGATTTGAAAATAGACATCATTGTGCAGACCTCGAGACCAGGTTGCCAGCGTCGCGCCGAACACACCCAGGGGCAGCATAAGCAGATTGGCAATAGGGATAGGCCAGCTTTCATACAGGGCAGCCACGCAAAGGAAAATTACAATAATGGAAAAGGCGTATAGAAGAGGCGCCTGAGAACTTGATGTCCTCTCCTGATAGGAAAGCCCTGTCCATTCAAAACCGATGCCTTGCGGCAATTTCGTCACATTTTCTTCCATTATTTTCATGGCCTCGCCTGAACTTCTTCCTGGAGCCGGCTCTCCCCAAATACTCAGGGATGGAAAACCGTTAAAACGTTCAAGTCTTGGAGAACCTGATGTCCAGTGACCTGAGGCAAAGGAAGAGAAAGGTACCATCTTACCGGCAGTATTGCGCACATAAAGTTTTTCAATATCTTTAGGAAGCATACGATGAGGAGCATCAGCCTGGACAAACACGCGTTTTACCCGGCCTGCCTGAATAAAATTATTTACATAAGCGCTGCCGAAGGCTTCTGATATGGTATTGTGGATGGATGTAATAGGAACCCCAAGGGCCCCGGCTTTTTTCCAGTCCACATCAATATAGTATTGGGAAACATCTTCTATACCATTCGGTCTGATTTTAGTCAGACGTTTGTCCTGCATCGCCATACCAAGAAGCTGATTTCTGGCTTCCATCAGTTTTTCATGACCGAGTCCACCCCGGTCAAGCAACTGAAAGTCAAAGCCGGTAGCCATACCCAATTCAATTACTGATGGAGGCGGAAAAGCAAATACCATGGCATTGCGGATACGGGAAAATGCCCCCATTGCCCGTGCCGCAACAGCTTTAACCTTCAAATCAGAGCGATTACGAAGGTGCCAGTCCCTAAGTTTGACAAATACCATGCCGTTGGTCTGGGCTCTTAAGTTAAAACCGGCGCCGGAAATCGTCATGCAGGATTCTACTGCATCTTTTTCGTTCTCCTGAAAATATTGCTGCACTTCCTTGACAATTTTTTTGGTTTGTTCAAGCGTTGAGCCTGTGGGCAACATTATCTGAGAAAATAATATCCCCTGATCCTCATCGGGAACGTAGGAAGTGGGAACGCGAAGCAAGATAATGCCCACGGCGGCAACAATCACAACATAAATAACAGCATAGCGCATTTTCCTTGAAAAGGAACGTTCAACCGTTTTTACATACCGGTCTCTGATTCGAAAAAAAATACGGTCGAATCTTGCAAAGAAAGGGCGCAGGAAAGGTAATGTATTTTCTGCAGATTCGTGTCCTGCTGCTACCGGTTTGAGCAGTGTGGCACAAAGGACAGGAGTCAGGATTAAAGCCACAACAACAGACAACATCATGGAAGCGATAATCGTTATGGAAAACTGGCGATATATAACTCCCGTTGATCCGCCGAAGAATGCCATTGGGCCGAAAACCGCCGAGAGCACAAGACCGATGCCGATAAGAGCGCTTGTGATCTGTTCCATGGATTTGCGCGTGGCTTCCTTAGGCGAAAGACCTTCTTCACTCATAATTCGCTCTACGTTTTCCACCACAACAATTGCATCATCTACCAGGAGACCGATGGACAGCACCATAGCAAACATGGTCAGCATATTTATAGAAAATCCAAAAAGTCCCAGTATTGCAAAAGTTCCCAGAAGCACAACAGGCACTGCGATAGTAGGGATCAACGTGGCGCGGATATTTCCCATGAAAAGCCACATGACAAGAAAAACAAGCAGTATTGCCTCAAAAAGGGTAATAACAACTTCCTTTATGGCAACTTTAACAAAGGGAGTAGTATCATAGGGATAAACAACCTTCATTCCCTGTGGAAAGAACCGGCTCATCTCTTTCAGTTTTGTCTTGACCGCATCGGCTGTATCAAGGGCATTAGCGCCGGAAGCCTGACGAATGGCCATGCCCGCGGCAGGGCTGCCGTTGTTGAAGACTTCTATGTCATAAGAGTCGGTTCCCAATTCCGCCCGTCCCACATCACTGATCCGCACAATTGAGCCGTCAGGATTAACGCGAACAGGAATAGAAGCAAATTCATCCGGGGTTTTAAGCATACTCTGGACGATAATAGAGGCATTCAAACGCTGGCCTTCAACTGCGGGCGCTCCGCCGAATTGACCTGCTGAAACCTCAACATTATAGGCCTTTAGCGCTATAATAACATCGTCAACTGTCAGACGGTAATCAACAAGCCTGTCAGGGTTGAGCCAGATACGCATGGCATACTGAGATCCGAAATTTTCAACCTCTCCTACACCGGGCACCCGCGCCAGAACCTTCTCAAGATTTGATTGGGCATAGTCCCTCAGATCGTTGCCGTCCATGCTGTTGTCTTCAGATATAAGGCCTACGATCATCAGATAGTTTCTGGTGGCTTTACCGACAGTAACACCCTGGCGCTGAACAACCTCGGGCAATCCTGCCATTGCAAGCTGGAGTTTATTTTGCACCTTGGACCAGGCAAGGTCAGGATCGGTTCCAGGAGCAAAAGTCAATTCAATACGGGAACCTCCGGCAGCATCACTTGTAGCGGACAGATATAACATCTTGTCAAGGCCGGTCATCTTTTGCTCAATAATCTGGGTTACGCTGTTTTCAACTGTTTCCGCGGAAGCCCCGGGATAGGATGACTGAATATAGATTGACGGCGGCGCTATGGGAGGATATTGCGATACGGGCAGACTATAAATGGCAAGGGCGCCGACCAGCATTATTATAATGGCAATAACCCAGGCAAAGACGGGACGGTCTAAAAAGAATTTCGATAACATGATGAGCCTCCGTCAATTCGCTTTTGCAGGCGGCTGGGCCGGTTTTGCCGATTCCGGCCCGACTTTTCCACCGACTCCGAAGGGGACAATTTTTACAGGAACACCTGGCCGTACTCTTTGAACACCCTCAACGATCACCCGGTCACCGGCTTCAAGACCCGAGGAAACAAGCCATTTGTCCCCGATAGCTCTATCGACTGCAATCATTCGCTGTTGGACCTTGCCCTCGTTATCCACAACCATCGCTACAGGATTTCCCTTGGGGTCGCGGGAGACTCCCTGCTGCGGGACAAGAATTGCCTGATTGACTATTCCTTCCTGAACAACGGCGCGCACATACATACCGGGGAGCAGAGTTTGTTTCGGATTTGGAAAAACCATCCGGAGAATAAATGATCCGGTGCTGGGGTCAACAGTAACATCGGAAAACTTCAGAATACCTTCCGAAGAGTAGGATGTGCCGTCTTCAAGAAGCAGTTTCACCTTTGCCTGACCCGGACCGTCTCCCTTGATTCGTCCTGCTGCTATGTTTCTTTTGAGCTGCAATAGATTGGCGCTTGACTGTGTCGCGTCCACATATATCTGGTCAAGCTGCTGGATAGTTGTAAAAGCTGTGGGCTGATATGCTGTTGCAAGTGCACCCACTGTTACATTGGATTTACCGATCCGGCCTGAAATCGGCGAAGTTACGCGCGTATAGGCAAGATTGATACGCGCGGTTTCTACAGCCGCGCTGTTGGCCTTCACATCAGCCTCTGACTGCTTCAGGGCCGCAACTGCATCATCGTGATCCTGCCGGCTTACCGCGTTTATTGCAACCAGTTCTTTATAACGTTTTACTCTATTTCCAACAGAGACAACATTGGCTTCAGCCCTGGCAAGAGATGCCATAGCGCCAGCATAGGCAGCTTCATATGTGGCCGGGTCTATCTGGTATAGTACTTCACCGGCCTTAACATCCGATCCTTCAGTGAACAAACGTTTCTGAATGATGCCGCTCACCTGGGGCCGCACTTCCGCAACAAGGTAAGCCGATGTCCGCCCGGGTAATTCCGTGGTAATTGCTATACGCTCCTTTTGCATGGTTATAACAGCCACTTCAGGGGCGCCGCCTTGCGGAGGCCCCTTCGGTTTTCCGCATGACGTTAAAAAAGACAGTAATAGAACGATGGTAACAACTCCGATCAAACAAAACCCCGCTTTTCCATCTTTCAGTATCATCTAAAATCCTCCTGGTGATAATTTATGTCTTTTTCCGACTCACCTTGCGAACCGGTTGAAAATTAATTTATTACTTGCTCAACTGTTTATCTGCTTACCTTGCCATTCCCTCATCCGCAATCCTCAGCAATTCTTCTATTATTTTGTTGCGCTCTTCTTCCGTAAAAGGCGATAGAGATACAACTTCATGAAACAAAAGACCGTCGGCAGCAAGAGCAGGAATAATAGCCCTCTCAAATTTTGCGGTCCCCGATGCTAATTCAGCGTAACGTTTTTTAATTATCTCCCGCAAGGGCTCGGCAAGTTTCGGGTTGTGGGCCAGTACCGCAAGAATGGGTGCGCCGGCACAGTCTGTTTTGCGGTCACGGAGCAAACCCGAAATAATATATGCCTTCAGTTCCCGGGTCGGACTTTCCGGAAGTTCATCCAAAGCCTTTTTTCTTGATTCCTCCCTTGCCCCGATCAATCTTTCGACCATTGCCTCAAGTAATGCCTCTTTTGTCCGAAAATGATGGAGGAGTCCGCCTTTGCTTATACCAGCCCTGGCAGCTACCGCGTCCAGCGTCATATGAGCCGCGCCCTCTTCAACAACAATGTCCTTCGCGGCATCAACAATAGCATCGTATGAACTGGCTCGTGGGCTCACAAATCAAATGTTCCTTGTATTTTAGATTGTACCGTCCAGCCGGTACAGTTTAAAATACTACATGAAATTGTTTTTTGTCAAATAAATTAGATTGTTTTCAGTGAGAATGTTTTAAAATTATCAGGCTGCTGCGGTTTTTGCCCTTTTTCGTTCAAGACCGTCGAGGATCATTTTGCGGAGTCTTATCGATTGGGGGGTAATCTCAACAAGTTCGTCATCGTTGATATAAGAAATGCACTCTTCAAGTGTCATATTCACATAGGGAGTAAGAACCACTGCATCATCCGAACCGGAAGCTCTCATATTGGTAAGCTTTTTCCCTTTAGCTGGATTGACTGTAATATCCGCTTCTCTGGAGTGCTCTCCCACAATCTGACCGGCATAGACCTTTTCTCCGGGACCAAGGAATAACTTTCCTCTTTCCTGCAAGTTAAAAAGAGCATATGCCACAGTTGTGCATTGTTCCATGGCAATGAGTACACCTCTTGTTCTGTTTCTGATCTCTCCGGCATACACATCAAATCCGAGAAAGATATAATTCATCACGCCCATACCGCGCGTTTCAGTGAGGAATTCAGACCTGAATCCAAGGAGGCCTCTGGTAGGTATTTTGTATCTGAGTTTGGCCATTCCGCTTTCCTGACGCATTTCAAGCATTATCCCCTTTCTGCTGCCAAGGTTTTCAATGACCCTACCCATGTAATTCTCATCTACATCAACAGTCAACTCTTCGTAAGGCTCCAATGTTTTCCCGTTTTCTTCTTTAAATATGACCTGGGGTCTCGTGACCTGGAATTCGTATCCCTCTCTCCTCATTTTTTCAATAAGGATGGAAAGATGGAGTTCTCCCCTGCCTGAAACCTTATAGCCCTGAATGTCTTCAAGCTCTTCCACAACAAGGGCAACATCGGAGAGGGTTTCTTTGAAAAGTCTGTCCCTTAAGTGTCTGGATGTGACAAATCTTCCTTCTTTTCCATAGAATGGTGAGTCATTAGGGACAAAAGTCATTGACACAGTCGGTGGATCCACTTCAATACCCTCAAGAGGCACAGGATTTAACGGATCGGTAAGCGTCTCACCGATAGATATTGATTCCATGCCTGCTACAGCCACTATTTCACCGACGCAGGCCTCTTCTGTTTCAACCATTTGCGTCCCTTTAAAACAATAGACCTTCCTTATTCTTGCAGGACTTAGAGCTGAACCGGGCGATGTCACTGCCACATCTTTATCAATACTCAGCTTCCCTGATGTAATCTTCCCTATGGCAAGCCTGCCAAGGAATGTGGAGTAACTCAGAGAACTTACAAGCATCTGCAGCGGCCCTTCGGGATCGCCGACAGGCGCCGGAATTTCATCTATAATCATGTCAAATAGAGGAATCATGGTTTTGCTTTTCGCGTTATGATCGAGAGTGGCATATCCGTCTTTTGCTGAAGAAAATATAACCGGGAAATCAAGGATACTGTCTGGAGCTTCAAGTTTTACAAACAAATCAAAAACTTCATCCACTACCCAGTCGCAACGCGCCGCCGGTTTGTCAATTTTATTCACCACCACAATTACCGGCAAATCTAAAGCAAGCGCCTTTTTCAGGACAAAGTAGGTCTGGGGCATAGGTCCTTCGGCGGCGTCTACGAGCAGAAGAACGCCATCTGCCATTTTCAGGACACGTTCTACCTGACCCCCGAAATCCGCATGTCCGGGAGTATCTATAATATTAATAAGATGCTCCTTGTAAAGAAAAGAGCCGTTTTTGGAAGCGATGGTAATGCCGCGCTCCTTTTCAAGGTCCATAGAATCCATAAGCCGCTCTTCCACTACCTGATTATCACGGAAAAGCCCGCTCTGTCTGAATAACTGATCCACAAGCGTAGTCTTGCCGTGGTCAACGTGCGCAATAATTGCAATATTTCTTATTCTGCTCTGTTCCATTCTCCCTCATAGATGCGCTGATGATACATCAGATAGTGTTGAAATGATTTTGTATTATACATCAAAAACATGATAAAATCAACAAAGGTTTCCGACTGCTTATGAAAACAGTCACCGATACCGGCTCGGCATTCGTTACTTCAGCCGCGCAAGATTGACTGCACGCCTCTATGAACACTTTTTTGTTGACTTTAGCATAAAAGAAAAGAAATAATAATAATTCAATTCGGGTGGAACATATTTTGGAATATTTACTAACTAATAAAGAAGTGGTTTCCGTCAGGCGCTTACTTGTTGCCACAACCTAACTCACCAGAATATCATGCAGAATGCAATCAATCCGTAAAGCTTTACGGAAATGTATCAGGCGGATACAGCAACCGCTGTGAAACAATATTCCTGCTGTTTTTTCTGCCATGCGCAATCCGGTACAGCAACTACAATAAAAGAGTTTACAATGCGGAATATGTCCAATTTACACAATTGTGATATTTATACTTTGACACAAAAATAAGGAGGAATAAGATGAGAAAGTTAGTGGAAAAATGGGTTGGGGAACAGGCAGCCCTAACCAAACCGGATAAGATTTACTGGGTTCAGGGTAATGAACAGGAAATGCGCGACCTTATAAAAATAGGCATTGAAAAGGAAAAAACACATATTCATCATACATTCCGTGAACTTAACCCCAGTATCTTTCCCAACTCCTATCATCATATGAGCCACCCCAATGATGTGGCAAGGACAGAGCAGCTTACCTTTGTTTGTACACCCACGAAAGAAGAAGCAGGCCCGAACAATAACTGGATGGAACCTGCCGAGGCTAAGAAAACTGTCTCAGCAATCTTTGACGGTTGTATGAAAGGCAGAACGCTCTATGTTATCCCCTACATGATGGGTAATCCTGATTCTCCTTACGCAAAACCATGTATACAAATTACCGATTCTATATATGTTGTGGTCAGCATGTACATTATGACAAGGGTAAGCCAAGAGATCATCAATAAAATCAGCGAGTCAGGAAAGTTTGTAAAGGGACTGCATTCAATTGCCGACCTTAACCCTGATAGACGATATGTCATGCACTTCCCCCAGGAAGACCTTGTTATGAGCGTTGGTTCCGGTTACGGTGGAAACGCCCTTCTGGGCAAGAAATGCTTCTCTTTGAGAATAGCCTCTTATCAGGGCCATCAGGAAGGCTGGCTGGCTGAACATATGATTGTCATGGGCGTAGAGGATAAAAAAACCGGGGAAACCATGTATGTTCTCGGTTCCTTTCCTTCCGCCTGTGGAAAAACAAACCTTGCCATGATCCAGCCCCCGCTGGAAGGTTACAACGTAACTACTTTGGGCGACGATATTGCCTGGATCAATGTAGGACCGGACGGCAGGCTCTATGCAATCAATCCTGAAGCAGGTTTTTTTGGCGTTGCTCCGGGCACTTCAGATAAGACAAATCCTCAGATGATGAATACCCTGAGGGCAAATAAGTTTTATCCTACCCTTTTTACCAATACCGGCATCGATACGGACACTAATTCGCCCTGGTGGGAAGGTCTTACCGATATTGCGCCTGCAAATATTCTGGACTGGCAGGGCAATCCCTGGGACAAGGCTGCCGGAAAGCCCGTAGCCCAGGCAAATTCACGCTTCACTGTGTCGGCACACAACTGCCCTACCCTTTCACCCGAATTTGACAACCCTAATGGCGTGCCGATTTCCGCCATCCTTTTCGGGGGACGGCGTTCAGACACCGTTCCTCTTGTATCCGAGAGCTTTAACTGGAATCACGGCGTTTTTAAAGCCTCCTCGCTCGGTTCGGAAACCACTACAGCAGCAGCAGGTCAGGTAGGCGTGGTAAGACGCGATCCCATGGCAATGCTGCCTTTCTGCGGATATAATATGGCCGATTATTTCCAGCACTGGATGAATATTGGAGCAAGGCTTACTAATCCACCGAAAATATTCTTTGTCAACTGGTTTAAGAAAAATGATCAGGGCAAGTTCATATGGCCGGGATTCGGAGATAATTTCCGCATAATCAAGTGGATGCTGGACAGGGCCAAAGGAAAGATTCAGGCAACGGAAACACCTATCGGTTTTATACCGGAGAAAAAAGACATAGACCTCACCGGCCTTGATATATCCAAGGAAACTCTTGAGAAACTTTTTGAAATAAATAAAGATGACTGGAAGAAAGAGATTGAAGGCATAGAAACATTCTACGGACAGTTTGGCGAAAGGCTCCCCAAGGAACTTACCGAGCAATTGGCCCAACTGAAAAAGAATTTTGCGTAAATTACCGATATACGCCCCTTTACAGGGGCGTTTTTTATGAAACAAATCGCCTTTAAAGATTACAAATAACATAGCCTCCGGTTCTGCCGGAGGCTATGACAATTTTGTCTTTTTATTGATGGGGGTATATGCACTCAAAGAGGATTATTTTCTTTTTTGTTGCCTGGGTCGGTGGACTCCTCTACTTTGCCCAGCGCTGGATATTCGGTCCCCTTATCCCTTCGCTTATGGAAGAGTTTCACACTGACAGGACCGGTCTTGGCATTATAGGATCAGCTTCTCTCTGGGGTTATATGCTTACCCCTATTATTGCCGGTTTAATATCCGATCGTTTTGGAAGAAAAAAAACCATCCTCTTCGGTATTTTCGGCTTCTCCACACTTACCATAATATGCGGATTAGTAAACAGCCAGGGTCATATGCTGCTTGTCCGTTTTTTTACCGGCATGGTTGAACCCTTTTATTTTATTATACTTCTTGCTTTTACGCTCGAACTCTTTCCCGAACGGCCGGGGTTCTTTTTGACTGCCATATCCTCCGGATCTTCTTTGGGCTGGTTTGTAGGCCCGGCGCTGGCAGGCTGGCTGCTGGATTTCACCGGAAGCTGGCGGGCGCCCTTTATATTAACCGGGGCCGCGGGACTTGTTACGGCAGTTCTTCTGATACTTGTCTGGCCTCAAGAGAGAGAAAAAACACATACCGGCGTCTTTTTCGACAAAAGCATCCTGAAACCTGCCAACCTGATTATACTTCTTCTTCTGAGTCTGACTGCAATGTTCCAGATTTCTGCCGAGTTCGGTTTTACCCTGTGGTATCCTGTTTTTCTTAAAACAGAGATAGGGACAAGCGCCACGATAGCCGGACTGATAGCCGGTTTGTATGGAATAGGACAGTTCATCGGCAGGCCGTTTCTGGGATGGGTATCCGATAAACTCGGATACAGGCGGACCGGTATATGCGGCGGAATCCTTATGGGGATATCTCTCATACTTATACTCTGGGTAAGCAATCCTGTCCTGAGAGCTCTTTTTACCTTTCAGATGGGCTTTACCGGCGCTGCCGTTATGGGCGCGCTCTGGACATTTACCGGCCTTGTTTTCCCGTCTTTTAAGGGTCTGGCTCTTGGAGTCATCACCACTTTGGCCTATGCCACAGCATCTGCCGCTCCCATATCAATAGGCTACATAGGGGATCATCATTCGGTGCTAACAGGCCTTTTATCAATACCCGTGCCGTGCGCCTTCCTTGCAGTTCTTTCTTTCCTGGCCACATATCTTCTTATACCTCAAAGGAAACGATGAGGTAGTATAACTCCTGAAAATATATTGCTTCAACCGGAAAGTACATCTTATAATGTAACTACAAGGTATATTTCTTATCCTTGAATTCAGTATTCCTTAAAGGAGTCCTCATGTTTATCTGGCCGGACTGTATTCCCTGTATTCTGAAAATGTCTCTTGTTGTTAGCCGCCTTGGGATCAAAGAAGAGGACCGGATCAGGAATTTCATGAATAAGGTGCTTAAATTAAAACCTCTGTGCGGAGAAAACTGGCATATACTCGCAGGCGAAGTGATACGGGATATCTGGTACATACTGGAAAAAATTACAGGCGAAACCGATCCCATGAAAGAGATAAAGACCGATCAGAACATCAGGGCGTTGCAGATATATCCTTCAGCAAAAGAATTAGTCTCAAAAAGCAGTGATCCATTCATTGCAGCGGTTAAATTTTCAATAGCCGGGAATTCTCTCGACAATATGTTAAACGTTCACGATGATGCCATGGAGAGGCTGATACCCGAACTGGAAAAATCTGCAATAAGCATGGAAAATGCTCAGGCGCTGAAGGAACGTCTGAACAAAACCAAAAAACTTGTATATTTCAGCGACAATTGCGGAGAAATTGTCTTCGACAGGCTTCTCCTTGAGACCATCCGCAATATGTATGATCTTGAAATAACACTTGCAACAAGAACGCTGCCCGTTCTCAATGACGCTACATTGCAGGATGCCCACTCCATTGGACTTGCAGAAATAGTGGAAGTCATAGAAAACGGCATCAATGAACCGATTGCAGGCACCATACTTACGAAAGCCTCAGCCAGGGTAAGATCGCTTGTTGAAAAAGCAGACTTGATAATATCCAAAGGAGGCGGGGATTATGACTGCCTCACTGAAGAAGCTGCAATAGAAGGGAAAATTACATATCTGGTTCACGGCAAATGTCATCCATATTGCGCAGACAACAATATGCCTATGGGGTCTCTTATTATACGGAACGGCTGATTAATTGCCCTACGGAAAGTGTTTTTTGCACAAACAACTGCCTGCGTGATAGATTCATGCCGCTGATTTTCGATGTAAAGATATACTTCATGGCATCCCCTCTGAATCCGGGAATAAGTTTTTAAAAGAAATTGTACGAAGCAGCGTCCCTGTTGACTTTCCGACGATTTTATAAATCCGTGCAACTGTTGCACAGATTTTTATGGACAAGTCTTCCGGTCTTTATAAATAGGCTGTCAACCTCTGTTACCCCCTTCAGATTTTACCCCTTATTTATAAACTTGTTTGTTAAAATCTCACCGCACCTTAATTCCTTCATCGAGATACTTAATAAGGGGATAGACAAAGAACTCTATAATACGCCTCTTGCCCACCTTTATCTCTGCCGACAGGCTCATACCCGAGGCAATTGGCGTCATCCGTCCTTCAACCATAAGTTGGGTCTGGGAAAGGTTGATAAAGACCTCATAAACAGGTCCGAGCTTTTCATCCTCTGTGCTGTGCTTCGCTACATTTCGCACCACCCCGTTTAATATGCCGTATTTCTGGAAATCAAAGGCATCAATTTTGATCAAGACAGGCATGGCCTCTTTGACAAAACCGATATCTTTATTGAGGACCGATGCTTTAATAACAAGGGGCGCCTCTATGGGGACTACTGCCATGAGTTTTTGCGCGGGCGTTACGACGCCTCCAATTGTATGGAAATAGAGATTCGAGATGTGTCCCTCCACTGGAGAGAGGATTTTCTGTTTTTCGTTCATGAATGCCGTTTTTTCAATTTCTGCTTTTATCTCTGTAGACTGCCGGTGTTTATCGGAAAAATCCTTTAAAGACGTTGTCTTGAAATTCTCATTGATGAAAGCCGTCTCGCTTATAATCTGCTGTCTCTGATGCTCCAGTTGTTCAAGCTTGTGCTCCGACTGCTCGATGTTATTTGAATATGTCAGGATATCATTGGTTATTTTGTCGTATTCACTCATTGCGATTATGTCGATAACCAGCCGGAGCCTCTTTTCCTTCTCAGAAGCAATATTCAGGAGAGACGTATTGTGGATTCTTTCCTTCTTCACTGATTCAATTTCCTTTTCTATTCGGTTCAGTTCCGCCTTTTTTCCTTCAAGCTGTTTTTCAAGACCCCCCATTGATGACGCGTAAAGTTCCCTCTGGATTTTTATTGTTTCCTTGTCGTGAATTTTGGCATCAGGGTTAAATCCATTTTTCCCCAGGGCGGAATACATGCGCATCTTCTCAAGTTCCAGAAACCGGAGGTTCTTTTTCTTTGATTCCACTTCCGGAGCAGTCATTGAGGGGTCAATCTCCATCAGCACCTGTCCCTTTTTTACAAAATCCCCTTCCCTGCAGAGGATGCTGCTTACAATACCCGTATCGAGTGGCTGGATAATCTTTACATCTCCTTCAGGGATTACCAGTCCCCTTGCGCTGACAACAACATCAATCCTGCCGATGCATGTCCATAACAGGAAAAAAACAAAGGAAGCGATAATAACCCAGAAGATAAGCCTTCCCAGCGGATTTGCCGGTTTCTCCTCAATCTCCGCCATTGTGGGCTTAAATTCATGGGCATCATCTTTATTAAAAATATTCAGAAATATATTTCTCCAGTTTTTCACAATTCTCCAATCATGCTCTTCACGCCGTTTCCTGCTGTGTATACAAGTGTCGGTAATAGCCTTTTTTCGCCATAAGTCCCTCGTGATCGCCCATCTCAACAATCTTTCCCTTATCAAGGGCAATGATGAGATCGCAGTCCTTGACCGTTGAAAGTCTGTGGGCCACCATGAACATCGTCCGTCCTGACTTAATGGCTGTTATATTCTGCCTGATAATCCTTTCGGATTCGTAATCCAGGGAAGAGGTGGCTTCATCAAATATGAGGATTCTCGGGTTTGTTATGAGAGCCCTTGCAATGGCAATTCTTTGTTTCTGGCCGCCGGATAATGTTGAGCCGCGTTCTCCCACAATTGTGTCATAACCCTGGGGCAGTTGAGTTATAAATTGATGCGCTCCCGCTATCTTTGCCGCTTCAATGATAACCTCCACAGGAGCATCGGGTTTGGGAAGCGAAATATTCTCCCGTATGGTGCCGCTGAAAAGGTAATCCTCCTGAAGCACGACCCCTATGTTATATCTGAGCCACACAGGGTTGAGGTGGCGTATGTCTATATCATCAATATAAATCGCCCCTTCGCTTATGATGTAGAGCCTTTCAATCAGCTTTGTGATCGTGCTTTTTCCGCTGCCGCTTCTCCCCACTATGCCTATACTCATGCCCTGCTTTGCCTCGAAACTGACTTTGTCGAGCACATAAGGGGAATCAGGCACATATTTGAAACAGACATCCTCGAATCTGATTGCGCCATTGAGCGACGGCAGCGTAATATCTTTGCCGGAGGTAACTTCGGCTTTGTTGTTGAGTATGTCTCCGATCCTGTCAACGGAAAGTAATGCCTGTTGGAACTCATTCCAGAGGTTCACAAGCCGGAGAAAAGGTCCGGTGAACTGTCCGGCAAACATCTGAAAAGCAATCAACTGACCGATGGTAAGCCTGTTGTCTATGACAAGCTTTACTCCGAGGTAGAGCACGGTAATTGTCATCAGCCTCTGGAACGTGCCGGATACGGCTCCGGCAATATTCCCCATATTGGCAAGCTTAAAGCTCGAATGGACATATTTCCCGAGGTTTTCTTCCCACTTTTTCTGCATGGAACCTTCAAGGGCAAGGGATTTCACCGTCTGGATGCCCGTAATTGACTCAACAAGATATGAATTGGATTGGGCCGCCATCTGGAATTTATATTCCAGTCTTCTGCGCAGTTCCGGCGTCACAATAAGATAAAGCAATGCCACAAGGATCACGAAGCCGGAGAATATCAGGGTCAGCTTGACGCTGTACAAAAACATCATCGCCACAAAGACAAGGGAAAAGACGAGATCTACAATCACGGAGACGGATTTGTTCGTAATAAATTCCCTGATATTATCAAGTTCACGCATCCTTGCCACAATGTTGCCTACTTTTCTTGATTCGAAATAGACAAAGGGAAGTGAAAAAAGATGTCTGAACAGCTTTGCCCCGAGCTTGGCGTCTATCTTGTTCGCGGTATGAATGAAGATATAATTTCTCGAAGCATTCAAAAGAAATTCGAAGATCGTCACGGCAATGAAGGCCACGGCAAGGACATCGAGAGTGCTCATGCTCCGGTGGACAATAACCTTGTCAAGGATTACCTGGGTAAAAAGGGGCGTCACAAGGCCAAATAACTGGACCACAAAAGAGCCGGTGAGCACTTCGCCGATAACATTCTTATAATGCAGTATTTCATTATAAAACCATTTGAATCCGAAGGCCGCGTCCGAGGATATCATCCTGTGCTTGAAGACAATATATTCCCCGCTTGATATATCCTGGAGTTCCTCAGAGTCAAAAGGCTTTGCCGCCATCTCTTTCGGACAGAAGATAAGCGTCCTGTTGTTTTCCGCGTCAGTTTTCAGCGCCACGCCGTATGTGCCGTCCTTGAATATGACCATGACAGGCGAGGGATATTTCTTAAGCAGCACATCAATGGGCATTGTCTTTGCGCGCGCCTTAAAGCCCAGGTTTTTTGCAATGAGGAGAAGCTGCTCTTTTGAGATTTCTTCATCAATGATGCCGTATTCTCTCATTATTGTCCGCAAATCCACGCTTATCTGGTTAATTCTGGCGATAAGCTCGAGACATACGAGGGCAGTCTGCATCAGTTTACCTCTTCCGAAAGTATTTGCAGCTCTTTTATCGTAGAAACTCTTGTATTAATAGCCTTTGTCAGTTCAAACCTCTGGTTTATTAGTTCAATCTTCCGGTTGAGCAGATCAACCAAATCAACAACCTTCTGCTCTGTAAGCCGTCCGGTCATGGTTAGTTTTGTCTCTACCTTTGTCAGCATATCTTTCTGGGTTTCTATGCCTTTCATATACATCCTTCTTGTTTCATTGAGTTTCGCGTGCTTGTTTGTCAGTTCGGCAAGCTTCTTTTGTTTTTCAATCTTAAGCCTGTCCATCTCCAATGTTGCTTTCTGCATCTCCGAGCTTCTTTTAAAACCTTCGAAGATCGGCATGGTTGCTGATATGCCTACGTAAAAGTTTCTTTCCCTTACGTCTTTTACAGAGGCGTCATAGTTGTCGGGGTTCTGTCCATACCAGACATATCGGGAATAAAGCCCTAATTGGGGAAGCTGTTCTCTTTTCAGTATGTCGAGTTCAGCCCTTTTTTTCTCTATTTCGAGGCTGTATATCTTGAACTCAGGGGATTTTTCCGCGTCAAAATCATTTGCGTAGTCCTCCTCATGTTCTTCAAAATCTTCAATCCAGAGACTGTTTTCATCATAGTCATCACCGGTATAAAAGGATAGATCCTGCAGAAGTCCCTTCAGCCTGAGTCTTAACATATCTATGGCGTCAAGGGTTTTTACAGTCTTCAATGCCTCATCAACCACATCAATCCTTGAGATCGTACCGGCGGAATACATTCTTTCCTTTGCAAGGGAAAGCTCCCTGTAAAGGGACAGGAGTTCCTTTTTTGCCTCAAGTTCTTTGTAGACAATAAGCAGATCGGTGTACAGATTTAATACCTTGATCTTAATGTCTCTTACCTGCTGGATGAAAATTGTCTTTTTTACATCCACATCTTTTTTGGCAATGAGAACTTTCCTGCCTGTGGAACCGAAATCGAAGAGGTTCCAGGAAGCGGCAAGGGACAACGAATTCTGGTATCTTGTGTTGTCGCCGATAATTGTGTCTCCCACCACGGTAACCTGTGACGTGCCGCCCGACATGTCTTTCGCGTACTCTGAGTTCCACCGGACATTCAAGGTGGGATAATAAAGAGAGTACGCCCTTTTTTTCATGGCCTGACTGATACTGATATCAATATTGGACAGTTTTACATCATACGCGTTTTTAAGCGCAAGTTCAGTCACCCTCTCAAGGTCCAGTATTTGCGCGGCAAAGGTTAAGCCGGAGAAAAAAGTGAGCAGGAAGATGGTGCAGGACACGGTGAAGACTGTGGAAAAGACCGTAGGACGTACGTCCCGCTTATGGCGGGACTGGGAGGTCCGCTCACTTACGTTCGCTGGGACGTAGGACGTGGTGAAGACTGTACGGTAAAGACCGCAGGACGTAAAGGGTTTAGATGCAGAATGCATCGGCTTTCTTTTCCATACTGTTGAGCATGGCAAATATATGTTCGTATCTATCATTCAGTTTGTCATATTCGATTTCTGTTATGTATCTACAGTGCAATGAGAATTCCAGCCATGTTTGGGTTTCAGCAGCCTCCTGTGCTGCATCCGATAACTTGTTAACAAAAACAGCTTTATATTTTCTCTTTCTCCATCCTTCGGCAAGATTTGTGCAAACCGATCTTGATGATTTCCTTATCTGATCGGTTAAAGAATATCTTTCCTCTACAGGAAATCTTTTCGAAATTTCATATATCTCCATAGCAGCCTCAAAAGCCACCTTGTAAACCTCCAAGCCCTGAACCCGTTTCGCAACTCTCTCTATTTTCTCCACCGTGTCTTTCCTTCGCCTTTTATTCCGTAGGACGTACTATTCCGTAGGACGTTCGCCCCGCTGATAGCGGGACTGGGAGGTCCGCTCCGCTGGGACGTCCGCTTCGCTGGGACTTAACTGCCTATATATCCACCTTCTATCAGTTTTGCCTTTTCGTCCCACGTCCAAGCGCAGCGAACGTCCTACGTCCCACGTTCTTCACACCGTCCCACGTCCGAAGGAGCGCAAGCGACTGAACGTCCTACGTCCTACGTTCTTCACTCCGTCCCACGTCCCAGCGAACGCAGTGAGCGAACGTCCCGCGTCCTACGTTCCCTTACCCGTGCCACGCATTCACAACCATCCCCATCAAATCCTGGTTTCTTCTCACATCATCCACATTCGTAAGGGATATGCCGTTATTTGCCGCAAAGGCCGTCATCTGCTGGATGACAAGGTTCACATCCGCGTCTGTTAAGAACTGTCCGCTGGATAGTTCTATCTTTTCTATGCCTTGCGTGTCGTACGTCTGCGAATCGATGGTAATATTGTCATTTGTTCCGTAGCCTACTATGACATTGGCTCCGTTTTTAAAGAGAGCAACCGTTTCTTTTAATACATCATCTTGAAAGAGAATTCTGTCATTGGTGCTGGCATCGGAACCCTGATCGCATATGGTATCATTGCCGTCTCCTGAACGAAAACAGTATGTATCGTTGCCTGCGCCTCCATGGAGACCGTCATTGCCCTCATTGCCGTATAAAGTGTCGTCTCCCGCGTATCCTGACAGGGTGTCATTGCCTGCGCCTCCATAGAGATTATCATTCATTACCGTTCCATAGAGGGTGTCATCTCCGTTAAGACCGAAGATAGTTGATGCGTATCCTTCAATGCCGTTTATGGTATTATTTGAATCCGTACCGTATATGCTGCTTCCCATAGCGCTTGCCTGGGATTCGTCAAGCTCTCTGTCGGAGAAGACAAGGCGGTCTGTATGGAAAGCGTTTCCTGCAAACCATTGATTGAATTTAAGGGTATCTCCTGTTGTTTTGTTCTTAAGGACAAGATCGTAATACCCGTTACTGCCTGTTTCCGCGTAGTAATCAAAGGATGTACTGGCGGTATTGAACTCAACCGTATCGTATCCGTTATTTGCTCCTTCATAGTTTATAATCCTGTCATTGCCTGAAGAATAGATATAGGTGTCGTCTCCCATGCCTCCCCGTAAGGTGTCATTGCCTTCTCCGCCGTTTAAGGTGTCGTTGCCTTCGTAGCCATAGAGGGTGTCGCTGCCTTCATTGCCTGAAAGGATATCGTTGCCTTCATGTCCGTAGAGAATGTCGTTGCCTGCGCCTCCATACATTGCATCATTGCCTGCGTTGCCTGAGAGTATATCGTCCCCTTCATTGCCATAGAGGGTATCGTTGCCTCCCTGTCCGTTAAGATCATCATTGCCTTCATTGCCGTATAATATATCGTTGCCTTCTCCTCCATAGAGATTGTCATTGCCCTCATTGCCGTATAAAGTATCGTCTCCTGCGTATCCTACCAGGGTGTCATTGCCTG
>CAZHHX010000013.1:0-80480 GCA_964532465.1 uncultured Syntrophorhabdaceae bacterium | reverse complement strand
AATCATGAGCAATACCGCCTGCCAGGATACCTAAAGATTCTATCTTCTGAGTGCGAAGACGTTCTGTTTCCATGAGCTTGCGCTCGGTAATGTCCTGGTTTACGATGACTGCGCCTTTTATTTTCCCATCGGTTTCCTGAAGGGGCAGAGCCGAGTTGAGAATAATCTTGTGTTCACCATCGAAACATTCAATCTCAATCTCCTCATTGAGAGAAGTTTCGCCTTTTTCAATAGCGCGCTCTGCCGCCCATTCATGAGGCTCTATCATCTTGCCGCTTTCAAGCCACCAGCCTTTATATTCTCCGAACTGCTCAATCCCCACGTGACGGCCTCCAGCCCAGATATGTCGTCCCGCAGTGTTTACTGAGATAATCTCTCCCTTTGAATTTTGAATCCAAACCCCTACAGGCAGGAGTTCCATGACAGTCTTAAGAAGACTCTCGCTATGGCGCAATTCTTCATTTGCTCTGCTCAGTTCTTGCGTTCGTTCAAGGATTTTTTCTTCCAGCGTTTTCTGAAATTTGAGGAGTTCTTCCTGTGTGCGATAGAGTGAGCGGTTCAAATACAACAGCATTATACAAACAGGTGGGGCAACCAAGACGGGCGTCAGAAGAGAAGCAAGGATTCCGATAGGACGGATTGAAGCAGTAAAATAAGCTGTTACCAGATAAAGAGCAAAGGAAAAAACAATACAGAAAGCAGTAAATATTATACTGCCTTTTACTATACCAAGATGTACAATCCTGCTGGAAAGGTGCATAATCACCTCTTATCGTGCGGGGTATAATAAAATAAAGTGACTTTCTAAGCAATAGCACCGAAAAGGACTTCAGTCAACACGATTATCAGTTAAATTTACAATATGTAAGGGTATCAATAAAATCAAATGGAATAACAGTTAATTGTAGCCTCTCCGTTTTTATGGAAAAATATCAAGAGTTTTCAGAGACCTTCAACT
Source organism: uncultured Syntrophorhabdaceae bacterium (assembly GCA_964532465.1). Lineage (GTDB taxonomy): Bacteria > Desulfobacterota > Syntrophorhabdia > Syntrophorhabdales > Syntrophorhabdaceae > JAPLKB01. Next base: position 79,522 of record CAZHHX010000013.1, on the reverse strand, counting down.
CCTGGAAAACTGAGAATTATTGCTTTTCTTCCACATCCTTATACTGTGGATGCCTGAAGAAACAATATTTCCTTAACATCATAAGTAATTATGCGATAATGATAACAAGGCATACATAATATATGCTGCTGTCGATCCTGTATACAATTGGCGGAGACCGGCTTTGTTAATATGAGCTGCAACCATCGGGGAGACTGTGGTATTAATATCAGTGGCGTCCACTTAGCAATCAAAAATAGAGGAGGAGTTTTGTGAAACTATCTTATGGATTCAAAAAAACATGTTTTGTCTTTTTAATGGTCATGCTGATTTTCTCATTAACAGGATATTCAGCAGGTAATGCCCAAGAGCAAAGTCAGCCCGCGGGATACCCGATTGCTTCCGATGTTTTTACGACTCGCCAGAGGACAGTCGAGCTCCCTCCAAAGCCTTCGGTAACGATTCTTCTTGATGAGGTCTCAAAATACAAACAATACGGTTATGATACCTGGAAGTACGGCAAAGGTATCGATGACGGAAAACGGACAGATATCATGCCTGCCGGTTATACCGGTGAGTCAGCAACTAAAAGAACAAAACTTTTGAATTTCTTTACCATATCCGACATCCATATAACAGACAAAGAATCACCTTCTCAGTTAATCTATCTTCAACAACTGGTTTACCCGTCCCTTGGCAAAGCGCCGTGGTTCTTTGTTACTTCCATATATTCGCCGATTATGATGTATACAACTCATGTTCTCGACTCAGCCGTTCAGACAATAAACGCGCTGCATAAAAAAAATCCCATTGATTTCGGTATCTCTCTGGGTGATACCTGCAACAGCACTCAGTACAACGAATTGAGGTGGTATATCGATGTTCTTGACGGCAAGGTTATCACTCCAAGTTCCGGTGCTCATGTCGGAGCTGATACAATCGATTATCAGAAACCTTATAAGGCGGCAGGCCTTGATAAAACGATCCCCTGGTATCAGGCCATGGGCAACCACGATCATTTCTGGATCGGTTCAATACCTGTGAACGATAATCTCCGAAAGTCCTACATCAGCGACACCATCTTTGCTGCGGGAGATGTTCTTGCCGACCCAAAAAACATAAATAAACCTGATTACTATATGGGAGTCCTCGATGGTTCAACTCCTTACGGCAATATTATAGGCGCGGGACCTGTGGGAAAATTCAGCAATCCTCCAAAGGTTGTAGCTGATCCTAACCGGCGTTCACTTTTGAGAACGGAATGGATGAAAGAGTTTTTTAATACATCTTCAAATCCAGTCGGTCACGGTTTCAACCTGATCGACGCCAAAAATGGCTTTGCCTGTTACAGTTTCTTACCGAAGTCGACTATGCCGATCAAGTTTATTGTGCTCGACGATACCCAAAAGGAAGATGATGGTTCTACCAGTATTCATGGCCATGGTTTCCTTGACCAGGCACGTTGGGACTGGCTTAAAAAAGAACTTGCCGATGGTCAAGCTGCCGGCCAGCTCATGATCGTTGCCGCGCACATACCGATAGGTGTCGAAAAGCCCGATTCCGAAGTCGGCTGGTGGCTTAATCCTCAAAATGCTGTAACCCTGCCGGATTTGGTTAAGGAACTTCAAAAATATCCGAATTTTATCCTCTGGATTGCCGGACATCGTCATTTAAATACTGTGAAAGCATTCCCCGGCCCTGCTCCTGAAAATAGTTTCTGGCAGGTTGAAACTTCATCATTAAGAGATTTTCCTCAACAGTTCCGTACGTTTGAGATATACCTGAACAGCGACAATACAATTTCAATTGTTACGACCAATGTTGATCCGGCAGTCAAAGATGGAACGCCTGCCGCGAAATCGCGTTCTTATGCTGTGGCCGCGCAGCAGATAGCTAAATCCGTTGTTAATGTATTTACCAATAATCCGAACAAAGATCCGAGTATAAAGCCGATGCCCACTGGTTCGTACAATGCGGAGCTTGTCAAACAGTTGACCCCTGAAATGCAAAAGAAAATGCAGAAATTAGGAACACTGGCAGGCAGGTAATTTTTTTGTGAATTAAACAATGGAGGAATTGATATGAAAAATAAAGTGATGTTGATATTATGCGTTCTCACATTTATCCTTGCCGCGCTTCCTGCATACAGTCAAAACGTTCCATTAACGGGCCCTGATTCAAGTGTTTCCATAACTGACAGTAAACCTTCATCTGCCAACGGAAGCACATGGAAATTCAGTCTTACCCCATATGCCTGGCTGATTGCCATGGACACGAAGGCGACAGTCCGTAATCATACTGCTGATTCAAAAATAAGTTTTTCCGATATTCTTCGGGATATGAATTTTGCAGGTCAGGTACATTTTGAGGCTCAAAAAGGAAAATGGGGATTTTTTCTTGACCCGACCTACCTGAAACTGTCTCAAAATGGGACGCTCAGAGACGGCAGAGATATGAGGCTGCAGGTTGAACAGTGGCTGATCGAGTTCGGCGCAATATACCAGCTCGGAAAATGGTCTCTTGATGAGAAGAAAAAACGATCAGTAACCGTCGATGCCCTGGGAGGCGGTCGTTTTTGGTATTTAAGTGCCAATCTGGATACAAGCAGCAATTTGAATCCTTCTAAAACAGCCCAGTGGGTTGACCCGATAATCGGCGCCCGTCTCAACGCGGATATAACAGAAAAAATAATATTTAATCTAAGGGGTGATATTGGAGGCTTTGGCGTCGGTTCCGACTTTAGTTGGAACGCGCAGGGTATTTTCGGCTACCGGTTCACAAAAGACATTACCGGTTTACTTGGATACCGGGCTCTCTATGTGGATTATAAAGCTGGAACAAGCAGCGTCAGGTATAACGCGACTATCCATGGTCCTGTAATGGGGCTGTCCTTTGCATTTTAGGGAACTGATGCCAAATGAGGAGAGAATGATGAAAAGTATGAAATGTACAGTCGTGAAAAGTCTGCTTGCTTTGTTGCTGCTCGTGAACGTGGCCTTTGCCGCTGAACCTTTGCCGTCCTGGAACGACACCGCTTCGAAGAAGGCGATCATCACCTTTGTCGAGAGAGTAACGAAATCCGGGTCGCCGGACTTCGTGCCAGTTGCCGAGCGTATCGCCACCTTTGATAATGACGGCACGCTCTGGTCGGAACAGCCGATATATTTCCAGTTCTTCTTCGCCCTTGATCGCGTGAAGGCGCTCGCGCCGCAGCATCCGGAATGGAAGACTAAAGAACCTTTCGCTTCATTGCTCAAGGGCAACGTTAAGGACGCGCTCGCCGGTGGTGAACAAGCCATTGCGCAGATCATCATGGCCACGCATACCGGCATGACTACTGAGGAGTTCGAGCAAATACTCAAATCCTGGCTCGCCACAGCGAAGCATCCCGGGACCGGGCGGCCTTATACGGAGATGGTCTATCAGCCCATGCTGGAATTGCTGGCCTACCTGCGGGCGAATGGCTTCAAGACCTTCATTGTTTCCGGAGGCAGTATCGAATTTATGCGCCCCTGGACGGAGAAAATCTATGGCATCCCACCCGAGCAGGTCATCGGCAGCAGTGTCAAGACCAGGTTCGAACTGCGCGACGGCAAGCCCGTACTGGCTCGCCTGCCGAAAATTGATTTTATTGACGACAATGAGGGCAAACCGGTGGGCATTGACTCACACATCGGACGGCGCCCCATTGCATCATTCGGCAATTCTGACGGTGACCTCCAAATGTTCCAGTGGACAACTGCCGGGAAGGGCGCCCGTTTTGCCCTCATCGTGCATCATACCGATGCTGACCGCGAATGGGCCTACGACCGTACATCCTCTATAGGTCGACTCGACAAGGCACTTGACGAAGCCAAGGTCAAAGGCTGGACCGTTGTTGACATGAGGAAGGATTGGAAGATCATCTACCCGTCCGGGAAAAGGTAATAACAAGTCAATGCCCGGCATGCCAAGCGAAGGAACGACGCTGGCGTGCCGGGCATTGACCCCGACTTAATACATTTTTTCGACGGGGAATATACAGAAAGTTGATAGAAAATTCTTGCAATCATGGTACTCTTGCAAGAAAATATAAAAGCGGCGAGCAGGAATGAATAAAAACAATATACAAGAGAAGATTTTGCAACCTGGAGACAAAACAGATAAGTCCACACAACAAAAATCCGTAAGTATATATAAGCATATCATTATCGCTTTGCTCTTTTTCTTCTGCACTTCCATTCTCATTGAATCCCTCGGTCTTGCTTTCTTTGCATGCCTTTTTGCAGTGATATGGTGTTTGACGAGAAGAGAAAGAAATGGATATACAGTGAAGATAAAACTCTTCACTATCGGTATCTATGTCATGATGCTTGTAATGACCTTTAGTATGAAGAATATCAACAACCGTACTGCCTATAAAAATGCAAAGACAATTATTGCAGCCTGCGAGCAATACAAATCCAAAAAAGGAGTCTATCCGGACAGATTAAATGATCTTGTGCCGGACTACCTCAGAAACATACCGACTGCCAGATACACGGGTACCGGTGGATGGAGGTATTTCCATTACTCCAACAAGGAATCAATTGAAGCGGGTTACTATTCATTGAGTTTCACATACGAATCTCCCTTTGGAAGACATATCTACCGTTCATCAGACAAGAAATGGCGCACTCTTGATTAGGCCGGATATACTTATCTGAGAGGAAAATCAACTTGAATGCTTTCTTTACTGTTTATATTGCTGCATGGGGCATTGCCTGTGCCTTCTCCCTTATATTGTTCTTTAGAGAAAAAGCATATTATGCAGTCACGTACAAAAACTACTGGCGCTTTCTCTTCACGCCATGGAAGGTATCCACCTTCCTTATTGCCGGGATAGGCATGGTTGTTATTGCGCCTTACACCGGTGATCCAACGTGGGATTATGTTGATGCCGGATTCATGTCGCTCTTCACTTTTATAAGCGCTCCATGGGTCGTCGGGACATTATACGGGGTTTTTGCTGCAAAACTTTCAATAAAGCATGGATTCATTGCTTTCTGTGCCTGGATGTTTTCAGCCGCCTGGTCCTATGACCTCTATCTCCTTATCAGGGATGGCTGCTACCCCCTTACATGGTTAACAAACATCTTTGCGTCATCGGTACTCTATATATCGGCAGGCTTGCTCTGGAGCCTTGATTGGAAGGAGGAAAAGGGTATTATCCTGGCCTTCAGGGAAGGAAACTGGCCTTACCCATCCAGACAGAAAGTATTCATGAAAATATTTTGGATTGCGCTTCCCTTTATGGCCCTCGCTTTGGGGATCGTTCTGTATTTTATCATTTAATTCACTGAGAAGCGCAATTAATATTATGCCTGCTTTTTGCCGGGACCGTAAGATTTTGCTACAATTCGGGAAGATATCCACCCCCTTCGGTCCTGTCAAATATTTTTATCTTTCCGAATTCACCGTCAAAACCGGGGGTAATGCGAACACGCCCTTCACGCATACGGGATACGGCTTCTCTGATAAGGGGTGACCCTGCTGTTTCAATATCTTCAAGGGGAGTATTCAGGAGAATTTTAAATTCATTTCCCAGTTCTCGTAGAAGTCCTTGATATATGCCGTCTACTTTCTTGCTGCCGGCACCCACCTGAAGGGTTTCGGCAAGGATTTCCGGCAGAGGTATTATTGAATAAAAAGGCAATGAACCCAAGGGTTTGAAACCCTCCTCCCTGTCGGCAAGCTTATCAACCCTGTGCATAACCCCTACTGTTACTTCTCTTTTGCATACAGGGCAGAGATAATTATGCGCGACAGTCTCTTTTGGCGAGAGGTTCACCTTGCATAACCTGTGCCCGTCATTATGGTATTTGCCTTCCTGGGGGAAGAATTCTATTGTTCCGAGAAAACCTTTTTTTGTTCTTATTGCGTCAGCTACAGCGCCATAAGAATACTCCGTATCAAGGATGTTTGCTTCTCTTCCTATTTTAGCAGGTGAATGGGCATCCGAGTTGGACATGAGCGTTATCCTGTCCAGCGCTGAAAGCCTCCGGTTCATGGAGGGATCGGAAGAAAGCCCTGTCTCAACGGCATATATATGACCGGCAAGCTCATCAAAACATTCTTCAAGTGAATCGAATCCTGATACTGCCCCGAATACGGAAAAGTGCGGGGTCCAGGCATGGGCAGGCACAAAGAGGCTTTCAGGGCATATATCCATAACAATCTTCAGAAGTTCCTTCGCGCCGAGTCCCAGTATGGGTCTTCCGTCTGAATTGAGATTCCCTATCTTTGACAGTGCTTTATAAATATTTTCAGCGTCAATAAAGTCAGGCACATATATAATAGAGTGGACTTTCCGTGTCCTGCCGTTTTTCTTATAAATTGAGCTGATTTCACAGGAGAGCATGAAAAAAACATCTCCTCTGCATGAATCGGGAACATCTTTTGACTGGAATTCTTTTTTCAGCGTGAACAATCCGTTGCCTGTGGGCTCAATCTTTTCCTTAAGCTCGGCAAGCCATGCCGGGTGAGTGAAGTCCCCGGTGCCCATTATGGAAATACCCTTCAGTTGCGCCCATTTCCAGAGCGCCTCAGGGCACATGTCTTTGCTTGTTGCCCGTGAATATTTTGAATGAATATGGAGGTCGGCTATAATGGGCACGCTTTATCGTACAGTGTACAGGCCTGTCAGTCAAGAACCAATTGAAAACCTTATTCCAATTTTAAATCAAAGCGCTATCTTCGTTGGCTTCGTCATCAGTCTCCTCAACGTGCTGGTAGCACGCCTACGTCGCTTCTTCCTTACCGCCTTGATTGCCCCGCAAGTTACTGCGGGGTAGTTCATTGCATCTTTGATTTAGAATTGGAATTATTGATACCCATATGGATGGGTCAGCCATTTTTTCAGCCAATATCTTCTGAAGATAAACAACGCCATGAGGAATTGCGAGAGGTTCATTGACCACCATACGGACGCGGCGCCATAATCGAGCAGTATTACAAATATATATGCCAAAGGAACCCGCACAAGCCAGACAACAAGGCCTACGATAAACATCATTCCTTTCGTATCTCCGGCGCCGTTCAACCCTCCGCCGAGCACCACCCATATAGCCATAAAGGGCTCGCTCATCATGCTGATGTAGATATAGGTAATGCATTCTTTTATGACAATGCTGTTATTTGACAAAAATGGCGCTATCCATCTTGCGCTGAAGAGAACGATTATAGTTATGAACATGACAACAACCACGCTCATCAGGGTTGTGATAAGTCCGCCCCGAAAGGCGTCATCTTTTCTCCCCTCCCCGAGCAGATTTCCCACTACTACCGCGTTTGCCATATTGAATGCCATTGCAGGAAGAAAAATGGCCGATTCTATGCGCACACCCGCTGAAAGCGCCGCAAGAACCTCAACACTATGCTTCGGCAATGCACTTAAAATCAGGAAGATAGCCATGGAATTTATTTGCCAGAGCCCCTGCAGGAGCCCCGAAGGCCAGCTTATGTTGACAATTGTTTTTACAATTTTCATGGAAAACCTTTTCGATCCTGCCATGAGCGGCAGGATATACCGCATGTTAAGCAGGCTCCCCAGGCAGACACTTATTGCCGTTGAAAGGGCAATTCCCTTAAAACCCATGCCCATATGAAATACAATAAAGAAAATAAGGACGATATTGGAAAAACAGACGAAAGCCATTGTTCTGAGGGAATCTCTTACTCCTTTGCATGCCCTGAGTATGGCATTTGTGTTAATAAGCAGATAATGAAACAATACGCCGGATGCATAAATCTTAGCAAGAGGTGTTGCAATAGGTTTTAATTCAGCAGGTATATGCAGCAAATCAATAAGCACAGGAGTTAAAAAAATGCCTGCAATGCCCAATATTACACCCAATACAATTGTAGCCACAACCGTAGAGTATACCGATTCTACCAATCTGTCGTTGTTTTTGGATGTAAATATCTGCGAAACAACAGAAACAGCGCCTACACTGAATGCATTGCCTACAATGATAAAAATAAAGTAAAGCTGGATTACGAAACCGTATGCGGCCTGTATCTCTTTGCTGATCCTGCCGGCTACAAAAATATCTACAAGACCGATTAAAAACTCAAAAAACATGATAATCATCATAGGCCAGCCGACTGACCAGCTTTCAGAGATGAACTTGCGTATATCTTTGCGATTAAGTAATGATTTTATGTTAATCATAGTTGTCCGGGTTGTTTATTACAAGCAAATGATTTTTATTTACAATACAAACTTTCTGCTTACAAATTAACACAAAAGACTCGCCATGTCCCCAGAATAATCAATTACTCATCCACCAGGGTTGGGCTGTGGATTAAAGCTTCTTCTTCTCAAACCACCAGAAGAGCGCCATGCTGCCGATGACAAATATTACGATGACAATCCAGTGGTTTACGCCAAGTGCTTCAGGGATGGTAATTTTTCCATAGACACCCCATTTCAGAACAGTATTTTTAAGCGCAGGGTAGGTTTCGGCAAAGAGCGCCGCGCCGGCAAGCATACCCAGAATACCCCAGACGGCATCCCATCTTCCTTCACCGAGGGCTCCCAGTGATGTGCCGGGACAATATCCAAGCAGGCCCCAGCCGAGGCCGAAGATAAGGCCGCCGATAATATTGCCTCCCAGGATTGTGGGCTTTATGGAAAGCTTGGCAATGCCGAGGTCTTTCAAGAGATAAACACCTATCATTGCAACAAGTATTGTGGAAAGCATGAATTTTACAATTGTCATATCAATAAGCCGCAAAGCGCCGAGCTGCTTGTCGTATCTTATCACCCTTGCCTTTTGCAGGAGGAAGCCGAAAATAATGCCTGTTACAAGGCCGTATACGAGTTCATTCATGTTTGACACCTCCCCCGTATAATATTTTAGCAACGATAAGACCGCCTATGAAAAAACATATTAATGCAATAAACCCGCTTATGGCTAACTGGAGCGAACCGCTCAGTCCGTGGCCGCTCGGTCAGCCGTCTGCGAGTCGCGCCCCGAACATGGCAACTGTGCCTCCGACAAAGGCGGTAATTGCCCTTTTTGTCCTGCCCGGTCCGAATTTCCCTTCCCACATAGTCGGTACGGCCTGCCATTTGAAGCTTTTGGATGTTGTTGAAGCAACAAGGGAGCCGAAGAATATTCCCACGACGAACATCCACTGCCAGTCAATTTTCGGCATTTCCTTTACAAAATATTCCATTTTTGATACACGTTCCGCGTTAAATGCCTTTTCAATAAACCCCGATGCCCGCACAAACGTTGTTGAGACGCCCACGTATTTTCCGGTAAACCAGACAGAAAATACAAGCAGCAACCCCGTTAATGCTCCGGCAATATAAGGATTCCAACCTTTTGGTTCCTTATTATTTTCCATGCGTTACCTCCTTTTTGTTCGGTATGGTATTGTAAAAAGTTTATACTTTATTGTTCCATTTCTTTCGCAGTTATTGTCTGCCTTTTTCACTTGGTCGGTCAACGGCATATTAAAAATGTCCATCTGCGGCGGTCTGCTGCGCTTTGCGATCCTCCATCGTACATTCAGTACGATTACGGCCTGCAAAGCTTGCAGCCCATCCACATCTGAACCATTTTTTATATGCCGTTGACCACTCAACCCGGATTCACATATACGCTTATGTGAATCCGGAATAATGAAGAGGGTGAATTTATTCATTTTCAATTCTATTTTCTGCCTCCCCCTCATTTTTCCTTATAGAGGCTTGTCTATACGCAATCTTCATACCAATCTTTCGTTCAACTTTTGACAATATCTTCAGTATGGTTTTAGCAAAACCTTTTTTATTTAAACGTCTTTATATTTCAGTTGTTGTTTAAAAAAGTATGTTTTCTTCAACTTGAGCCTTTTTTAAAACCAAAAGAGTTGAGCCCGATGTTTAATATTCTCAGGAGAAGAAGATTTATTTATCTCCATCTTATTTTCATGAAACCGTTTTAGGTCTTTCTATCCTTGACTTTACTCCAAGCTTGTTGAAAATAATAGCCGAAGGACAGAAACCGGTGAAGGCAAAGATAAGCTGGTTTAGTCCTACGAGGATTGTCAGGATAAGCCAGTAGAAACTGTGAGCCCAGACAAGAATGGCACTCAATAGGGTTATCATTCCGCCCATCAGAAACAAGAGCCTTTCAAGATACCATTCGTCAGTTTTTAGCAGATACATGGTTTGATACCTCCTTTAAACTGTTCTGAGAATCTTTTTTACCGTTTCCCGGCATAAACTCTTCTGCTCACATTTTTTGAACATATAGTAAAAAACGGGTCTTGTCAATAAGTTGTGTATGGAATCGGCTCAAATGCACTAAAGATAATAAATGCATGGAATCCGCAAAGGAAAATAGTGAATATTTATCTTCCCTATGGCTTCCCGATATAAGTCTTGTAATAAGATTTCCTTGATATAATATATGCCCTTTGTCATAATACGCTTTAAGTATTAATTAGTTTCCATCCGGAAACTCCGGATGAGAAACTATTGGTTCCCGAGCCGGAAAGGAGTAATTTTTCGTTCCGGCAAGGCAATCAAGGGATTACGCGGAGGCGTACAACATGTACGCCGCACAAGAAAGATTGCAGATTGACGCCGCTGGTGCGGAAAAGGACCCTTTCCGGACGGGAACTAATTAACGGTAACTGTGGGGTGCTTATATGGGCATACCGAAGTCATTTATTTTTAGAATTATTCTTGTATTGCCGCTTCTATGTCCATCCTTCGGACATTGTCAGGACAAAAAAATAACCCTTGAGGAAGCTTTAAAGATTGCCCTTGAAGAGAACCGTGAAATACGGGCCTTTAAAAACACAGTTTCAGCGCAAAAAGAAAACATCGGTGTGGCAAGAAGCTTCCTTCTGCCGAAAATAAACTTCGAGGAAAGAGCTGCACGGACCAACAATCCCCCTTCGGCATTTATGATGAAGCTCAACCAGCAAAGGTTCGCCATGGATGATTTTGCATTGAACAACCTGAATTACCCTAAGGCAATCAATGATTTTCAGTCATCTTTCTCTTTCGAGCAACCGGTATTTTTTATGAAATCCTATCTCAATCTTCATTCCGCAAAGCTCGAACACTCCGCAAAAAGCGAAGATTATATGAGGAAGAGAGAGGAAGTTTCCCTCAATGTAATCCGGGCATACCTCCGGGCTCATACCGCGAAAGAATATCTTAAAGTAGCCGCCAAGGGGCTGGAAGATGCGCGGGAACATATGAGGATAGCGGATATCCGGTATAAAAACGGCTTAGGTCTTTACTCTGATTGCTTAAGGGCGAAAACAGCCTTGATTGAAGGAGAACAGAAGAATGTGAGTGCTCAGAAAGATTTCTCTGTGGCAAAAAGGTGGCTTGGGGTCCTTCTTGGAAAGTCCATGCCCATAGATGTTTCAGATGATAATTTGTCCCTCACCGTAAGGGAAATGGATTACTATATCAATGCGTCAAATACGCGCCGGGATGTTGCGGCAATGAAAATACGGCATAAAACAGCGCAAAACAGCGTAAAAATTGCCGAATCCGGCTATCTGCCATATATCGGCCTGGGCGGTTCTTATCAACTGAATGACCATAGCAGACTTTTCGGGTCTGAAGGCGACAGTTGGCAGGTCATGGCCTTTCTCAGATGGGAATTATTTGACGGCATAAGCAGGGAATCGGAACGGAAAAAGGCCCAGTTTCATATGGCTGAAGCAAAGGAACGGCTCAGGGGATTGGAAGAATTTGTTGCTTTTAAAGTAGAGGAAGCATATCTGGTAATTGAAGAGGCAAAGAAGAATGCCGAGCTGTCCCTTGCTGCTATGAAGTCAGCCGAAGAGGGGCATAAGCTTGTGAAATCCAGGTATGAAAATTCACTTTCTCCTGTTGTTGATCTTCTTGATGTCCAGCTCAACCTGAACCGTGCAAGAGCTGATGCAGTAGCAAGAGAAAACGATTACAAGCTCGCTATTATAAACCTGTCATATGAAAGCGGCACCATAATGAAAGACCTGGGAATTGAATAGACTGTGCAAAATGCCGCCTGACGGAGGGCCATGTATGAGAAAAATACTTTTTCTGTTATTCATTGCAGCAATACTCTTTTGTGGTTCATGCAAAGATAAGATAAAACCGGGCAGCGTTGAAACCAAAAGAAAAGAGGTGTCAGGCATCACGATCAAAACTGTAGCCCCCTCCCTGACAGATCTTTTTTATGAAACCTCCGGCACGGTAAAGGCGAAAAACGTGAGCATCATATCCAGCCGTTTAATGGGCGCAGTTACAAAAATAACGGTTAAAGAAGGCGATAAAGTAAATGCCGGGGATGTTCTTGTCTTTATTGACGACAGCGACGCGGCACAAAAGACGGCTGCTGCCGAGGCAGGATACAAAGAGGCCGGAAAGGGCCTTGAAGCGTCAATGAATAATAAATCGCTTGCGGAAATTACATACCGGAGATATTCAAAACTCCATGAAGAAAAGGTGATATCGCAGCAGGAATTCGACCAGATAGAGACACAGAAAAAAATTGCCGATATCGAATATGAAAGGACGCAGCAGACAGTCAAGAGAGCCGAAGCAATGCGGGAAGAGGCTCGTGCGTATTACGGCTTTACAAAAATAAAAGCTCCCTATACCGGTATTGTAACTGCAAAGAAAATTGATGCAGGAAGCATGGCTGTGCCGGGTATGCCGCTGCTGGTAGTTGAGGACGTCTCGCAATTCAAGGTCGAAGTTCCTGTTGATGAAAGGCTCTATAAAAACCTCTCTGTCGGTGCGGATGTTTCTGTCCTTCTTGCTTCAGCAAATGAGAGGAGGCAGGGGAATATCACCAGAATAGCCCCGGCTGTTGATCCTTCCACAAGGACATTCAATGTTGAAATCCTTGTGAAAGGTGCTCAATTGAGGACCGGTCTTTATGCGAAAGTGCTGATTCCGGAAGGAAAAAAGGAGACCATGCTTGTCCCGAAAAAAGCTGTTATCGAAAAGGGTCAGCTCACAGGGGTCTATGTTGTTAACGAAAAAGGGGTAATAAGCTATAACCTCGTAAAAACAGGAAAGAATTACGGAGAGCTTACTGAGGTTTTGTCAGGGTTGAAAAACAATGACAGGATTATTGTGGAAGGGATTGAAAAAGCAGTGGACGGAGGAATGGTAAAACAGTAGGAAAGCAGTGAATAGTGAACAGTGAATAGTAGGGGCAGGTTCCAAACCTGACCTTGAATCAAAGATAATGGAGAGTAAATAGTGAATCGTCCGCACGGGCTTTCTCTCCACAGATAAAAGGGCAGGTAACGGGAAGGTAATTTTAGTGGAAAATTTAGGACTATCAGGAAAAATAGCAAAGGCATTCATACAATCGAAGCTTACTCCGCTCATTGTTATCGCCTCCATATTACTTGGTTTATTTGCCGTCATCGTAACGCCGAGAGAAGAGGAACCACAGATTGTGGTGCCCATGATCGATGTTTTTGTATCCTATCCCGGTGCATCAGCCCAGGAGGTTGACGAGCGGGTCACAAAGCCCATGTCAAAATTTCTCTGGGAAATCAATGGAGTGGAATATGTCTACACCATGTCGAAGCCTGGCATGGGCATAGCCATTGTGAGGTTTAAAGTAGGCGAGGATATGGAAAAAAGCCTTGTCAACCTTTACAACAAACTCATGTCCAACTATGACAAAATTCCTCCCGGTGTTTCCCAGCCCTTTGTAAAACCTAAATCTATTGATGATGTATCCATCCTTTCATTTACTTTCTGGAGTTCCAAATACAGCGGCTATGAGCTGAGAAGAGTTGCCCTTGAAGTGTGTGAAGAACTCAAAAAAGACAAGGATATATCGGAATTTCAGGTCATAGGCGGCCAGAAAAGACAGATCAGAATAGACCTGGACCCCTTGCGCTTACGGGCATATAACACTTCCGCGCAGTATATATTGGGAGCCCTTCAAAAAGCGAATTTTTTCATACCATCCGGGAGATTTCCCTCAGGCAACAAAGAGTTTATTGTTGAGACAGGCGGTTTTCTGAAAGACAAAGAAGATGTCGGGAACATTGTCGTGGGGACGCAAAGCGGAAGACCGACCTATTTAAGGGATGTTTCTCATATAACAGACGGAGCTGAAGAGCCTTCGAACTATGTTTTTATGGGCTTCGGTCCGGCATCAAAGAGCAAGGATGCAGGTCAGTATGAGGCGGTGACCATCTCAATAGCAAAGAAAAAAGGCACCAATGCCACCCATATTGCCGAGAGGGCGTTTCACAAGATTGAAACGTTGAAAAACGGATTGATTCCTTCGGATGTTGAGATAACCAATACAAGAAACTACGGCGAGACAGCAAAGGAAAAATCCAATGAACTCCTTAAGCACATGCTTATTGCCGCTCTGTCAGTGACAATTCTCATCGCCATAGCGCTCGGCTGGAGAGAATCCATTGTAGTGGGCGTTGCAGTTCCCGTTACCCTTGCCCTTACTATTCTTGTCACCTATCTTTACGGATATACGCTCAACAGGGTAACTCTTTTTGCCCTTATCTTCTCCATCGGCATACTTGTGGACGATGCCATAGTGGTTGTGGAGAACATACACAGGCATTTCAAAATGGGCAGGGTGGATATTGAAACAGCGATTCTTGCTGTTGAAGAAGTGGGGCAGCCCACAATACTGGCAACCTTTACCGTTATAGCGGCCCTTCTTCCCATGGCATTTGTGTCAGGACTCATGGGACCGTATATGAGGCCCATACCGGTAGGCGCTTCGGCAGCTATGGTAATTTCCCTTCTCATTGCCTTCATTATCAGCCCCTGGCTCAGCTTTATCGTATTGGGCAAAACAAAAAGTGCCGGTCCTGTGGAAAAAGAAGAAAAAGGGCTCATCGGGAAATTTAATAAAATTTACGAAAAAAATCTGAGAGGACTCTTAGAGCAAAAGAAGAAAAGGTTCATTTTTTTCTGTATTACGGGCGGTCTTCTGTTAGCTTCTTTTATCCTTGTTCCTTTAAAGCTTACAACAGTAAAGATGCTTCCTTTTGACAACAAGAGCGAATTGCAGGTAGTGATAGATTTGAATGAAGGCGCAAGCCTTGAGGAAACAGGGGCTCTGACACGGGAGATAGGCGAATACTTAAAGGGCGTGTCGGAGGTGGACAATTTCCAGTCCTATATCGGCACTTCCGCGCCTTTCAATTTTAATGGGCTGGTGAGGCACTATTTTCTGAGATCAACAGCTAATCTTGCGGATATTCAGGTGAATTTCGCGGGGAAGGATGAGAGAAAGGCGCAAAGTCATGAAATTGCCGGAAGGATACGGCCTGATATTAAAAAGATAGCCGATAAGTACCATGCCAGGGCAAAGGTAGTCGAAATTCCTCCGGGTCCGCCGGTGCTGAGCACTCTTGTTGCCGAGGTATATGGTCCTGATTTTAAGCGTCAGATAGAAATAGCTCATGATATCAAAGGTATTTTTGAAAAGACCAAAGGTGTAGTTGATGTGGACTGGTATGTGGAGGCAGGTCAGAAAAAGATTATCTTTGATGTGGATAAAGACAGGGCATCGAAAAACGGGATAACCACCGAGGCTGTTGCTCAGACTATTCAGATGGTGCTCGGAGGGACTGTGGCCGGGCTTGCTCATTTTGAGAAAGAAAAAGAGCCCGTGGAACTCTTTATGAGGGCATCTCTCCCTGAGAGGGCAGGAATATCCGATCTGGGCAGCATTGCAGTTCCGGGAAGTTCAGGAAGCATGACGCCCCTTTCAGAGCTTGTTACAGTGAGAGAAGGGACACTCGACAAAACCATTTACAGGAAAAATCTGAAAAGAGTGGTCTATGTCATAGGCGATGTTGCCGGCACAGAGGAGAGTCCCGTCTATCCGATCCTGAAAATGAAAAGCAAAATCAGAGATCTCAAACTCTCTGAAGGGTATGAATTAGAGCAGTATACCGCAATACAGCCCTGGTCTGAGGATGCCTATTCTATGAAATGGGACGGAGAATGGCATATAACATATGAGGTCTTCCGTGATCTGGGGATAGCCTTTGCAGCAGTCCTGATACTTATATATGTTATGGTAGTGGGCTGGTTCAAGTCATTCACCGTGCCTCTTGTAATCATGGCGCCAATACCCCTTTCTCTTATAGGAATTCTTCCGGGACACGCAATTATGGGCGCTTTTTTCACTGCTACGTCTATGATTGGTTTCATTGCAGGGGCCGGTATTGTTGTAAGAAACTCCATTATACTCGTTGACTTTATCAATCTGAAACTCTCTGAAGGAGCACCTCTTGAAGAGGCTGTTATTCAGGCAGGCATCATACGTTTCAGGCCTATGCTTCTAACCGCTGCCGCAGTTGTTGTAGGCTCATCGGTAATCCTTTTTGATCCCATATTCCAGGGAATGGCAATCTCTTTAATGGCAGGAGAAGTTGCCGCTACTTTACTTTCAAGAACTATGGTTCCTGTACTCTACTATATGTTGAAAAATAGGGAAGGGTAATACCAATTCGCCTTCAATCATATAACTTTGTTGCCTCCTCCTCACGCTCCTCGACGTACTGGTAAAATAGGGAAGGGTAAAATATACGGTATTCACAATGCCAAGGATTGGAAACTCTCGGTTAGCTGAATATAAATAAGTACCTGCCGCAATGACACACGCACAAAAGACAGCAAAGAAAATACTTGCAATAACACGTTAAAATTATGTAAACAAAGTATTCTTCTGAGTAACTTACCTCTTTTTTTAAAGTTACTCAGTAACAAATCGCCCCAAAGGGGCGTGTAGCGCTATTCAATATTTCATGTCAGCCGGGAACACGATGCCATTGATTCCGATAATTAAAAGCTTGTCCATCCTGGCTTTGGTGATGGTTGCCGGCTGGTTGAGCCGGCGCAGCAGGATTCTTTCATCCCAGGACACAAAAGTTCTATCCGCCTTTGTCTACAATTTTGCCCTGCCGGCCCTTTTCCTTTATCAAATAGCCCGTATAGATTTCAAGGCTATAGGGATTGGCATTATTGCCATGTCACTTTTACCCCTGGTGTTGATATTTATTTTACTTTTGTTTTTAAGGATAACCGGTATTCTCTCAAAAGACCGTTTTGTCCTTTTAGGGCTTTCGGTTGCATTCAGCAGCAGCGCATTTTTCGGTGTGCCTTTTTTTGAGTCCCTTTACGGGCAGTGGGGCCTTGAAATCTCTATTGTTACCGGGTCGTTTCTCAGTATTTTCGGCATATTTTCAAGCGTAGTGTTATTCGAATATGCCTCAGGAAATCACAAATGGTTTTTTATCTTTCTCCGTGTATTAAAAAGCCCCTTAATCATATCCATCGCAGCAGGATTGGCCCTTAACCCCTTTCGACTGCATACCGCTTTCTTAACAGACCTTTTTATCCCTTTAGGCCGTACAGCTCCGGGAGTGGCCATATTCATGCTGGGAATGTTTGTCCATGACCAATTTTCCCTGGAAACAGTCAAAAAAGCTTTCCCTTTAGTTCTTTTCAGGATGATGCTCATGCCCCTTATGACCGGACTTGCTCTATTATTATTCCAGGAAATTACTGTCCCATTCAAGCAGTTTCTGCTCCTGCAAAGCGGAATCCCGGCGGCTGTTTCCGTAGCGATATTCGCGACTCGCTACCAGTATAAGGTCGATGACCTGACCGGAATGGTCGTTTTGTCCTCAATGGCCAGTTTTTTAACTTTAGGAATATTATACTTCATATCATTGGGTTTTTAATCAGCCATTTTGACGGATTATAGCATTTGATAAAATCTCTGAGGTCTTCAAACTTTTGTCACATACTCCGACAATACCGATGCAGCCTGGATTAAGTAAAGGTAAGAGAGCTCATTACGGATATAAGGCTCATATAGCAACCGAAATTATGAAGCACACGATTTCTTAAAACAATAATTTGTTGCATTCTTCCCAGGATTGGGAGAAAATGGAAAGAACAAAGGGCGACACAATGAAAATATCACGGGTTTTAAGAAAGACCGGATATGATATAGTGAGATGTAATAACCGGGGGCTTTAAGATGAAAAAAAAGAAAGAATACCGATTCACAGTAATCGTTGAGCCATGTGAGGAAGGGGGATTTTTTGCCATGTGTCCCGCTTTTCCCGGATGCCACGTTGAAGGAGAGACATATGAGGAAACCCTTAACGAGATGCGATCTGCAATTGATTCCTTCATAGAGGATTATAAAGAAGAAGGTGAGAAAATACCTGATGATGACGTGACAATCACGACTCTCAGGGTAGCGGTATGAGTCCGAAATTTCCTGCCGTTACATCAGAAGAAATCATTTCCGTACTCGTTAAAACAGGTTTCAGATTCAAACGACAGTCGGGAAACAGTCACGCAATATACTTCAGAGAGCATGACAAAAAAAGAACAACCGTTCCGACCCATTCGGGGAAGATAGTAAAAAGGAAAACCCTCAAATCCATACTTGCCGATGCCGGCCTTACCGCCAACGAATTCATGGAGCTAAAAAAGAAATAAGCTGAGACAGGGCAGCGTTTTCAGTCGATCTCTATAAGTCCTGTGTTAAGGGCTATGGCCACGGCATGGGTCCGGTTCACAGCGTCAAGCTTTTTCATAATGTTATCAATATGGAACTTTATTGTCCGCTCGCTGATGCCAAGGATGGGAGAGATATCCCAGGTACTTTTGCCGTTCATGAGCCACTGGAGAATCTCTTTTTCACGATTGCTGAGAGGGTGAGGCAAAGGCAAGGCCGGTTTGCCGTGTGCCCGGCTCATGGCTTCGTGGAGGTGGGGAGTGATGAGACTCAGGATAGTTTCGTGACGTTTCTTGCGGGGAAGACCGGAGAAAAGTATAAGACCCCTTTCAGTTCCAGAAGAAATTATTTCCCATTGATGACTACCATTATCTCTTTAAAGCTCTCCACTGCCGATTCAAGATTTTCAATAATGTCATTGGCCAATAAATCCGGGTCAGGCAGATTATCGAGGTCGGCAAGACTTTTATCTTTTAGCCAGGTTATATCAAGACTGGTCTTGTCCCGGTTTACGATTTCATCGTAGGTGAACTTGCGCCAGCGCCCTTCGGGATTGTTTTCCCAATGCCAGGTTTCCTCCCGTCTATGCCGGTTTGAAGGATTGTAGCATTCAATAAAATCTTTGAGGTCTTCGAACTTTAGCGGTGATTTTTTCAGGGTGTGGCGGATGTTGGTGCGGTAATCATATATCCAGACCTCTCGTGTCCAGGGGTCTTTATTGGCTGGCTGCATATCGAAAAACAAGACATTGGCTTTGACGCCCTGGGCGTAAAAAATGCCTGTCGGCAGCCGCAGGATTGTGTGCAGATCAGTTGTTTCCAGCAATTTCTTTCGAACAGTCTCGCCCGCCCCGCCTTCAAATAAAACATTATCGGGCAAGACAACCGCCGCTTTGCCGCTCGTTTTGAGCATGGTACGGATATGCTGCACGAAATTCAACTGCTTGTTGCTGGTGGTTGCCCAAAAATCCTGCCGGTTGTACGTAAGGTCTTCCTTCTCCTGTTCCCCTTCTTCATTGGTAAAAGTCATGCTGCTTTTCTTTCCGAAGGGCGGATTGGTCAGCACATAATCCACCCGCAAACCGGTGTCGGCTATAAGCGAATCGGTAGGCAGAATGAATGTCTCTGAATCTATATCGCCGATATTATGGAGGAACATATTCATGAGCGCCAGCCTGCGGGCGCTTGCCACAATCTCGTTGCCGTAAAATGTTTTGTTTTTTAAAAACTCTTTTTGTTCTTTGGTGAGGGTAAAGTTTTTAGAATCGGAAACATAGTCGTAAGCCGCCAGGAAAAAACCGCCGGTGCCGCAGGCAGGGTCTGCAATGGATTTCATGGGTTGCGGCTGCACACAGGCAACCATGGCCTTAATCAGGGCACGGGGTGTGAAATACTGCCCGGCGCCGCTTTTGGTATCTTCGGCGTTTTTCTCCAGAAGACCTTCATAAATCTTGCCCTTCACGTCTGTGCCCATCATGCTCCATTGTTCTTTGTCGATCATATCAATAAGCTTGAAGAGCTTGGCAGGGTCCTGAATTTTGTTCTGGCTTTTGGTAAATATCTGTCCCAGAATACCCCTGGAGTGTGACAACTCGCGGAGCAATGTGGTGTAATGCCCTTCCAAGGCCGCGCCGTTTTTCCCGACAAGGCTTTCCCAGTTATATTCATTTGGAATGGGCAATTTCCGGTTATAAGGCGGCTTGCTGAACTCATCCGCCATTTTTAAAAAGAGCAGATAGGTAAGCTGCTCCAGATAATCGCCGTAGCCCACGCCGTCGTCGCGCAGGGTATTGCAGAAACTCCATACCTTACCGATGATACCTGATGTATTATTGGTTTCGTTACTCAATGTTTGTTACTCCTGTTAAGAATGCTTATAACGATTCTTTTTACTGTTTCCATTTCGCCCGGATTACTCTCGGCAATCATGAGGGTAATTGAAGCGAGAGTGTTTCCGTCAATCAAAGTCGTTTTATCCTCATGGTACAGTACACCATTTTTGTTGAGAAAATAGAGAAAAATTGTCGCTGCGATACGTTTATTGCCGTCCACAAATGAATGATTCTTGACAACCAGATAGAGAAGCATGGCGGCTTTTTCTTCAATAGAGGGGTAGAGAGGCCTTTCCGCAAAACTTTGATATATCTGACCTATAGAGCTTTTAAAACTGCCATCCTTTTCCTTGCCGAATAATGGGGAATTAAATTCGTCCTTTATCTGCCCGATAATATTTTTACATTCCTCGTAAGATATGACTGCTGCCTCTTTCACCGTAAAACCTGACGAGTCCAGCTTTTCGTTGTCGAAGTCGTCCAGGATTCCAAGACCGATGCTGAAATCGGCAATAATACCGACAAGAACTTTTGCCTGATCTAATTGCTGTGCCTGATTCGTAACGGTACGCTCCAGAAGCTGAATGCTCCTCTTTAAGGCACACAACTCTCTTTCACGCTCACTCAAACGCTTTTCATTAAGGGCATATCCCTTCATCAGGTAATCCTTAAGCACATTGTTTGCCCAAATCCGGAACTGGGTACCTCGCTTGGAATTGACGCGATACCCGATGGAAATAATCATGTCCAGATTATAACAAGGGCGCTCTCTTGAGACTCTTCTACTCCCTTCAGCTTGAACTGTTCGGAGTTTCCGAACAGTTGATTCGGCATCCAATTCTCCTGAATCAATAATATGCCGTATGTGTTCGCTTATGTTTGCTTTACTGGAATCAAAAAGGGCCACAATCTGAGGTTGGGTAAGCCAAACAGTTTCATCCTCAAGCCGCACTTCAACCTGGACCATGTTATCTTCATTTTGATAGATAAAGATTTCGTTCATGCAGTGGTCCTTTTGTGTTTTTTGATTGAAGCAGTTGTTGCCTTTTCTGCAACAACTGAGTCCTGGTTAGGTCCCTGAGTCTTTCGACTGTCCGTAGCGTGTGCATCTCGATGGGCACGCTCTGCCCGTATCCGTTCCAAAAGCATGCTTGCCGGTTCATCCGATGGGTCCTGGGGGACAAGTTTGCCCTCAAAGGCTTTCTTCAAAATGCTCTGCCGCAGGGCTTCGGACTGCTTGAGGCTTTGCTCAATGGTCTCTTCGATTTTGTCGCAAACGGAGAGACGGGATTCGATTTCGGAGATAATGGTTTGCTGCTCAGACAGGGGGCAATAAGGAAAATCAAGGGATTTCAAAATTGTTTGATTAAGGAATGCTCTGGAAGAACCCTTGCAAAGATTAAAAACTTGCTCCCTAACTTTACCTCCTTGAAATAAATAGACAAAATACTTTGGACTCAATACTTCCTGATTTAGGGATACCTTGATAAGGTTCGTTGATATTATTGAACCTCCCATTTTCTCTGGTACCAAGCATATTTCGCCCACGGTTCCTGAACGTGAAATGATAATGTCATTTGCCTTCACTTTGAAGCTATTTAATTCTTCTGCCTTTTCGTTTGTGATGAAAATCTTGTTGGGCATTTGGAACATACCTTCACCAATATTCTCAATACCCAAAACCGGCACGCCACTATTTTGGTGTTCATTCTTTTTTAACATCATGCCAAACGGTCCCGTCGCCATTCCTTTCTTTTTATCTGAAAGAAAGAAATCAATCTTCACCCACTTCCACCCCTCCGGCAATTTGCCATCTACCACATTCTCATTCGTCAACTTCCCTTCAAACGCCCATTTCAAGACTGCCTGTCTATAGACTTTGAGCTGTTGCTGCGCGGTTTTGAGGTTTTCGATGCCTTTATCCAAACTGCTGAACAGTTCTTCTATTTTGGCAACAATGCGGTGCTGTTCGGATAGAGAAACTGCGGGTACTTCTGTGGCTCTAATATCTTCTAAATGGAAATTCTTTAGCAATCCACCCTTTATATCTTGGTCAATACTTATGCTGTTAAAAAAGTTTTCTAAACAAAACTTTAGAAATTTGCTATCTATGAATTGTCGTTTATTCTTTATCAAAGCTACGCTTACAAAAAGACTGAAAGCAGGTTTTTCTGGAACAATGGCCATTCTTCCAATAGTTCCACTTTTTGTTACTAATAAGTCTCCCCTTTCCGGGTGACAGCGTTTGATTAATTCAAAATGGGCTTTTTCTTCTATGAATTTACAATTATCAAAATGAACAGCACCACTGTAAACATCTTTTACGGAAATGAATGCAACCCCGGTTTTTGTGTAAGTTGGAGTATGATGTGTACCATCAGTTATTTTTAAACTAACATCATCAAGGCTAATCAATCCCCATCTTTGGGAATATTTGACTTTCTGTGTTTGTATTCCCATTCTAAAGCGCCAATGCCTCGTTCAGTTCGTTAATAATGTTATCTGTCTTATTGCCAAATAGCTGTAACATTCCCACATCTTTTAATTTCATTCCAACATACCCCGCTGTCATTCCCGCGAAGGCGGGAATCCAGTTGCCACAATCCTTATGTGATATCATCATAAAATGCCGTTTCCCTTACATGCCAGCATACAGACATAGCATTATTGATTCATACATCATCTGGATTCCCGCCTACGCGGGAATGACAAACCTTAGCTTTGCCGAAGCCTGTCCACGGAATCCTTCAAGGTTAAGGGTTGACATCAACGAGAAGCTGGTTTGCGGCAGGTTTGACGTATGCTCTTATTAACCGTTGTTTTCTTTTTTTCTGTCTTCATACCTGAACCTGAAGATGCCTGTGGTCTTTGAGCGGGGATACCATATAGCATGCCTTCGGCACTGATGTCTTCATCAATATCCGGCCAATGTACTCCGTGACCATCTCCGATAATTTCCCAATTTCCCCTCTCTTTGGGGGTTGCCTCGGATAACCGCCACGACCAGGCCAGCGGAACGCTGATTGTCCGCCCATCCATGAGTTGAGCCGTAATGACATCTTCAGTAACGATTATATCTTTAATCCTTACTTCCTGTATTTGCACCGCAGTGTTCATACCATGCCTCCATAATCCTGTCTTTGTTTCTCGTAATGACCCCGCGTATCGTATTCAACTCTTTCGCCGTAAAGCCCTGATTGTTTGCTAAAGCCATGGGGTGTATCCAGAATTTATTCCAATTCTAAATCAAGGCGTTATCATCGTTGGTTTCGTCATCGGCTCCTCCGACGTACTATTATTGTACGCCTACGCCTGCCCTCGCTTGACGGGGGTCGCCTCTTCCTTGCCGCCTTGATTCCATCCTTGATTTAGAATTGGAATTACATACCATTCTTTCTCTCTGAGCATGCACGTGTATCGGCTCGTTACAATCAAAGCTGTAAAAGAAAAACCGGTATGGTCCTGGGATATCCTTCACTGTCGGCATGTCAGGTCTCCGTTTCAATTATAGATAGATACGCGGAAGATGTCCATTTTTTGTTATTTCAATTTGCCTTCAATCATTCCGAACACACCGCCTTGTCATTCCCGTCCCCGACAGAAGATTTCGAGGACAGGCTGCGGCGGGCGTCTTCACTTGCGAAGCAACATCCAGTCGCCACAATCCTTACATAATATCATCATAAAATGCCGTTTCCCTTACATGCCAGCATACAGACATAGCATTATTGATTCATACATCATCTGGATTCCCGCCTTCGCGGGAATGACAAGCCTTAGCTTTGCCGAAGCCTGTCCCCATAATCCTTAGTCGGAGATGGGAATGACAAGCTGTGACCTCGCCGGAGCCTGTCCTCGAAGTCTTCAGTCGGGGACGGGAATGACAGCCTTGAAATCCTTCCATCTGTCGGGAATCCATCCAACAAATTTTATAATATACCATCATACAATTCCTGCCATTGAGGATTCTTTTCCTCAATAAGTCTTATTTTCCAGCTTCTGTTCCATTTCTTTATCTGTTTTTCCCGCCTGATTGCTTCTCTTATGTCGCTATGAACTTCATAATAAACAAGAGTATGAACCTGATATCTTTTTGTAAATCCTTCCACCAAATCTTGCTTGTGTTCGTAACAACGCTTCGCCAGATCACTGGTAACGCCGGTATACAATGTGCCGTTTTTCTTGCTTGCCAATATGTATACGTAATATTGATTCATATATTATATAGATTCCCGCCTTCGCGGGAATGACAAACTGTGACCTCGCCGGAGCCTGTCCTCGAAGTCTTAAGTCGGGGACGGGAATGACCAGTCGTTGCGCTGCCCTTTACAAGTTGTTATGCTGCTAATGTCTCGTTCAATTCAATAATGACGTTTTCCATCTCATCCCCAAAGAGCTGCCACATCTTGCCTTTGCCTCCGTCTTCAACAAAGGGCGTGTAGTCAAGATCATCCATTGCCACAGAAACTGAAGCTGCGATATGCTCTTTGAGCATTCTTAGCCACTGCATTTGCTCTTCCGTAAATTTCAGGGGGCCTGCCTGCTTTTTGAATACCCAATTCTGGAAATTCTTATCTACTGTCTTGTCGTAAGAGGTGAGCGTTGCGTCAATGCCCGCCACTTTGCGGATAAGGGAAACCAGGGCCACGAATTCATTTTTGGGTTGGCCGCTGACCTTTTCCAAAAGCTCATAGGCACGCCAGACACCCAAGGGGGCAAGCACGGGTTTGTCGGCAACAATGGTGTCTACCAGTTCCTTAATCATTTTAAACGTCAGCTCGCGCCTTTGAAAGGGCTGGCTGTAAAAGATTTGCAGGGCCGTGATTTCATCTTTGTGTTGCGCTATCCAGTCGGCAAAGGTTTTTATCAGTTCCTGTGCTTTGTCTTTGTTGTCTTTGTCCCATCCCACAGCAATTACCTTGTCGGGGTTGAGCAGATCAATAATTTGTTCGTGAGCTTTGCGCACATTTTCGATGTAGGTATTGAGATCACCGTTGAAGGTGCTTGCCGCCTGATTTTGTAAAGCAATGGTCAGGGTTTTCAGCTTTTCTTTTTTCTCATCAGGTGCTGTATCGGGATTTTCCTGCTCCACTTTGAGGCGAATATCTTCCAACGTATCGGGGTTGTATGCGTTGAGGAGTTCCTTAACAACCTGCGTAATTGTTTTGCTCTTTGCCTTGTCAGCGAAAGTCGATTTTTCTTTATCGGTGAGTTGCTTTTCCAAACGGATGAGACGATTAGCCAGAGAGGTGAACAAATCTTCATCTCTTGCCCCCACGGTAATGGCTGCCAGTAAGTCCTTCAAGGGCACACCGGGTTTTTTCTCCAGAGGGCGGCTGTCGGTTTTCAGGCTTTTGGTGACGCCCACAGCATCGACAATTACATAATGATCTTTGGTGTATCTGGCGGTCGGGGTCACTTTCTTCAGATCGTCCAGATTAATGGTCCGTGTGCCCCGGCCTTTCATCTGCTCAAAATAGTTCCGGCTTTTCACATCCCGCATAAAGAGGAGACATTCCAGGGGTTTGACGTCGGTGCCGGTGGCGATCATATCCACGGTAACGGCTATGCGCGGGTGATAGTCGTTGCGGAACTGAGCAAGTGTGCTTTTCGGGTCTTCACTGTTGTAGGTGATCTTCTTGCAGAAGCGGTTTTCTTCGCCGAACTCTTCCCGCACAATTTGAATAATATCATCGGCGTGGCTGTCGGTTTTGGCGAATATCAGCGTTTTAGGTACTTCGAATTCGCCTTTTGCGTCAATGCGATCAGGGAACATTTCCGGCAAATGCTCTTTGAAGGTGCGAATTACGGTGCGAATCTGGTTGGGGTTGACGACTTTGTCGTCCAACTCTGTTTGGGAATAAACTACATCCTCATCCAACTGCTCCCAGCGTTTTTTGCGGGTGAGCCTTTCCCGGTGGTCCACATACTGGCCTTTCCAGATCACACTCCCTTTTTTGGTGATCTCCGTTTCGATGAGGTACACATCACTGCCCACATTGACTTTATCAATAACGGCTTCCTCGTGGGTATATTCGCTGACAATGTTCTGGTTGAAAAACCCGAAGGTGCGGTTGTCGGGTGTGGCAGTGAGTCCGATCAAAAAGGCATCAAAATAGTCCAGCACCTGTTTCCAGAGGTTGTAAATGCTGCGGTGACATTCATCAATAACTACAAAGTCAAAAAACTCCATGGGCAATTTGGGGTTGTATCCCACCGGAATAGGCTGACGTTTTTCCCATTTTATTTCACCGGGGTTTGTCTCTTCGGCTTTTTCGTCCAATTCTTCTTCTTTCAGGATCGCATACAAACGCTGGATGGTGCTGATGTAGACCTGATTGTCGGTAGGTACAAAACTTGATTTCAAACGATGGACGCCGTACAATTCGGAAAACTTGCGATTATCGTCATTGGGCATATAGGCCATAAACTCCTGCTCGGCCTGTTCTCCCAGGTTTTTTGTATCTACCAGAAATAACACCCGCCTGGCTTTAGCGTAGGTAAGCAGGCGGTAAATAGCCGTAATAGCTGTAAAAGTCTTTCCCGAACCTGTAGCCATTTGAATAAGGGCCTTGGGCTGATTTCTGCGGAAGGAATCTTCCAGTTTATCGATGGCCCTGATCTGGCAATCCCGGAGCCCTGCGGTTTGCAGAGAAGGAATATCCGATATTCGTTGCCGTAAAGAGTTGCCGCGCTTCAACCATTCCTGAAAAGTTTCCGGCCTGTGAAAAGCGAAAACCGGACCGGAACGAGGCTTAGGGTCACGATAATCGGTAAAACGGGTTAATGTGCCGGTGCTTTCATAGACAAAGGGCAGGGGATCATTGTCGAGATATTTCAGTTTGCTGTGGGCATAATCTTTTGACTGGTCTTCTGCCTGGATGAGTTGAAATCCTTTTTCTTCGGCTTTCGCTTCAATAACACCCACAGGCTTACCTGCTACGAATAGAATGTAATCCGCGGGGCCGACACCGGTCTGATATTCCGTAACAGCCACACCCAGCCCAACAGTCAAATTTATATGCTTCTTATCCTGAATGATCCAGCCGCATTCAGTCAACTGCTTGTCGATATTATCTCGCGCTATCTGTTCCGGGTTTTGGTTAGTCATACCTGCTCCAGCATTCCATCATTTGCAAAACTGTAAAATGTATCGCCGCCTATAATAATATGATCCAGAAGCTTGATTCCCATAAGTCTTCCAGCATCGGCCAGTTCCTTGGTAAATCTTCTATCTTCAAGACTGGGGGTTATGTTGGCGCTTGGGTGATTGTGGACACACACGATAGCTGCTGCGAACTTTTGCAGGGCGGCATGGATAATCTCCCGTATAATGGGCGTGGACTTATTAACAGTGCCTATGGCTGCATCGTTGGTATCGAGAATCCTGTTGTCACTGTTCAGATAGACAACTTTCGATACCTCAGTTTTCAGGTCGCGAATCTGCGGCAGTATAATATCGACAATATCCTGAGCATTGGCAATCTTCTGTTTGACACTGAGAGCTTCATCTTCACGGAAACGGCGTCCGATCTCAAGAGCAGCCATAATCTGCGCGATCTTGGCCGGGCCGAGGCCTTTTAATTCTTTCCATTCACGCATATCAATATGGCTCATATTACGAAAGGTGCCGAACTTATCGACAATCCGGCGTGCCAGATCAATGGCGCTTGCGCCTTCAGTGCCCGTACGCAGAAGAATAGCCAGAAGTTCAGAATTGGTCAGTGCCCCGGCGCCTTTCTTGAGGAGCCTTTCCCTGGGGCGGTCATCCTTGGGCCAGTTCTTAATGCCTCTTAGATTGTTTTTGTCAGTCACACCCTGTTCCCGTGTATCCAGTTTCGGTTCCCCCATTTATCCATTCCCGATAACTTTTGTTATTGGGAAATTAAATTGACCGATTGTGTTTCCCGTAATCCACTTTTTGTATAATACCAAGTTGCTTTCAAGCATTAAATTATTATATATATTGAAAGCTTACTTGGTATTATGCCAGGTTAATCAACTTATTTAATGTCTGATAGCTAACCGGTATAATACAACTATATAATAGTGCAGTTCTTTTCCGCAATACATTAGTGAGGAAATGGAGAAATTTATAGGATGCTGTGCGCCATGAATTTGTTGTTCAGGCTCATTAAAAAAGTGAAAAATACCTTCTGTTTTTATACCGGACAATGGTGAGTATGCATACTTGTATTCAATGTGAATACAGAACAGGGGAATTGCTGTAAAACCACTGCTGACGCCACATCACACGGTTTGCTCTCAGAAACCTTATTTTGAAATTCAGGCGGCTTGACATTGATCTTGAGGGACCTAAAACTTGTTCTTTGCCAAGGCATTGTCCTATACCGGAGCAATTGCAGAAACAGTTTCTGCAATCCCGGTAGAAACTGTTTCTACCGCTGTAAAATCCTTCGCAAACCCAAGCCTGTCCTATATTTACAATTTTTCTGAAACGTTTTCAGAAAGCGTAACCAGAGTGGGGGAAATGTCTCCCCGCGGCTGGCTGAACGTTACAAAAATATTCTGTTGACAATCTATTCAATTGAATATATATTCACATAGCATGATTTACCACGTTGATTTAACAGTCTATATCCGAAGGAGATAAAATATGCCGCGACCGCGGTGCATAAGCAACATCGGTTTTCTCCCCCAGGTAACATATTTCAAACCTGTTGGTGTAAGAATAGGAGATATCGAGGAGGTTCTTCTCCATCACGATGAACTCGAAGCAATAAGATTGAAAGACTTACTCGGGATACCCCAGGAGGAGGCGGCTGCGCAAATGAATGTTTCACAGCCCACATTTCACCGCCTTCTTTTATCTGCCCATGAAAAGATGGCTCATGCTGTTATTCAGGGCAAGGCTTTAAGGATAGAAGGAGGAAATGTCACGGTTGATGAAAATTTTGTCCCGCCATGCGGCTGGCGGCAAATGTGCAGGCAGGGGAAGAAGGGGAAGGCCTTGTCCCGAAAAGAAGATATATTGTCAGTTGAAACAGAAGGAAAAATTAAAATAGCAATAACAAGTGTTGATGGAACTATGGAGGGCATGGTTGACGAACGTTTCGGCAGAAGCAGAAAACTTATCATATATGACCCGGAAAACAAAAACTTTGATGTAATTGATAATTCACAGAACCTGAATGCGCTTCAGGGCGCAGGCATTCAAAGCGCTCAAAATGTCATAAATGCCGGGGCAAAAACAATTGTAAGCGGGCATTTGGGGCCCAATGCCTTCAGGATACTCGGGGCAGCAGGCATTGACGTATATA
The DNA here is from genome assembly GCA_964532465.1 of uncultured Syntrophorhabdaceae bacterium. Classification (GTDB taxonomy): domain Bacteria; phylum Desulfobacterota; class Syntrophorhabdia; order Syntrophorhabdales; family Syntrophorhabdaceae; genus JAPLKB01. The sequence goes on along the minus strand of CAZHHX010000013.1, from coordinate 49,916 downwards.
CGGTTTCGAAGAAAACTGTTGCACAGGCAATTAAGGGATTTGAGGAAAACAGCCTTACCAAACTGACCGGGCCAGATGTACAGGAGCATTGGTAGAAAAGATAGGAGCTCAGAAAGAGGCAAAAACAATACTTGATTATAACCCCGGATGTAAGGCAGGTAAGCCAATAAGAAAAATATATACAAAACTAAAATCTATTCTGGAGGAAATATGGATTGCGGACATGGAACAGAAGAACAATTAGACGACAAGGCATTGGAGGAAAAATTAGAAAGAATTAAACAGGTATTTATTGTCCTTTCCGGTAAGGGCGGTGTCGGGAAAAGCACTGTAGCGGTAAATCTTGCCCTGAGTCTATCTTTAAGGGGATTGAGAACAGGCATACTTGATGTGGATATCCACGGACCGAGCGTACCGAAAATGCTTGGCCTGTCAGGTCAACGTGTGGGCATTAAAAATGAAGAGATTGTTCCTGTTGAGGTCTACAATCAACTGAAGGTTGTTTCTATGGGGCTTTTGGTTGACGGGACTGAGACACCGGTTATCTGGAGAGGACCTATGAAAGGGAAAGTTATACGGGAGTTTCTCCAGCATGTAGTCTGGGGAGACCTGGATTGCCTTGTAGTGGACTGTCCTCCCGGTACAGGTGATGAACCTCTCTCCATTGCCCAGATGCTGGGCAAAAAAAGCAGCGCCATTATCGTTACCACGCCTCAGCAGGTTGCAACGGTTGACGTGGAAAAGTGTATTGTTTTCTGCAGACAGCTCAATCTTCCCATAGCAGGGATTATTGAGAATATGAGCGGTTTTGTCTGCCCTCACTGTGGCGAAGAAGTAAACATATTTTCTTCCGGCGGCGGCGAAAAGCTTTCGGAAAGATTCAAAGTCCCCTTCCTTGGAAAGATACCTCTTGACCCGGATATTGTAAAAAGCGGCGACGAAGAAAAGCCCTATATGCATTCCTACCCGAATACAAAGACAGCTCAGAAATTCGATGATATTGTCGAGCGGATAGTCATATTCGGTAATGATGAGAGGGTTTTGCTCAAGGCATAAAAGTGGTTACAGGTACGCAGGGAGAGGGACAAGGAAGTATGGGAAAAGATTCCGCCGGATTCACATCAGCAAATAATGGCAGATGGGAATCCGGCTTGAGTGGGCGACGGCATGTCGGGGAGGGTTTCATTGCGAGGCAGTATCGAGCAACATGTTCAGTTTTGGATGGGCTGCAAGCCTTGCAGGCTGAAGACGTACTGAACGTACGTCGGAAGATCGCAAGGTGTAGCAGACCGCCAAAGATGGACATACCCGACATGCCATTGACCGTCCAGGAGAACAAAGACAAACTGCTTAAGAATAAGAGCAAAGGGAAAGAAGTTATTGCCAATACCATAAGATATTTCCGGAGGTGAAAATGCTCTATAAATTTGATGGAAAGCAGCCTGTTTTCGGGACAGGCACATACGTAAGTGAAACCGCGCTGATTATAGGGGATGTAAGAGTGGGAAATGACTGCTATATCGGACATGGCGTAATCCTGAGAGGAGATTATGGCACTATTGAAATTGGCGACGAAACAGCGGTTGAGGAAGGTGTTGTCGTTCACGCGCCGCCTGATGATGTCTGTTCCATCGGCAAGGGTGTAATTCTCGGGCACGGGGCGATTATACACGCAAAGCGGATCGGTGATTATTGCGGGATAGGCATGGGCGCTATTTTAAGCATCCGGTCCGAAGTATCCGACGGCTCCACCATAGCGGAAGGCACTATAGTAAAACGGGAGCAGAAGATTCCCGCGGGGATAATAGCAGCAGGGAATCCGGCGAAGAAAATCCGGGACATGTCTCAGAAAGAAAAGGATTTTTGGGATTATTCCAGAGGCCTTTATGTTGATCTGGCCCATAAGTATTGTAAAATCGGCATGGAAAGAATTGATATTGATTAAAACGCGCGGGATTTCCAGACCGGAAAAAAGGCTGACAAAACATCATATTGCAGAGAGGTATGGACATGAAAATTCGTCTGTCAGTAAAAGGAGTGGCTCCTCTTTATAAGCTTTTAGGTAAGAAAAATGACATTGATATTACCTTTCCCGGGAATACCTTACGGGATCTGGTAAACGAGTTGATAAAAAAATTCGGAAATGGGGTAAAAAAAGCCATTTTAGATGATAAAGAAGAGATTGATATGGAAATTCGGGTCTCTCTGAATCAAATAGGTTTTTTATCATACGGTGAACGAATGAATACACCCATAAACGAGAGGGATACTGTTTACATTATGGGTGTCGGGTGAGGCTGATATGATTGTGATCAGTTGATCACAAAAGAATTAACAGCATGTTTTTTGATTATTCTCCCCGCAGTTTGCTTTGGAAGTTTTCTTCGGTTTTATTTTCATTAATGCCTCATTCGCTTGCGGATAAGGTATTTCATTAAAGAGCTTCTATCCTGTTTTGCTGATTTCAAACTTGACAAATATGTTATCTGTGCTATATATAGTTAGGAATCATTCCTGATTAGAAAAGAGAGGTTTTCATTAATTCAAAGGATATAAAAACAGGAATTTTGAGCGCGCTCAGAAATAAAGGGATTAAACTTACCTCTCAACGTCTTGCAATTATTGATATTCTCTCCTGTGATAAGAATCATCCCGGCGCGCGTACGGTTTTTCTGAAAGCCAGAGAAAGTATACCTGATATCAGCATGTCCACAGTATATTACACGTTGAAGTTGCTCAAAGAGGAAGGGTTGATTAAAGAACTTGAGTTTTACGAGCAGGAAAACAGATACGAAAGCAACATGACCGATCACGTTGATCTCATCTGTGCAGAGTGTGGTAAAATTGAAAACTTTGACGGGGGTATATCTCTGTCACGGGCATCGATAGAGGCTTCAACGGGTTTTAAAGCTCATAAGATGCGTTTCGAGTACTATGGACTGTGCAAGGAATGCAGCAATAAAAAGGACAAATAATCCATAAAACAAAAAGGAGGTAACGATGGAGAAGAAGAAACTGACCAATAATGCCGGTGCGCCTGTGGCCGACAACCAGAACATTATGACTGCGGGACCGCGCGGTCCCGCACTGCTTCAGGATGTATGGTTTCAGGAAAAACTTGCCCACTTTGACCGTGAGGTCATACCTGAGCGGCGTATGCACGCCAAGGGTTCCGGGGCTTACGGCACATTTACCGTTACCCATGATATTACAAAATATACCAAGGCAAAGATATTTTCAGAAATAGGAAAAAAGACAGAGTGCTTCCTTCGCTTTTCCACGGTGGCCGGTGAGCGCGGCGCTGCCGATGCTGAGCGCGATATCCGGGGCTTTGCAATGAAGTTCTATACTGAAGAAGGAAACTGGGATCTGGTGGGCAACAATACGCCGGTATTCTTCCTGCGCGACCCTCTCAAATTTCCTGATCTCAACCATGCTGTTAAAAGGGACCCCCACACCAACATGCGCAGCGCCAAAAACAACTGGGACTTCTGGACATCGCTGCCCGAAGCGTTGCATCAGGTTACGATTGTCATGAGCGACCGCGGCATTCCATGCTCTTATCGCGATATGCACGGCTTCGGCAGTCACACCTTCAGCTTCATCAATGCCGATAACGAACGGTACTGGGTTAAATTCCATCTTAAAACCCAACAGAGTATCAAAAACATCACCGACCAGGAAGCTGAAGCTATTGTCGGCAAGGACCGCGAAAGTCACCAGCGCGACCTCTATGAGAGTATTGAAAAAAGCGATTTCCCGAAGTGGACATTCTTTGTCCAGATAATGCCCGAGAATGAAGCAGCAACCTGTCCGTACAATCCTTTTGACCTCACGAAAGTCTGGTTCCATAAGGATTATCCTCTTATCGAGGTGGGTGTTCTCGAATTGAACCGCAATCCGGAAAACTATTTTGCCGAGGTGGAACAGGCAGCCTTTAATCCTGCTAATGTTGTGCCTGGAATAGGTTTCTCGCCGGACAAGATGCTCCAGGGAAGACTCTTCTCCTATGGAGATGCCCAGCGGTATCGCCTCGGCGTAAACCACCATCTGATACCGGTCAATGCCTCCCGCTGCCCCTTCCACAGCTACCACCGCGACGGCGCCATGCGGGTTGACGGCAATCATGGCAGCACATTAGGCTATGAACCCAATAGTTACGGTGAGTGGCAGCAACAGCCTGATTTTTTTGAACCGCCCCTCAGCCTGGAAGGTACTGCCGATCATTGGAACCACCGTACAGATGAAGACTACTATTCTCAACCGGGCAAACTCTTCCGTCTCATGAGCGCCGATCAGCAGAAGGTGCTCTTCGAAAATACAGCCCGCGCTATCGGGGACGCTCCGAAGGAGGTTAAAGTCCGCCACATAGGCAACTGCCTGAAAGCCGATCCTGCCTACGGCAAGGGGGTAGCTGACGCTTTAGGTATTCCCCTTAGCGAAGTGCCCTAAGGCATATATATTATCCGATAAATGAAAGCAATAAAAAGGCGCCGAAATTATAAACCGGCGCCTTTTTTGGTATCTTTTCAGATTATGTCTAATTCCAATTCAAAATCAAAGATGAAATCAAGGCGGTGAGGAAGAAGCGACCCCCGTCAAGCGAGGGCAAGCGCAGGCGTACTACAAGTACGTCGAGGAGGCGATGACGAAGCCAACGAAGATAGCGCTTTGATTTTGAATTGGAATAAAATATCTTTGACAAGAGAAGATATATATAGTTCAATTATCCGGTGAATCTGCTCCAGGCGCTTATATTCGGCATTGTTGAAGGTATAACGGAGTTTCTTCCCATATCATCAACAGGTCACCTCATGCTTACAGCCCAGTTGTTGGGTCTTTCGCAGACGGAATTTCTCAAGACCTTTGAAATAGTTATCCAGTTTGGAGCCATCCTGTCCGTTGTTGTCCTTTACTGGAAGACTCTGCTTGTCAACTTCGAGGCTCTCAAAAGGGTTATACTGGCTTTTCTTCCCACGGCAGCCCTGGGCCTTCTCTTTTATAAGATCATCAAACAGTATCTCATGAAAAGCAATCAGGTAGTCCTCTGGTCGATGTTTATCGGAGGGATATGCCTCATTGTCTTTGAAATACTCCACAAAGAAAAGGATGACGCTGTGGACGACATCAGTAACATTCCTTATCGTTCGGCTCTTATGATCGGTTTGTTCCAGTCCATTGCCATGATCCCCGGCGTTTCCCGGTCGGCTGCTACAATAGTGGGGGGCTTGATACTGGGCCTGAGAAGAAAAACCATCGTTGAATTTTCCTTTCTCCTGGCAGTACCGACAATGCTGGCAGCGACAGCGCTGGACTTAATGAAAAACGCAAGTCAGTTTTCGATGGCACAGATCAATTTTTTATCTATCGGCTTCATTGTTTCTTTTATATTTGCCCTGCTGAGCGTGAAGTTTCTCCTCAATTATATAAAGCATCATACTTTTATCAGCTTCGGCATATACCGGATCATCCTCGCGGTATCTTTCTGGTTTTTCATTATATAAATCATTTCTTTATTGATGATATTCCGGATAATACCAAGTCGCTGTCAAACATTATAAGTCTGATTTACCGGGCATAATACCAAGTAAGCTTTCAAATATTCATTATTTATTTTTTGAAAGCTTACTTGGTATAACCTGTCGGACATTATCTTGTTGGAGATTTGCCTGACTTGACCCAGGAGTAAAAATTGCCCATTGTGTAGACTGCTGCCAGCGGGTTATGGCCGGTAACCCTGTCTTTTACTGCCAGAACCGTTGTGGGGGCATCGGCATATTTGAAAAAAAGTGAATCATGTCCAACGCAAAGGCCGAGGAGGATGTTGAAGTCAGTTTTTGCCTCATTGGTTACCATAGCCTGGAGAATGGGATTACACATGGTCTCGTGCTTACCGGCCTGGATTTTTTCATGCTCTTTGATGCCAATCTCCTCTTTGGAAACACACCCGGCTTTGCAAACAACGGATACGACATCAAATCCGTGATATTTCAGCATATCGTTTACAAGAGATGCTTCTTTCGCAAGGCCCATGCAGAAAATGAGACCAAGCTTTTTATAGCCCATCTTATCTGCGAATTCTGCAATTTCCACTATCCTTGGTTTTACAGGATGCATAACAAAGGGTTTTTTATCCTTTCCGGAGTAGCACTCGCCTTCCTGAATAGATGCCTGTCTGGCAAATTCGTGGATATCTTCTTTATCATATTCCTTACGGGCTTTTTCCGATATGGTACGAGACACCATTGTCGGGCACCCTTTTGTACCCTTGCCCTTGGGGTTCATACAGGCCCGTTCACGGGCCGGATGTTCACATGCCGCGCATTGTGATGCAAGTTCTTTGTCCATTAAAATCCTCCTTTTATCCGACAAGGTATTGGTAATAGCTTCCTTCCCTTAGCTCTTATTCTTAAGCAGTTTGTCTTTGTTCTCCTGGTCGGGTTACGGCATTTTAGACATTTTAATCTGCGGCGGTCTGCCGCGCCTTACGATCCTCCGACGTTTGCCACCCACGTGACAGGCGGCTGCCTTCAAAATAATTAGCTGCTCGTGGGTACCCGGCTAAAACAGTTCTTGTCATATAATCATGGTCTACGGCCTGTAAGGCTTACAGCCCATCCACATCTGTAAAATATCTGAAATGCCGTAACCCACTCAAGCCGGCGGAATCTTTTCCCATAATTCCTTTTCCTTCTCCCTGTTTTCTCTTTGTAAAAGTTTATCTATACTCATCTCATGCACCATTTTTTCATGCAACTTTTGACAATACCCCGACAATATTACTCAAACAGCACCTTATGTGTATGATAACAATAAATACCTGTCAAGAGAAAAAGGCCGGGCATAACTGCTTCTCATTGCGGCAGAACTTGCATTAAACCTTTAAATCGAATAATATTTGATATGTCAGCTATACTTATTGTGTTTCATTCTCAAACGGGCAATACAGAAAAAATGGCAGAAGCTGTTGCCCGCGGTGTTAATGAAGTTGAAAATGCGACAGCGGTTTTCAAGCGTGCCGCTGACGCTACAGCTCAGGATTTGAAAAACTGCAAGGCTGTTGTAATCTGTTCCCCGGAGTATTTCGGCTATATGGCCGGGGCAGTAAAAGACTTCTTTGACAGAACCTACGAGGAGTTAAAAGACGATCCCGGAATATGGAAAAAACCGTACTGTGTTGTTATCAGCGCGGGAAATGACGGAACATTTGCCTTGAACCATATAGATAGGATTTGTAAAGGTTTTCGTTTTAAAAAAGTACAGCACCCGATCATATGTAAGGGTCAGATAACGGAAGAGATACTGGTGAGATGTTTTGAACTCGGCAGTACAATTGCCGAAGGCGTCAACGCGGGGATATTTTAAATGTACAGTGGAATCCCGGCACAGCTTCAAATGAGAGCTTCTTCCGTCCATCCGAGCTTTACAATCCGAATCTTTGAGAGATCACTTACCCCCAGATTGTATTTCTTATCTGCCGTGGTGATGTGAAGAGGCGTTACATCGAGGGATTTTTCTTCCCCGAAAAAAGCCATTCGTTTCAATCTGAGTAATTCCGCTCCAACGGCATCGACTGCTACCGGATCAGTTCCTACAATAAGCCCTTTGTACGGCCAGACATAACGCTTATCAAAATAATTTGCACCCCGTCCATAGAACTGTGGCGTAAGAGCACAAAGGATATTCAATCTGGTTTTTCCTTTCACTACAGGCAGAGTCCATATCTTTCCAAGTTCGGAACAGGCGTCTCCATGATAGGAGGAGGGAGACCTCACGAACATAATGTAATTCTTGAGACAGGTGCCCACGCCTGACCAGTGATGCGTCCTTACAGGGCGGACATTGATCAGCGCCGTCGCGTTCATGAACACCGGATTATCAAGCACGCCTCGATCATCAATTGAAAGGCTCTTCTCGTTGATGCCGATATCGAGAAGCCTCTTTCCTATCCCGTTTTCCAGTTCCTTTGGCGTTGACAAATAACGCCAGACATTCGTCTTGACGCCGACTATGTCCGTTTTGTTGAAAAGGGATTGCCAGCCGGTTAAAGCTTCTTTCCGGTTGGTAACGGCTTGTATCGCTTCATCAAGCATGGATTGGAGCACTGCAGCATTAATATCTCCATTAGAATCGAGCACTTCAGGTCTGCGAACAATAATGACCCGCGTTGCCGATTGGGCCTGCGCTCCATGCGGAAAGGCAGATGAAAGTGCGCCTGCCAGAAAAAGTCCCGTGGTCCCTTTAAGAAAGTCCCGACGTGTTATTATTTTTTTCTCCTTCATGTTGCCTCCAAACAGATAGACAGGGTTCAAGGAGTCAAGCAAAAAGCATTTTATCGGGCTTTTATCGCTTGACTCCTTGAACCCTAAAGCTATCGGCTTCAGCCGATAATGGTTTACTTAATTATGCCAAAGGTTTCTTTCATTAATCTCTCAGTCGCTGATTCATCAGGCATATCAAATATAATCATGACAAATTCCCTCTGCAATCCTGCTTTGGTCCATTTGCCGTTTTCCGTTTTCACAGAATGTTGACCTCCAGAATCCGGCATGTATGTTTTTTTAAAGCTCGTAAAAGCTTCAACGGCTTTTCCCGGTGAAGGGTATCGCAGGAGAAGCAGGTAAAACCTGTCTTTGCCTGTTTCATAGTGAGCCAGTGCCGACTCCACCTCATTGGACATGTTCAGGATATTCTGGTGGGAAATAAAAAAGCGCTGGTTAAGGAGAATATGGCTTCTGACAAACCATACCTTCTTTGCAAAGAAACCGGGTCCTTTGTCCGGTAAATAGGTAAGAAGCTCAGGAGGGCTGCCAATGTCTTTTATGATTGAGGCCAGTCTCTGCCCGAGAGCAATAATGATTTTATCGATATCAGGGCCGGATTCTTCACCGTAAACAGCGACAAAAAACCTCCCCTTCCGGAATCTGAGCATACCGCCGCCGAATTCAGATTGCTGGCCAATCCCTGCATCAATGTCCTGTTGCTCGAAAGAGAAAACACCATAAGCATCTGCTGAAGAGCCCATTTCAAAAAATTCCGCTGAGACAGCCGGCCTGCCTGGTTTTTCGTAGCGAAGTACAGTAAGGTGCTTGAGATTGTATACAAGATAAAGTTCAGCCGCGCCATTCATATATTTAAAAGTAGTTCCAGAGTCATAGTTTCCCGGAATACCGGTCAATTTCCAGCCTTCCACGTCCGAAGGCCATGCTAAAGTATTATGCATATTTGTCCTTTCATTGCAGAGTGCAACAGCAGGTAAAAACAAAATCGAAATAATAATAAAAATTAACATCCGTGTCACTTTCTCATTTTACCACATTCGATGAAAATCGGAAATGAATTAACCCAAGGTACTTTCATCTCCCGGACAGGCTGTTGCGTATTACCGCACAGCTTGCATTAAACATTTAAATAGAATAATATTTAATATGTTCCATGCACTCATATATTTCATTCTCAATCAGGCAATACAGAAAAAATGTTAGGAACCGTTGCCTTTTATAAGGAGGTGCTTTAGTGGATATCAAGACAGTTTCCTGTGTTTATTTCTCGCCTACAGGAACAACAAAAACAATTGTTGAAAATATTGCAGAAGGAATGCAGGCCGGGCAGGTCAGGATGGTGGATTTCACAAAACGGTCTCAGAGAGGCACATATACCTTCGATAAAGAGATTGTTATTATAGGCGTTCCCGTCTATTACGGTCGCGTGCCTGAAGAAGTGATATCCTGCCTTGCCTTGTTAGCTGCAAAACAAACGCCGGCAGTGCTTGTTGCGGTCTATGGAAACCGTGCGTACGACGATGCCCTGAAAGAGCTTTACGACACAGCGGCTGCGCGAGGTTTTATACCAATCGCCGGAGGCGCTTTCATAGGAGAACATTCATATTCTTCCCCGGCTTATCCGATAGCACAGGGAAGACCCGATGTAAGCGACCTTCAGAAAGCGCGGGCCTTCGGAGCCGAGGTCAGCAAAAAAATGCTGCACTTTGATTCTGTGGATAAGGCAGCTCTTGCTAACGTGCCGGGGAATTTTCCCTATATTGAAGCAAAAACTTTAAATCTCATTAAAGAAGCGAGAAAAAATACGTCTTTTGCACCGGAGACAGATGTAGCTTTGTGTACCAAATGTGGAAAATGCGTTGAGGTCTGTCCCACAGGAGCTGTTCTCCCGGATGAAACGTACATTACAGACAAATGGCAGTGCATAATATGCCAGGCATGTGTCAAAATCTGCCCTGAAAACGCAAGAAAAATGCATAATGAAACCTTTGACGCTAAAATAAAATGGCTTTTTGATATATGTCAGTCAAGAAAAGAACCTGAATGCTATATCTGAATGAGTTCCTCATCCTGAGATTCCGGATGAGGAACTCATGGTTCCTTAACTGAAAGGGATTATATTTCAGTTGAAAAAACCGTATGTTTACGGCAGACTAATAAGCAATAATTAATAAAAACAGGAGCAACAATGAAAGACATGAAGAATTTATCATCGGCTGGGACCAAATATGATATTATGCACTTTGAGGCATTAGGCCCTGAAGCAGTATATCTTGAAGAGGAAACATTAAAGGCAAAAGAACTGGGAGAAATTCCGGCAGATCACACATATTTCATAACCCCGGACAATCTTCAGGATTTTCTAAAGAAAAACCCCGGGACTGTTCTACCTGATATAATAACGACAAAAACACATTCAATCCTACCGGAATCCTATCTGGAGGAAAGTAAAAAAAGTATTATAACGAGAAGCGCGGGGTATGACCACTTTGAAGATCTGGCGGAAAGAGCAAACATTGCCTCTCTTCGTGAATATTGCGTGAATGCCGTGGCGCAGACTGCAATGAAATTCCTTTACGCGACAGCAGGCGAAATGAACCATTATGAAAAAAACATAGAGACTTTTGAGAGAAAAAACGCGAATGCTTTCATGGAACTTGATAAAGAGCGGATTCTCACTGTTTTCGGCGTCGGTAAAATCGGGAGAAAAGTCTATGAGCTTGCTGAAGCAAACGGTCTGACCGTACAAGGGGTGGATATACGGCAGGATGAATTGAATGGCATTTATGGTGGGGCAGTAAAGTTTGTCCCGAAGGAAGAGGCGATCAAATCGAGCGATATTATCGTCAATGCCATGAATCTTACGAAAAATAAAGAAAGCAGGTTTTATAATGTTGGATATTTTTCCCGTGAATACCTTTTAAAAGCCGAAAAAAACCTGATATTTATCAATGTAACACGGGGAGAGATTGCCCCGGAATCGGTTTTACTGGAATTGTACAAATCCGGAAAAATAACCGGCCTGGGCCTGGATGTTTTCACGAATGAATCCGAGTTCGCAAAATTGCTGCTTGGTGAGGCTATATCTGGGACAGACCTTGTTGCGGCTAAAACACTTGTCAATATGTCTTTAGAGCGAAAGGCAAACATATATGTGCAGCCCCACCAGGGTTTTAATTCCGACCTTGCGGCAAAAACCAAGGCAGTGGAAGCGATAAAACATGTTGTATCATGGTATAAAAACAAGGGGAACGGCTTCGACGATCAATTGCCGTACTATTGAGAGTCTTCGCCGGGTTTTCCCGGCGGTTCACTCATTACCGAATTGAACTGCTTAACACAGGGACAGCTTCTGTGTTGTCAATGGTATTACATTTTTCAGTACCCGACAGCCACATATTCTGCATAAGAATGGGATTCCGGGATGGGCAGGTTGTCTTCAAGCATACCCTGTATATGCATTTCAACGGCCTCATGCATGTTTTTTTCTGCCTCATTAAATGTAGCGCCTGTGGCTACGCAACCTGGAAGATCAGGCGAATATGAAGAGTAGTTATTACCTGCTTTTTCAATAACAATCAGAAAACGGCGCATCCTACTTCACCTCCTTAATGTTTGCCTGTTTCTTGACACTGTTTTCCATTGTTGCAGTCTCTCGAACCATCAGGCAACAGCATATTCAACAGAGCGGGGATTCTCTATACGCTTTGAAGCATCAAGTATTTCAAGTCCGACAATGTTGCCGTCAATATCGTAATCGAGAATCATACCGGGTTTTTCTTCATCGCTTTCTTCAATTGGTGTGCTGCTGAAGATAACTTTCAATACATCGACTTCAGGGTCATAGGTAATTTTTATGATACCCTCCAGTATTTGTCAATTTTACTCGTTTTGTAGGTTGTTATAACCACCGTGCAATTTTTATATTCCTTCACAATTGCCCTCACCAGATATTTTACCACTTCCAAACATAATCTGCGGCTGATAAGCCTTTTTCTCGCCATATCCGTCAACAATCTGGCCGGGATCTTTCAGAATCGATTCAAGGATATCAGTTGGAATTCCTCTGCGGTTTGATTCCTCTATCGCACGAGCAGACACTTTAAACTTCATTCCTCATCCTCCTGCCCGGTTCTTCCCATTCGGTATTTGATGTCATAGTTGATGATGAATCCACCTCTGGGAATTCATTTTTTTAGGCTAATGTTGTTTGACATAGGGGGAACGACAATGTCTTCCGGAGGTATTGTAACCACCTTTCCGTCTTGCCAAATCACTATCGGATGCCCCCTGCGTTTGTGTTCTGCAATGGCTTCAGCCACAGCTTCTTTTAATGCCATTTCCGCCCTTATATCAAGAGGGATGTTTTTTAAAACATCTTTATTTATAGGATGTTGTTTCATATAACCTCCATGCTCCTTTTTACTTCATCAAACAACTCATTATCAACGATTGTCAATACTCCATTTGTTTCTTTAGCTATAACGTTGGGTGTATTGCCTGAATTATCAAACAATACCCATGAATCAAGAAATGGCCTATAAAGATGGAAAAAATTATATAAACTTCTATTGAATCTGCGAAGAACTGTTTCTGTGGAAACATTGTGTCACCGCATAGGCATTTCTTTTATTTTTTCATTTGATTCATCAACGATGATTTCCATTCTTTGTGCTTTCCCTTCCTTACCGCTTCAAAGAAGGCAACGTAATCGGCAGGTGATAAAAACTTGAAATAGTATCTCTGGATATTACCGTCTGTTTCTAAAGCCCTGTTCAATTCATCGAAGTGTTTTAATCCATCCCTGTATTTGGCTTTATTTTTCTTGTTGTCATCCCCATCCTTCTTTATTTCAACAACTATAATATCATTGCCTTTTTTTAGGAAAAAATCGGGGTTGAAATTGTCCTGCCTTACATGTGTCCTGGCTTTTGTTTCAGGCTTATACGAGTATGGAAACGCATAAAAAGATTTTGAAGGGTTTTTTATAAACGTTTCAAAAAGCTCAACATTGTTTAAAAGGCTTTTCATAAATTGGCGCTCAGGTTCGTGAGACACATAAACAACATTTAGAGGGGTTTTAAACTTACTAACGTCAACCTCAACAATCCTTTCCCTGAGATATTCCAAATCTTCAACATTTCCGACACCATACTTTGTAATTGTCTCGGCAATCTTATCATAATTGGCGCTATCATTCACATACTGTTCGAAAATAGCCTTTTGGTCCCCCTTGAACCAGTTCATACTGGTCAAATCATAAAACATCATGCCTTCTTTCTTTAGCTCGCCTTCATGGAAGGTCTGAATGTTCATATCCTCAATTTTAATTTCCTGCAATGAATTGCTTCTCATAGACAGTCTTGGATTCTCTTCGTTCATTCCCCTCATCAAGGTTCCAAATGCCTGCTGTGCCTTAATGTAATTATCTTTACTTAAAAAGCTGTTATCGTAACCTTTTTCTTTCAGTTCTTTAATAAATGCTTGCTTAATCTTTTTTACCGTCCATCTCTCGGTGATTTTCGGGTCTTGCATCTTCAGATACAAATGCAATAATATTGCTGCCTTTTGAATGTCAAGGTTGTCTTTTGTCCATATTTCGAAGGCATGTTCACCTGATTCTGAAAATTTATCGGTTGTCGTGAATACCTTCTGCTGCGGTCCAAAACCAAGGGATGTCGGATCTGCCGGCGGTTTATTCTTTGTTTCTGTGGTTATCTGGATAGGTTCGTAGGCTAAGTTGTATAGCGGAAAGACATACGGTTTTCTTGCGCCATCATATCCCCAGGAAAGCCTGTTTTCTATTTCCAGAACATCCCTGTACAGATTTCTAATCTGCGAGGTCCATCTCTCGTGATTATTCACCTTCAGTAATATGGGGGTATTTATTTCTTTTAAACTTGGGGGAATCCTGAGTCCCCTGCCGAGCACCTGGGCGATGAGGAGCCTTGAATTAAAGGCCCTGTTTTCATGAGGCACTACCTGAAATACGTTTTTTACATCCCAGCCTTCGGTGAGCATACTTACAGATACTATCCATTCAACAGGATTATGAATATCATCTACCTCTTTCAGCAGTTGCAGGTTTTCCTTTCTCACTTTTTCCGGTACAGGCAAAATCTTTCTTATCTCCTTGCCGTCAACTGTCTTTTCGCCAGGCACGCCCGATGCTATCCATATGACCTTCTTTCTTGCCTCATCCTCGGATATCTTTTCTTTTTCAGAAATAAAATCAACGAGTTCCTTCCACACTCGCACGCAACCGACAATCTTTTCTGTAACCACAATAGTAACGGGTTTTATGTGATCCCCATAAAGCTTCCAGTTTTCCTTGTGCAACTGCCAGCTATCCTGAAAGCCCTTATCTATCTCCTTTTCCTCTTCAAATTTGTAATCAACTTTTTTTACAACACCGGCATCTATGGCATCGCGTATTGAGAACCTGTAAAGGATGTCATAAAAATACTCATCGCCGGTATATGGTGTGCCGGAAAGGTTTACAATAAAACGAAACCCATAATCTTTGTTGTTCAGGAAATCAAACCATTTTTTCGTATCGGAATCGGTAGGGCTGAATATGTGGTGCGCCTCATCGTTGATGACAAGAACCCTATGCCCCTTCTCTTTAAAACTGTCCTCAATGGAAGAGCCTGTCCTCTCGTAGGCGGCATGAATATTCTCAACGCATATGTCACCTTCCAGGATGGTGCTGTTGGCGTTTTTTATTGAGGGATTTTTGTGCATGGGGTTAAGCCCTTCGATTATTTCCTTCAATTTCTTCCTGTTCGCCAGTTCTTCAAACTTGTCCGTTAAACCTTCCTCTATGGTAAGTGATGGGCAAAGTACAAGCACTTTATCAATAATGCCTTCTGCAAGGCAAATCTGCGCGATGGCGTAAATTACATAGCTCTTGCCGGTGCCTGTAGCAAGGTCAAGGCTGCACGCCTTTTTGTTTTTCAAGGGAAATTTTGCGATATAATCGGAAGCAAGCTCAAACCTCTGTCTCAACTTAATGTTGTGCCGGTAGTTATCTCTTGCAAGGTCTTCAAGAGATTTGTATTCATCGGAGAAGATGAAGTTCAACGCCGCCCTGACCGCGTCCTTCTGAAATGCATATTCTCCGGCGCAAACGGCTGAAAGATAGGCATCATACTTATTGATAATATTGATTGTATTTGACGAACCAGCGTCAACCTTCAAAACAAAATCGCTGTTTTTATAGGTTTGCGACATACTATTTCAACCCCAATGTCACCTTTAGCGCTTTGTCAACTTTTTTCATATCAGGCAGAACTCCTATAACTCTGTCAATCTCAATAAACCGCACAGTAGCAAGATTATCAGTCATAATTACGGAATCCGTAAGAACACCGGTTAATTTGCCTTTCTCAGAATCCTTATCAAGACGAACACGGCTTGGGTGCCCTGCGCGGGAAAGATTGCTTGTTATCATGGCTATTACAACCCTGGTTCAATTCGGTATTTAACCCATCTGCCTGCACTACTAAAGCCGGACGACGTTTTGCAGTGACAAGATCGGCGTTGGGAAAAAGTACAAGGACAACCATACCTCTTTTATAGTTTGTCATAAAGCTCCATTCCTTCGGCAACCCAGTCTTCTTCAAAAGACCGCAACCTGTTTTTTAGATCCTGTGCCGCTTCCTTTGTAATCCCTTTTGTTTTAAGGTTTACATACTCAGATTCTTCAGAGTCTATGAATGTAACGATTACGTTGCTTTCAGATATGGCAGGCTTTTCATAAAGTTTTATCGACCCATTTTTGTAATGCCCCCTTACCGCCCTTAACATGTGCATTCCTCCTTGAAATCCTCTTTTTTAAAGACCTGTTTCTTCTCATTTCCGTACTTGTCTATGAATATTACCATCATCATTTCCCATTTTTGGTCTTCGGTGATGCGCAGTTCGAGATAGTCGCAGTCCCTGACCCTTTCCTCAAATTTCAGATTTGATGAAATACCCTTTCTTTTCAGTTCTGCATTTACCAGGTCCTCTGCCCATAATACTTGCTCAAGTTTAAAAACATTGCCGTCAAAATTATAATCTACAAGCACCATGGACAATGTTTCGAAGCTGTGAAAATCTTCCGGGCTGGAAAGCAGGGTATCTGATTTAAACTCCTTGATTCGTATAACATAGTCCTTTTGGTCCTTGTTCAGAAGATCAATCTTCGGGGGTTCCATTCTCAGGCATTCTATTTTAACCACTGGCTGAGATATGAAATCAAATCCGACAGCGTCAATAACCTCATTCACATCATTTTCAGAGACCGGCTGTTTGAATGCCCCAATTTCTCCTTTTTCTATCAGCCTGTAGAGAACTGAAATAGGCACTTTCAAAAACACATAGGTTGTATCGGCGCGGGTTATCTCATCCATCATAAAAGAAAAGCTTATAACAGGCGCAATCAAATAGAATCTCTCGCCTGCCTTGCCGCCAAGAACCTTATGGAGGGATTCCACATACCCTTCATCGAGCTTTAATGTTTTGTGGTTCGGGTAATCCCAGATGTATGCGCTGTGGACACCGACATAACCGTCTACAGCAAAGCCGTTTATCGTGTGCCTTTCTTCTCTTACCTCAAAAAGTTTGATGACAAACTCCCTGTAATGAGCCCAGTCAAGATTCAGGATGGCGTTGCTGTCATATATGCCTGCGTTAAAAAGGGTGAACGCTTTGGCCTTCAAGGGTTTTTCCTTTTCTGTCTTTTCCTTCGGCTCAACAAAGGAAATCACATACCGGATGCTGTCTTTCCGAACAAATTTCCTTCCCTCTTCGTCCTCGTCAAAGACCTTTATTTTGAATTTCTCCTCAGGGCAGATGATGGAAAAATCACCCTTTTTCTGTATTTGAGAGACTGTTTTATGAAGATCATTAAGAAAACCGTCCGTTATTTCAAGTTCGCCTTTTTTTGCCTTTTCATTGATAAGGAATATACCCTGTGAACTTTTTGCGTGTTCATCAAAATCATTCACACGTTCATATGATTTTCTTTCATCCTTTTTTGCAGAGCCGACCTGTGTGGTGAGATTGAGCATCCTTTTCTGAATGGTATAGATCGCGAGCTTTCCACAGTCAATCCCGATCCAGCGCCTGCCGAGCTTTTCAGCCACGGCAAGGGTCGTGCCTGATCCGGCAAAAGCGTCGAGGATGATATCGCCCTCAACGGTTGTAGAAAGCATTAAACGAGATATTAATTCTTCTGGTTTTTGGGTAGGATAATGTAGCTTTTCTCCTGCCATTGGATTAATGGCGTATACATCTGTCCATACATCATCCATGACAATTCCTTCTAACTCACCAACGTATCTTTTATATCCAAAATGTGTACCGGGGGTTTTAGGCTCAAGGATTCTTCCTTCTCGTCTCAATTGTTCAAGCCTGCTCTGTGAATAACTTTTTAGATCGGAGATTCGATAAAAATCTTTCTCATCTTTATGTTTGAAGCGTTTCATATATGTTTGACTGTATGGCATATATTGTTTTTTGTACTTATAGTTTTCGCTTTTTACATAATAAAAGATTACGTCGTGATTAACTGGAAATTTATTCGAAATCGCCTTGCTACTGCCAGTGCTTGAGAAGCGCTTCCAAATTATTTCGTTCAGAAAACTGGTTTCACCAAAAACTTCGTCTAATACAGCCTTAAGATAATGTCCCTTTTTTTGATCCAGATGCACATATATGCTCCCGTCATCGGCAAGGACTTCCCTTAGCAGTATTAGTCTTTTCCTCAAGAACTCTATAAATTGTGCGCCGATGATCTTGTCCCTGTATGCCTTTTCCCTGTCCTTCATGAAATCCTGCTTTGTGGCAAAGGGGGGATCTATGTATATGAGCTTGATTTTGTTTTTTGTACCGAGTTTATTCGTTCCCCGCTGATCTTCATAGATGGTCTTCAACGCCATGAGGTTATCGCCGAAGATGAGCATATTCCGCCATCCGTCATCGAAAGGATTGTCGTTATTAAAGCCCCTTACCTCCTGTATCGGCAATGATATCTTCCTTCCGCCCCTTTCCTTTATAAACAAGCTGGTATTCCTTCGTAACCTCTATATATTCTTTGTCCCCCGATGGGAACAGCCTTGACTTATAGATCTCAGGTATGGGTTTTCCTGCCTCAAGCAGTTCGATAATCCTCTTTCTGTCATCATCATTCATAATTACGCTATTTTAACATGTCTTTCCAAAATGTCAGAATAAAAATTCTACCCCTTTACAATAGAAAATACAAATCTTTATGTAGAAATCGTTGGAATTTCATCCTTCTATTGTCATCGAATTATCTCATATTTTCTATTGAGATAAGCAACGGTGCCTGATTGTTATTTTTCAGAGAAGATTAATCTCCCTTCGCTTCAGGATCACCCACAAGCTGATACCCATCTCCTGGGCAGGCTTAAAAATGGTGCTTGTGGAACATTGAAAATGTCTTAATGCCTTACATTCCACTGTGCATCATAGACGGTGTTTCCGCAAATCCACCCCTTGACAGCGCCGTCTTTGTCCTGGATTGAGCTGTTTTCGGCAACCCGGTATGCGTCAAACCCGAGGATATCGCGGGCTGTAATCTCAGGGGCCTGTAAGTCAGTAGCCGAAACCAGGATAAACAGGATAAATAAAATACAAGAAATGGTCTTATACATATGTCCTCCCGTTTACTGCAATTTGTTTCTTTTTTATTGCATAAAACATGCCGATTACTCCAATCTGTTTCCTCTGTGCCGTATGAAACCTGTTATGTTCCCGGCGAGCCGTTGAGCGTTTCGCCGGCGCCTGCTGACAAAAAGCACATATATTCAAAATCTTCTTCTCCCATGAGTTCATATTCGTCACCTTTTTTAATGCATGCTTCCTGCAACGCGTCCTTCAGGTTAAACGCGTCAACAATCCTCCATGCGTCTTGTACCATGAATGCGTATAGCGGCATAATGTTCACCTCTTTTATATTGCCGGTCTTGAAACATATGTAATTTTATCAAAGGGGGGTGACAACAGTATGTCAGTGAGAAAAAATATTTTAAGTTTTTATTTTTTAATTTCGGATTAAAACAGGAATAGAAATGGAAGGGGGCTACAAATGACCCCGGGCTGATTCGGAGAGTTCTTTCTGAATTTGTTTTCTGAACCATTCCGGTTTGATAACCTCCACGTTCGGAAGCCAGGAATAAATCCACCGCTTTATTTCATCGGTGCCGGCAATGGTAAATGAGAGTTCAACATCACCGCAGGGAAGGATATTCCTCTTTTCCGACGAGTGCCACTTCTCTTTCCTGATAATATAATCGGCAACTTTCGCATTAAACTTTACTTTTATTTTTACTTCTTTGCCGTTAATGATGCCCCATGTATTGGACAGGTAAGTATTGAGGTCAAAATCCTTCAACAATTCGAAATAGAGATAGCGTTCCTTAATTTCCAGGACCCGGTCAACGGCAAAGCTGCGGATTTCTTTCCTCTTGTGGCAAAAGCCGATCATAATCCAGATGCCTTCATAATAGATAAGTCCGTAGGGATCGACGATCCTCGCGCCAATTGTTTTTGATTGCCTGGACCGGTAAGTTATTTCTATTGACCTCTTTTCATTCATGGAAACAGAGATTGCTTTCAGCACAGCATCAGTCTTCTCTGTAATGACCGGCGCAGGTGTTTTTATAATGATTCGCGTCTCTTCCTGAAGTGTTTTTCCGGGGGTGAGAAACATCCGATTGATAAGATTCTGAAAGTTTTTCTGAAAGGATGTCCCCAGTGCAGAAACAGCCTGACCGGCAGAGAAAAGAGTGATTAATTCATCCTGCGAAAGGATAAGCTTTTTTATTCTATCCCCCTGGGTAAATATATACCCTTCTTTCTCGTGGTCGTACTGGATGGCATCAACGATATTTATCAATTCAAGATATCTGTAAAGGGTTCTTTCTGAAACATGAAAACGCTCTCTTAAAGATTTTACAGAAGGGTATTCCTTCCGGGCAATAAGAGTATAAATCTCAAGAAGCCTGATAATCTTCTCAGACATACCAACAGGCTTTGAAGCTTTTGTTGTTTCCGGCAGTTTCATGCTCTTTCGATTATACCATACTAAGAAACCCTCCGGCTGCTATATTCTAAAATATGTTCTTCAAACCCATAGCGCATAATACGCCGCAGAACGTGTGAAATAATTGGTTTCAGGCTCTTGTCTGTCATTCCGGCGAATCCCCTGAAGGGTACAAGCGCAGGAATCCAGTAAATTACAAAAACTTACGAGTAGTCTGGACTCCGGTTTCCACCGGAGAGACGACCAAAATGGGATTATTTCACAGGTTCGGAGGTCAAGGTGTTGTGAGGATATCCCTGGCCGGATTTTTCAATCGTTTTATTGCTTTAGTCATTTTCTTGTGATAAATTAGTTATCTGAAAAGATAAATTAATTATCCCGTGCAGGTATAGGGGATATTGAAGACGAAGAACTGAAAAAATTTCTCTCAGCATATGCGGGTTTTTTATTCGCAGAGATTACATTCCTGTTTTTGAATTAGATTGAAGATAATCCTGTATGCCTGGATTCGGTCTTGCGGGTTTTAAAAAAATGAATATCAGAAATAAATTAGAGCAAAAGGAAGAGATAATCCTGTCGCCCTTTGCCCAGAAAAGCAGCAAAACAAAGGGCAGGCTGAAGGAAGAAGCTGAATGCGATATAAGACCGGCATTCCAGCATGACAGAGATCGGATCATACACAGCAAATCATTCAGGAGGCTCAAGCACAAGACACAGGTTTTTCTGTCGCCTACAGGAGACCATTACAGGACAAGGCTTACTCATACGCTTGAGGTCTCGCAGATTGCCAGAACAATCGCGAGAGCCCTTTTTCTCAATGAAGATCTGGTTGAAGCCATTGCCCTTGGCCATGATCTTGGGCATACGCCTTTCGGTCACGCAGGAGAAGCTGTTTTGAATGAGATACATACGGGCGGTTTCAGGCATTACGAACAAAGTCTCAGGGTTGTCGATCTTCTTGAAAGAGAGGGCGAAGGACTGAATCTTACCTTTGAGGTAAGAGACGGCATATTGAAGCATTCAAAAGGCAAGGGAGAGATTATTTCAAGGGGTGAAACGGATAAGCCTGCCACCAGAGAAGCTGAAGTTGTCAGGGCTTCAGATATAATTGCCTATATAAACCACGATATTGATGACGCTATAAGAGGCAATGTCATCAAAGAAGAAGATTTGCCCGAAGACAGCAGGAAATTTTTAGGCAATGCAACCTCGGACAGGATTGACACCATGGTTCGGGGGGTAATCGCTGAAACTATGAAGCAGGATGGTTTGAGTGTAAGTCTCGGCGAAGAGCTTGGGCGCCATATGGTAAAGCTCAGAACCTTTTTGTACGAAAAGGTCTATGACAGTCACATTGTTCATGATGATTTTATAAAATGTTCCAGGATAATAAAGGACCTCTATTTTTATTTTATGGAGAACCCCGCTGCGCTGCTCGCAGAAACAGGCAGAGATGATTTTTATGATGAACCGGAAGCGTGTGTGCGCGACTTTATTGCAGGCATGTCGGACAGGTACGCCTTCAGCCTCTTTGAAAAGTTTTTTCTTCCTCTGCCGTGGAACATACCGGGATGAAACCGGGGAAACACAATGCTTAATCCCGACAAAATCGGGGTAATTGAAATTTCGTAATTAATAAGGGAGTTGATATATGATGGACAAAGTTTATGACCCGCACAGAATAGAAGAGGAATGGTATGCATCCTGGATAAAAAAAGGTTTTTTCACAGCAGACAGCCATGCTTCAAAACCACCGTTTTCAATAGTTATACCGCCGCCGAATGTTACCGGTATGCTGCATATGGGTCACGCGTTGAATAATACCCTGCAGGATGTTATTGTGAGATTCAAGAGGATGTCAGGTTTTAATACACTCTGGGTGCCGGGTACGGATCATGCAGGCATTGCAACCCAGAATGTTGTGGAGAGAGAGCTTGTAAAAGAAGGGTTGAGCCGCGAGTCCCTCGGAAGGGAAAGGTTTGTAGAAAGAGTCTGGGAGTGGAAGGAGCATTCCGGAGGGATTATAATTGACCAGTTGAAGAGACTTGGTTCGTCATGTGACTGGTCCAGAGAGCGCTTTACTATGGATGAAGGGTTATCAAGGGCTGTTCGTGAAGTCTTTGTAAGACTTTTCAACGAAGGACTCATTTATCAGGGCGATTATATTATAAACTGGTGCCCCAGATGCAAAACCGCGCTTTCCGACCTTGAAGCTGAACATGAAGAGACAAAGGGTTACCTGTACCATATCAGATATCCCCTGGCGGAAGGTAAGGGGCATTTGATTGTCGCTACTACCAGACCGGAAACAATGTTCGGAGATACTGCCGTTGCCGTCAACCCCGACGACGAAAGGTATAAACAGCATATCGGCAAGTTTGTAATACTTCCCTTAGCAAATAAAAAAATCCCTGTTATCGGTGATAGTTATGTTGATGTTTCCTTTGGTACAGGTGTTTTGAAAGTTACCCCTGCTCATGACATAAACGACTTCGAGATAGGAAAGAGACACAATCTTTCCATAGTAAAGGTAATGGATGATGACGGAAATATGAACGAAAACGCTGTCCATTATGCCGGTATGGACAGATTCGAATGCAGAGAAAAGGTTGTTGAGGAACTTGAAAGGGAGGGTCTTTTTGAAAAGATTGAACCTTACGCGCTGGGTGTAGGAAAATGCTACCGGTGCAAAACAGTTGTGGAGCCCACATTGTCGAAACAGTGGTTCCTGAAAATGAAGCCTCTGGCAGAACCGGCAATTGAGGCGGTAAAGGCTCATAAAGTCAGGATTATTCCTGAAATGTGGGAAAAGGTTTACTTTGAATGGATGGAAAACATACGCGACTGGTGCATATCAAGGCAGATATGGTGGGGCCACAGGATACCTGTCTGGTACTGCGACAACTGCGGGAAGATGTACGTCGCTGTAGACGATCCTCATACATGCAGCGAATGCAAGAGCGGACTGAGGCAGGAATCCGATGTGCTTGACACATGGTTTTCTTCAGGTCTCTGGCCTTTTACCACTCTCGGCTGGCCTGAAAAAACAGATGATCTGAAGACTTATTACCCCACATCACTCCTTATAACGGGTTTTGATATCCTCTTCTTCTGGGTAGCGCGCATGATTATGATGGGCATCAAATTTATGGGAGATGTGCCCTTCAGGGAAGTATATATCCATGCTCTTGTGAGGGATGCCGAGGGCAAAAAAATGAGTAAATCAAAGGGCAATGTTATTGACCCTCTTATTATAATTGATGAATACGGAACAGACGCGTTCAGGTTTTCACTTACCATGCTTGCTGCCCAGGGCAGGGACATACTTCTTTCCGAGGAGCGGATTGAAGGAGTGAGAAACTTTGCGAATAAGGTATGGAATGCCTCCAGGCTTGCCCTGACGTTTCTTGAAGATATGCCGTCAGTATCTGAAAAATCTGATGTAACTCCACCATTTCTTCCGGATAAATGGATACGTTCAAGGGCGCAAAAGGTTATCCGCGAAGTGACGGAAAGCCTTGATGCCTATAAGTTTAATGAAGCCGCAAATACATTGTATAATTTTATCTGGCATGAGTTCTGTGACTGGTATCTTGAGCTTATTAAGCCGAACCTCTACGGGAAAGTTACCCTCTACGACAGCAATGCCACAAAAGAAGTGCTCAATAATACACTGACGGATATATTGAAACTCCTGCACCCTATTATGCCCTTTATTACCGAGGAGATATATCAGAAACTGCCCCATCGTCCCCCTGCGGATTCCCATTCGGCAGCGGACAAAGGGGAATTGCATGAGAGCATTATGGTTTCAGCCTTTCCCGTATATAATGAAGCACAGGTGGATGAAAAGAGTGAAGCCGGTATGGACATTATTATGGGGATTATTGATGTAATCAGGAATATCAGGGGTGAAACAGGGATCGCGCCGAATGTAAAAGTTGAAGCCATGATCCGCGCAAACGGCAACCGGAGCCTCCTTGAAGAATACGGATATTATATCAAGGAGTTGGCAAAGATCGGGGAACTTGTTTTTATAAACGGCGAAGCGCCGGAAAAGTCCGCTGTCGGCATATATAAAGGAGTCGAAATATTTGTTCCCCTAAAAGACCTCATAGACGCGCCTAAGGAACTGGCAAGAATAGATAAGGAACTGGCAAAGATAGAAGAAGAGATGGCAAGGGTCTTTCATAAGCTGAACAATGCTTCTTTCAGGGAGAAGGCTCCGCCTGATGTCATAAACAAAAATGAGTTGAATTATAATGTTTTACGGGAAAAAAAAGATAAACTGACGGAAAGCAGGAAGGTTCTGGAGGGGCTTGCGGGGAAATAATCCCATGCTGCCCATAAACATTATCAGGAGAATAAATGCTGCTTGATTTTTCAATTATAGAAAAATATATTTCCGATAATCAGGATGCTCTGAAGGACAGGCTTATGCTCAGGCATGAGCGGTATAAAATACTTGCCACATTGCAGGATAAACTTCAGACTCTGCTGGAAAATTACAACACTTTTGAAAAAAATATTTCATCGCGTCTGTTCAATAAAATTGAAAAGGCAAAAACTTATGAAAAACTCAGGAACTACCATTTTAAGTCGGTTGAAGGAATAAAAGAATTTTATCTGAATAATCATACAATTCCTGATGTTCATGATCTTTTCCGCTTGGTAAGGGACGCAATAACCGTGAGAGTGTTGCAGTTAGTAGAAGAAGAAATGAAAAGCCAGGGATCAGGATCGCCCCCGACAGAATACGTCTGGATCGGGCTCGGAAGCGAAGGCCGCGATGAACAGACATTGCTGACAGATCAGGACAATATGATTGTCTACGACGCAGGCGAAAGCCAAAAAGAATCGGATATTGTTGAGCAATATTATGAAGCATTTTCAAAAAAGGCTGTGGACAGGCTCAGTGATGTGGGTTTTGAAAAATGCAAGGGCGGTGTTATGCCCTCCAACGAGAAATGGAGGGGATCGATTCAGACATGGAAGAAGAGACTGGAAAACAGACTCATCCTTGAAAAGGGCGACTTCGATGATCTTGATGTTATAATTCTGACGGATGCGCGTCCCATGAAGGGCAACAGCAAGCTTCTTGATGAGGTTATGACCTTTTTTTTCAAATCTCTCACAGATAATAACCGTATTATGAAAGATTTCATCAAGTCGGCAGTTCTCATGCCCACTGCCATCACCTTTTTCGGCAACTTCAGAATTGAGAAGAGCGGCGAATACAAAGACCTGCTTAATATAAAACTTCTCGGTTGGGCGCCGCTCATATTATCGGTGCGGATGATTGCCCTGTCAAACGGCATATATGAAACAAACACATTGAAAAGAATACGGTTAATGAAAGAAAAAGGCGTGATAAAAAAGGAAATGGAAAAGAATTTGACGGATGCGTACCTTACCTTTGTAAACTTCAGGATTATGAATCAGATCGAAAAAAGTAAGGATAACAACAATAATATTTCCGATGCAAATCATATAAGACCGGATATGCTTGGCCAGAAAGCGCAGGAAGAGATGCGCAGATCCATGAAGTCGGTAGAAGCTTTGCAAAAATATATCGAAGAAGTCCTGTTATTCGGGCAGCCAATATAAAGGAGGGAGTATGAAGGTTGTAGAACTAATGAACAGCAATGTGGTTACCTGCCGCCCTTCAGAGTCGCTTACCGTTATTGTGAACAAGTTTGAGCTTTTTAACATTGCAGGTCTGCCTGTTGTAGAAAAAGGGAAATTGGCCGGCATAATCTGTCAAAGCGACATTTTGAAGAATTTGAGAGAAGAAGGCATAAGCCTTAAAGACCTCACAGTGAAAGACGTCATGGTGGAAGATGTTGTCACAGTTTCTCCAACCGAGTCTGTTGCGGAACTTGCGAAATTAATGACCGAGAAACATATAAACAGGATACCCGTTGTGGAGAATGGTATTGTTATCGGAATTGTAACGCGAACCGATATTGTGCGGGCCGTGGCAGAATGCGGATAAAACAATTTTGAACTGTGAGATGTAAGCTGGAAACACAATGAAGAGGTGAGTGATAAATGAAAATTACGAAAGAAGCAGTCGGGCATATAGCCCATCTGGCAAGACTTGAACTTGAATCGGAAGAAGTTGAAGCTTATACGGTGCAGATGGACAAAATACTCCAGTATATGGATAAGCTTAATTCTCTTAATACGGAAGGGATTGAACCGACAAGTCATGCCATGCCGGTTGTCTGCGTGCTCAGAGAAGACCGGGCAGGAAGTTCCTTTAGCGCCGAAGAGTCAACGCTGAACGCACCGGAAAAGAGAGCCGGATTTTTCAAGGTCCCGCCTATTATTGAAGTAGATTAAAGGCAGTTAATAGTCGTTAGTGAATAGTGAATAGCACTACACGGCCCTTCGGGGCGATTTGTTCCTGAGTAACTTTAAAAAAAGAGGTAAGTTACTCAGAAGTCGTTAGCAGGTAATGCTTAGTTTTTACTGTTCACTGAATACTATTCACTATTCACTATTCACTGCCTTTTTACTATTCACTGTTTTTTTAAGGAGTTAATATGGAACATTTACTTGATTTGGATATAAAAGTGTTGAGGGAAATGCTCAGAAAGAAAGAAATGTCTTCTGTTGAGCTTACCGGTCTTTATCTGGACAGGATTAAAGAATATGACGGGGAACTGCTCTCCTATATTAAAGTTACGGAAGACGCGGCTATGGATATGGCAAGACAGGCTGACGCAAAGATCGCAAAGGGCGGGGAAGGAAAGCTTCTCGGTATTCCCTTTGGTATGAAAGATATTCTGTGTACTCAGGGCATGGAAACAACCTGCGCGTCTAAGATTTTAAAGGGCTTTGTGCCTCCCTATGATGCAACTGTCATAAAGAAATTGAAGGAAGAAGGATATGTTCTCCTTGGGAAATTGAATATGGATGAGTTTGCAATGGGTTCATCCACAGAGAACTCATCTGTTCAGGTCACAAAAAATCCCTGGGATCTGAATCGTATTCCCGGAGGATCAAGCGGCGGGTCTGCCTCTGCGACTGCCGCAGGACTTTGCGCGGCATCCCTGGGAACAGATACGGGCGGTTCCATAAGGCAGCCTGCCGGACTGTGCGGTGTTGTGGGCTTAAAACCTACATACGGAAGGGTATCCAGATACGGGCTTATTGCTTTTGCCTCTTCTCTTGACCAGATAGGGCCTGTTACGCGAAGTGTGAGCGACTGCGCTGAAATAATGAATATTATTGCGGGATATGACCCCATGGATTCCACATCTATTCCCGAACCGGTGCCTGATTATACGGAATATCTGGGCAGGGACATTAAAGGCATGAGAATAGGCATACCGAAAGAGTATTTTATGGAAGGCATAGAACAGGATGTAAGGTCTGCCGTTGAAAATGCTGTCAGGTTTTTTGAAAGAAGCGGCGCAACCGTAGTGGATATAACGCTTCCCCATACGGAATATGCCGTTGCTGTGTATTATGTTGTCTGTACTGCTGAGGCTTCTTCAAACCTTGCGCGTTATGACGGGGTTAAGTACGGGCTGAGAGTTGACGGTAAAGACCTTATTGATATGTATAAAAAGACGAGACTTAACGGGTTCGGCAAGGAAGTTGTAAGAAGGATTATTCTCGGCACATATGTGCTGTCCTCAGGGTATTACGATGCCTATTACCGGAAGGCAGGGCAGGTAAGAACCCTTATCAGAAGGGATTTTGATGAAGCATTCAATGTCTGCGATGTTATTGTGACTCCGGTTTCGCCGACTACTGCTTTTAAAATTGGCGAAAAAATGGAAGATCCTTTGACTATGTATTTCTCCGATATATTTACCATTCCGGTAAATCTTGCAGGTTTGCCGGCCATGTCGGTGCCCTGCGGTTTCGATAATGCCGGTCTTCCCATAGGGCTCCACATTATCGGAAAGCCCCTTGGCGAAGCTGTAATAATGCAGGCAGCCCATGTACTTGAAACAGAGATTAAAGCAAAGAAAATACCGGACAGTTTCAGAAAATAAACGGTACAGAGGCTATCCTTATTAAATATGGATGAAATTAAAGTAAAAAGATTCCTCACAGCCCTGAAAAACATGGGCATTGATTCCTATGTTTCCGACAGGGAGAATATGCTTACGCTCCCTCTTCTCCATAAGGCAGCAAAGGGGTGCAGAAAATGCTCCCTTGCCGATACGAGAAAAACCGTAGTCTTCGGGGAAGGCAACAACAAAGCACGCCTTGTGTTTATCGGCGAAGCTCCGGGCGAAGAAGAAGACAACCAGGGAAGACCCTTTGTAGGAAGGGCCGGGAAACTCCTTGACAAAATGATCGAAGGGATCGGATTGCGGCGTGAAGAGGTGTATATCTGCAATGTTCTGAAATGCAGGCCGCCCAACAACAGAGACCCTAAACCGGACGAGGTTGAGGTCTGCAAAAATTACCTTACATCCCAGCTTGAAATCATAAGCCCTAAAATAATATGCACGCTCGGTAAACATGCCTATAATACACTGCTGGGTGTTGATGAAAGCATAATAAGAATAAGGGGAACGCTTACCAGATACAAAGGGGTAAGGCTGCTCCCCACCTACCACCCCTCTTTTCTGCTGCGGAATGCAAGCAGAATGAATGAAGCCCTGGAAGATATGGAGACGCTGAAGCATCTCCTCAGAGAGTAAAGGGTTTAGTGTAACCCATCAGAAGAAGGAGTTATTTATGGCAAAGCATTCTCATAATTTTGTAGAAACATTTGAAGGTTTTTCCGGGTATGGTCTGGACAGGGAATCCAACGAGAATACAGTTCAATTGTATTTGCAGAAGTTTTCCGATGACAATTTGATGAAAGTAATTCTGAAACGGATGACGGATGACGATTTAGATGAGGTGTTTGAGATCACAGGCAAAATGCTGAAAAAATATCTGACTGAGCCTGAATACCATCAGTTGTTTCTCAAAGAGTAAAAATGATAAGCTGCAAAAGCCAACACAGGGACGCCTCTTTCAGGAGCAGTATCCGGCGTTGATCCTTATAGCAGGGGGTCTATCTTTGTATGGTACTTTAAACTTATCATGGCGCATTAATTCAAAAACAGGAGGATTTACCATTATGATCAACACACATTTCAGCAGCAGCAAGAGAACATTTACATTATTCGCGCTCCTTTTAGGTTTTGTCATGGCGCTCGTCAGCTTTCCCTGCCTGTCGCAGGCGGCAAACGAAGGTAAGGCTGATAAGCCTGTACCGGTAGAAGAGTATAAGGAGATTGCCAGGACTATGGTGCACGGAGTCGCGGCTGGTCTGGGCGGCGCATTGGCGACGGTGAAAAGGGAGAATAAGCGCATCGAACTGATACGGTCTTTTATTGCCCCTATACGCTTTTACCCGGATAATTCCGGATACTTCTATGTTTACGATTCCAAATGTGTAAGCATTGCCCATGCGACACAGAAGGATTTGCAGGGTAAAAACCTCTACGATTACAAGGATGTGAAAGGTAAATATGTTATCCGCGTCTTAAGTGAGGCTTCAAAGAAAGGCGGGGGCTTTGTCGATTTCTACTGGGTAAAGCCCGGTTCCAAAGAAGAGTCCGCAAAGATGGGATATGTGGAGCCCATTCCGGGAACAGACTATTTCATAGGCACCGGAGTGTACCTGCCGTAAAATCATGAATTATGAAGGAACAGATGCCGGTACGCAGGAGCCTGCGGGCATCTGTTCCTTGAACCTGCGCCGGGGGCAGTGTCTCCTCAAAAAAGAAAAAAAATCAATAGGCACACAGAAAAGATATGGAAAAGCTTGTAAGCGAGCAAACAAAAGATATCAGCAAGAAAGAAGATAATTACAGAAGCGTCTATGAAAACGCCGTGGAGGGGATGTTCCGGGCAGACGCGAGCGGACGGTTTGTCAGCGTCAATACAGCATTTGCCAGGATGTACAGCTTCTTTCTCTTTCATCCACCGTCACACCGCTTTTCCCTGATGACGCTCACGTCCAAGCTATCGCCGCGATCATAGGAGATGAAACTGACCGCTGCAATAAAGACCCTGCACTTCGTCAAAGAGAAAACAAAGGAGTCAGCCACGGACAAGGGATAAAATGAGGAGTATAAACATTCCGTCAATTCTTGATAACTGATTTATTCTAAATCGTTAAGTAAGTAACACTTTCACCTGCTTCCTTCCTGAAAATGCGCGCTACGCGGTTTTTGTCTGAGGTGCTGCTTTCTTCACGAAATACAGCACTGCGTGGTTTTGTATTAAATACACTGCTACTTCCTGAAATGCGCGTTGCGCAGTTGTTGCCTGAAGAGTTGCTTTCTTTTCGAAATGCTCACCGCCTGGTTTTTGCCTGAGGCGCAGGTTCCTTCCTGAAGCTGATACTGCGTGGTTGTGGCCTTAAGCAACGATAACTTCAGAAATGTACGCCGCCCGGTTTTTTCTCTGTTACAGTCTCCGGGGCGGCTTCAATCTGTTGCTCTATGAAAGAAGTAAAAGAATGTAACTCTTCAAGGAATGTCTGAAGATCGGATTTTGCGTGCATTCCGGCTCTTGTTTCAATGGATGATTTCATGGTTTTCAATCCTTCAACCCGCTTTTTTATGGGTATGGGTTTCGGACTTGTTGTTTTCCCCCCGGCTACAGCACCCGAGGGCAGGCTTTGCGGTCTGCGATTATACATTACCGGGTCGCTCATTGCCTCATCCACATTGTATACACTCGCTTACGCTCATCAGGACATGTGACTTAAAAGCAGTTACTTCCAGGCGAAGCGGACCTCCCGGCGAACATCAGAAAGCGGACCTCCCGGCGCAGCGAACGTCCTACGGTCTTCAGGCAGCTCCTATATGAGCCCTTTTTCCTTGAAGCTGCAATAGTTTTCTTTTTCAGGTTTGTTTTCCCCGGTAATCGCGCTTTTTGTGGAATTTTTTCCTATGATAATATGGTCAAGGACTTCAATGCCGAGTATTCTGCCTGCGTCTATAAGACGTTTGGTGATTTTTAAGTCCTCTTCAGAGGGTTCGGGGTCGCCGGAGGGGTGGTTATGGGCGATAACCACCGATGACGCGGTATGGGCAATAGCTTTATTGAAGACTTCCCTGGGATGCACCAGGCTGGCGTTGAGGGTGCCTACAGAGATGTTTTCAATCCGGATAATCTTATTTCTCGTATTAAGTATAATGAGCATAAAATGCTCTTTTTTCATATCCTTGATGCTTGCCCGTATAGCCTTAACAACGCTCTGAGGATTCTTGACATCCATACTCTCAAATCTGTTCTCTGTTTCCAGTTCCTGTCTTTTCGCAAGCTCGAAAGATGCCTTGAGCTGTATTGCCTTTGCCGCGCCGATGCCTTTAATCTCTGAAAGTTCTTCTATGGTTGCTTCGCTTATGGCCCTGACGCTGCGGAATTTTGCATATAATTCCTGAGCAATTGTCATGACTGACCTCTTTGAAACTCCGCGACCGATAATCAGTGCCAGAAGTTCCGGCGAGGAAAGCGCTTCCGGGCCAAGCCGGAGAAGTCTTTCTCTGGGCCTCTCTTCCTTCGGCATATCGCGGACAGTAAAGGATGTATTTTCAATCACAATGCCTCCAACATACCGATACTAATTAGCTTTCCTGAAGACAATATCTTTAACAGTCGGCTCAAGGGGCAGTAACAGTCTGTCTATATCGCCGTTTTCATTCATCATGAATGTCATCTTCATATCAAAGCCTCCGATAATGCTTTTGTTCGATGTTTTGAAAGTGTCATACTGGAAGTGTTTGAGAGGTGAAATTGTTTCTTTGATATCCCGAAAAGAAAATATTAGGCTGTTGTTTTCAAATCCTATTGTCGCAATGCCGAAGGCCGGATGCTCATATTTTCCGGCATAATCTGCCAGGGCATGGGAGGGCTTTGTATCCTTTTTCCTGTTCTTTTCTTCAGTTTCCCTGCTTGCTTTCAAGCCTGCCAGCGCAGCCGGGAATTCATCAATAAACCTCTTGCTCCAGGATATTTCTTTTAACCCCAGCGCTCTGTCATATGTGGAAAAAGACAGGGAGGAGATGAATTCATAGTTATCAGCTCTGTTGGTAAGGATTACCAGGCCGATGTTTTTCCCTGGAATAAAGCCCACATGAGCGGTAAACCCTTCGATCATGCCGTCGTGGCTGACAAGATAATTTCCCCGGTAAGGCGTTATCCCCCATGCCATTCCATAGCTTCCCGGCAGAACTTCTTCATGCTTAAGCGGCCCGCCTGTCAATATCTGCGGAGTAAAAAGCTCGGTCAAAGCATCCCTGGAAACCAATTGTTTGTCACCGATTTTACCCTGATTCAGGTGCAGCATCACCCACTTTGCCATATCTTCAAGGTTGGAATTGATAGAGCCTGCCGGTCCGTATACCCCTATATTCTCAACGGGAAGTTTCTTTAACGGCACACCGACATATTCTGCCTGATTTTCAGGGAATTTCTTTAATGCTTCCATATTCATCTTGTAAGGAAAAGCATAATCAGGGGATTTTTTTAAATCTTCGGGAGAGAGGCTGGAGCTGTTCATATTGAGGGGCTTGAATATTCTGCCTGATACAAATTCCTCCCAGGAAATTCCTGAGACTTTATCAACAATTGCCCCTGCCGCCATATAGTGAAAATTACAGTATTGAAAACGCTCTCTAATGCCTTTATTCAGCTTAAAATATTTAAGCTTTTTCATTGCCTCATCCCTTGACGGATCTTTCGGATCAATGGCTGTATCATATCTGGGGAGTCCTGTTCTGTGGGACAGCAAATCCCGTATTGTCAGGTATTCTGTGGCATAGGCATCATGGAGCTTAAAAGCGGGGTAGTATTCCCGGACAGGCTTGTCAAAATCCATCTTTTTCTCATCAACAAGCATGGCTATGGGAAGTGAAGCAAAAGCTTTGCTGCATGAGCCGATGCCGAAAACGGTTTTCGGCGTTACTTTAGTCTTTTTTTCGATATCCTTGTAGCCGAAACCTTCGGAAAAGACAACCTTTCCATCCTGTACAACAAGGATTGCAGCGCCCGGCACATTCCACGTCTTTATCTCGCCCTTTACGAAAGCCCTATAGCTTTCAGTATCGAAGGCAGCCGCTGATGATGCAGCGGACAGAAAACACAATACTGAAATGCAAAAAACAGCCGTCAATAACCTTATAAACTTTGTCATGTATGCTCCTTTGCAAGGGGTTTTATGTTTACTATAAAAAAATCCCGGAAAAATGTCCATACAGATTTTGATCAACCGCAACTGCTTTTCACGACCTTCAAAACGTGCTAAACTCT
Organism: uncultured Syntrophorhabdaceae bacterium; assembly: GCA_964532465.1. GTDB lineage: Bacteria > Desulfobacterota > Syntrophorhabdia > Syntrophorhabdales > Syntrophorhabdaceae > JAPLKB01. Next base: position 16,295 of record CAZHHX010000013.1, on the reverse strand, counting down.
TCAGAAAAAGGAGGTTCAATATGATTAAATGTAAAATGCCGTCCTGTTTATTATTTGCTTTTTTTATTATTATATCTTTGCAGGGATGTATTACCACAGAATATCAGGCCCGGGATTTTTTTGGCGACGGCTATGTTGATGTAAGGATATCTGAGAACACATATAAAGTTGACTTCCAGTGTAACCAGAATACACCGGAAACCCTTTGCGAGGGATACCTGTTCCGGCGGTGCGCTGAATTAACCCTTAACGCAGGCTATGACAACTTTATCATGACTGACCACGCTACCATCATCAAGGAAGATGATGTAGTTGTTCCAGGACATTACAATACAGAAACAACCGGTTCCGGAAACGACAGGAAAACTACCATGATTTTTCAACAAGGATATGTTGTAAAAAACAGATACCCCGTGTCTAAAGCAACAATTAAAATATTTAGAGGGGCTGTGCCCATAGGTGAAAAGAACGCATACAGTGCTCGTGAGATATTAAAATATGCAAGCATTGACAAAAAAACCCAATAATTAAAAGTAATAAATGAAAGAGAAACCCTCAGCCTTTGCTGATCCGGGTTTGATATTTTAATTTTATGCGGGCAAATTCCACGCAGCTTACTGCAATAAGCTCCTGCACTCATAAGCAGCGAAGCTTATTGCAGTAAGGTCTGAATTGTGTTATGAGATGTCAGTTAGACCTGCCCATTCTGTAGTAAAAAAGGAGACTTGCAATGAAAACAAAAACCTTTATTTTAACAATCTTTTTTGTGTTTGTAATTATGGCATCACTTGTTGTCGCCGCGGATTATAAGAAGGATATCGTCGGAACCTGGACTTATGAATTCAAAGGTCAAAATGCAACTATGGACCACATGGCAGACGGTACATTTACTCTGGTTATGGGAAAAGTTACGGCAAAAGGAACCTATACGGTTACCGGGAGCAACCTCGTGTTGGTTACTGACGGCAAGAATACGCCCTATGCTATCCAGTCCTTTGACGGCAAGAAAATGACTCTCAAACGGGAAAAAGACGGCAGGGTTATTGAGTACATCAAAAAATAACTCATAAAGAACTCTGAATTTTCAACCGGTAAATTAACAGTTCGATCTTCTTTTCCATATGAGAATATTGAAATAATTCTCATATGGAAAAGAAACAGAAGTAATAAATAGGTCTCATAAGTTTGACAAAATCTCGCTGGGAAACCGATATTCTCTATAAATAATCAGTAATTCCAATTTTAAATCAAGGCGCTATCATCGTTGGCTTCGTCATCGGCTCCTCCGACGTACTATTACTGTACGCCTACGCTTGTCCTCGCTTGACGGGGGTCGCCTCTTCCTTGCCGCCTTGATTGCCCCGCAAGCTGCAGCGGGGTAAATCATTGCATCCTTGATTTAGAATTGGAATAAATCTCTTTAACCCGGATATGTCATTAGCAAGGGGATTTTTAATCCAATCAAGTCAATTAGAATTTTATAGAAACTCCGCCGCTGTATGTGAGGTCGTACCCGGGTGCATTTAAACCGTGTTTTATGCCGAAATCTGCGCTTATTTTATCGGTAAAGGAATAAACAAACCCGCCCAGAACAAAGACCGGATCAATGTTGGAGTCAGTGTCCGGGCTTGTATCAACGCCGATATTACCGGCAATTTTTAGTTTTTCTGTGATTTTCCATTCTCCTGCCAGGGATGCATGGAGCAGATCCTTTCTTGCCTCGAATCTTGCTTCATTCCTCATATAACCGAAATTCAAATGAAAGGCGGTCCGTTTGAACTCTTGTGTACTTATGAAATAAAGCCTGTATCTTACTTCTCCCGTTCCGTACCTTACATCACCACCCCCGTAACCTTTTGTATAATCACCGGTAGGCAGATAAATACCCGGTTTAACGGCAAAACTCAGACCATTCTTATTTTCATAAAAACGATACTTCAACTCTATAAGCGTGTCATTGAGACTATCAGATGAGTTTGTACTCCCTGGATTATCGATCCGCATGCCTTGATATGCAGCAGTGAGAATCAAATCTATATTTTCGGTTACCCCGAAATCCAGTTCCGTAGTAAAGGTTTTTCTCTTTACGTCTGTGGCTTCATCGTTATCAATGGAATATTCTCCACTAAACTCCAACAGATACTTGCCTTTTCCCTGTGTGCCCGTATCATCGGTAATCAAAGGACGGCCGGCAAAGGCAGTCCCGGTAATCATAAGAATCATAGTTAATAGAGTGAATATTTTTAGCATTAATTTGCTATAATTTAGCCTTGCAGCACGGTGATTTGTCAAATTGTTTTTTCATTTATTGTCTGCGCAGCTTTTTTCTTGACCATAATTACTTTTCACAATATTAAAAACATGATAATATTGCCGGATAATGACGTCGTTTATGAGCCGACAGATTATTTCATGCGCTCAAACAATACATATGTGAAGGGGGAAAAATGAAGCCTGTAGAAATCGTAAAGGACATATATCTTGTTGCAGATTCGGGCATGACGGATTCAAGGGATTGCTCGGTCTATCTGTTGAACCTTGGAGAGCTTGTACTTATAGACACCGGGGCAGGTTCAAGTGTTGACATGATTATACGGAACATTGAAAAACCGGGTTTTGACCCTGCCGGACTTTCAACAATAATCCTTACACATTGTCATATTGACCATGTGGGCGGCGCATATGAATTACGGAAGAGATTCGGCTCCCGCATCATTATGCATGCCCTTGATGCTGATGTTCTGGAGCGGGGCGACAACATTATGACAGGTGCTGACTGGTATGGGGTCAACTTTTCTCCTCTGCCCATTGACGTGAAAATCAACTCTGAGGAGGAGCGCCTTTCTTTCGGAAAACAGGAAATAATCTGCCTGCATACGCCGGGGCATTCGCCGGGGTCTCTGTCGGTTTATCTCGACAGGGGAGGAAAAAGAATACTTTTCGGTCAGGATATCCACGGCCCTTTCCTTGAGGAATTCGGGGCAAATATGTCTCATTGGCGGGAATCCATGGAAAAGCTCCTCGCACTGGACGCGGATGTACTTTGTGAAGGCCATTTCGGCGTATATCAACCCAAGGAAAAGGTGACGGAATACATTGAACGGTATCTTGATGAATACGGGGAGTAGTGCGCGCACTTCATTGATGGAATAATTCCATCAATGAAGAAATGGATTCCGGATCATTATTTCTTTTTCATTTTAAGAAGCTTTTCATAAAAAACCTTCATTTCCTGAGCCTGAACAGCGAAATTCCATTTATCTACAGCAGTTTGTTTGGCCTTTATACCAAAAGCATTCCTTCTCTCTTCATCTGAGAGAACCGCTTCCATTCTCGCGGCAAGCTCATGCTCATCGAGCTTTACAACGTAGCCGTTTTCCCCGTCCCCTACAAGTTCGGGCAGCATCCCCATATCCGACACTATGGCAGGTTTTCCCATAGCCATTACTTCCCGGAGCGCCCGTGCCGTGCCGTCACTGCCCGCCCTCATCATAACAAAGAGGTCAAAGGTTGAAATGACTGAGAAATAATCTTCTATCTGGTAACCGGCAAGGATTACATCATTTTCAAGACCCAGTTTGACAATGGGCTGCTTAATGCTCTGTTCTATCTGTGAGCTTCGCCCCATGATAAGAAGTTTTACTTTGTCCATCCTGTTTCGAAGCAGACCAAATGCCTTAAGTATGACGTCATATCCCCTGTCGGGTTTAAGTCTGCCGATGATGCCGATAACCATTTCGTCCTTTTTTATGCCGAATTCATCCCGCATATCCCTGACAGGACCGCTATATGGTCTTACTCCGGGAGGGATTACGCAGGTTCTTTCCTGTGGAAATCCGAATGCCTCTATATCCTGTTTCATGATGCTGTTGCTGTAGCTTACAAGACCGTCCGTGCGCCCCATTGCCCATGACATGAACCTGTTAACAGGCATTCCGTCCCTTTTATGGTCTGTCCGGATAATTAAAGGACCGCTCTTTGAAAACAGGAGGGAAAAAATTACCGTAAAGTAATCATGGGAAAGGTTGGTATGTATTATATCAATCCTGTTGCTTGCAGCATAGGATTTTATGGCTTTCACATCATAAAGCCAGTCTTTAAGAGAAAAATATCTGTTCATCCTGAATCCGTCAAAGGTTTTTATGTCTCTTTCCTTTGCCTGTTTTCCGACGGTTCTTTCCCTGAAATCCGACGGCGCGCATCTGAATGACAGAGTTACATCCACTCCTTCGCCTGTCAGTGCTTCACATAGTGATACTGTGGGCTCTGCCGGACCGGTCCATTTCCAGTCACTGAATAATTGAAGAATTTTCATATTGTTGCTCCGTTACACCCCATAGTATTCCCGGATGCACTTCGACACATACAGAACCTCGTCCTCTTTCAGGGAGGGGTACATAGGTAAAGAGAGAATCTCTTCCGCTGCTGTTTCCGAGTTCGGGAAGGCGCCTTTTTTGTGTCCCAGGTGTTCATATACCTGCTGGAGGTGTATGGGCGTGGGGTAGTGTATGAGGGTCGAGACGCCTTTTTCTTTCAAATATTCCATTAATTCATCTCTCTTTTTTGCCCGGACCACAAAGAGATGATAAACATGGTATGCCCAGGGTGCTTCATCAGGGAGCACGAGGGGCGTGTCTGCAAGGTCTCTTTTGTATAACCACGCGAAGTGCCTCCTTTTTGTATTCCACCGGTCAAGCGAATCGAGCTTAAGACGCAAAATCGCTGCCTGCACCTCATCAAGTCTTGAATTAAAACCCTCTATGGCGTGGACATGTTTTCCTTCCTGTCCGTAAGCTCTCAACATTATTGCCTTATTATATATTTCTTCCGAATCCGTGACAATAATGCCGCCGTCGCCGTAACAACCAAGGTTTTTTGTCGGATAGAAACTGAATGCGGCAACATCGCCTAATGTGCCTACCACATCGCCTTTATATCTGGAGCCATGGGCCTGGCAGGCATCTTCAAGAATCTTCACCCCGTATCCGGCGCATATATCCCGGATTTCATCCATCCGGCAGGGGTGTCCGTAGAGGTGGACAGGAATGCAGAGTTTGACGCCCTTCTCTTTCTTTAATAAATCCTCGAGATGTTGGGGATTCATATTGTATGTATCGAGTTCTATGTCGCAGAAAAGAGGTTCAATTCCGTGTATGGAAAGACCCATTGCGGTAGAGATATACGTATTCGGTGTTGTAACTATCTTGTCCCCTTTTTGAAGGCCTGCAGACAGACCGCCTATCTTTAATGCATCTGTTCCACTGTTTACCCCTATGGCGTATTTAACACCGATATACGCGGCAAAGGCATCTTCAAATTCCTTTACTTCCTTTCCCAATATATATTCGCCATTTGAGAGCACGTCTTCAAACCGGCTGACAATTTCGCCTTTTATCTCCTCATGATCCCTTTCAAGGTTAAATATCTTTACAATCATTACCAGTACTCCTTTCCATATTTTTTGTAAAACACTACCGTTCTTCCAATACCCTCTTCCAGCGTAATGCGCGGCTGCCACCCCACTGTCTTTTTTATCAAAGAAATGTCTGCGTAATAATCACCGGGTTCGACTTCTTTCCTTTCCCGGGTGAATTCCGTAAATATCGCCTTTCCTGCGCCTGTCACCTCTACAATCTTTTTTGCAAGATCAATAAAGCTCACCGGTATGCCTGTGCCTATATTAAAAACTTTTCCGTAAGCTGTATCTACGGTTGCCATGCTGAGCAAACAATCCACAAGATCTTCCACATAGAGGAAGTCGCGAAGTATCCTGCCGTCTCCGAATACGGGAATTTCATCGTCATCCATTGCTTTTCTGATAAACCAGTTAAATACGCCGTATTCATCGTGTAACATCTGATGCCGCGGTCCGAATGTGTTTGTTATCCTTAAGCATGCCCCTTTTATCCCGTATATATCGTCATAGACCAGCACCATCTTTTCTGCTGTTAAGTTGGTAACCGCATAAATTCCCATGGGGTTTGTAGGATGATCTTCATCTACGGGGAGCTTTACGCTTGACCCGTACTCTCCTCTTGTCCCGGCAAAGATCACTCTGGCAGAACGGTTGTGTTGTCTTAATGCTTCAAGGAGTACGAGCGTCCCGCGGCAGTTTATATCAAGGTCCTGAAGGGGGTTGCGCATACTGTCCACATGATTTACCTGTCCTGCAAGATGGAATATATAATCCTTTCCTTTTACAAGGTGGTTCATTGAAAGTTCGTTTCTCACATCTGAAAAATTAACCTTCACTCTGTCCTCAATATCCTTGATGTTGAAGAGATTGCCTCCCTGCCTGGGCAGCATATTGTCTACAATAGTAACATAGGCCCCGGCTTTGACAAGTTCTATGGACAGATTGCTCCCGATAAAACCCAGTCCGCCCGTTACAAGGACTTCTTTGTCTTTTAATGCATCATACATACCTGTCTCCTGAATTAAACTCACTTTTTTTCTTTCCTTTCCATCTCCCACAGCTTTGCCTGTTTCATGAACACATAATACATTGTTGACGCGATAATGATAAGGCCGGGTATACCGTCAAGAAAGCCCCGTTTAAAGATATAATCCCTGAAAAAACGGTATATTGGGCGCGCGAGCATATTAATAAGATGAAAACGGCGTCCTGACCTATGGAGATCATCGGCATAGGCTTCGGAATACCTGTCTATTGTCCTTATCTGATGGGCGGTATCCGCATAGGGGGTATGCATGTAGTAGTTTTTCAGCGCGCCTGTTTTTCCGTCAACGTGGATTTTTGCATGGATGCCGCCTTCCCATTTCCCCTTTTCCTTTTTATATAAACGTATCTCATAATCCGGATACCAGCCGCCGTATTTTATCTCCCTGCCGAGATAAACATTCCTTCTGTTCACAATAAAACCATTATAGCCGGTTTCCGTTGAAAGAATCCGGGCTATCTCCTCCTTAATCTCCGGCGTAAGCCACTCATCGGCATCTATAAAAAGCACCCACTGATTTTTGCACTGATCCTGGGCATACTGGTATTTGTCTCTCTGACTATTGGTGTCGTACTGGTACAGCCTGTCAATATATTTTTCAATAATCTCCGGGGCTCCATCAGTGCTGTGCGAATCGACAACAATCACCTCTTCCGCCCAGCCGGCAACACTCTGAAGAGCCTTTTCAATAGTATGGCCGTTATTAAGGGTTATCATATAAACGGATAAGGGTAATGTCGGGTTTCGGGTTTCGGGTTTCGGGTTCATGCTGTCGTAACTGTTATCCTAATAAATATAATATTTATTTTAATAAAAGAGTTTTGTTAATCTACACTAAAAATGTCTTTAAATCAAACACGTAGAGGCATTGTCAAAATATAAATGAAAAACCGGTACGCAAAATGAGTATTGACAGATGTTTGCAAAGAGAAAACAGGGGGACGGGGAAAGAAGTATGGGAAATGGAGAATGACTTCTTCATTTCCGCCGGATTCACATCAGCAAATAATGACAGATGGGAATCCGGCTTGAGTGGGCGATAGCATGTCCAAGAGAAGAAAAACAAACTGCTCAAGAATAAGAATTATTTATCACAGGTCAACTTTCTGTGATCCCGGCCAAGGAAATAATTAGTCCAGGAAGATGTCTGGTCTAATTCCCAATTACGGGGGCAGATGTAATCCCCTTTCAGGGACGCTTCTTCGCTGTATGGTTTGAGACGGTCATAGGCGCGGACAAAAATACATCTCCTTTTGTCGGGAAAGACCTCGCACCACCCTTCCACCGACCCGCCGCATGGACCGTTAAAAAGGAACTTGGCGCACTGTGATTGCGGGCAGAGAAAGGCCATTTCATCGAGCGTGCAGTCTCCGCAGCGGCGGCAACGCGAACTGATAAACTTTATTATGTGTTCCATTTCAGTAAAAGGTTTTTCCAGGGCCGAAGCGTCAAGGGCCTTAAAAAACGAGCAGGCTGCTTTGTAAAAAGGGGTGCCCTGAGCAAATATTGCCCGGTGAAAAAGGCGCATTACAGCATGTCCCGGACTTTTGTACAGACGGCTTGTTTCATGGGAAAAAACATCGCTGTTCAGTCCTGTCTCAGGGTCTTTCTTATACAAATAGAACCCTCCGGGCTGCGGATAATCAAATTGGCGGATAAATGATGTCCAATTGCCGGATAATTCCTTTGACCTGCCTATCACCCATTCAACGTCTTCATACTTCAGGTTCGGCCCGCCGATGTGGACTCCGTTATAGCCGATTCCCCGGAGAAGCGCAATCTGTTTTGCCGCTCTTTCAAGCCGGGCGGCTTTCCCCTTGTCCGGGGAGCGGGATTCATCTTCACAGGCACGGTAGAGGTCATCTGTTACCACACATCCGGGAACATTATTTTGGTTCATCACCCTTGCCACAGGGAGATTGAGTATATATACATTCCCAAGGACAGGAATCCTGATGTCACTGTAACGCATGTAACGGAGAAGCTCATCAAATTTGCGGGCGTCGAAACCCACCTGTGTTACGATAAAATCCGCTCCGGCGCGAGCTTTCTTGCATAGCTTGAAATATTGGACCATAGTCTCGGATTCGAGTTGTTTAAAGGGCGAGACCGCGCAGCCCTTGAATGTATTTGTCGGGGCAAGTATGGTGTTTTTTCCCGGAGTCCTGCCGCTGAACTCCAGCCCTTTATTCATCATACTCATGAGGTGTAAAAGTTGGACCGAATCAAGGTCAAATACCGGTTTTGCTTTTCCTTCAAATCCGCCTACAGGGAAATCCCCGGTCATGGCAAGCACATTATGGATGCCTATGCGGTCAAAGGCGTAAAGAATTGATTCAATCTTATTCCTGTTTTTGTCCTTGCATGTAAAGTGAATGATGGGGTCAATGCCCATCCTGCTGATCTCGGCTCCGATTACATCAGGGGCAAGGGTGGGGTTCCCGCCGGGATTATCTGTAACAGAAAGGGCGTGGACAAGTCCTCCGTTAGCAGCCTTATGGGCAAGTTCAAGGATATCTTCCTGAATCTTTCCATATGCCCCTCTTCCGGGAACCAGTTCAACGGTGTATATGAATTGGTCGCGCAGCAGAAGGGTCTCTTTAAATCTGTTGACCGCCATGCAGGTCTCCTTAAGGCAATTACCGGCCCCCCGCACAGGCCAGCTCTTAGATCAGCTTGCGGCAGGGTAATTCATTATTATTTACAGCCTCATCAGGACTGCTTGATTGATGCGATTATATCCCGCGTGGAATGGTCTTTGGGGTCGCCCACAATGGCAACTTTTCCTCCGTAAGACAGAACAATATTCCGTTCAGGGACATTATCCTCGGTATAGTCCGTCCCCTTTGCGTGTATATGAGGTTTTAACGCAAGCAGCAGATTCTCCACAGTGGGGTCGTTGAACATTATCACGTAATCAACGCACCCTAAGGATGATATAATCTCGACCCTCTCCGCTGCCGGGGTTACAACCTGCTTCCTCTTTCCCAGTCCCGCAACAGAAGCATCGTCGTTTATTGCCACAATAAGGATATCGCCAAGTTCCTTTGCGCCTTTTAAATACCTTAAATGGCCTACATGAAGTAAATCAAAACAGCCGTTGCCGAAGACGATCTTTTTCCCTTTTCTCTTCTCAGCTTCGAGAATGTCTTTTAATTGAGTAAGTTCTTTTATTATCTGTCCCATATTCTTCCTTAATAATTAAGCCCTGCTGCCGCAAACAGTGTTGTACTATTCGTCATGCCGGACTTGCGGCAAACCACCGGGATAATTCAACATCTAAAAATCAGTATTCAGCACTGCTTTCAGTTCCTGTACGTCCACCGTTGCAGTGCCTCTCTTCATTACAACAATACCGGCGGCATAGTTGGCAATCCGTGAGGCTGTATAAAAATCAGCGCTCCCTGCAAGTGAAAGTGTCAGCGCCGCGCATACGGTATCTCCGGCGCCTGTCACATCGGTCACAGCATCAGTCCCTGAGATAGGTATATGATGAATCTTTCCATCCTTCAGAAAAAGGCTCATGCCTTTATTCCCCCTTGTAATGAGCAATGCCGTTATATCCATAAAATCCATAATTTTTCTGCCTGCCGCTTCAATATCCTCTTCTTCATCCATAGAGCTGAGGGTGTAAGCTTCCGACTCGTTCGGTGTAATAATCGTCAGCCCCTTAAAAGCATTGAGATTATAGCGTGAATCACCGACAACCACCCTGTCTTTTGCCATGCCCTTCATGATTTCGATAGTTCCGGCATCAACTGTGCCGTGTCCATAGTCGGAAAGGATAAATGCATCCATCAGCGGGGCAATATCTGTCAGTTTTTTTGTAAAAATCGCTCTTGCATTTTCCGGAAAAGGTTTGTTGCTGTCCTTGTCAATCCGTATCACCTGCTGTTTTGATGTATGAGTATCGCCTGCCAGTATCCTGGTTTTTGTAACAGTTTCTCCTTTGTATCTTACAAGCCCGTCCATTGATATGGTTTTGCAGCGGGAAAAGTATTCCATCAGCATATCTCCCGCGTTATCCTCACCGATAAAACCAACGGGAAATACCTGAGCTCCAAGAGACAGAAGGTTATTAATCGTATTCCCCGCGCTCCCGGGGTATATCCTTTCCTCTTCATGTTTTATAACAACAACCGGGGCTTCCCTTGACAATCTGTACGGTTTTCCGAAAATATAAATATCGGCGATAATATCACCGATAACGCATATCTTCTTGCCTTTAAATCTGTTGATGATTTTCTCTATGCTGAATTCCCGCCCTTCCCCTTCTTCCTTATGCTTCTCTCTTTTCACTTTCACCCGTTTTCCCTTCCGGCTTTTGCTTCCTCGCTTTGCCGCCCGCTTTCAAGGATTTCTTCCAGTTTCAAAAAAACCTCTTTCGGACTTATACCCTTCAGACATTCGTGGTCCTTATCACATTTTTTCTTATTACAGGGCCTGCACGGCATGTCTTTACTGATCTGATGCGTGTAATTATTCGGATATCGGGTATATCTTTCATCCATAGGGCCCAAAAGCACAACGGTAGGCACGCTAAGAGCCGTTGAAATATGTCTCGGGCCTGTGTCGTTGCTCACAACAGCCGATGCTTTTGAAAGGCAGACCTTCAGTTCCATTATATCCATAGATTTTATTTCTATAAACTGTTTTCTGTCAGTTTTATTGTAGATCTCACGGGCAAGTTCTTCCTCGCCTTTGCCAGGCAACACATATACCTTCATACCGTAAGTTTCTGCAATCATATCGGAGAGTTTAGAAAAATGACCAGGGGGCCAACATTTGGAAGGACCGTACTGAGCGCCGATAATAAAGACCACATAGGGCCTGTTAACATCCATATTATTCCGGTCAAATTTATGTTCCTCTGCTTCCGTAACACAAAGAGAAGGAGTATCAGGCTGTCTTTTGCCTCCCAGCACATCTATAATCTTCAGGTAATGTTCCACTGTGGGATCAAGGGTATTGTCTTCCAGTACATGGTGCGTGAGCATAAAACCCCTTTTGTTTCTGGGGTATCCGATTCTTTCGTTGATGCGGGCCAAATAAAATATGAGGGCGGAGCGGAAGGAGTGGGGCAATGCGATACCCCTTTCAAAACCGGTATCTTTTAGAAGGGTTACCACATCGAGCAACGGGATAGGCCCTCTGCTGTCTAAAGGTGTAAATCTGTCAAAGATATCAAGACCGTTGTAAATATGTATGGCGCTTGTTTTTCCTATTCCCCACAACTCATCATTGAGGCAAGCCCTCAGCGACTTAAGAAAGGGAATTGCCATGACCATATCGCCCAGCCAGTTAGGCAGATATACTATCGTCTTCCCAGTCACTTCTTACTCCCATAAAAGCATTGTACTTTATTGTGTAAAAACACTTTTTCTTTTCTTCCATCTCTTTATCCAGCATTTTTGCCCGTTCCATAAAAAGCTCTTTTTGCTCATGCCAGCCTTCAGTTGTCGCTGCTCCAACCTCTCTTACAAGCCCTGCGTATTTCTGCTGTCCGTCCATGTCCGCGTAACCGTTTAAAAACAGACAGAACATAGCCTTTAATTTATTCACAAAAAGGTCTGCCTCTTCTCCAAGCATCATGCAGGTTTCATCAGTAAAATTATCAAGGAGACTCATCCTGTCAAAATCTATCTGTCCGGCTTTTTTTGCAATATCATAAGCCTTTGTGCCGATAAAAGGAAAGAATAAAGACCAGCGAATCCTTCCCGGTTGTATTCTTGCCAGAAGGTCCATTGTTTCCACCATATCCGCTTTTTCTTCATGTGGCAGGCCTATCATAACAAATGCGGATGTATGAAGTCCAAATTTATGTGAAACATTGAATGCCCGCTCAATATCTTTATTTGTCATATACCTGTTCAGCACGTTTCTCCGTATCCTGTCGCTGCCGCTTTCCAGTCCGAATTTGACTATTTTGCATCCTGCCTCTTTAAGGTATCTCGCCATGTCTTCGTCAAAAATACGTGCGTGAGCGTTGCAGACAAAACCGATGTCGGTTATTGCCCGATATTTTTCTGAAAACTCCTTTAGCCATGCCTTGTCAAAGGTAAATACATCGTCATCGAAAATAAACATTTTTATCCGCTTATAATGGGAGAGGAGGTATTTAATCTCATCTATCACATCATCAACACAATGTTTTCTCAGATATTCCTTAGGCAGGTGGCCATTGTCTTTATACAGTTTCATAATTTTATGATTCAGGCAATAGGTGCAGCGGAACGGGCATCCTCTCGAAGCGAGGAGTCCTACCCACCCGTCTTTTGCGTCTATCATCTGTTGAAAATCGAAGATTTCGTAGTCCTTGAAAGGCAGCTTTGTGATATCCGTAAACGGACGCAGGGGCTCAAGAATTATATTACTCCCATCCTTGTAACCGATATTTTTTATGCCCTTTGGATCACCTCTTTGGATAAGCTCCAGAAAGGCCTCTTCGCCTTCGCCCATGCATATATAATCCACAGAGTCTTCGGCGATTGTGTTATGCGGGTCCATAGTCGGGTGAATCCCTCCGAAAACTATGGGAGCGTCATAGTACTCCTTTATGCTGCGTGCAATCTCAAGGGCATATTTGTACTGGTTGGTAAGGACGGAAAAGCCTATAAAATCAGGCTTGATAGAAAGGACATCACCTTTTATCCTTTCAAAATCCAGAGGATAACCGAGTTTTTCATTCACATTTAAAAGATAGGTCTCTATGCCCTTTGCCTTTAAAAGACCGGATATATAGGAAATTCCGTAACTGAACCCTATCTGTGCATAGAGGTTGGGATATACAAACAATACCTTCATAGATTCCTCTTTTCAATTATCGGTAATCAGTTATTGCCGGTACTTTTTCCGTGCATCTTCACCACTGCCTCGAAAACTTCGTCTACGGTAATGCCTTCAACACATTTCCTGTTTTGGCATTTTTTGTTTTTGCAGGGGCTGCAGGGCAAGTCCTTTCTTACTATTATATTATTCCGGCCATAAGGAGCGTTAATGCTCACATCCGTAGGGCCGAATATTGCGACAACAGGCGTGTCCGCAAATACTGCAAGGTGCATGACGCCTGTATCACCTCCGATATACATATCAACCTTCTTCATAAGGGCAAAGAGCTGCGGCACATCTGTGGGACAGGACAGTAATGCCCCGTTTCCTGAAATTTGCCTTAAATATTCAGCTTCTTTTTTTTCGCCGGGCCCCCACAATATTAGAACATAGCCGCTTATCTCATTATGTATCTTTTTAATTAATTTCCCGTAATGCTCGATATTCCATCTCTTATATGCGCTTCCGCTGCTGGAAAAAGGATTTACCGCAAAAACCGGACCCGAAATACCTGCTTCTGAAAAAAACCTGTCTATATATTTTTCCATTTCAGAAGGGACGACAAGTTTTACCTCCGGGACAGACCCCGCGGCCCCAAGGTGGCGCGCGATCAGCATATTTCTTTCCACCTTATGAATCCTCTTATGACCGGCAGTGACTGTTTCGTTGTAAAAAAGATGACTCTTTTCCTTTGCATATATTTTTCCAAAACCGATTCTTCTTGTTCCACGAGCAATCTTTGAGAATATTGCGCTCTTAAGTATCCCGTGAAAATCAGCAATAATATCATAATCCAGATCCCTCAGTCTCTTTAAAAAAGCATTTATCTCTTTCATTGCCCTTATGGGATCGCTTTTTTTGATGGCCCTGACAATGCTATGCCTTGGAAACTCAATCACACCATCAATAAAACCTTGATAAGACAGAAACCGGCTCACAGAACCTTCCACAAGCCAGATAATACGGGCATCTCCATAGGTATTTCTCATTGCTATAACAGCGGGTATGCTCATAAGGACGTCACCCAAGGAACTTAATCGTATCACCAGAATATTATTGGGGTTTGACATCCTTCAGGATTTCAACAAGAGGAGAGGGGATTAATGCAGGCTTTCTATCTGCGTTTAAACAGATGTGCTTTGTCTTTCCTTCCACTATCATGCTGCCGTTTTTGTGTATTTCGTAATGGAATGTAAGCCCTCTGGATTTTAGCTCGGATATGCCGGTTTTTACCGTTATCAGGTCGTCATAGGTAGCGGAACCATGATATTTTGCCTCTAATTCCACGACCACAAGTTGATAGCCCATTTCCTCAAAATTTTTATATGTAAACCCCTTTTTTCTGATATATTCGCTTCTTCCGACTTCAAAATATTCGGAGTATGTTCCATGGTAGACAATTCCCATTTTGTCCGTATCCGCATACCTTACGCGGACAAACATATCAACAGTATCAAAATCCTTAATCTTTTCCAATTTTATCGGGTGATTCATTTAGAGAGCCCTCATGTATTCGGGCCTCAGCATGGAGGGGTCTTTCTGTTTCAGGACATGCCTGATTGCATTTAAAGTTTTTTCTTTTTCTTCAGGAAGCCACGCCTTAACGGGGAGGTAATTTGAGGCATGGTTGGAGGCAAAAAATAAATGTGTTGCATTAATATTTTCAATCATAATAGCAAGTTCTTCAAGGAGTTGATAGGGATCAGGGACTTTGAATGTGCCCGCCTTCACCTCTTCCGCCAGGACAGTGCCGGGTACTACAATAACGCTTAAGGCGCCCGCGTAATCAGGGTCAATACGGCTTAAGAATTTCCCCGTCTCTTCAGCGTGTATTCTGCCGCGCTCAACTCCTCCAAGACCCAGGAGCACTGTAACTGATAAGATAATGCCGGCGTCTTTTACCTTTTTTGCCGCCTCAGCGGTTTTCTCCAGAACAGTTCCCTTGTTTACTTTATCAAGCGTGACCTGATCCCCTGATTCCACCCCGAGATAGATAATCCCGATCCCGAGTTCTTTCAGAGTCTTCAGTTCTTCCACAGATTTTTTTAAAATAGATTTTGTGTTGCCGTAAACGCCTATCCTCTCAAGCTTGGGAAAGGAATCTCTTATAAGCTCCACTATAGGGACAAGCCTTTTCTGGGGTATTATCAGGGCATCTCCGTCCGCGATAAAGACCTTTTTGATGTGCCTTGCATATGCCTTGGCTTCTTCCACATCTTCCCTGATTTCTTCAAAGCTTCTTACCCTGAATTTTTTGTCTTTGAAAGAACCGCAAAATGTACATTTATTGTGAGAACATCCTATAGCTACCTGTAGGATAAGACTGTCCGCCTCGCTTGGCGGTCTGTAAATTGATCCTTCATATCTCATAATTATTTCTCTTTCTCAACCATGTATAGCCTTTCGCCTTCCCGCAAAAGACCGTATTTTTTTCTTACCACGTCTTCCAGGTGTTTGTCGTCCTTCTGAAGTCTTTCCAATTCACGTATGAGGACAATATTCTCTTTTTCTAATTTTTGGATTTCGGCGTTTACCTTTTTTACTTCCATCTTTGTTTTAATATATCCGAGAATACCGCCGTCGGCAAAAAACAGTGAAAAAATCAACGCCAGCATAAGTATAGCCAGACCGTACTTTTTTATCGTTTCCTCAAACATATGGTTATATTAACGGCAAGAAAATAAAAAGTCAACTTTATATAATTATCAGGGGTTTTCCATGTCCCAAAAAACGATGGACAGTTTCCGCAGAACCTGATACAGCAAGCACAATCTGGAAATAACCTGCAACTCCGGCGACGTTCTTTTTCCGAAGAGCAGTCCATTTTTGAAATTCTGAAGGTAGTTTTTAGCATTGTTCTTACTGTAATCGGTATTTCCTTAGTAAACATCTGCAAAAAGAAGGTTTTGTAACGTTATATCACTATGATTTGTTTGCTTTTTTATTATGAATGGGTAATATTTCGCATATTTTAAAAATTAAAAAAGGGGGAATAAAATATGACCA
>CAZHHX010000012.1:0-83473 GCA_964532465.1 uncultured Syntrophorhabdaceae bacterium | reverse complement strand
CTGATATTTCAGTGCCAATGAGGTTTTTCATTATTTTTGATGGTGGATTGAGGTTATGAAATGGGCGATACCTTCGGAGATGGTCATTCAAATGAAAAACCTGTCCACAGTGTTACCGTTAGTGACTTTTATATGGGAAAATATCCAATCACCCAAGGGCAGTGGATTAACTGTATGGGCTATAATCCCTCGTATGTTGAAAACTGCGGTGATAGCTGTCCTGTAGATGGTGTCTCCTGGTACGATGCCCATAAATTCATCGAAAAGCTTAATAATAGCAGCAACGGTAAATTCTACCGTCTTCCCACTGAGGCGGAGTGGGAATATGCAGCGAGAAGTGGGGGCAAGAATGAGAAATATGCAGGTACAAGCTCTTATTCGGACGTTGGAGACTATGCCTGGTGCTCATTGAATTCAGACGATAAAATCCACCCTGTAGGTCAGAAAAAACCTAATTCTCTGGGCCTTTATGATATGTCCGGCAATATCAATGAATGGTGTGAAGATTGGTATGAAGAAGGTTATCACTCAATTGATCAATATAATAATCCTCAGGGACCTTCTTCCGGTGAATTAAGAGTTGTTCGTGGTGGCGGTTATATCAGCAATGGGTTCGAAGTTTGTGCTTCAAATCGGTCTGGGTGTTATCCAGCTTTTAGGATGAAAATAGTTGGGTTTAGGGGGTTGCCTATTCCCCATAGTGTTTGTCTCTGTATTTTGATTTGTGCTTTCTAAAAGATTTATATTTGTGGGTAAGCTTCTCAATATTTTTTATGAGGCTTCGGTCTTGTTTACTGCATAAGAATACTGTTTATGAGACAAGCACAATATTTCGTAATCAAAAAACAAAGTGAGAAGTCCCTATACATAACTCGTAAATTTTACAAATATTCGGGGTTATAAATCTTAAGAGAAAGCCCCTGCCTATTTCTAAACGGGGTCTCTAAGCTATATAGTGTGTGAAGTAACATTAATTTTAATTTTGAACTAAAACCATTGTTATTATTGAATCCATACTCCTTTTTAATTCACTTCACATTTTTACCTCAAGAAAATTGTATTCAGGCTTTATCAGTGGGGCTACAAAGAGCGGAATCTCGTATATCAATAATGTGGTCGGTTCTTGCAGTTATAACCTGCTGAAATCATATGATATCCATTCGGACTGAACGTCTCATATATAATGAGAAGGCTATTTTTGTGAAGTAAATGTGAAGTGGAACCGTAAAACATGGGGCAATACCGGATAAACCGGCATAGCCCCATGTTACTTTTTTCACGCTATATCAAGCAGTATCTAACATCATGATAATAAAAAGCAATCAATAAATGTCGTTCGCAACGAGAGGGCCGCGGGTTCGATTCCCGCCACCTCCACCATTCTAATTTAAAACACTTCAGATTTGAGGATGATCAGAGAAGAGAGAAACCGAAAAATGTGGAAAATATCTTTAAAAACAAACAGGTGAACCTCTTTTAGCTGTCAGAAGTCCTTAATATTGCAAAGATCATTTTTTCAACTTTATCTATATTAACTTCCAGTTCATGGGAATATTGAGAGAGAAAATTTGTTAGACTTCGCGCGCTGTAATGACGTAAATGCGTCCTGTCATTCCAGGCTTTTTTATTTGGAACTGCTACTAAAATGTATGATCCTGGATTTAAAAGGCTTATAACCTTTTCCATCATCCTTTCCGGATTAATTACGTGTTCAAGGGTATGCGAAATAATTGCAGAGGAAAATTTCTTATCGAAATCCATCTCTTCGATATTACCGACTAAAAAATCTAGTCTATCTTTATGCTCTGAAAAACTTTCCGCAAGTTTCTGCGCCAATTGTATTGCATATGGTGATATATCGACAGCGGTAATGTTGTAGCCTTTAGCTGCAATAATAATGTCTATTTCGCCGCTGCCGCAGCCGACATCGAGAATGTCGTTTTCTAAAAAACGGTCGTTCAACAAAAAATTTACAAGGCCGCTGTCTTTCCAGAATTCAACTGTCAAAGCAGCAGGGAGCACCTTTTCTCTGTACTCATAAGACTGATCATTGACCCGGACAAAGTCCTCTATGGATATATCTTTTTTTACATAAATCCTTGGATCATCATCAATTCTATGTTTTTTTCTTGTAAATAATTTAAGAATATTCACCGTTTATGTTCTCTATATTTTATTAGGTCTCATCAAACAAATATCTTTAAAAATAAGTAAACCCCATCCTGGCGCTTACTTCTTGATTCCTGCGGCTGTTAATTACTCTTAGGTCTTGTAAATATTATCTTGTAGCGTTCCCTGTCCATATCGAAACAAACTGTGCAACCGCTTGCTTCGCAACTATCGGCGCCCATCTCTTCCTTTGACGGCAATGGCTCAAGTTGTACTTCAAATCCTATTTCATCATATATCTCAATAAGTTCTGACAGTCTCGGCTCGCAGGCAACGAATCTTTTTTCCCAGCCGTTTGCCGCAAGATATTCTTCTCTTTTTATAATATTACCCTTTTGTTTTTGCTGCAAAAAACTCAATT
The DNA here is from genome assembly GCA_964532465.1 of uncultured Syntrophorhabdaceae bacterium. Lineage (GTDB taxonomy): Bacteria > Desulfobacterota > Syntrophorhabdia > Syntrophorhabdales > Syntrophorhabdaceae > JAPLKB01. Next base: position 80,943 of record CAZHHX010000012.1, on the reverse strand, counting down.
GTTTTAGATAATCCCTGTTCCAGCGATGTTTTTGGTTCCCAATCCAGGTATTTTTTTGCCTTCGAGATATCAGGGCACCTTCTTCTCGGATCATCATCCGGTAATTTTTCAAATATCATATCGGATTTTGAACCGGACATCTCGATTATTCTCCTTGCTATAGACAGTATGGTAGACTCATGAGGATTGCCGAGATTTAAGGGCCCGGGAAATCCGGAAAGGTAGGATTTTGTGTAATCCCTTGTCCGTTCTCGCTCTCCGGTTTCAAAGTCCATCATGCGGATCATGCCTTCGACCATGTCATCTATATAGCAGAAAGACCTTGTCTGGGCGCCTTCTCCATAAATCGTGATAGGTTCATTATTAATGGCCTGCACAATAAAGTTGCTCACCACACGGCCGTCATCAGGTCTCATCCGCGGTCCATAGGTATTGAAAATGCGTATAACCTTTACATCCACCTTATTTTGTCTCAAATAATCGAAAAAAAGTGTCTCTGCCACACGCTTTCCTTCATCATAGCAGCTTCTTTTGCCGATGGGGTTAACGTTGCCCCAATATTCTTCCTTCTGCGGATGGATTTCAGGGTCGCCGTATATCTCGCTTGTGGACGCCTGCATTACACGAGCCCTTACCCGTTTTGCAAGGCCAAGGACATTGAGAGCGCCAAGGACATTTACTTTTGTTGTTTTGACAGGGTTGTACTGGTAATGTATGGGGCTTGCAGGACAGGCAAGATTGAATATCCATTCTACCTCAAGGTGTATGGGTTGTGTGATGTCGTGCCTGATAAGCTCAAACCGGGGATTACCAAAAAGGTGCGAGATATTTTCTTTGGCACCGGTAAAATAATTGTCAAGGCATAAGACTTCATGTCCGTCTTTAATGAGCCTGGCGCACAGATGTGAGCCGATAAAACCGGCGCCGCCTGTAACAAGTACCTTTTTAGGGGAATCATATGTGTAAAAATTATACATTTTAATTCCTCCAGTCTTTAATATTCAGCCTTTTGCCTTCCTTAGACCGACGGCCTTCCTATACATATATAGGTGAAGCCCATCTTTGCCATTGTTTTCGGATTGTACTGATTTCTGCCGTCAAACACAACAGGGGTTTCCATGAGGGACTTTATTCTTTCAAAATCCGGTTCCCTGAATGAGAGCCATTCTGTGACAAGGATCAGAGCATCAACACCTTCAAGGGCTTCGTACTGATTTTTTACAAAACTGATATTCTGATTTCCTTCAAAATGCATTGATGCAGCTTCCATTGCCTTGGGGTCAAAAAGCTTGCAGAATGCCCCTTCTTTTGTAAGGCTATTTACTATATAAATTGAAGGAGCTTCTCTCATATCATCCGTATTAGGTTTAAATGCAAGCCCCCATATGGCAAACTTTTTCCCTGTTACTTTACCCTTGTAAAATGATCTGATTTTATCCGTGAAGGATACCCTTTGACGCTCGTTGACATCCATTATTTCCTTTAGTATCGAAGGTTCATATCCATAATCCTGTGATGTCTTTATAAGCGCCCTGACATCCTTTGGAAAGCAGGAGCCGCCAAACCCCACACCGGGGAATAAGAATTTCGGCCCTATCCTGGAATCGCTTCCCATACCCCTCATGACCATCATGACATCAGCACCGAGCTTTTCACATATTTCTGCAATCTGATTCATAAAAGATATTCTTGCCGCAAGCATTGAGTTGGCAGAGTACTTTGTCATCTCGCTGGACTTTACATCCATAACAAGAAAGGGAGCCCCTGTTCTTGTAAAAGGCGCATAGAGTTCCCGCAGAAACTCTTCAACTCTGCCGTGTTCTACACCAACAACCACCCTTTCCGGTTTCATACAATCATCTACCGCTACACCTTCTTTTAAAAACTCTGGGTTTGAAGCTATATCAAAGGGCACATCGACCCCGCGTCGCCTCAACTCTTCTGTTATTACATTTTTTACCTTTTCACATGTTCCTACGGGCACTGTCGATTTTACAACAACAATTCTATATTTATCGATTATTTTCCCTATGCCGGCTGCAACATCCATTACATACTGGAGGTCGGCAGAGCCATCTTCATCCTGAGGCGTATTTACACAGATAAACATGATCAAACCATGATCGACTGCCTTTTTTATATCTGTTGTAAAGCTCAATCTTCCTTCTTTGATGTTGTTTTTTACTATTTCTTCAAGCTGGGGCTCATAAATGGGTATTATACCCTTATTCAGCTTATCTATTTTTTCCACATCAATATCAACACACATAACATCATTGCCTGTTTCTGCAAAACAAGCACCTGATACCAGACCGACATAACCTACGCCAATAACAGAAATATGCATGAAACCTCCTGTTTTTTCTTACTTTTACCCTGTAATACCTTTCAAAGTCAACAGGAAATGCAGCAATAACCGGTCTTAAAACCTTTATATGGTTTCTATCTTCCTAATTTAATTTGCAATATGACTTGTATTATGTTAAAAAATATAAATGGAAGTGGGCTTGACCCGCTTTTTTAATTTTTGGGACAATGGCATCCGAAAGGGAAATTATAGAGAAGATTGAACGTATTTTAGCGCCTATCCTCGAAGAGGACTGCTTAGAACTTATTGATATCGAGTTTAGACTGTCAGGAAAAAGATGGTTGCTGAGAATATACATTGAAAAAGATGGCGGAGTAACAATTTCAGACTGCGTAAAAGTCAATCGGGAACTCGGTAGAACCCTTGATATAGAAGATATTGTCGAGCATCCGTACACGCTCGAAGTTTCCTCACCAGGACTTACGAGACCGCTTAAAAACATCAATGATTTTAAGAGATATATTGGAAAACAATGCAGAATAATAACCATGAAACAGTTGCAGGAAAGAAACGAGTTTTCCGGTGAAATTATCCGTACAACTGAAGACGAAGTCGAGATCAGGGGAAAAATTGGTGTATTTACAATCCCAATATGTGATATAAAAAAAGCACATTTGGATTTCGGGATTTAAGGAGTAACTATGTATTTTGATTTGAATTATGTCATTGAACAGGTGGGGAAAGAGAAAGGTATATCTAAAGAAACGCTTATCGCGACCCTTGAAGAGGCGATTCTTTCAGCGTCAAAGAAAAAATTCGGCAACCACCTTGATCTTGAAGCACGGTATAATGAAGAACTTGGAGAGATAGAAGTCTTTCAGTTTAAAACAGTAGTTGAGGAAATAAATGACCCTGATTCGGAGATACCTCTTGAAAATGCAAAGACCCACGATCCTGATTGCCTGATAGGAGACAGTATAGGTATAAAAATGAACACATCCTCGCTCGGAAGGATTGCAGCACAAACAGCAAAGCAGGTAATTCTGCAAAAAGTAAGAAACGCAGAGAGCGATGTTATCTATAATGAATATAAAAACAAGAAAGGCGAAATAGTAACAGGCGTAATACAGAGGGTAGAAAAGAATCTATATATTGTTAATTTAGGAAAAACAGAAGCCCTCCTCCCGGTTAAAGAGACCATCCCTGGTGAAAATTACCGGCAAAGAGATAGGATTAAGGCCTGCATTATTGATACGGAAAAAGATCAAAAGGGTTGTAAAATTCTCATGTCGAGAACGCACCCGGATTTTCTTAAGAAGCTCTTTGAGCTTGAAGTGCCGGAGATTCAGGAAGGTATTATAAAAATTATAAGCGCTGCAAGAGAGCCCGGAGAAAGGGCAAAAATATCTGTTTACAGCGAAGACTCTGATGTTGACCCCATAGGAGCCTGCGTTGGAGTAAAAGGTTCAAGGGTTCAAGCAGTGGTTCAGGAGCTCAGGGGTGAAAAAATAGATATAATACCGTGGACAAAAGATGTTGCAAAATTTGTGTGCAACACCCTTGCCCCTGCGCGTGTATCGAAGGTATATATTAATGAAGAAGAACACTCCATGGAGATTATTGTCAATGATGACCAGCTTTCTCTTGCGATAGGGAAAAAAGGCCAGAATGTCAGACTTGCATCAAAACTCACAGGGTGGAAAATAGACATCAGCAGTGAGTCAGAGGTAGAAAAAACATCTCAGAGGATAATAGACGAGCTCATGGAGGCTTTGGAAGTCAGTGAAATTCTTGCACGAGTTTTGCACGATGAATACTTAAGAGATATGCGGGATATAGCCAAGCTGACGCCGGAGGAATTAAACAAAATAACAAGCATCTCGGTTGAGGATTGTACGCGTATTATTGATAAAGCAAAATCAATAATGAATCTCGCGGGAACTAAAGGTAAAGAGAACATTTAAAGTAAATAAAGTTAACGATTCATTGTATGATCTTTTATTTTTACTGCCAACTGTGAACCGTGAACAATTAAGGACTTGGGTAATTATATGGCGAAGATAAAATTAACAACCCTTACCGATAAGATGAGTGATGATGAAATCCTTGCTAAGTTGAAAAACATCGGGGTTAAAGTTAAAGAGAAAGACAAAGAAAAAGAAGAAACTCTTCAGGAAAACAAAGGGGATACAGCAACGGTTTCAGGCGATACAGTTATTGAAAAGAGAGTCGCATCGGCAATTATCAGGAGAAGGGTTCCACCACCACCCCCTCCCCCCAAAGAAGCTGAAAAAAAAGAGACACCTAAAGAAACAACAAAACCGTTGGAGAAAGAACTTGAGTCAATAAAAATAAGTAAAGAAAAAGGAACAAAATCTTCGGTTATTTCTGAAAAGCCGATATCAACACAACAAAAGCCCCTGGAAGCTGAAGGGGCAGATTTAGAGAAAAAACCATCACCTTTATCTGAAGTTCTTATGGTTGAGGTTAAAGAAGAAGAGATTGCAGAGGAGCCTCAGGAAGAAAAGCTGAAGGGCGATATAGAGGTCATTGCCGAAGAGAAAAAGAAAGAAATTACAAAGGTACTGGAAGAAGCATATAAACATGACCTCGAAAAGGACGTTACCCTTGGTGATAAGGAAAAAGAAGAAGAGGAACGGAAAAAGAAGAAATCAGAAAGGCTTCTGAAAAAACTTGAAGAACAGGAGCTTGAAGAACAGAAACTAAAAAAGAAAAGTCCCCTTAAGAGAAAGGTAATAATAAAAGAAGAAGACCTGTATGCATTCAGAAGGCAGAAAGGGAAGTCTGCAACCTTTAGAAGAGACAGACGTGAAAAAGGAACCGAAAGAAAAACGGAAGAGGATAAAAAACCTGAGATAAAACAGGCAAAAAAGACTATAAAGATCGGAGATGGAATTCAGGTTGATATGCTGGCAAAGAGACTTGGCGTAAAAGCTCAGGAAGTTATCGCAAGACTGCTGGCGCTTGGAGTGATGGCGACAATCAACCAGACGGTAGATTTTGATACTGCATATCTAATAGCAACAGAATTAGGTTTTGAGACGGAAAGAGCCCTTTCAATAGAAGATGAGTTTACAGCAATGGAAGAAGATGAGAAGGAAAACGTTGAAAATTTGAAACCCAGGCCGCCTGTAGTGACGATAATGGGCCATGTCGATCATGGCAAAACCCTTCTTCTCGATACAATACGCCACACTAAAGTAGCTGAAGGAGAAGCCGGCGGTATTACCCAGCATATAGGGGCATACGTTGCTGATGTAAATGGAAAGGAGATAGCTTTTGTAGATACTCCGGGACATGAAGCATTTACCGCCATGAGAGCTCGGGGCGCCAGAGTAACGGATATCGTGATCCTTGTTGTAGCTGCTGATGATGGTGTAATGCCGCAGACAATCGAAGCAATGAACCATGCAAAAGCTGCAAATGTTCCCATAATTGTTGCAATTAACAAGATAGATAAACAGAATGCAAACCCGGATAAGGTGGTAAAAGACCTCGCCGAGTTTGGCCTTTTACCTGAAGAGTGGGGAGGCACAACATTATTTGCAAAGATATCTGCAAAGAAGAATGAGGGCATACAGGAACTTCTTGAATTAATTGTCCTTCAGGCAGAGATGCTCGAATTGAAAGCAAACCCGGATAAGGCAGCAAAAGGTATTATAATTGAGTCAGAACTTGATAAAGGTCATGGACCTGTTGGAACGGTTATTATCCAGGAAGGAACCCTGAAAATCCAGGATCCTTTTATTGCAGGAAGCATGTTCGGCAGGGTTCGTGCCATGTTTGACGACAAAGGGCGCAGGATACAGAAAGCACCCCCCTCTACTCCTGTCCTGGTAGTAGGTTTTCACGATGTTCCTCATGCAGGCGACAGATTCATTGTCACCACAGAGGAGGGATATGCAAGGGAACTTTCAAAGTTCAGACAGGAAAAGTTGAAAGAACAGGGGGCCTTGAAGAACTCAAGAACAACCCTGGAAGAACTTTACTTAAAAATGGGTGAATCTGAAAAAACAGTTTTAAATTTGATAGTTAAAGGTGACGTAAGAGGGACGATAGACGCAATTATTGAAACGCTGAATAAAATGTCCAATAGGCTTGTGGAGATTCAAATCATACATAGCGGCGTTGGCGCCATTACGGAAACCGATGTAAACCTCGCCATGGCTTCAGGGGCAATCGTTATAGGATTCAATACAAAGCCGGTGGGAAAGGCGCAGTCGTTAGCAGAACATGAAAAAATAGAGATTCGGACATATTCAATTATATATGATATGATCGATGATCTAAAAAAAGCCATGGAAGGTATGCTGGCGCCGAAAATAGTTGAAACGACTATCGGAAAAGCAGAGGTAAGAAAGGTATTCAGTGTTTCAAAGCTTGGTATGATAGCCGGCTGCTATATGATTGAAGGAAAAGCAACCAGGAACGCTTTTGTCAAGGTATTGAGAAAGAACAACATTATGTTCACAGGGAAGCTGGCATCCCTTAAAAGATTCAAAGACGATGCAAAAGAAGTTTTAACTGGATATGAATGCGGTATTTCAGTAGAAAATTTCAATGACATTCAGGAAGGAGACACCCTCGTTCTTTTCATAGAGGAGAAGGAAAAACAGACTCTTGATGGATAAAGAAAATGGTTGTAGGTGTTTCAAGTATAGAGATCTTTTTACCGGAAAATCATTCATTAAAAGACAAAAGGCATGCGGTAAAAAGAGTAGTGGAAAAAACAAGGGCAAGGTTTAACATATCCATTATGGAAATAGAGCAGACAAACCTTTGGCAAAGGGCAAAGATAGGATTTTCAATAGTCGGGGTAAAAAAAGACCATGTAAACTCGGCTATCGAGAATGTTTATGAATACATAGAGTCTTTATATATCGGTGAAATAATAGATACATGGACAGAAATCATAGTAATAGGCAATGAGATATAGACGGCTTAAACTTCAGGACCTTCTTCGTGAGGAAATTTCTTTGATAATCCAGAGAGATATAAAAGATCCGGGATTCGGGTTTATCACCATTCTTGATGTAAAAATAACAGAAGATCTCAGATATGCAAAGGTGCTGTGCTCAATATATGGAAGCGATGAGGAAAAAAAGAAAACAGCACAGGCCCTGAAAAGAGCCAGGGGGTATATGAAAGCCCTGCTGGGAGAGAGATTGAAACTAAGGTGTACACCGGATATCACTTTTATCATTGATGATTCCTATGAGAAGATTGCCAGGATAGATGAAATCATAAAAAAGGAAACTCATGATAGAGAAAATTAGGCGCCTTATAGACAAAGGGAACAAATTTCTCATCACTGCCCACATAGATTCCGATGGTGATTCCTTGGGTTCATCATTCTCAATGTATTATGCCTTGGAAGCGCTTGGTAAAACAGCAACTATTTTTTTGAAAGATCCGGTACCCTATATGTATGAGTTCTTGCCGAGACCGTTACGGATGACCCATGAGTTTCCCGTTGATCAATATGATGCAATTTTTGTCCTTGATTGCGGAGACCTTTACAGGGTAGGAGGCGGGTTCGAAAAATTGAAAAATATGGGTGCCTTAATAAATATAGACCACCACAGAACAAATGAAACCTTCGGTGTTGTTAATCTGATAGATGAGTTCGCTTCATCTACTGCTGAAATACTTTACGGGCTCTTTTACGCATTAAATATACCGATAACATTTGACATGGCAATAAATATATATACGGCAATTGTTACTGATACAGGGTCCTTCAGGTATGAGAATACAGGCTCCAAGGCATTTCTCATCTGCGAGGAAATGACAAGGCTTGGCGTAAAACCTTCGTATGTATCCCAAAATGTCTATGAAAATCATCCGAAGGAGAGATTCTGGTTGATAGGTCTCGTTTTTTCAACAATGGAAACTTATTACCAGGACAGACTTGCAGTTGCATGTGTAACAGAGGAAATGTTTAAAAAGTCCAATACTGATAAAGATTATGCAGATGGACTTGTGGAGCTTATCAGGGGAATCAGGGGCGTTGAGGTTGCAGTACTGATAAGAGAAATTGATAAAAAAAGATACAAACTCAGCATGAGGTCAAAAGGGTTTGTAGATGTTGCTGCTATCTGTACACTCTTCGGTGGCGGCGGCCATAAAAATGCAGCAGGCTGTAGCGTGGACGGAACGTTAGAAGAAGTAAAAAATAAACTTAAAGAATGTTTTGTTAAGGAATTTATATGAATGGTTTTTTAATTGTCAATAAAAGTACGGGCATGTCCTCGTATGATGTTATTAGAAGGCTGAAAAAGCTGAGCACTTTCCAAAAGATAGGATATATCGGGACACTTGATAGAAACGCTACAGGGGTTTTACCTGTTGCAATTAACGAAGGAGTAAAGCTTATACCTTTTTTCGAAAATGAAGTAAAAGCTTACAGAGCGAAATTGCTTTTGGGGGTGACAACAGACACTCTTGACATTGAAGGCAAGGTGCTTACCACCGTAACCCCTGATAAATTTGAAAAAGAAACTATAGAAGCCCTGCTGGGCCGCTTTAGAGGTAAAATTACACAGCAGGTTCCTATTTACTCTTCCAAAAAAATCCACAGAAAACCTATGTACAAACTGGCGCGTAAAGGAATTGCCATAGATCCGCACCAGAAAGAGGTTGAGATCTTCAGCATAGAACTCCTTGATTACTCGCACCCCCATATGGATATAGAAGTTGTATGCTCCAAGGGAACATACATCAGAGCTCTTGCAAACGATCTAGGCGGTTTACTTGGCTGCGGCGCAACCCTGTTTTCTCTGAAAAGGACCCGGCATGGTGAATTTACCAAGGAGATGAGTACAGATGTAGAGAGTTTTAACAGCAAGGAAGATATATTAAGTTCTTTAATATCGCTGGAAAATGTTTTAAAATCTTTTAACGAGCTTTCAGTGGTAGAGACTCTCGAACGATTCATGAAAAATGGAATGCCCATTCCGCTGCTGGGCAATGGAAGGGAATGGAAGGATGGCGAAAAAATGAAACTACTCAATAAAAAGGGTATTCTAATAGGAATAGGCATGACAGATCTTACTTCAAAGACGATTAAAATCAAAAGATTGATAAACCATTAAGGAGGCTTTACATGGCACTAAAAACTACAGAGAAAAGAACAATCATAGAGGGCTTTAAAGTCCATGAAAAAGACACGGGCTCTCCTGAAGTTCAGATTGCGCTTCTTACAGAAAGGATAAGGTCCCTCACTGAGCACTTCAAGAAGTTTTCTAAAGACCATAATTCACGGAGGGGATTGCTCATACTTGTCGGAAGCAGGAGGAAACTGCTGAGCTACCTGAAACAAAAAAATGTTGACAGATACAAAAAGGTCATTGAAAAACTCGGATTAAGAAAATAAATAAGAAAAGGAAGATATTACATGGAAGAACATATTACGATTGATTATGCAGGTAGACCGCTTACAATAACTACAGGCGGTGTGGCAAAACAGGCAGATGGCAGCGTGCTGGTTCAATACGGCGACACTGTATTACTCGTCACGGCAGTTTCAGATAAAAGGCCCACTGATAGGGATTTTCTCCCTCTTACGGTAAATTATCAGGAAATGGCCTATGCTGCCGGAAAGATACCCGGTGGTTTCCTAAGAAGAGAAGGAAGAACGTCGGATAAAACAACACTTACTTCGCGCCTTATAGACCGGGCACTACGGCCTTTATTCCCGAAAAGCTTCAGAAATGAAACCCAGATAATAGCCAACGTGCTTTCTGTTGATCAGGATAACGATCCTGTAATACTCGGCATCATCGGCGCTTCCTGCGCCCTTACTATTTCACAGATACCCTTTGACGGCCCCATAGCCGGCGTAAAAATAGGGAGAAAAGACGGATCCTTTATTATAAATCCTTCCAATGCTGATCTGGAAGAAAGCGATATGGATATAATAGTGGCAGGCACAAAAGAAGCTATACTCATGGTTGAAGGCGCGGCAGACTTTGCGCCCAGCAGCGATCTGATAGAGGCAATTCATTTCGGTCACCAAAGCCTGCTTCCCTTGATTGAATGTCAGGAAAAATTAAAAGAACTGTGCGGAAAAGAAAAGTGGGTCTTTCAGGAAATAGAAATTCCTCATGGGCTGAAAGATGAAATAAAAGGAAAAATCGAACAAGGCCTGCTGGAATCCTTTGCTATAAGGGGTAAACTTGATAGATACGGCAGACAGGATGAGATACGCGATAAACTGTTAAAAGAGTATGAGGGTACAGAAGAGAGTATTCTGAATAAGATATTTGAAGATGTAATAAGAGATATCCTGCGGCAGCAACTCCTTGAAACCCGGAAAAGAATAGACGGGAGATTGCCTAATGAAGTAAGGAATATTACCTGCCAAACCGGCGTGCTTCCAAGGACGCACGGCTCAGCTATTTTCACGAGGGGAGAGACACAGGCATTGGTAATAACGACCTTTGGAACATCCAGTGACGAACAGAAGATTGAATCCCTCCAGGAAGGAGAGATATTTAAAAGCTTTATGCTCCACTATAACTTCCCCCCCTTCTCTGTAGGAGAAGTAGGCATGCTAAGAGGACCGTCGAGACGCGAAATAGGTCACGGCAACCTTGCTTTAAGAGCTCTCACGCCGACATTGCCGGAAAAAGATGATTTTCCTTACACAATAAGAATAGTATCAGAAATTCTTGAATCCAACGGTTCATCTTCTATGGCAACAGTCTGTGGCGGATGCTTATCGTTAATGGATGCCGGAGTGCCGATAAAAGAACCTGTGGCAGGTATTGCAATGGGTCTTGTAAAAGAAGGTGAGACGGAAATAGTTCTTACCGATATACTTGGCGATGAAGATCATCTTGGGGATATGGATTTTAAAGTCGCAGGGTCAAAGAGAGGTCTTAATGCCATTCAGATGGACATAAAGATAAAAGGCATAACAAAAGAAATTATGTCAAAAGCAGTTACTCAGGCACAGGAAGGCATAGAAAAGATACTGGACATTATGGCTGAGGCTTTGCCGGGTCCCAGAGAATCTATATCCCAATATGCACCGAGGATTTTTACCTTCAAAATAAAAGTCGATAAGATACGGGATGTTATAGGGCCGGGCGGAAAAATGATAAGAAGCATTGTAGAACAGACGGGTGTGAAGATTGATATAGATGATTCAGGCACGGTCACTATTGCCTCGCCCGACGAAGATTCTGCAGCCAAGGCAACAGAGATAATTAAAAAACTGACAAAAGAAGTAGAAATAGGTGAGACATACTTCGGTAAGGTTGTAAAGGTATTGGATGCAGGCGTTATTGTCGAATTAGCGCCCGGAGTGGATGGATTTGTTCATATCAGCCAGCTTGCCGACGGATACATAAAAAAGACATCAGATGTTGCCAAAGAAGGCGACGAATTTATGGTAAAAGTCATAGCCGTTGAGCCGAACGGCAGAATCAAGCTGTCACGAAAGGCATTGCTGAATGAAGAGAAGGGCTGGTAAAAGGATGCTTTAAAGCTTCCCTGTGTAGTTCGGGAGTCAGAATTAAGGATTTCAAGTTAATAATTTGAATTCCTTCTGATTCCTGGCTGCTAATCCCTGAATCACGGTTTTCATCTTATGCATCCTGCATCCCATGTCACATATAAGGAAAATAAAATAAATGTATAAAAAAACGTCTTTACCAAACGGCATCACTATAGTGACCGAATCTATTCCATATTTTCCAACCATATCCATGGGGTTATGGCTAAAAACAGGGGGAAGACACGAAAATGAGTTGAATAACGGTATTTCCCATTTTATAGAACACATGCTTTTCAAGGGGACATCAAAACGCACTGCCTTTGATATAGCAAAGGATATGGATGCTGTCGGAGGAACAATAAACGCTTTTACCGGAAAAGAATATACCTGTTTCTATGCAAGAACACTGAGAAAAGATATGGACCTTGCCTTTGATATATTATCCGATATGCATAAACATTCACTCTTTAGAGACGATGAAATCGAAAAGGAAAAATATGTAATTATGCAGGAAGTGAAGATGATAGAGGATAACCCGGAGGAATATATATATGATATGTTCAATGCCTCTTACTTTAAGGGACATCCTCTCGGCTTGCCCATTCTCGGCAAGGAGGAAAACATTGAGCGATTTACAAGAGACGCGCTCATTGATCACCTTGAAACGTATTATTCACCGGACAACCTTATTATAACAGCAACCGGTAGAATCAACCATGATGTGTTTGTGGAAAAAGTAGAAAGACTTTTTTGTGATGTAAAAAAGAAAGATCTTCAAAAGATGCCCATGGTTGAACCGGTTCCTTATAAAAATATAAATATTTACGAAAGAGACCTTGAGCATATGTATCTCTGCATCGGGACAAAAGGCGTAAGCCAGATTGACAAGAGGAGATACGCCCTTTATGTGCTTAACGCTATTATGGGCGGAAGTATGAGCTCGCACCTTTTCCAGGAGGTAAGAGAGAAAAGGGGACTTGTCTATAATATTTATTCTTACGTTAATTGCTACCATGATACCGGCACATTCGGCATATCCACTTCAACGTCGCGGGAATCTTTTAAGGAAGTTTTGACCCTTGTAAAAGAAGAAATCGGCAGAATACGGGACAATGGCATTACTGAAAGTGAGCTTGCTTTTTCCAAAGAACATATAAAAGGGAATCTATTTATATCGCTGGAAAGTTCTGAAGCAAGGATGGGGAGACTTGCGAAAAACGAGATTTACTTTGGTGAATATATACCTCTGAAAGAAACTATCCGGGAAATAGACAGCATTAAAAAATCCGAAGTTGACAGAATAGCGAGTGAAATCTTTGAAGATTCACAGAACATACCTCTTACAATGCTTGGCAAAATAAAAAAAGCAGATGAAAAAAATGTTGAAGCGATATGGAAGAACTGAAAGTATTAATTACAGCAAAAGAAGGAGCTATACTTCCGGAATATGCCACAGATGCTTCGTCGGGCATGGACCTGCTGGCTTTTATAGATGGACCTGTAACGTTGATGCCCTTTGAGAGAATGCTTATTGCCACGGGTCTACATATAGGCATCCCTGAAGGCTATGAAGCAGAGATAAGGCCGCGGAGCGGTCTTGCGCATAAATTCGGCATTACAATTCTGAATACGCCGGGAACCATAGACAGCGATTACAGGGGTGAAATAAAGGTTTTACTTATAAATCTCGGCAGAGAACCTTTTACTATCCAAAAAGGGGATAGGATCGCGCAGATGGTTTTTAAGCATGTCCTTAAGGCGAGATGGTCAGCAGTTGAAAGCCTGCCTGAAACACCAAGAGGGGAAGGGGGATTCGGTTCCACGGGCATCAATTTTACTGAAAATCTACAAAATACATTTGCCTATCCGGACATGGGAAATTCCAAAAAGTGAATTATACCTGTTTAATAAATAGAGAGTCCGGGATTAAAATCTGATAAGGTTAGCCCTTATTTATTGATAAAGTAAAGATTTGACTTCCTTTACATAATACTTGTATATGAACCTATATAACTTTCTCGACAACTATATAAGTTACTTAACGGCTGAGAGAGGCGCGTCGCTTCATACAATAGAAGCATACAACAGAGATATTATGGGATTCATCAAATACCTCGGTCAAGGATCTGATGGAGTATATGACGGGGCAAAGCCCTTATCTGTTGACGGCATATTGAAGAGTAAAGACTCAACCCAACAAAATATTAAGGATTTAAATCCTTCTGTATTAAGGCCGGATACTGTCGAGGCATATATGGGTTACCTCAGAGACAGAGGGAAAAAAACAAGAAGTATCGTAAGGGCGGTTTCAGCTCTCAGAGGGTTTTTTAATTTCCTTCTGGCCGAAGGCAATATTGTCCATAATCCCCTTGAAGAATTGGAGACTCCGAGATTTATAATGCCCATCCCCGATGTGTTAAGCGAAGAGGAAATGCTAATGCTGCTCCAAATGCCGAGCGGATCAAAGACATCTGTAAGAGACCGGACAATTCTTGAACTTCTCTATGCTACAGGCTTGCGGGTCTCGGAACTTATCCAGTTGAAAAAAAGCGACATTAATCTTGAAGGAGGTTTCCTTATTGCCTCCGGGAAAAGGTCGAAAGAAAGGATCGTGCCCCTCGGTGAGTTTTCCAGAGAGGCAATAAAACAGTACATTGAAAAAGAAAAGCCGAAAGGAATATTCCTCTTTCCGAACAAAAGGGGTGAAAAGCTTACAAGACAGGCAGTGTGGAAGCTTATCGGAAAGTATGGCAAAAAAATGGAAAAAACCCATATTTCTCCTCATACCATACGGCATACTTTTGCAACACATCTTCTTGAAGGCGGAGCGGATTTACGCTCTGTGCAGATATTGCTGGGACATGAAGATATCTCAACGACCCAGATTTACACGCATGTTGATAAAAAAAGGTTAAAGGAAGTTCATAAAAAATTCCACCCGAGGGGATAATGAAGATCATTACATCCCATAATAACGCAGATTTCGATTCACTTTCTTCAATGGTTGCCGCAAAAAAATTATATCCTGAAGCAATCTTTGCATTCCCTGGTTCCCAGGAGAAAACGCTGAGGGAATTTCTTATCCATTCTACTTTGTACATATTTGATATTGCAAGAATGAAGGACATTGACTACGGCGCCGTAGATACCCTCATTCTTGTTGATACAAGGCAGAAAGGCAGAATCGGGGAATTCGCGCGGGTTGTTGATTTAAATAAAGCAGAGATTCATATTTATGATCACCATCCTGCCTCTGATGATGATATAAAGGGTGATGTAGAATATATAAAAAACATAGGCGCAACCGTATCAATGCTCGTGTCCATGATTAAAGAACAGGGCATTGATGTATCTCCGGAAGAGGCTACAATTATGATGCTCGGCATATACGAAGAGACAGGGAGCTTTCAGTTTCCGTCCACAACAGTGGAAGATTTTGGCGCGGCATCATTTCTTCTGTCAAAAGGCGCTAATGTGAATATTGTGTCGGATATGCTTGTAAAGGAAATTACGCCGGAGCAGGTATTTCTCCTGAATGATTTAATCAATAACGCATCGGTCTACAACATTAATGGTATTGATATAGTGATAACAGAGGTAAGCACGGAAGATTATGTGGGAGATCTTGCTGTTATTGTTCATAAATTCCGGGATATGGAAAATATAAACGTGATCTTTGCTATTTTCAGGATGGAAGACAGAGTATATATCATCGGTAGGAGCAGAATTGCTGAAGTTGATGTGGGGCACATTCTTTCTCTGTTCGGTGGAGGCGGCCACAAAGAAGCTGCTTCTTCAACAGTGAAAGATATGACGATAATTGAAGCCAGAGAAAAGCTTATTCAGCTCCTGAAATACAATATAAAATCCCTCTGGAGGGCAAAGGACATCATGTTCTTTCCTGTTAAATCGGTAGATGCCCAATGCCCCATCAGTGAAGCAAACAATATTATGGTAAAATACAATATAAACGCCCTCCCGGTTTTATCAAGTGAAAAAGTTGTAGGTGTTATTACCCGTCAGATTGTGGAAAAAGCAGCATTTCATAAACTTGAAAATATACCGGTAAAAGAATATATGTCTACAGAGACTTCAACCGTTCAACCGGATGATTCCCTGGAAAAGGTAAAAGAAATAATTATCGGCAATGGACAGAGGTTCCTCCCTGTAACAAAAGAGGATGCACTTATAGGGGCAATCACCCGGACAGACCTTTTAAGGATTCTTGAGGATGAGATATCAAAGACTGTTCTGGGAAAACTCGAAATCCATGATATGTATGAAAAAAAGAAAAACGTAAAAAAACTCATGGAAGAAAGGCTTGAAAAAGAGTCGCTGGACAAACTTGCCGATATTGGCAATCTGGCAGATAAAATGGGATATCATGCTCATTTAGTCGGCGGATTTGTTCGAGACCTTTTGCTTCGCAACGAAAACAATGATATTGACATTGTAATAGAAGGCGACGGGATACTGTTTGCGGAAGAAATGTCGCGGGCATTTAATGTAAAGGTCCGGCAGCATAAGGAATTTGCCACTGCGAAGATTACCTACAAGGATGGTTTCAAAATAGATATTGCAACAGCAAGACTGGAATACTATAAAGCCCCGGCGGCGCTCCCTACCGTGGAGCACAGCTCATTAAAACTTGACCTTCACAGAAGGGACTTTACAATAAACACCCTTGCCATATCACTTAACAAAAATTCCTTCGGTCAATTGCTCGACTTCTTCGGGGCGCAACGAGATATAAAAGAAAAAACAATCAGGGTTTTGCATAGCCTGAGCTTTGTTGAGGACCCGACAAGGGTGTTCAGAGCTATAAGATTTGAAGTGAGATTTGGTTTTCACATCGGGAAGCACGCCATGAATCTCATAAAAAATGCGGTAAAGATGAATTTCCTTTCAAAAATACGCGGCAAAAGAGTTTGGACTGAACTTACCCTCATTCTGCTGGAAGATGAAGCGGAAAAGATATTAAAAAGATTACAAGACCTTGACCTCATAAGATTCATTTACCCCAGCCTTGCTTTCGGGAAAGAAAAGGAAAGACTTTTCAGGCAAATGCATACGGTATTTAAATGGTATGAACTGCTTTATAAGGGTACACCTTGCGATAAGGTACAGTACTACCTTTTGGGGCTTATTGACCAGATGAAATATGAGGAAACCATTGAATTTTGTAAAGTAACGGAAATGTCGGAGACATTAAAAAGAAAAACGATTGATAACTCAAAAAAGATACAAGAGACAATATTAAAATTTGCATTTGATTTTCAGGCAATGAAAAAGAGCGAAATCTGTAAATATCTGGAACTGCTTTCAGAGGAGGCAAAGCTTTTCATTATGGCAAAAACCAGATCTGAAGCAATAAAAAAAGCTATCTCAAATTATATTATGTACATAGACTCTATAAATACAATCCTCACAGGGGAAGACCTTAAAAAAATGGGGATAAAAGAAGGCCCTGTTTACAAAAAGATTCTTGACGCACTGAAAGAGGCAAAAATAGATATGGGGTTGAAAACAAAAGAAGATGAGATAAACTTCCTCAAAGAGTATACAGGGAATGTAGATATATGATACAAATTCAGATTGCGGAATGAAAACAATTTTAGAATTAAGGATTTTCAAATCCAAAGTGAGGGGTAAGCAAGAATGGATCTTTTAGTCCCGGCCCTTGAAGTAAAAATGGAATGTTATGAAGGGCCTCTTGCTGTCATGATTACCCTTATAAAAAAAAACAAGGTAAGTATCTGGGACGTACCTCTTGCACTAATTACAGACAGGTTTTTAAAGTACGTGGAGTTTGTGAGCAGTATGAGCCTGAAAATAGCCGAAGACTTTATTGAGATGGCTTCTCTTCTGATATTTATTAAATCAAAGATGCTTCTTCCGGCAATTACCACGGCTGATGAAGACGACCCCAGGGAAGCGCTGATTGACAGGATCATCGAATATGAGAAGGTCCGGAGCATGGCTGAAAAAATTGACAGCCTTTCCATGCTTGACAGGGATACTTTCGGCAGAGGAACAAAAACAATTGACGGGCAGACAGAGTACGATCTTCTTGAGCTTTGCAATATATTTCTTGAAATATTAAAAAATAATGAAGAAAGATTTATCATAATCAGGGAAATAAAGCCGACACTTGAAGAAAAACTGAAGATGCTGAAAACCATTCTTGACTCATCAGGCCTTTATGTGTGGAATATTGAAGACCCCGTTGAACAGGCTGATAAAGTTGCTACTATGCTCGGGATGCTCGAACTGACGAAGATAAGAATGGCAACTATTTCTCAGCGAAAACCTTTCGGCAGGATAGTGCTTAAGAGGAGAGGGAACTAAAATATCACAGGGTAGAAACGCAAAATACTGTTTTTATACAATTAGAAAGGAGTAAATATGCCAAGCAGAAAAGCACGGATAATTCTTCTGGTAGTTCTGATATTCATTGCAATAATATTTTTTGGCTCTATGGCAATAGGCGTCAGCGACGGAATGTTCAGTGAAAAGATCGGTGTTGTTGAGATAAACGGTGCTATTACCGAATCAAAAGACGCTATGGAAGATATTGTCAGGTATAAAGAAGACGACAGTATAAAAGGGGTGATTGTCAGGATAAATTCCCCAGGAGGTTCTGTCGGCCCCAGCCAGGAAATATATAGTGAAGTCATAAAATTGAAGGCGAAAAAAAAGGTCTATGTATCTATGGGTTCCATATGCGCCTCAGGCGGATACTATATTGCCGTTGCAGGGGAAAAGATATATGCCATGCCTGCCACAATAACCGGCAGCATAGGTGTTATCATGGAACATATGATTGTAGAAGACCTTATTAAGAAGATAGGTTTGCAGTCAAATACCATAAAGTCAGGTGCCTTTAAAGACGCGGGCTCTCCGTTAAGGAAGATGAAAGAAGATGAAAGGGTATATTTTCAGGGAATATTAGACAGCATCCATGAGCAGTTTATAAAGGTTGTGGCCCAGGATAGAAAGATTCCCATAGATACTGCAAAAAAGCTTTCAGACGGGAGAATTTTTCTCGGGGCGCAGGCAAAGGATTTGAAGCTTGTCGATAAAATTGGAACTTTCTATGATACGGTAGATGATATGAAAAAAGTTTTGAATCTGAAGGGCAAACCCGTTCTTGTATACGGGAAGAAACCCTTCTCTCTTATGAAATGGCTCATATCATCCATGTCCAAAGAAGTAGTATCCGAATATTTTTCCGGAATGTTTAAATACAGCGTAAGCCCTTAAAAGTCGGAACATTTTTTTGTTTATTGAGCGGTTTTGTCTGTATTTTTCACTTGGTCGGGCAGCGGCATTTCGGAAATTATGATCTGCGGCGGTCTGCTTCGCCTTGCGATCCTCCATCGTACATTCAGTACGATTACGGCCTGCAAAGCTTGCAGCCCATCCACATCTGCAAAATTTCCGAAATGCCGCTGCCCACTCAACCCGGATTTACATATACGCTTATGTAAATCCGGAATAGAGAAGGGGTGAGTTTCTGCATTTTCATCTCTATTTTTTACCTTCCCCTATTTTGCTTTACAGAGGTTTGTCTTTGCTCAATCTTGATACCTATTTTTGCAATATCCTTCATTGTACTTGCAACGCAAGCAGGCATGAACCTGTGAAAAATGGCTACAGTCCCATTCCCCGTCATTCCAGCGAAAGCCGGAATCAAGTTGAAGCTGTGCAGTTTTTGCACTGAAACCACGATAACTTACCGAAATGCACACTGCGTGGTTTTTGCCTGAAGAGCAGAGTGCTTCCTGTTATGTTGTTTTTGCCGTTACTACCAATGATGCACGATTACATTTGGCAATTCCCTTCTGAATTATTTTGAGAAATTTATCTGTTCTTGGCCTATGGGTTGAGTAATTGCTGTATGCAGTATAACATTAATATTTTAACGAAGTGCTGCAAATCATGCGGCATCACTGCATTACGGAATGAATGGCATCTATTTGATATGCTTAGTTTTATCTTTTATTGTTGTTCAACAATTTTGTTGACATGATCTATAGCAAATACTAATATTTCCATAAATTGCAGCTTGTATTATAACAAAGGATCGTGATGCGATTATACTATTTTGTATCAGCTAATTATGCCATAGAGAACATTATTAAACAAAGATTGAAGGTAGCACACCTAAATGATCTGAATGACCCTTTCGAGTTTTTGTGTGTTGACATGAGTGATGCTGTGATTAGACAGGTTTTCAATAAAACACTTTCGGATCTTTCTGAAGCACAAGGGGTGCTTTGTTTTAGTAAGATATGGGATAATCCAGTTCTCTGGAGCCATTATGCGGATAAACATAAGGGCATTTGCCTTGGTTTTGATGTTCCCGATGAAGCGGTAATACAAGTAGACTATGCACCTAATCGCCTACAGGTAGATATTAAAAAAGACTTCAAAAAAGGGAAAATTGGTGAGAAAATGATGAGCCGAGTTCTGGCTACTAAGTTTGAAGACTGGAAATATGAAGGCGAGGCAAGAGTTTTTGTTGGGCTTGAGGAAAGGGATAGTAAGACAGGTTTGTATTATAAATATTTCGGAAAAGACCTTTTATTAAAAGAAGTGATAATTGGACCAAGATGCCATTTCGCCGTTTCTGATCTTAATGGTGTACTCACAAAATACAATGGTGAGGTAGAAATTGTGTCTTCGCGGTTAGCCTTTAAATCCTTTAAAGTAATTAAAAGGAAGGCATTAAGAAAGCGAATCAAGAGAAGCACTGCCTAACAAAGGTGTTTACCTGATCGCCGAAAAAAGCCAGCCACAAGTGAGGCCATGTTAGCATTATAATGAAAGGATAGCATGAACATACATCTGATTGAAAAGAAGGGTCTGCTAAAAATGATCAATATCAAAGAGGAAAGATATGAAAGCGGTTTCTGGAGAATGTCAGAAGATATCGCAAGAAACCTAATAAAAGGAAACATCTACTTCCATAAGAGACAGACAGAGCCATCCTTCCTTGGGGGTGTAATTCTGAGTTACAGAATCCACAACGAGGAGGGGGAATACTTTGGTCGTATCGTCTTCACCTTTCAGGCTATGATAGGTCACAAAAACGTAAAGACTGGAAGAGAAGGGTGGCGAAGGGAAATGAAGATTGAACATTAAACATGTCAATGACAGAATGCAGTTCATCAGTAAATTGTTATGCTAAATCCCTATGTTAAATTTAGAAAGGAAGACTATTGAACTCATTTGAATCAATTGTAAGAACAATTTTTGAGAACAACGGGTATTGGGTAAAAACAAGTTTTAAAGTTGAGCTTACCAAAGGAGAAAAACGTAAAATAGGTCGTCCTTCATCACCAAGGTGGGAATTGGATATAGTTGCTTATAAGGGTGGCAGTAAGGAAATATTAGTAATTGAGTGTAAATCCTATCTCGATAGTTCGGGCGTAAAAACTGATGGACTAAAAAATGGGAAATACAAGGAAAGATATAAACTTTTCAATGAAGAAATACTTCGTGACGTTGTATTTAATCGGCTATTAACTCAATTGATCGAGTCGGGATCATGCACAGAGGGCACAACTGTAAAACTTTGTCTGGCGGCTGGAAAAGTTGCTTCTAAAACAGATAGAGAGGCACTGTCAGAATACTTTAGCAGAAAAGGGTGGAATTTTTTTTCTGATGAATGGATTAAGAACGAACTAATCAAATTGTCAAGGGCAGGCTACGAAAATGAAGTTGCAATAGTGGCAACAAAAATATTAGCAAGAGAAAATGGTTGACATCAGCTTTCAGGCAGGTTTGATTCCATCGACTCTGAAGACGAGCACTATCCTACGTTTCAATCCGTAATTCTCAATAACTCATTTATTTTAAATCACTTACTTGTGAAAGAAAAAACATCCAGAAATGGGTGGAGAACCAGTATTTCTTTATGTAATTCTTGCCTTTAGGAAACCACGCAGTTGCTGCTTTGTGGTAAAAATAATCATCCAGAAATGGCCGAAGGTAAGCATTTCTACTGGCAACCCTTGTCTTTGTGGAACCGCGAAACTAAATGGACAGCAGGGACACACTTTTAAAAAATAAATAAAATTAAAAAGGAACGGGACGTAAAGAAATACTGTCATAGTTTCTTAATTTTTTAAGAACATACACTTGATTCCCCAAGTCCGATAAATAAATGCGAAACAAGTAATCTATCTTGCCTTTTTCAAATCGCGGTAAAAGTTTTCATGGACACCTAACGCAAGTAAAAACAGGGTTTCTTTGTTAAACTCATATGCAAGAAGAAATTGCTGTTCCAGGACACGGAATTTGTATACCCGCACTCCGGCGAGATCGCCTATTTTTTCTTCACCACACGACACATCGGAAAGAATGTGCATGATTGCTTCATTGACTGGCTTGACCTGGTTCGAATGGAGTTTTTTGTACTTGCGCCTGAAGTATGATGTCTGAACAATCTTCATTCTTTGATAAATTCGAAGGGTTCAAAATCTCCCCGTTTCTTAGCCGCCAATATATCACGAATGAATTCAACGGGTAGATCAGGATTATCAAGAGCGGCCCTTCCTATCTTGGCCCAGTAGGCAATCTGCAATGGCACTGTGCGACATTCTGCCTCGGCACTTCGTTTTGCTTCTTCGTATAATTCGTCATCAATCCGGATTGCTACACTCATACGTCACCTCCTGCTACAATTGTAGCATTGTGAAACAAATAAAACAAGCATCTTAGTTTTGAATCTCGATGTTTTCGCCACTTCGAGGCGGAAGAAAAAACCATCCAAAATGGGTGAGGAGCAGGTATTTCTGGATGTAATTCTTGCCTTTCTGGAGCCACTCAGTTGCTGTTTTTTACAGCCAATAATCCATAAAACAAATCCAGTCCTCACTGCCTTTCAAAAAAGTAATCGGTTGATTCTTTATTATGCCACAAGAATTGCTAAGAAAAAATGGATATGTTAATGTATAATGTACAAAGAAGAGGAGGGCTGTGATGCATGGGATGAAAGAAATAATAGAAGAAGCAGAGTCACTTCCTATAGAAGAAAGGGTTGTGGTCATTGATTCCTTACTAAAAACAATTAACCCTCCGACAGCAGAAATAGATATTGAATGGATAAAGGTTGCTAAAAGACGGATTACAGAGTTGCGATCAGGACAGGTTATGCCTGTTTCAGGCAATGAAGTTTTCGTGAGAATCCGTAATCGTTTCGAAAAATGACCTTTTTATTTCACCCGGAAGCAGAAGAGGAATTTCTTGCAGCTATTGACTATTATGAAGATCGGGAAGTTGGTTTAGGCTATGATTTTTCTGCCGAGGTTTTTGCAACTATTCAGAATATCATAAATTATCCCGATGCTTGGCCAGTTGTTGAAGAAGATATCCGGCGCAGTCTTGTAAACCGTTTTCCTTTTAGTGTGCTCTATAGTATTGAACAGAGCGGCATATTCATACTTGCAGTGATGAATATGCGCAGACATCCTGACTACTGGAAACGCAGATATTGAGACATGCACAACTTAGAGCAATCGTGGAAATGGCCGATTTAAGGCTTAAAAAGCAGTTTTTGGACAATTTGCAGAAAGCATTTGAGGGTTGTTCTCTGTGCCCATTTCGACCGTTAATATTTCTATTAAATAACCCTTGCCTTTGCGAAACATAGAATTTAACACCTTTAGGCAATAGAACGCTTGCCGGTCCTGCATAAAAATCACAAAAAACTTGACACATTTTTTCTAACTTTCTACAATAAAAACAGCGTAAAGGGGGATTAAAGACAGTGAATAGTGTATAGTAATGAAAATTGAAAAACTCACCCCCTTCTTTATTCCGGATTCACATAAGCGTATATGTGAATCCGGGTTGAGTGGGCAGCGGCATATAGGCACGGTTTCATTGCAAGCGAAGTCGAGCAAAAATGGCTTAGATGTGGATGAGATGCAAGCTTTGCAGGCTGGAGACGTACTCAATGTACGTTGGAAGATCGCAAGGCGCAGCATATCGCCGCAGATAAACATTTTCTATATGCCGCTGACCGACCAAGAGAAAAAGCAGACAAAACTGCTCACGAAACAAAACAACTTGATAGAAACTTTTGACACCTACCAAATCTGCAGGAGGATGAGATGAAAAAATATTTGGCAATTGCAGTATCTATTGTCTTTTTTGCAATGATTTTGCCGGCGTGGGCTGGCGAGGTCCAGGTAAAAAAAGTTGATAAGGAAAAGTTTAACAAGCTCACGCCGGAGCAAAAGGAAAAATTCAAACAAACAGGAAAAGAAGCCCAGAGAGCTGGTGAGGCTTCTGTAAAACAATATAATGAAGTAGAAAAAGAAGCCACTCAAGCCAAAGGGAAAGCCGAACAAATTCGTGATGGTGCGATTAAAGTTGAAAAGAAGTTTATTGGAATTGAATGATACAAAGTATACTTTATAAATCTAAATCGCTAACAGGAAAAAAGTAGAAAATTATTTTGAAAAACCACAAATTTCACCGGAACAGATTAATAGCAGCATGCATAATTATTACATTAACGATATTTGAATCGTCTGTCTGCATTGGATTAGATAAGCTGCCTGAGTATAAAAACTATATTTCTCCCGGAAATTATTTCAAATGCATGATCCCGGCTGACTGGAGCATGTTAGGCCAAACTTTTGGAATGTCTCAGGAAGAGCGAAAAGTGTATGGTTTTAGTATCTTTGACAGGTCAAGCGGACAACTGAACAGACCTGCCATGATTTCAGTTTATTACTTTGCTCCAGGAAATATTTTACATAAAACAATGGATAAATATATCAAGTTACATGCCGAGCCCGTTCTCGGTTCTGTTGAAGAAGGAGAGTCATATGGCGAAGTCCGCCAAATTGAATTTATGGAAAGAAAAGTAAATATTTTTGAAAGAACAGTTATCCATTTCCTTGTACCGAGAAGCATCGATTCACCGAAAATATTAGTTTTCGAAAAGTTTGTAGTTGTTCCAGCTAAGAAAGATGAAGGGTTTTATGTTTTGAAATTATCCGTCCCTTCTGAAAGAAAAGAAAAATATACTGAAATATTTGAAGCAACAGTAAAATCATTCTTGCCGGAAAAATAAACCGGTGTATGTTCCGCTTGTCCTTCCCATGTAAAAATTCACAAAAACGTAGAGCAAAGAAATCCCGAATTTTTCATCGTTATCAATAAAAACAGTTTTCAGTTATACCCATCCCCGTGTACTGTCTTAATAATTTACTTCTCATTTATCGTAACGGCTTGAATGAACCGGCTACTACGTCAAATGCTTCCTGATATAATTCTACAGTTTCTGCAGAGGAATAAAAGTTGAGTACATAAAACCCCTTTTCTGCGGGGACAACCACGAACTTCTCAAAAACAGGAACCTGCTTCCCCACTCTCTCAAAAATCTTCGCATCATCCAGGTCAGGCTCTTTTAAAAAATGAATTGCAATAAATTCACTCTTCCTCCGTTCAAATTTCTTCGACTTTCTGCCGGACACCATTATCTCGGTCACAGGGCTATATTTATCACCTTCGAAAGCTACACCGAATATAGGCTTCGAGTGCTTTTCTACAAAAATATCCATTGTTTTATGAAGGAGATTCCCTTCCGCATAGTAATAGATCGATATCTTCACCGGAATCACCTCTGATACGGGCGCATAAAGATTTATGCCATAAATCTTTTTTTCTTCCTGAGACAGACCGGAGGTTCCTCCGTCGGTATCTATCTCCCACTGATTTGGTATTGTGCAGGTAAATAAATCTTTATATTTGAATTCCGCGATTTCCTGCTTTCTTACTGCCTCATCAGGTGCATTTTTTACTATACCGGATAAACCCTTTGGTGGGGCTTCTTCATGCGCTGCCACCGGAATTGCCAAGTACAATGATATTGTTAGGACCATAAAAACGAGATGTGTTAGAACTGACCTGAAAAATAAATATCTCAAACAGACCCCCTTATGAGGGAAAATGTAACGATGTGAACATTAATAAAAATATACCAGACATCTGAACATTATACGGTCAACGGTGCGGCAATAGCAAACTTTCATTATATTTTTGTTGACCGGATCATTCTGTACAGTTTGAGAGCTGCAATAAAAAGCCAAAAACTGTCTGTATTGACTACAGGGAAAATATTGGTCAGGTGCGGATTATATTTAGTAAACGGATGCATCCTCTTGACCAGGTTTTTTTCTTATTTTATACTCTACCTAAGATGAGTAATTTAATATTTGGTATGGTTCCATGGGTATGTAAATGATTTCAAAAAAATTAGGAGGAGATCATGAAACTGAAAACTTTTTTATGTATATTATTGGTGGTGTGCATCTGTCCTGTTGTTGCATTTGCTGCCGAAAAGAATAAGGACAGTTCAAAGAGTGCGATGGAACAGCTTAAAGCTGTTGATAAAACCTCTAAAGATGCTGCTCAGGATGCCAAAGCGGGTAAATTGGGAAGCGCCAAGGAAAAGGCCGGCAAAGGGTTTGATACACCTGCCCCCGCTGCAAGTACCGGCACAGTTAAAAACGCGGATACTTTTAAAGTAAAAGCTCAACCGGCTACCGTACAGACTCCGACAGTGAAACCTCAGCCTGTTAATGTGCAGGATCCAAAGGAAATCGCCAAGCGCGAAAATGAAGCACAAAAAATACGTGATAAAGAAATAGCAAAAAAATACAAACTTGATGATCCGAAAAAGGCCCCTCCAAAACCATAACCTGATCATTTGTTACTTAGAAGGCTGTAAAGTGAAAGACCGTGAGGATAATATAACAGGCAGTTGCACCGTGAGAAAGAGCTTATGAAAAAGATTGTTGTGTTTACTGTGCTTTTCATATTTTTTGCGCTTAACTTGCTCATTTTACCTGCCATATCCGGCACGCCAGACGAAACACATGTTACCGGAACCATACATGTTGGTTCAATTCCTTCTACTCCTCAGCCCCCTGGTTCAATTCACCAGATTGGTCCTCTGCCTAACGAAACGGGATATTGGTTGAGGCTTGACAATCCGGTTTATGTACTTAAAGGGTCTAAATCTGAAGCATCAACAGATATTGTTGTGCTTCGTATACTGGAAAATTTACAGAAAAAAACTGTTAAGTTCAATGGCAAGCGTGTTGCAGTTTTGGGAACAATAAACTGTACCGGTAATTGGCGTGAGGGCGCATACTGCTATATGTCTGTCAAACAAATAGACATGACTGAATGACTCGGAGACATGGCAGCAGGCTATTTTAAAAGATTGTTTCCAATTTATTAGAAGAGGAAGAAACTAAATGGGGCAAATCCGTCAGATTCAGGTAAGACCGGGAAAGGCTGGCTCAATTATATTAATTGTTATGGGGAGTATCTTTTTTGTTTTTGGTACTTTTCTGACAAGTATTGGCCTGTCAGATAGCTCAGATAGCACTTTCCAGACGCTGATTTGGCTTTTCAGGGTCATTTGGTGGGCAGTATGTCTCGCAATGATCATTTACGGGCTCCTGATGCTGATCCGTAAAAAGCCACCCTCAATGATGGAGATGGATTTGGAATACACAGGCACAGAGGGAGACTTTGAAACCAGGTTGAGGAAGCTTGAATCTCTTCGCAAAGAAAATCTGATAACCAGTCAGGAATATGATAAGAAACGTGCAGAGATTATGGGAGAGAAATGGTAGCGATAAAGACCATATTAAGAGGAATATGAAATTCTGGAAGGCAGTGAAGAAAGGAATTGAGGGGGCAAAAGAATCATTCGGTCCCGGGTACTACTCTTTTATGGGCAGAAAGATTGAATGCCCCATTTGTGGTAATGATGTTTTCTTTCAAGGTTCTATTCTGCTTAATACTTTTCATATGACCTTACTCGATATGGCGTGGGCTGACAAAAAGGCTACTACACTTGCCTGCAAGGTTTGTGGTCATATCCTCTGGTTTATAAAAGAACCGGAACGGATGGGAGCTGCGAAAGATCAGTAAACATCTCAATTTAAATACATGTAATTCATAAAACAAATCCAGTTCTGAAATTGTTGACAAAAGAGTTGCACAGCTCCTGTCCGCCCCATAGGAAAATCACAAAAAACTTGACACATTATTTCTAAATTTCTACAATAAAAACAGCATTAATGGGGAATAAAGGCAGTGAATAGTGAATAGTCAAAACCTTTTTACTGCCTTTATTACTATTCACTATTCACTGAATCTCAAAGAGGGGGTAATTATGGCAACAAAGAAGGCTGTTGTAAATCCTGAGTTTCTGTACATTCCCGTAGAAAAGATTATGGTAATGGAACAGGTCAGGTCAAGCATTAATACTGAAACTGACTCATTCAAGTCGCTTGTGCAGTCCATCAAAGACAAGGGTATTCTTGAACCGCTTATTGTAACAGCACAGGATGACGGAACTTATTTACTTATCTGTGGTGAGAGGCGTCTCGTAGCAGCCAGACAGTTAGGACTTGAATCCGTACCGATAAGAATTATTGAAGCAGGCAGGGAATTAGGTGAGACCATAGCTCTGCAACTCACTGAGAACTTGCAGAGAGAAGATTTGAATCCTATAGATCAGGCCAAAGGGATTCTTGCGTATATTCAGGCGAAACATCCGGGCAAAGGGTGTGATGTGGGTGGGGTGATGAGCGAGATTGTGTCCTATAAATTGAGGCCTGATGATCTATTAAATCAGGTAACGCCAACAGTTGGCGTTATGATTGAAATCACCGGAAAGTCAATAACGACGCTGTTTAACACAATTTCACTTTTAAAACTTTCTCCTGAAATTCAGGCGGCAATTTCGGCAGGAAATCTCCCCGTTTCACAGGGTTATATTTTTGCCGCAAACCTTGAATGTCCCGATTTTAAGAATATATTCGATGCTGTCATAATAACACCGGTAACAAATGCTATACTTGAAAGAATGCTTACCGCATACAAAAAAGCCAAACCTGACCCTAATAATACAAAACCCGTATCTGTGAAAAGGCAGGTTAAAGGTCTTATATCCATAAAGACGACCTTTGATAAGGGCCTTGGTACATATATACGGGAAGATGTTGAAAAATATCTCCATGAACTCCTGGTTTTCTGCGATCATATACAGCAGGAAATGCCCAAAATCCCTTATGGGAAGAAAAGACGGCCACAGGTCTAAAAAGACAGTGAATAGTCGTTAGTGAACAGTGAATAGTGGAAAAGATGAGCGAGAAACGGAGAAGGTAGTGAAGCTATAAATGAGAAAAGATTGGATATACGAGTTATGAGTTGACACTGAATGTGTTTTTTATCATTTACTGTTCACTATTCACTGTAGTTAATAGAACTCGTGAGGTCCCCGTCAAGCGAGGACAGGCGTTAAGTGAGGAAGGCAGTAAATTTCTAATAATGGAGAGCGCAGGCTATTTTTAAAGCACCTGGCGGGACATACAGCGGGTAAAACATGTGTAGCGGAGCAGCGAATGAAGTAATGTGTGCAGCACTACTGCAAAAAGCTGATCAGCCTTTTTTAATATTGATTGTTAATATTTTATATGGTAATTTTCATCTAAATGGACGATTTCTATAGAATATCAAGATTACCGCCATACGGGCTCGGCATTGTGAGAGACCTCATGATTGAAGCCAGAAGAAACAATGAGGATATCATAGACCTTGGTATGGGTAATCCTGATTTACCCACACCTAAGCATATTGTTGCAAAACTCGTCGAAGCCGCAAGGAATCCGAGAAACCACAGATATTCCGTAACAAAAGGTATTTATAAATTAAGGGTGGCCATTGCCGATTGGTATAAGAGAAGATACGGTGTTGATGTTGACCCGGAATCAGAAGTTGTTGTCAGCATGGGCGCTAAGGAAGGAATAGGTCATCTTGTTCTTGCCACTATCAGCCACGGAGAAGTGGTATTCGTGCCGGATCCGAGTTATCCTATCCATACATACTCTGTGGTTATTGCAGGCGGGGATCTGAGAATTGTACCTATTCTCCCGAAGGAAGAGTTTTTTGACAGACTGACAATGGCCATCAAGACGACATGGCCTCAGCCGAAGATGCTTATCATAAGCTTTCCTAACAATCCTACCACCGAGACTGTAGAAATTGATTTTTTTGAGAAGATTGTAGCCTTTGCGAAGGAGTATAACCTTATGATACTCCACGATCTGGCTTATGCGGATATAGTATTTGACGGCTATCAGGCGCCGAGTTTTTTACAGGTTGAAGGCGCGAAAGATGTAGGCGTAGAGTTTTTCTCTCTCTCAAAGAGCTATAATATGCCGGGATGGAGAGTCGGGTTCGCTGTGGGAAATAAAAGAATGATTGCCGCTCTCGGCAAGATAAAGAGTTATTTTGACTATGGCGTCTTCCAGCCTATTCAGATTGCCTCCATAATAGCCCTGAACGAAGGCGATGAAGATGTACAGGAAATTGTTGAAAAATACCGGAGAAGGAGAAATGCCCTCTGTGATGGATTGACTCGTTACGGATGGAAAATAGACAGGCCAAAGGCGACGATGTTTGTCTGGGCAAAAATTCCTGATGAGTTTGCAGCAATGGGTTCTCTGGAATTTTCGAAACTTTTGCTGAAGGAAGCTAAAGTAGCCGTCTCCCCCGGCATCGGATTCGGAGAATACGGAGAGGGCTATGTACGATTTGCCCTTGTGGAAAACGAGCATAGAACCAGGCAGGCAGTAAAAGGGATCAAAAATCTGTTGTATACCTCAAGCAATAAATGATAGGCATCGGCATCATAGGTCTCGGAACCGTCGGTATCGGGACATATAAAATCCTCACAGAACACAATTCTCTTTTAAAAGAACGGACAGGGTTGGACATAAGGGTTGTCAGGATTGCGGATATTAATCTCGAAAAGGATAGAGATATAAGCATAGACCGCAACATCCTTACAAAAGATGCCTACGATGTTATAGAAGATAAAAATGTGGATATTGTTGTCGAGCTGATGGGAGGGACAACTTCTGCTTATGATTACATTGTCTCTGCCATAAAAAATAGAAAATGGGTTGTAACTGCCAACAAGGCCCTTCTTGCCGAAAAAGGGGATGAGATATTCGACCTTGCAGAAAAAGAACATTGCGAGATAGGTTTTGAAGCGAGCGTCTGCGGCGGTATCCCGGTAATAAGAGCCATACGCGACGGCCTTGTCGGGAACAGAATTTCTTATATCCTTGGTATTTTAAACGGCACGAGTAATTATATCCTGACAGAAATGACGGAAAAAGGGATAGCTTTTAGCGATGCCCTGAAGGATGCTCAAAAACTGGGTTTTGCCGAACAGGATCCGACCTTTGATATTGAAGGGATTGACGCAGCCCACAAATTATCTATCCTAGTGCGCTTAGCTTTTAATTGCCCCATAAAGATGAGTGACATGGTAACGGGCGGAATATCAAAGATTGAGCCTATAGACATAGGATTTGCAAAAGAGTTCGGATATAAAATCAAACTCCTTGCCCTGGCAAAAGAGGAAAATGGTCTTATAGACGCGCGCGTTGAGCCTGCCATGATCCCCATAGGCCATTTGATGAGCAATGTAAACGGAGTTTACAATGCTGTATATGTTGTAGGAGACAGAACCGGTCCTAATCTCTATTACGGGAAGGGCGCCGGCAGTGATCCTACGGGGAGTTCTGTGGTAAGTGATATTATGGATATCGCATCAAGGGTTAAAGAAAAGAGATCAAGGACAGGAGTCCCGAAACTGATCGAAAAAGGGCTTAAGATAAGGAAAGGTGAAGATATATCCGTGCCCTATTATATGAGGGTTAATGCCCAGGACAGCCCCGGTGTGCTTTCCAAGATTTCAGGGATATTGTCGGAATACAATATAAGCATCTCTGCCGTCATACAGAAAGGGAGAGAGGAAAAGGGCTTTGTCCCTATTGTTATGCTTACTCATGAAGCAATAGAAAAAAACCTGAAAGCAGCAAAAGTTAAAATTGACCAGCTTCCTTTTATTAAGGGAGAAAGTGTACACATAAGGATTGAGGAAGGACCGGCTTAAAAGCAAAAACTATAGGTCTTATAAGTCGTATATGACCTATAAAAACCAGAAAAGCAAAATAAGGACATACAAATGAAGTACATTGTTATTATCGGCGATGGTATGGCTGATTTTCCGCTTGATGAACTTGACGGCAAAACACCGCTTATGGCCGCAAATAAACCCTATATGGATATGATGGCAAGGGAAGGTTTCTGCGGAAAGGTGTTGACCATACCGGAAGGATTTTCGCCGGGAAGTGATGTAGCATGTATGTCCATATTCGGTTACAACCCTGCCAAGCACTATACGGGAAGAGCGCCTATCGAGGCTTCCGGCATGGGCATTAAAATGGAAGAAAAAGATGTGGCATTCAGGTGCAATCTTGTTTATCTGGAAAATCTCTCCGGCAATACCGTTATGGGCGATTACAGCGGCGGACATATCACGACAGATGAGGGAAGGATTCTCATAGATGCCGTACAAAGGGCCATAGGCGCCGGTGAATTCACTTTTTTCCCGGGCATCAGTTACAGGCATATTATGTTATGGAAGAACGGCTTATTTGAAATGGAGACAACGCCGCCCCATGATATTACGGAAAAAAATATTTTACCCTATCTCCCGAAAGGAAAAGGCGCAGACAGAATTATTTCTTTAATGAAGGACTCTCAGGAAGTATTGCGGGAACACCCGTTGAACATAAAAAGGGAAGAAATCGGCAAGTTTCCCGCCAACAGCATATGGCTCTGGGGGCAGGGGAAGAGATCGCAATTCCCCTTATTTTCTGAAAAATATGGTTTACGGGGGGCAACTGTCGCAGCCGTAGACCTGATAAAGGGAATAAGCAGCCTTATCGGTTTTGACGCTCCCCATGTGGAAGGGGCAACAGGTTATTTAGATACCGATTACAGTGCAAAGGCAGCAAAGGCCATTGAACTTATTGAGGATTATGATATTGTATATATTCACGTAGAAGCCCCGGATGAGGCGTCTCATAAAGGCGATACGGATGAAAAGATAAAGGCCATCGAGAATATTGACAGAGAAGTTGTGGGGAATATATATGAAAAAATCGGGGAACATGTGAAAATTCTCATCGTTACGGATCACGCAACGCCTGTCACTATGAAAACGCATTATGCATGCCCGGTTCCCTTTGTGATATTTGAGAAAGGCAATAAAGGAAACGGTTGCCCGTCAGGGTATGATGAACGTTCAGGCGATCTGGTAATGGATGGCGAAGCATTGATCGAACTTTTTGTAAAAGGAAAACAGAAATGAGACAGAAATTTATTTTTGTAACAGGCGGCGTGGTTTCCTCGCTTGGTAAAGGTCTTGCCTCTGCGTCAATCGGCGCGCTTCTCGAATCGAGAGGCCTTGCCGTAATGCTCATGAAATTGGACCCTTATATTAATGTCGACCCCGGGACAATGAGTCCCTTTCAGCATGGAGAGGTTTTTGTTACCGATGACGGTACAGAAACAGATTTGGACCTTGGCCATTATGAGAGATTCACAAATGCTACAGGCTCAAAAAAATGCAACTTCACTACCGGTCAGGTCTATGATGCTGTCATATCAAGGGAAAGAAGGGGCGAATATCTGGGCGGAACAGTTCAGGTCATACCGCATATTACCAATGAAATAAAGCAAAGAATCCTCGATGTTAATGACGTTACGGACGTGGTAATAGTAGAGATAGGCGGTACGGTTGGTGATATCGAAAGCCTGCCCTTTCTTGAAGCGATACGTCAGCTTCGCAATGAATTGGGCAAGGAGAATTCGTTGTTTATACATCTCACGCTGGTTCCTTTAATTAAAACTGCCGATGAGATAAAAACAAAACCGACGCAGCACAGCGTCAAGGAATTGCGGGGAATAGGCATCCAGCCCGATATTTTATTGTGCAGGACAGAAGGTAATCTCCCGCAGGAGATGAAAGATAAGATCGCGCTTTTTTGTAATGTTGAAAAAGACGCGGTCATAATGGCAAAAGACGTAGGCGTAATATATGAAGTTCCTCTGATTTACCATAAGGAAGGACTTGATGAAAAAATAACAAGCCTGCTGAACATCTGGTCAAAAAAACCCGACCTTTCCCAATGGGAACGTATCGTTGACACGATCGAGCATCCTGAATATGAGGTGGAAATTGCAGTGGTCGGTAAATACGTCAAACTGAAAGATTCCTATAAGAGTTTGAATGAGGCCCTTGTACATGGAGGGATAGCAAACAAATGTAAGGTAATTATCAGGTATGTGGACTCCGAAGAAATTGAGATGGGTGAGACGGCTGTTCCGGAAAATGTTGACGGTATATTAGTTCCGGGAGGTTTCGGAGACAGAGGAATTGAAGGTAAAATTGCCGTAATAAAACATGCCCGTGAACATAAAATCCCTTTTTTCGGTATATGTCTCGGTATGCAGCTTTCTGTTGTTGAAATATGCAGGCACCTTGCCGGGTTTGAAGATGCCAACAGCACGGAATTCAATGAAAGTACATGTTGTCCTTCCATATACCTTATTGAAGAATGGACAGACAGAGAAGGCAACGTACAAAAGAGAGATAAGGATTCAAACAAAGGCGGCACCATGAGACTCGGCGCTTATCCCTGTAAATTAAAACAGGGAAGCCACGCGCAAATAGCATATAAACAGGATATAATCTACGAAAGGCATAGGCACAGGTACGAATTTAACAAGTCTTTTCTGAAGCAGATTGAGGAACACGGCCTATCTGTTACCGGCATATCCCCCGATGAAACACTTGTTGAAATAGTTGAATTTGAAGATCATCCATGGTTTCTGGGGTGCCAGTTTCACCCGGAGTTTAAATCAAAACCTTTTAAACCGCATCCCCTTTTCAGAGATTTTATCAAAGCTTCATTAAGTTACCGGCAAGAGAGACTGAAATGCAAAGACAGGTAAATGTCGGCAATATAAAGATAGGGCAAAAACCTTTTGTTTTTATAGGGGGTCCATGCGTAATTGAAGGGAGGGATATAACCCTGACAATAGCTGAAAGGCTCCTGAAAATAACGGAAGATTTGCATGTGCCTTTTATCTTTAAATCCTCATATGACAAAGCAAACAGGACATCAATAGGAAACTTTCGCGGTTTGGGTATGGAAAAAGGGTTGGAAATACTTTCTGAAGTCAAAGAAATGTTCGGCATGCCCGTATTAACAGATGTTCACAACGTTGAAGAAGCGGTTATCGCGGCCCGCGTAGTTGATGTTATCCAGGTTCCCGCCCTCCTTTCAAGACAGACAGACCTTCTTGTCGCATGCGGAAAAACGGGCAGACCCGTAAATATCAAGAAAGGTCAATTTCTGTCTCCCTACGATATGCAATACGCTATAGGCAAAGTCGAATCTACCGGAAACAGTCAGATATTGATCACTGAAAGAGGGACAAGTTTCGGATATAACACGCTTATAAATGACTTCAGGTCTATACCGATTATGAAAGGATTCGGATATCCTGTAATTTTTGATGCAACCCATAGCATTCAGAAGCCCGGTGCCGCATCGGGCCGTTCAGGCGGAGAAAGAGAATTTGTGTTCCCCCTGGCAAGAGCGGCAATTGCTGTGGGAATTGACGGCATATTTATGGAAGCGCACATTGACCCCTCAAAAGCGCTGTGTGATGGTGATAACTCTGTCGCTCTCGATGATCTTCCTGTAATATTGAAAACGTTGAAAAACATAGAGGAAGCGCTGTGAAAAAGGACTCAGGAGTCGCCGGACAAGAGCGCTCCGGGGCAGGCAAGAGTCGGGAGTCTCAAAAAGACAGGATTTTAAAACCTGAAACACGAAAAGCGACACCTGAAACTTCAATAATAGAAATAGGCAAGAATGTATTAAGAAAAGAGGCCGAAGCAATTCTTCAAGTGATGGAAGGACTTGATGAGGCTTTTGAAAGAGCGGTTGATATTATATTCAATTGTTCCGGAAGAGTTGTGCTCATGGGTATCGGCAAATCCGGCATTGTTTGTAAAAAAATTGCTTCTACGTTGTCAAGCATAGGCACTCCCGCCTTATTCCTCCATCCTGCCGACTCACTTCATGGAGACCTGGGCATGCTGCAGAAGGGCGATGTGCTGATCGTTGCCAGTAACAGCGGAGAAACGGACGAAGTTGTCGGTATACTTCCCTGGATAAAAAGAATGGATATCGCTACAATCGTTATTACCGGCAATACTGACTCATCAATAGCGCAATATGGCGATGTTGTTCTCAGTGTCAATGTTGAGGAGGCATGTCCCTTCAATGTAGTACCTACATCAAGCACAACCGCAACGCTCGCCATGGGTGATGCCATTGCTGTAGCCTTAATGGAAATGCGGGGTTTTAAAATCGAAGATTTCGCCTTCCTGCACCCTGGAGGCACCCTGGGAAGAAAACTTCTGCTTAAGGTGGAAGATTTGATGCATGCCGGGAATGCATTACCCAAAGTCTATCAGGATACTTCCATGAAACATGCGATTATTGAGATCACATCAAAAAGGCTCGGAGTTGTCGGTGTTTACAATGATAGAGAAGAGCTCATAGGCATAATAACCGACGGTGATTTGAGAAGAGCCATTGAAAAACATGAAAACATCCTGGAAAAAAAGGCTTCTTATATAATGAAAGACAACCCGAAAACAATAATGAAGGATTCCCTTGCTGTGTATGCATTGAAAAAAATGGAAGAATTTTCAATAACATCCCTTTTTGTTATCGACAAAGAGGGTGACGCAAGTCCTGTCGGGATAATACATATCCATGATCTTTTAAAGGCAAAAATAGTGTGAGTATTGAGGCAAAAGACGGGAGGACAGAATGGGCGGTTTTCTTAACCATTAACCCTTCAACCTCTCAATCTCAAGGCAGTTACGGTGATAGATGAAAGACAGAAAAGTTATTGTTTATATAGCTTCAGGGTTTATAATTGCAAGCTTTCTCCTGGCTCTCTATTTCTTCGTTAAAAAACCTGCAAGGGTCTTTCTCCCTGCATGGGATAAAGAAAAAAAGGTTATAGTTTTCAAAGGCGTAAAGTATTCCGGAGAAAAAAACGGGGTTATAGACTGGGAGATCGTCGCAAAAATCGCGCGCAAATATATTGATAAGCCGCTTATAGAAATGGAAGACCTTGAAGGCAAGTACATGCCGAAGGCCGGTGTAGTTGTTTCTTTCAAGGGCACAAAAGGCACAATGAACACAGAAGAAGAAAGAGGCACTGTTGAGAACGTGGACTTTATATATAAAGACAGTTACAGGCTTAAAAGCAGGAACATGGATTTTGATTTCAAAAACGGTCTTACGTATACGAATGCGCCAGTTGATATTCAAGGAACGAAGCTGAATCTCAGGGGCGTGGGATTAACTGCCAACACAAAAGAAGAAACCGTAAAAATAGAAAGGGATGTTTCAGGGTACATAGAAACCGATAAAGGCAAATACAGGTTTGAGTCTGACAGTTTTACATATACTATGAAAGATAACGCCTATATCCTGGAGGGTAAAGTCATCATGAAGGGTCAGGATATAAACCTGCTCTGCGATAGGCTCTATCTTCTCAGCAAGAATAATGAACTTGAAAGAATTGATGCAAAAGGGAAGGTGCGGCTGATTTCCAAAGGAACTATTGCGAAAAGTGAAAAGGCGGTATATCATTTTAAAGAAGACAAAGTTGTGTTGACTGAGAAACCAAAAATATTCAGGGACAATGTGGAGATGGAAGGCGAATCAATAGTGTATGATCTTTCCATCGGAAAATTTTCTATAAATAAGCCAAAGATGAGAATGGAGAAATAATGCCTGAAATAATAAAACTTTTCGCGGAAGGTGTTACGAAGTCTTACAATTCGCGAAAGGTAGTTGATGAAATTTCCCTATATATTAAAACAGGCGAAATAGTCGGGCTGTTCGGTCCGAACGGCGCGGGAAAAACCACCACATTCTATATGATTATAGGGTTTACGAAACCGGACAGCGGAAAAATACTTCTTAACGCAGAAGACATTACCACGCTGCCTATGTTTATGAGGGCAAAAAGAGGCATAACCTATCTGCCCCAGGAACCATCTGTATTCAAAAAAATGAGTGTTGAAGATAACCTTTTATCCATTCTTGAGTTTCATGATGTGCCAAGAGAATTAATGGGACATAAAGTAACGGAAATGCTTGAGGCATTTAAGCTCGATCATTTGTCCAAGAACAACGCTGATTCGCTTTCAGGAGGTGAAAGGAGGAGGCTGGAGATTGCAAGGGCTCTCATGATTTCCCCAAAGTTTATGTTGCTTGATGAACCTTTTTCCGGCATAGATCCTATATCTGTTTCTGATTTAAAAAAGATCATAAATGGTTTAAAAATGAAAGATATCGGCATACTTTTATCCGACCACAATGTAAGAGATTCTCTCCCCATTTGCGACAGGGCCTATGTAGTGAATAACGGGAAAGTGCTTCTTGAAGGCGACCCGGAAAGTATTGCAAGGGATAAGATAGTGAGAGAGGTATATTTAGGCGAGGAGTTTAAAATCGATGTTGGAACTTAAGCAGACACAGAGACTTC
Organism: uncultured Syntrophorhabdaceae bacterium; assembly: GCA_964532465.1. GTDB lineage: Bacteria > Desulfobacterota > Syntrophorhabdia > Syntrophorhabdales > Syntrophorhabdaceae > JAPLKB01. The sequence goes on along the minus strand of CAZHHX010000012.1, from coordinate 42,559 downwards.
TTCCCGTATTGACCCAGCAGCTTCAGCAGGCAATAAAGCTCTTACAGATGTCGCAACTGGAATTAGTTGAGGCAATTGAACAGGAACTCGAAGAAAATCCCATTTTAGAAGCAACTGAGCAAGAGCCTGCCGAAGAACAGACAAAGGAAGAGGAAAATGAGGAAAATACAGAAGAGCTCTTTGAGAGATACACATCTTCAGAAGAATTTAGCGGCAGGGAGGATAAGGAGTATCCCGACTACGAAAATATTGTAAAAAAAACATACAACCTCAGGGACTATCTGCGTTGGCAGATCGGAATTTCATTTTCCGATTCGCAAGAACGTATTGCCTCAGAATGGATTATAGAAAATATTGATGATAATGGATATTTGGTTGACCCTATTTCAGAGATATCAAAAGCATCCGGTTTTACTCCGGATTTGCTTGAAGAAGTGCTTCGTAAAATTCAAAAGCTTGAACCTGCCGGAGTCGGCGCGAGAAACCTCAGGGAATCCGTGTTTCTCCAGTATGAGGCAAAAGGGGTAAGGGATATTGTTTTTGAAGATATAATGAACATATATTTTGATTTGTACCCCAAAGTAAATATTCATGAAATTGCAAAAAAAACCGGGTATGCTCCTGAAAAAATCGAGGATGTTATCAGCAGGATAAAGGAGTTTGACCCGAAGCCGGGAAGAAACTTTGTCGATGACTTTACATCGTATGTCGTGCCGGATGTATACGTTGTAAAGGGAGAAGATGGTTTCGAAGTATATTTAAGCGATGACGCCATACCCGATCTTAAGCTGAATGGTTACTATATGGACCTCTATGCGGCAGGCAATGTCGATGGTGAAACAAAGCGATATATCAAGAAAAAGCAAAAACAGGCGGAATGGTTTATAAAAAGTTTGAAACAGCGGCAAAAGACCCTCTACAGTGTTTCAAAAAGCATAGTGAAATTCCAGGAAGCATTCTTTGAGAGCGGAGTAAGGTTTCTAAAGCCCATGATATTGAAAGATATTGCGCAGGACATAGGTGTCCATGAATCCACCGTAAGCCGGATAACAACGAACAAATATATGAGTACTCAGTTTGGAGTTTTTGAATTAAAGTTCTTTTTTCCTACAGGCATATGCCAGGAGGAAGGCGACCAACTTTCTACAAATATTATAAAGGATTTAATATTGGAATATATTGGAAAAGAGGATAAAAAAAACCCATTAACCGATGATGAGATGGTTTCTCTGTTAAAGACAAAACGAGATATAAAAATCGCAAGAAGAACAGTAGCAAAGTATAGAGAAATACTCAACATAGACTCTTCACGGCAAAGAAAAGTCCAGGAGTAAATTGGATTGACATGGTGTGCCATATCTGGTAACTTTGTTGCATAAGGTTGGGTATGTACCAACCTTATTTTTTAAAAACAGCTACAGGCAGTCAGCGGTTGGTATTAAAATTATTTTTTTACTGATGACTGATGGTTGATAGCTGAATTTGATTATTGGAGGCAACATGGATATAACAATAAGCTTCAGACATCTCGATCCGGATGAAAATCTTAAAAGATATGCTGAAGAAAAGCTTGCAAGATTACAGAAATTTGTTGAAGTGCCTCTTGATGTTCACGCAGTGCTTTCACTTGAAAGAAAATACAGATTTAGAATAGATGTCATGTTTACCTTGAACGGCGTCGTTATAAATGCCCATGAAGTCATGGATGATATGCGCGCGGCTGTCGACAAAATACTCGATAAGCTCGAAAGAAGACTGACAAGGTATAGGGATAAGCTGAAAAAATACAGGGAAAATAAACCAAAACATGCTGTCTCTGACAAAACAGAAACAGAGTCAAAAATTATCATGACAAAAGCTATTAATGCAAAACCGATGGATCCGGAAGAAGCTATTATGCAGCTCGAAGCATCCGGAGATAGCTTCATTATATTCAGCAATACGGAAATGGGTAATATCTGCGTGGTCTACAAGAGAAAAGACGGTAATTTCGGGCTCATCGAAACGACGGGAAAGCCTGTATGAGAATTGAAGATATCCTCAGAGAATCCTGTGTTGTATCTAACATAAGAAGTAAGGGGAAAAAAGAAACACTTTTTGAACTTGTCACCGCATTGAAAACGGCAAATCTCATCGAGGATATTGAAAAAGTTGTCAATATTGTTCTTGAACGCGAAAAACTCGGCAGTACGGGAATAGGTGATGGCGTTGCAATTCCTCACGGCAAGATGAAAGGTATAAGCAATATACTTTGCGTTTTTGGAAAATCAAAAAACGGTGTGGATTTTGATGCAATTGACAGAAAACCTGTTCATATCTTTTTCTTACTCCTTGCTCCTGAGGACTCTGCCACTCTGCATCTTAAAACATTGTCGCGTATTTCAAAGTTGTTGCGTGACCCTTCATTTAAAAAAAGACTTATGAATTTAAACGATTCCCATGAGATATACAGCAATATTATCGAAGAGGATAGAAAGATTTGACATTGGACCTCTCTTTATTAAGAAAATCTACAATACAAAAAATCAAAAATAAAATCTGATGAAGGGCGTAACGGTTCAGGAGCTCAATGACAACAAATCGTTCGGATTGGAATTGGAGGTTATTTCCGGATTCAAAGGCCTTTCCAGAAAAATATACAATCAGAGGATACAAAAACTCGGGCTTGTTGTCACCGGTCACATGGTGTATCTGCACCCCCACAGAGTGCAAATCCTCGGCAACACGGAAATATCCTATCTGAGATCGCTTGATAACCCGGAGTGTCTGAAAATCATTAAAGAACTCTGCAAACATGATGTGGTCTGTTTTGTTGTAACGAGGAATCTCAAGGTTCCTGAATATTTTCTTATTGAAACAGAAGAAAAGGGTATACCCTTGCTGCGCTCAAGGCTTACTACTTCTGTATTTATTGAAAGGATTACAAAACTTCTTGAAGAAAAACTTGCGCCTTCTACAACTGTTCACGGGGTTTTAGTGGACATTATGGGCGTCGGGATATTGATTATAGGAAGGCCTGGTATCGGAAAAAGTGAAAACGCCCTTGAGCTTATTATGAGAGGACACAGGCTCATTGTCGATGATGTTGTATATGTAAAAAAACTTGGCGCCATAGACCTTTATGGAGAATCGCCGGAAATGATTGAGAATCTATTAGAGATACGGGGCATAGGCGTTGTAGATATAGGTCGTCTTTTCGGGGTTTCTTCTGTGAGAAAGAAAATAAAGATTGAATTTGTAGTTGAAATGGTTGACTGGAACCAGAAGGAAGAATACGACAGGATTGGTTTTCGGGAAGATAAATACAGGCTTTTGAGCATTGATCTCCCCATGGTAAGAGTTCCCATCAGTCCGGGGAGAAATGTATCCACAATCATAGAGCTTGCATGTAGAAATTATATTCTTAAAAAACAGGGTATAAATACTGCCGTAGAACTGGAGGAGAAAATGCTGAAATCAATGAAGGCGGAAGAAGAATCTTGAAACTCATAATTCTCAGCGGCATTTCGGGTTCAGGTAAGACAACATTCCTAAGAGCCCTTGAAGATACGGGCTATTTTTGCGTAGATCATTTCCCCCTCGTTTTATTGAAGAAATTTTCAGTGTTGTCAAAATTGATAGGGGATAAAGTGCAAAAGTGCGCCCTTGTCATAGATATAAGAGAAAAGGAATTTTTTGACGCAGGCAAAGATACTCTGAAATATATAAAGGAGAAATTTGAAGCCGAGGTGATATTCCTTGAAAGTTCTGATGAGGCTCTGCTGAAACGATTCAAAGAAACAAGAAGAATGCATCCTTTATATGCCAGTTCAAACATAAAAGACGCATTGAAAGAAGAGAGGGAGCTTGTATGGTGGATAAAGGAGATTGCAGATCAGGTTATTGACACATCCAACCTCACCCCTCACGAGCTGAGACGCTTCGCGCTCAAAGCTTACAGCGCCAGCGAATATAAGATGAAAATAAACCTCATGTCCTTTGGTTATATTTACGGGATACCTCTTGAAGCAGATATGGTTCTGGATGTAAGGTTTTTACCGAATCCTTTTTTTGTTGATGGCTTGAAAGACAAAACAGGTCTTTCCGAAGAGATATCCGAATACATTCTGTCCAATGATGTTTATAACAAATATTTTCTTTTGCTTTTGGATTTTTTATTATATCTTATACCGTTATTTGAAAAAGAAGGTAAGAGTTATCTGACCATATGCTTTGGATGTACAGGGGGGAAACACAGGTCTGTCTTTATTGTAAGCAAGCTATTGGAGAGGTTTTTGTGTATGAACTATGACGTGTCAACGATTCACAGAGATATTGATAAATAATGGCATGGGAAAATAGTAAAGCAAGGAGGCATGATGATCGGGATAGTAGTGGTAGCCCATTTTAACTTAGCAAAACAAATGGTAGCGGCCACCGAGCTGATAGTGGGCGAGCAGGGACAGTTTGAATCTGTCGACATTTTTCCTGATGAAGATGTAGATAAAATCAAAAAAAGGCTTACGGATGCTGTAAGTTCTGTTGAAACCGGTGACGGTGTTTTGATAATGACGGATATGTTCGGCGGCACGCCTTCCAATATAAGCCTCTCTTTACTGAATGAAGGAAAGGTTGAGGTTATTGCCGGGGTAAATCTCCCCATGTTGATTAAGCTTGTTACTTACCGGGAAGGAAGGCCCCTGGATGAACTTGCCAACTTTATTACTCAATATGGTCAAAACAATATCTATCTCGCAACAGATATATTAAAAATAAGAAAAAAGGAATAGGGCGAATTGGTGGAAGGAATTTTTGTTATAAAAAACAGATTGGGTCTTCATGCAAGACCGGCGGCTACATTTGTAAAAAAAGCTGACGAATTTGCCTCAAGTATATGGATTGAAAGGGATGGGACAGAGGTGAACGGAAAAAGTATTATGGGTCTTTTAATGCTCGCATGCCCTTTAGGAAGTAAAATTAAAATAAAAGTCGAAGGAACCGATGAAGAAAAGGCATTTGAAGAACTTGGACAATTAATTGAAGACGGGTTTTACGAAACATGAGCGAAGATATTTTTTCAAATAAGATTTTAAAAGGCATAGGAGTTTCATCCGGTATAACTCTCGGCAAGGTACGCCTGCTTGAAAGAGGTAAGCTATCTATTGCCCGACGTTCAGTCAGGATAGAATCAATAGAAAAAGAAGTTAATAGATTCAGGCAGGCGGCAAAAAGCGCTATAGAAGAATTGAAAAGCATTAAAGAAACAATACTTGATGATGAGATAAGGAAGCACGCATTCATTATTGATGCGCATATGATGATTCTTCAGGATGTTTTCTTTTCAGATGCCGTGGTTGACGCAATAAGAGAGAAAAGAATAAATGCAGAGTGGGCTCTTGATGTAGTTGTATCAAAGTTCCTGGCGAGCTTTGAGAAAGTTGAAGATCCCTATCTGAGAGAGCGTGGTCAGGATATCAAATATATATATGAAAGACTTGTAAGAATACTCGTAAAAGGCAAGGCATCAGATATAGATAATGTCGGTATAAAAGGGAAAACAATTATAGTTGCTCATGACCTGTCGCCTGCGGACACTATTCAGCTGAACCTCAACAAAATATCCGGGTTTGCTATTGATGTAGGCGGGCGTACATCGCATACTTCTATTATTGCCCGGGCCCTTGAAATCCCGGCAGTTGCAGGCACCGGCAATATAACAAATCTTGTTAAAAATAATGATATGGTTATTATTGACGGTGATGAAGGCATTGTAACAATCAATCCGACAAAAGAGGTGGAGAAGGTCTACATTGCAAAACATCTTCATCTCAAAAATCAGAGAAGGGAACTGCTGAGAGCTGCAAAACTGCGGGCAGAAACAAAGGACGGATTCAGGGTTAAAATCGGAGCGAATATAGAGTTTCTGGCAGAGATGGATGTTATTGAAAAATACGGTGCCAGGGGAGTAGGTCTTTACAGAACAGAGTATATCTATCTGTCAAGCAAAACCCTTCCTACGGAGATGGACCATTTCCAGATATATAAAAAACTTGCGGAAAATAAGTCATTAGAGTACATAACGATAAGAACCTTGGATATTGGCGGAGATAAATTGGCCTCCAGTGTTGATATCCCGAAAGAGATAAACCCTGCCATGGGCTTAAGAGCAATAAGGCTGTGCATGAAAGAGTCGGAGCTTTTTGTATCTCAGCTCATGGGTATTTTGCGGGCAAGTGCCTATGGCCCCTTAAAAATTTTAATTCCTATGATATCAGGTATAGAAGAGGTAAGAAAGGTTAAAGAGATTATAAGAACATGCATGGAAGAACTGACCCTTAAGAAAGTTCATTTTAACAAGGATATAAAAATCGGTATTATGATGGAAGTGCCATCAGCTTGTATGATAAGCGACATGCTTGCCCTTGAGGCAGACTTCTTCAGCATAGGGACAAACGACCTCATTCAATATTCTCTTGCTATTGACAGGGGAAATGAATATGTATCATATCTTTACGAACCGCTCCATCCGGCTGTGCTGAGAATAATAAAGCAGACTGTTGAGAGCGCACATGCGAATAAAATTGAGGTTGCATTATGCGGAGAAATTGCCGGTGAACCCCTGTATACACCGATTATGCTCGGATTGGAGCTTGATGAACTGAGTATGAACGCGTATTCTATCCCGAAGATCAAAAAGATAATCCGCAAACTCGAGCATAGCTATTGCAAAGAGTTGCTGAATGAAATATTAAGAATGGGATCTGCAAAGGAAGGCGAGTCCCTGCTGAGAAAGGAGATGGCCAGGTTTTTCCCCGAGGATTTTAATATAAAATTGTGAAAACATTAATTTTATGCTAAGCTTTTGACTTAACACGTTAATTTTAATAAAGAGGAGGTAGGGCAATATGGCAATGAGTAGATATCTTTTTACATCAGAATCTGTAGCAGAGGGACATCCCGATAAAGTGGCCGATCAGATATCCGATGCAGTGCTTGATGCATTGATTGGACAGGATCCAAAATCCAGGGTAGCATGTGAAACATTAGTTACAACAGGACTGGCCCTTGTTGGCGGGGAAATCACCACAAGCGGTTATGCAAACGTACCCGATATCGTCAGGCAGACGGTTAAAGATATAGGATATAACAATTCAGCTATGGGGTTTGACTGGGAAACATGCGCGGTTATAACATCAATAGATGAACAGTCGCCCGATATCGCAATGGGTGTTGATGAGTCTGAGGATCATGAACAGGGGGCCGGAGACCAGGGGCTCATGTTCGGATATGCCTGCAATGAAACAGCAGAATTTATGCCCATGCCTATCATGTTTGCGCATAAGCTTGTCACAAAGTTAGCTGAGGTGAGAAAGAATAATATATTGAATTTCCTGAGACCTGACGGAAAGAGCCAGGTAACTATTGAATATATTGACAGGCTTCCGGTCAGGGTTGACGCTGTTGTGGTCGCGGCCCAGCATAACCCTGACGTCTCTATAGCCACAATAAGAGAAGGTATTACTGAAGAAGTGATAAAAAAGGTGATCCCCCCTGAACTGATGGATGAGAATACGAAATTATATATTAATTCTACAGGCAGGTTTGTTGTAGGAGGACCAAAAGGTGATTGCGGTGTGACAGGAAGGAAAATTATTGTTGATACTTATGGCGGTGTGGGGAGTCATGGAGGAGGCGCTTTTTCCGGAAAAGACCCTTCAAAGGTAGACAGAAGCGCTTCATATATGGCGCGCTATATTGCGAAGAACCTTGTAGCTGCGGGTCTTGCAGATAAGCTTGAGATACAGTTGGCCTTTACCATAGGTGTTGCCCGGCCTGTTTCGGTTATGATAGATACCCAGGGAACAGCAAAAATAAGCCCTGACAGGATTGCCCAGATCGTGAACGAGCTTTTTGATATGAGACCGAGAAAAATTATTGAAAAACTTGATCTGCTCAGGCCGATCTACAGAAAGACAGCATGTGGCGGACATTTTGGAAGAAGTGAGGAAGAGTTTACCTGGGAAAGGCTTGATATGGTAGATGCTATCAGAAAGGCAGCGGGAATTTAATAATAGTTCGCCCTATAGGGCTTACAGTTTGCCTTGCAACACTTTATTTATTATACAGCAGTGCCTCACCGGTCCGGTGAGGCACTGCTGTATAATTTTAAACTTGACCTTATGGTTAACTGTAAGCCTTTAAAATATTAGGAGAAAAGATGGAATATGACGTAAAAGATATAGCCCTGGCAGATCTGGGCTATGATAAAATCAAGTGGGCAGAAAGAAGGACGCCTGTTTTACGGAAGATTATGTGGAAAAACGGGAAGAAATTCGAGAAGAAGGTTTATAGTGTCCCCAAAGATATAGACGAAAATATTTCATTTTTAAAACTTGCTTCTGCAGGTATTACGATAGACGAATTAACGGAAGAAAAGAAAATATATCTTGCTTCCTGGGAGATGGGTACATGATAAAGCTGCTTGTTATCGGGACTGTTGCTTATGACTCCATAGAGACCCCCTTCGGCAAGGCAGATAATGTCCTTGGGGGATCAGCCCTCCATTTTACCAATGCAGCAAGTTTTTTCACGGATGTAGGTATTGTGGCCACGGTGGGAAAGGATTTCAGCTTAAGTGATATTGAATTCCTGAAAGCCAGAAATGTTGATTTGAGTGGAATAAAAGTTGATGACGGGAAGACCTTCAGATGGGAAGGAAAATACGGATATGATCTTAATCAGGCAATTACGCTCAAGACAGAACTGAATGTAATTGAGACCTTTAAGCCCCATGTTCCCGGTGATTTTGGTGAAGCTGATTTTGTTTTTCTTGCAAATATTGATCCGGTGCTGCAATCTTCAGTAATTGATCAGATTAAAAAACCGTCTGCCGTAGTCGTCCTTGATACAATGAATTTCTGGATAGAAAACAAGCTTAACGAGCTTCTTGATGTTATAAAAAGAGTTGATATGCTTGTTATTAATGAAGCAGAACTGAGAGAGATATCCAAGGAGCACAATCTTGTGAAGGGAGCACGGAAGATTATGGCATACGGCCCCTCCTGTATTGTGGTGAAACGGGGCGAATATGGCGTTCTCATGCTGAACAGGGAAGAAATATTCCTTGCGCCCGCATTTCCTCTTGAAGATGTTTTTGACCCTACCGGGGCAGGCGACACTTTTGCAGGCGGTTTCATGGGCTACATTGCAAATATGGGAAATACCTCACCGGAAACGCTTAAACAGGCTATTATCATGGGTACGGTCATGGCATCCTTCAATGTGGAGGATTTCAGCATCAATAGACTCAAGGGTCTTGACTATACAGAAATCCGTGAGAGGTACAGTGCCTTTAAGAAATGCCTTCAGTTCGGGGATATAACTTTAGAATAGGTACATCAGATAAAATAAACAAAAAAATCCCGCATCCAGCGGGTTTTTTTGTTAAGGTCAAGTCAGGTTTTATGGCCCCGATCTTTATATCATCCGGAAACATAGGATGATAAACTATTTGTTTCCTAAAATAGGAAAGGAGGAACTTTTCGTTTTGGCAAGGAAGCGGATTACACCGGGGCAAATTTCGTAGAATAAGAACCGGGGGACAGCCAAGGGATTGCGTTTAAGGCATACAAAATGTACATCGCAGAAGCGAGACCGCAGATTGACGCTGCAAGGCGAAAGAGAACACTTTCCAGATAGAATTTGAATGTTTTTGATATAAGAGGTATAAAAAGTATGTCTTCCGAAATTTTATTCCGGATTGTTGAATCTGAAAGCACCTTTCTTGATCCGCGAAAAAAGTTTGCGCCGAGTACGGAACGTTTTCAGGTGCGCTTCGATCCTCTTACCAACAGGTCGGGACACTTCTGTCATTTCGGGGCTATAAAACCGCAACAACTCCCCCTTGATTTATACGCAACCCCTGAAGTGAAGGGTTTTTGCCCTTTCTGTCCTGAATTTAGGGAAAAGGTTACGCCAAAATTTGTTCCCGAAGTATTGCCTGAGGGCAGGATGAAAAAAAATCAGGCCGTTCTTATACCGAATCTTTTTCCTTATGATGTATACAGCGGTGTAGCGATAATGACCGATGAACACGTTGTGCCTTTGCAAGGGTTCACAGAAGGAATATTGAGAGACGCTTTTTCCCTTGGTATTGAATTCTTTAATAAACTCAAGACCATAAACGCATCATTGTCCTGCAATATTATGACATGGAATTATATGCCCCCTTCCGGCGGCGGTCTGGTACACCCTCATCAGCAGTACTTTGCCACTGATTGCCCTGGAAATCAGTTTATTGATGAGATGACAGCCTCGGAAAAGTTTTATAAAACCAAGGGAATGAGCTATTGGCCGGAACTTATAAAAGAAGAAAAGAGGCTTGATGAGCGATATATCGGCTCAACCGGAAATTCTGCCTGGCTGTCCTCTTTTGTGTCTTTGGGTATATTCGGCGAAATCATGTGCATTTTTCCTGAAATATTTTCTGTCAGTGAATTTACGGAGGCGCACATAAATGAGCTTGTCGCAGGTCTCCTGAAAATATTCCAGTATTACATCGATACAGATATTTACAGCTTTAACGCTTCTCTGATATTCGGGCCCGAAGATCAGAAATATTTCCCCTGTCATTTCCGCATGATAGCAAGAACGTTTCTCAATACAAGGGATTACGCGCCTGATCTGAACTTTTTCCAGGCCCTCCTTGACGAGCCTGTATGTGTAAACCTTCCGGAGGAGCTTTGCAAAGAACTGAAAAAATATTTCTAAAATGAAAAAACATCTGAAAAAAACATTTCTTACCGGGCTTTTTATCCTCATTCCCCTTGTTATTACCATATACATTATATTTACGGTTGTTATTTCCGTTGATACGTTCATTTCACCTGTTATAAGGAATATAATATCAAAAACGACCGGCACCGGCATGTATATACCGGGAACCGGTTTTTTTCTTTTTATCATTATTACCTATTTAACAGGCGTACTGGCCTCCAACTATATCGGTAAAAAACTGCTTATATACAGCGAAGCCACGATCAGGAAAATCCCTTTTGTCAAGAGCATATACGGTTCCATCAAAGACATGACAGACGCCTTTTCATCGGAAAAAATGAAATCCTTTAAAGAGGTTGTTCTTATTGATTTTCCTTTTAAAGGCCGCTATGCCATAGGTTTTATAACAAAACGCGTGGAATCCGCGGATAAGGGCGACCTCTGCGCCGTCTTTGTCCCCACAACACCCAACCCCACATCGGGATATCTGGTTTTCCTGCCTGAAGATGAACTGACCCATATGGATATGTCTGTTGAAGATGCCGTTAAATATATAGTTTCCCTTGGCACGTCACGGGTTGAGATGAAATGGAAAGAGAAAAAATAATCTACTTTCTGACAGGACTGAAAAGCTTCGTCCTCAAAGCCCTTATTGTCGTAGCAGTATCAAGCGCCTTATGTTTTATCTTCTTCAAGGATATTTTACATCTGCTTATTAAGGTGGTAGGCATTAAAGTTTATTATTTCAGCATCCCTGAAGTCTTTTTTTCATCAGTTGAACTGGCAATTTATGGCGGTGTTTTTTTCGCGTTTCCTTTTATTATAATTCTCCTGTGGTATGAATTCAAGGACGCTGCCAATTTAAAACCCCTGGAAAGCTGCCTTTTAATTATCTTTTCTATATTACTTTTCTATGCAGGCAGCATATTCTGTTACAGCATAGTCCTACAGTCAGGCATACAGTTTCTCTTAAGCTATGGAGGAAATTCCTTAAAGGCAATGATATCAGTTGAGAGGTTTGTCAGTTTTGCTTCAGCCATGATATTCGCCTTCGGTATAGCCTTCGAAGTGCCCGTAATCCTTCTGGGGCTGAATAAAAAGGGTATTGTGAAATCAAAAACCCTTACAAGGACAAGAAGATACGCAATTCTTGTCATCACAATAGCTTCGGCGATCATTACACCCACGCCAGACGTGTACAACATGATGCTCCTAGCCGTGCCCGCATATATCCTCTATGAAATAGGGATACTGCTCATGAAGATGAATGAAAGGAAAGACAGACCAGCGGGGTAAAATGTTTGTTGACCTATTGCAGCTAATCTATATACAATGAATATTACGCTTCAGGACTAAAAATGTCTTCGAAGAAAGATCATGAAATGTTGAGTATTAAGGCAGCCGACATGGATTTTTTATTGCTCATATTGATTTGCGGGCAAATCGTACAAACAAGGGAGAGGATGTCTTATGGAAATGAATGAAAAACTCATCAGAGAAGTAAAGAAAAAGTTTGAAGTAGAAATGTATAAAAAAGAAGCCGAGATAGTTGAATACTGGAAGAAAGAGATCGATATAATCTACAAGAAAAAATATGACAGCCTAAGCTCTCTGCAAGTTGATGTAAAGGCCCTCATGGAGCGCATGAACAACCGGGTAACGATGCTGAGCAGGATGGTGAAAGAAGAAAAATGAACTGTCTTCAGAATGTGAATCGCCTATTGCCGATCAAATTTGTTAAATTCCGGAATCCGGAAACATTATCGTGTATTGTGCATGGCGCTTCAAAAATATTTATTGCCGCTATATTGGCAGTTCTAATCGCCTGTTCTTCCGGATGGACGCAGACTGTCCAGAAGAAAGGACTCCCGCTTGACAAAAGGGTTTCCGATCTTGAGGCCGAAGTTGCGCGGTTAAAAAAAGAGGTTAATTTATACAGCTTGGATGGACTGCCGGAAACACTCATCCTCTGCGATAAAAAAATACCTATTTATGGTGATAATGTAAGAGAAAGATTCGAGAGGGAATTTTTCCAGCTTCTTGAAGACAGAGGGCTTCTGACAGTAGTTGTGAAGAGGTATTTCAAATACCTGAATATGATTAACCAGGAAACTCAAAAAATGTCCCTTCCTTCAGATCTTATATACCTTGTGATTACGGAAAGCTACCTGAACCCAAGGGCGACCTCCAAGGCAAATGCCGTTGGCTTGTGGCAATTTATAGCTGAGACAGGAAAAAGAGAAGGGCTGCACATTGATGATTATGTTGATGAAAGATACAACATAAAAAAAGCCACCAGATCAGCACTGACCCACTTGAAAAAACTGAACGGAGAATTCGGAGACTGGCTTATTGCCATGGCTGCATATAATGCAGGCTCCGGCAGATTAAGGGAAGCCATAGAGAATCAGAGCACAAATGATTTTTTTGAAATGTTCCTCCCGCAGGAAACAGAGAGATATATATTCAGAATTATGGCCTTAAAAGAGATTGTTTTGAACAGGGAGGCCTACGGTATAAAAATAAATGATAAAGACCTGTACAAGCCCATAGTTATTGATGAAATCCTCATTGAGGCAGGTAAAGAAATGCATGTTTCCATGCTTTCAAAGTGCATGGATGTGCCATTTAAAACATACAGGGATTATAATCTGCATTTAAAAAAATATAGATTACCCAAAGGGTTATACAGCATAAATGTGCCAAACGAGAAAAAGGAAATATTTCTGAGAAGACTCAAAGAATATCCATACATAAAAGTTGTTCGTGAAAAATAATACAAAATAAAGCAGATAAATATTCATTCATCGCAATCGCTCGTGAAAAATACAGGGAAAATAATCAAAAATAAGCAAACAATTATCAATAGATCAGTTTTTTTTGTGAAAAATAATACAAACTATGTGTTTTTATGTTGACAACTGTTTGTGGATTGTAGAATATTATTATCTGACATGAACACATTAACAGAATTTTACTACGTACTTGCTTTTTTAATCGTTGCTGTTTTGTTTACCATAGTGCCCGTTGTCATTTCCTATCTGATCGCTCCGCGGACAATAGGAAAAAAGACGTTTGCCACGTACGAATGCGGCATAGAACCCTTCGGCGGCGCATGGATACGCTACAGCGTCGTTTATTACGTTTACGCTTTGATATTTATAGCCTTTGATGTGGATATTCTCTACCTGTTCCCTATGGCGTTAAGTTATACGAGGGGCGGGAATGTTTGGGAATTTTATTCATTGCTTGTATTTGTAGGTATTCTTGTTTTAGCAGTAATTTATGCATGGGGAAAGGGGGTTTTTACCTGGAAACGAAGGATCCAATAATTAAGTTTGCCATTGCAGAAAAGTTCATAAACCTCGCAAGAGCAAATTCTATCTGGCCCATGACATTTGGTCTGGCATGCTGCGCCATTGAAATGATGTCCGCGGCTATGGCCCGTTTTGATATTGCCCGTTTCGGCGCAGAGGTTTTCAGGCCAAGTCCGAGGCAGGCAGATTTAATGATTATAAACGGTACAGTAACAAAAAAGATGGCGCCTACCGTGGTAACGCTTTTTGAACAGATGCCGTCTCCTAAATGGGTTATAGCAATGGGTAATTGCGCAATATCAGGCGGACCTTTTGTATTTGAAGGACAGTATAACCTCATTGAAGGTGTTGATAAGATATTGCCTGTTGACGTATATGTCCCGGGATGTCCTCCGAGACCGGAAGCGCTTCTTGAAGCGCTTATGAAACTTGAAGAAAAGATTACGGGAACAAGGCGTTTTCCCGTACCGGAAAAGCAATGGTAAAGAAGACATTCGACGATATCAAAAACACGCTGAAAGGCGTTGACGTAGCGGAAATCTCCTACGCTGAGAGAGGTTACCATCTCGCAATAGAAGCGCAGAAAGAGAATGTTGTATCCATCGCAGAGTTTTTCGACAAAAAAAGTTTTTATCTCGCAGATCTTTGCTGTGTTGATTACATAGATTATCTCGAACTTGTTTATTTCTTTAATAACCATAAAGAACCTTGCCGCGTGAAGGTTGTCTTAAAAACTGAGCCCGATAAGCCTTCAGCGCCTACTATTTCTCATATTTATACGATAGCGCATTGGTATGAAAGGGAAATCCATGAATTCTTCGGCGTCTTTTTTGAGGATCACCCGCATTTAGTATATCTCTTCCTTCACGATGAGATAGACTGTTATCCCCTTCGCAAGAACCGGACGCCCGTAACTGAAGACGACAAAAAATTGCTTAGCTCTTTCAAACCGGAAGAATTCGAAGACGGTTTCTTTATCAATCTTGGGCCGCAGCATCCGAGTACCCACGGAGTTTTACGGGTAGTTGTAAAAATGGACGGCGAATATATTGTCAGCGCTGAACCGGTGTTGGGTTATCTCCACAGGATGCATGAAAAAATGGCAGAGAACAGGAGTTATGTCCAGTTCCTTCCCAACCCGCCCAGAATGGATTACTTAGGCGCGTTGAATTTCAATCTCGGACATGTAACAACTATTGAAAAACTCTGCAATATAGAGGTTCCGGAACGCGCGCAGTACATAAGAACCATAACCGCGGAATTGAACAGGATATCAAGCCATCTCCTCTGGGTTGGCGCCTTTGTTGCCGATCTTGGCGGGCTGACACCATTTCTGTATACCTTCCAGGACAGGGAACATATTCTGGATATCCTTGAAGGCATCACAGGATCAAGACTTACATATTGTTATTTCCGTTTTGGCGGACTCTATAATGACGTTGATGATGCTTTTATCGATGCCACAAAGCAGTTCATTAAACATTTACGCGGACGTTTCAGCATGTATGAGAAACTTGTCACAAAGAATGTGATCTTCATAAACAGGGTTAAAGGCATAGGTGTATTTGAACCGGGTAAGACGACCAAATACGGATGTTCCGGACCTGTTATAAGGAGCACGGGCATTCCCTTTGATATCAGAAAAGCAGAACCCTATGCGGCATATGATAAGATAGATTTCGAGATACCTGTCGGCGCAGCCGGTGATAATATGGACCGGTATATGATGCGGATCAGGGAGATGGAAATCAGCCTCAATATTATTGAAAAGGCCATTGAAAAACTTCCCTCAGGACCCTTTAAGGCAGAGAAGGTGCCGAAAAAGCTTAAACCTCCGAAAGGAGATGTCTATCACGCCGTGGAATCACCGCGCGGCGAACTTGGCGTATATATCGTGAGCGATGAAAGTGATACGCCTTACAGGATGAAATGGAGGGTGCCTTCATACTCAAACCTCATGACATTCCCCTACCTTGCAGAGGGAGAACTGATTTCCGATGCTATCGCAACACTGGGAAGCTATGATCTTGTTATCCCGGAGATAGACAGATGAGAAGATATTGTTTATATACTGCAGCGCAAAGAAAGTCGCAGGCATTAACCTGCACTCTTAGCATAAATAAGGATGAGTAGGCGATGAACGAGATAATACAGATAGTCGGGCAGGAGACGGTAAAGGTGATTGTCGGCCTTATCGGTGTCCTCATCCTTGTGGTGGTTAATGCCCTCATGCTTACATGGCTAGAGAGAAAGATTTCAGCCCACATACAAAGAAGGATAGGGCCAAAAGAAGTTGGTCCCTACGGACTGCTTCAGCCCATTGTTGACGGCATTAAGCTTCTCGGAAAGGAGATTATCACACCTGCAAATGTTGATAAGCCTCTTTACTACCTTGCGCCGGTACTTATTTTTATCCCGGTTCTTGTATCTTTTGTTGTTATACCCTTTGACACTTGTTTGCAGGTAAAAGACATCAATGTAGGCATACTTGTTATCCTTGCTTTTTCCTCTCTATCGGTACTCTCGATCCTCCTTGCAGGATGGGGCTCAAACAATAAATACTCCCTTATCGGGGCATTAAGAAGCGTGGCGCAGAACATTGCCTATGAGATACCGCTTTTGCTGTCCATTCTGCCGGTAATTTTTATGACTAACTCTCTGTCCCTGAAGGATATTGTGGAAGTGCAGAGGGAAGGCTGGTTCATCTGGAAATGGCAGTTTTTTGCTTTTATCATTTACTTTATTGCAGGGTTGGCTGAAACGAACAGAACACCCTTTGATTTACCTGAAGCAGAAAGCGAACTTGTTGCCGGTTATATTACAGAGTATTCCGGTATGCGTTTTGCTCTCTTTTTCCTTGCTGAATATACAAGCATAATGATTATAAGCGCTGTTGCCACGGTTTTCTTTCTTGGCGGTTATCTCGGGCCTATTCTGCCGGGATTTGTCTGGTTTTTCATTAAGACATACTTTCTTGTATTTGTTATCATGTGGTTTCGCTGGACCTTTCCTAGAGTCCGGTTTGATCAGCTTCTGAATTTTTCATGGAAAATACTGATCCCTGCGGCATTCATCAATCTTCTTGTGACAGGGGGACTTCTGAAATTATGACATTTATTCTTGATATAATAAATGGAGCTATCTCCCTCATTAGTGGAATGTGTGTAACTACAAAGGCATTTTTCACTCCTGTAGTCACAGTGCAATACCCGAGACAGACATTAAAAATTTCTCCCAGATTCAGAGGCCATACGAAGCTTGTGGCAGACGAGGAACGCCCGGAGAGGACAAAGTGCATTGTTTGTGGTATGTGTGAACGTAATTGCCCGTCCAAATCCATTACAAAAGTAGAGGGTGAAAAACTTGAGGGCGAAAAGAAAAAAACAGCTACCGTTTATATCCTCAATTTTACAACATGCAGTCAGTGCGGTTTATGCGTTGAAACGTGCCCCACTGACGCCCTTGCATTTTCAGCGGATTATAACTCTGTAAGTTTCACGAAAGAAGACTTTCATTACGACCTTATAAAAGAGTTCCAGAAAAGGATAAAAGCATAAATGAACTTCGCTGAATACATATTTATTGTCATAATGCTGGTCACCATGATTGGCGCACTGGTAACGGTTTTATCAGGCTCCCTTATTTACGCTATGATTGGGCTTGTTGTAACGCTTTTCGGTGTGGCAGGCATATACATTTACTTGAACGCGCCCTTTCTGGCAATGATGCAGATACTTATTTATGTCGGAGCGATTACAATCCTCATTGCTTTTGCGATCATGCTTGCAGGGCCCATGTCAAAGAGACCGAAAGAGTGGACAAGAACCGGAAAACTCATTGCATCAGTTGTAGTATCGATACTATCGTTCATAGTGTTGTATAAAGCCATCATAAGAGGGCTTTGGGTAAGCGGGAAAGTCCAGGAATTTACCCTGACAACAAAGGATATCGGTAGGACGCTTCTTGACAAGCTCATACTGCCCTTTGAACTTATTTCCCTGCTGATTGTTGTAAGCATCGTAGGCGCCATAATGCTTGCGCTCTTTTCGAGGAGGGAAAAATGACAGGTGCATTAATTTTTAATAATCTTTATATATACCTGTTCTTGGCCCTTTTTCTTTTATGCACCGGAATTCTGGGCATTGTTTACAGGAAGACGCTTATCGGGATGCTTATTTCCATAGAACTTATCATGAATGGTGCAGGCCTGAATCTTGTTGCATTAAACAGGTTTACATCGCCCGATAATACATACGGGCAGATTTTCACCCTTTTTATAATGGGAATTGCTGCGGCTGAAACAGCAATTGCCTTAGGTATCGTAATTTTGATCTTCAGGAAATTCGGACATATTGAAGGCGAAAAGTTAAAGGAGATGAAGGATTAACGTATGATTATTGATAGTGCAAAACCTCTGATCCCGATACTGATTGTCTTTATTGTCTCCATCCTTATCATGCTCTCAGGAAAAAGGAAGAATGTAAGAGAACTCTGGTCTGTTGCAGGTTCTATACTTACTTTTCTTGCTGTCGCGAGCATGGTGCCTGACATAATGAACGGCAATAAAATTCTTTATACAGTATCTACAATAGCGCCGGGTATATCATTAAATTTCAGGGTGGATGCCCTTTCTCTTGTTTTCGGCATCATATCATCCTTTTTATGGATATTTGCCACCTTTTACAATATAGGCTATATGAGGACTCTTGAAGAGCATGATCAAACAAGGTATTATGCATGTTTTGCTATTGCAATTTTCGGCGCACAGGGCGTTTCTTTTTCGGGCAGTCTATTTTCTCTCTACCTGTTTTACGAAGTTATCACCATCTTCACTTATCCGCTTGTTGCCCACCATCAGGATACCGAAGGCTACGCCGGTGCAAAGAAATATATGGTATATCTCATGGGGACGTCAAAGGGACTGCTGCTGCCGGCAACAATATTGACATATGTATTGACAGGAACACTCGATTTTTCCGACAATATAACTAAAGGCATCTTCGCACAAGGGGCAGACAATTTCTGGATTTGTATAACCTATTTTCTGTTTCTTTTCGGGTTTGCAAAAGCAGCAATTATGCCTTTTCACAACTGGCTGCCTTCCGCAATGGTAGCTCCTACGCCGGTAAGCGCGCTGCTTCACGCAGTTGCTGTTGTGAAAGCAGGTGTTTTCTGTACAAGCCGTGTTATGCTGTCAATTTTCGGTACCGAGCTTCTGCAGAGTCTGAACCTTGGTCTATGCACCGCATATATCGTTTCCTTTACGATTCTTGCCGCATCTATTATTGCACTTACCAAAGATGATCTGAAAGCAAGGCTTGCCTATTCAACGGTGAGCCAGTTGTCATATGTGATACTGGGTGTAGCGCTCCTTGATCCTTCCGGAATTATGGGTGGTATTATTCATATTGCTAATCACGGTTTCAGTAAGATCACACTCTTCTTTTGCGCAGGGGCTATATATGTTGCAACACACAAGAAGAAGATAAGTGATATGGAAGGTATAGGCTACGCAATGCCTTTTACAATGGGCGCCTTTGCAATTGCCTCTTTAAGTATGATAGGGGTGCCACCGGTTGCCGGTTTTGTGAGCAAATGGTATTTACTGAATGGCGCTATGGAGATTAGTAATCTTCCCCTTGTTATTATTCTTATGACGAGCACAATATTGAATGCCGGTTATTTTGCGCCTATAACTATTAAGGCTTTCTTTCCGAAAAAAGGTATTAGTTGGAACAGGGCCAATATTAAAGAGGCTCCTTTGACAATGGTAGTGCCCTTAGTGCTTGCGTCATGTATTTCGATAGGATTAGGTATATTTCCCCAATTTTTTACACAACTCATCGGGAGACTCATTCCATGAACGTATTAAAATATATAGAAATGCTGCGTAAAGATATGAAAATGCTGGTAAAAGTTCTTATAGCATATCTAATTATTCTTGTAATTTTTGATGTCATTATTCATATCGGAAAGCACGGACATTATTTTGTTGATAATATACCGGCGTTTTGGACCATGTTTGGTGTTGCAGGTTGCTTCATTCTTATAAAAGTTGCAAAAGGTATAGCGCATACATTTCTTGGAAAAAATGAGGATTATTATGGATAAGTGGTTACACCCCGCGTTTTTTTATTTTATCGGGAGTCTGCTGCTGCCTTTTATCCGTAATGAAAAGGCAAAGAAGGCTTTTATCCTTCTTGTTCCCATCCTCTCAATTATCGATGTTGCGCTTATGCAAGTCGGAGTTTTTGGAAAATACAGTTTTTTAAACACAACGCTTATTTTCGGCAGAGTTGATAAATTAAGCCTTATTTTCGCATGGGTTTTTGTAATAATGGCCTTTCTTGGAGCTCTATATGCGCTCCATGTAAAAGAAGACGGACATCATATTGCAGGCAGTTTCTACATAGGCAGCTCTCTTGGAGCAGTTTTTGCCGGAGATTATTTAACATTATTCATCTTCTGGGAAATCATGGCCTTCTCTTCCGTATTTCTTGTATGGTACAGAAAAGAGCAGAGATCTATAGACGCTGGATATAGATATCTCCTTGTTCATGTTTTCGGAGGTCTGCTGTTTTTTACAGGAATGATGCTTTATTATTATAAAACAGGAAATCTTCTCTTTGAAAGAATTCTGCCGATAAATGCAGGTATTCCGGAATACCTGATACTTGCAGGCTTTTGTCTCAATGCTGCAGTTATACCGCTTCATGCTTGGCTTCCTGACGCATATCCTGAGGCAACTGTTGAAGGGGCTGTGCTCATGTGCGCCTTTACAACAAAGACAGCCGTTTATGTTCTTTTACGAGGCTTTCCTGGCTTCGAAATCCTTGCCGTTTTCGGCACTGTCATGACTGTGTATGGCGTTTTTTATGCTGTTATTGAGAATGATATGAGAAGGGTACTTGCCTACCATATTGTAAGTCAGGTAGGGTACATGGTTGCAGGCATCGGTATAGGAACGGAGCTGGCTTTAAATGGTGCATGTTCGCACGCCTTTGCACACATACTGTACAAGGCGCTCCTTTTTATGGGAACAGGTGCTGTATTATATATGACAGGAACAGCTAAACTTTCAAAACTGGGTGGACTCTATAAATATATGCCCCTTACCATGATCTTCTATATTGTCGGTGCGGTATCAATCTCAGGGTTCCCGCTTTTTTCAGGTTTTGTTAGTAAATCAATGATTGTTGCCTCAGCGCATCATGAGGGCAGGCTTACACTGATGCTGCTCATGAACCTTGCAGGCATCGGTACATTCTTATCTGTAGGTTTAAAGGTTACATATTTTGCTTTCTTCAGCAAAGAAGAAGCACCAATAAAGACAAAAGAACCGCCGAAAAATATGCTCTGGGCTATGGGGCTTACATCGGCTTTGTGTTTAATAATAGGTGTGTATCCGCAGTTTCTATATCGGCTGTTACCATATCATAATGAATATAATCCCTTTACTGCGCCTCATGTATCGGAAATGCTGCAAATACTTTCTTTTACCGGTCTTATTTTCTTCCTGCTCGTAAAGAAGCTTGCGCCGGAAGACAAGATGAACCTGGATGTAGACTATTTTTACCGGAAAGGCGCACGGATTTTCATGTGGATTGATGAAAAGGTAATAAGCGTTGTAGATGTGTTCTGGGGTGAATTGTACAGAACATTCGGACTGAAAATGCTCTTTAAAAATGCTGAAATATCATATGGTTTTGACAGAATTGCTATAGACGGTGTTGTTGACGGGACTGCAAAAGGAGTAAGAGGCTTAGGAGGACTGGTAAAATTTCTGCAAGGCGGAAGGATTCAGTCTTATATTGGTCTCTCCATTCTTATACTCATCTTGATTATGGGGTTCGTGATTTATGGGAAGTGAAAGGTTTAAGGCAATGGAACAGTTAATAATAATGAATCCTCTTGATTTTCCTATTCTTTCAACAACAATATTTCTTCCTCTCATAGGCGCAATATTGATTCTTCTTATGAGAAACGAAAAAGCCATAAAAGTAACCGGTCTTATTACCGGATTTATAACTTTTATCGTATCCTTGATGATATATTTCAACTTCAGAACTGATACACATAATTTCCAATTCGGTGAGCATATTCCGTGGATGCCGTCTTATAATATTAATTATACCCTGGGTGTTGACGGAATTACCATTTTTCTGATACTGCTTACAACACTTCTTGCTCCAATCTGCATGCTCTGTTCATGGACAGCAATCAAAGAGAGATTTAAAGAATTTTTATTCTGCATACTTGTCATGGAAACAGCTATGATAGGTGTTTTCTGTTCTCTTGACTTCATACTTTTCTATATCTTCTGGGAAGCAATGCTCATCCCTATGTATCTGCTGATTGCAGTGTGGGGTGGGCCTCGCAAAGACTATGCATCAATAAAATTCTTCATATATACATTATTCGGGAGTGTTTTTCTCCTTGTAGCAATTATTGCATTGTATCTGAACAATGGAACATTCAGCATTCTTAGCGCATCATATAAAGATTACAGCATGACCTTTCAAATATGTGTTTTTCTTGCATTTGCCATTGCATTTGCCATTAAAGTGCCTATGTTTCCTTTTCATACATGGCTTCCGGCAGCACACACTGAAGCGCCTACGGCCGGTAGTGTTTTCCTCGCAAGCGTACTTCTGAAAATGGGGACATACGGATTTTTGCGGTTTTGCCTTCCCATAGCACCAAAGGCAAGCATTTACTTTGCACCGATTATGATTACCCTTTCGGTTATCGGTATTGTTTACGGCGGTTTTGTATGTCTGAGCCAGACTGATATGAAAAAGCTTATTGCTTATTCAAGTGTAGCCCATATGGGATTTGTAACATTAGGCATTTTCTCATTTACACTTTTCGGTCTTGAAGGAGCAATGCTGCAGATGTTAAATCACGGGATTACAACAGGTGCACTGTTTCTCTGTGTAGGAATAATATATGAAAGAACACATAGCCGTGAGATTTATGATAATGCAGGACTTGGGAAAATAATGCCCATATACGTAGGCTTTTTTGGGTTCTTTTCTCTGTCGGCATTTGCATTTCCAGGAACAAACAATTTTGTTGGCGAAATTTATGTATTAATAGGAATATTTTTACAGCATAAAACAGCAGGTTTCTTTGCAGTAGCGGGGGCAGTGCTTGCAGCAGCATATATGCTGAGACTTCTGAAACAGATAATATGGGGCAGGGTTGATAAAAGGGTTATTGCTGATATGAATGTCAGGGAGATTATATACCTGCTGCCTCTCGTGCTTTTTGTGTTGTGGATGGGTATTTTCCCAAAACCCTTTGTGGTTGTAATGGAAAAAAGCCTGTCATTCCTTATGAATCAGATGCGAACTTATTATTGAGGGATGAATTATGCTCATACTGCCTGAATTAACAATATTCCTGTTCTCGATACTGTTTCTGTTCATCTCCACCAGAAATAAAAAAGGGAATATACTTCCCTTCGCAAAACTGTTTTCTGCTCTAATATTTTTTATATCATTGCTAAGTATATTGAAAAGTGGAGAATTATTCTCCGGAGCATACAGGATTGATCTTTTTTCGCAAGCATTCAAAATACTTATACTACTTGGGTTCTGCCTTGTAATCTTTATGTTTGAAAACAAGGGAGAGATAGATGATGAATTTTTACCGGAATATTTTATGTTTCTTGGCTTTTCAGCTTTGGGATTGATGATGCTGGTAAGCTCTGTAGAGCTTATCTCTATAGTGATTGCGCTGGAAGTCTCATCCTACAGCTTATATGTTATACTTCCTCTTCGAAAAGCAAAGACAAGAGTACAGATTGAAGCTTCCATGAAATACCTCTTTTTCGGAGCTGTATCGACAGGTATTATGCTTTTCGGAATGGGTTATATTTATGGCATTGCCCATTCAACATTTTTAAAAGATATAATTCCTGTTCTTCCCGATTTTTTGAACCAGCCCATAGGACTTATTGCGCTGATATTTACGATGACTGGTTTTTTCTTCAAGCTTTCTCTCTTTCCTATGCATTTCTGGTCGCCTGATATTTATGAGGGCGCATCAAATACAACAACCACTTTTATAGGCACGATACCGAAGCTTGCAGGCGCGGCTCTGCTGATAAGAATAGCAATGCTTGCATATCCTGGTTCTGTACAATTTATAAACGTACTTATAATATTGGCAGCACTTTCGATGACCTTTGGCAATCTTGTAGGTCTTGTGCAGAAGGATATAAAAAGACTGCTTGCGTATTCCGGTATTGCTCATGCCGGATACCTGTTGATGGGAATACTCGCATTAAGCAAGGATGGAAATGCTTCCGCAATTTACTATATTACAATTTATTTGTTTATGAATCTTGCCTGTTTTTATGTAGTGATATTGCTCTCAAAAACGGGAGAAAATGTAACGTTAGATGGCTTAACAGGTTTGTCTAAAAGGTCTCCGCTTCTTGCGTTGCTCCTTGCTGTTTCAGCCTTTTCCTTAGCCGGGATACCGCCGACAGGCGGATTTACAGGCAAGCTCTTTCTTCTTACAAGTGCATTCAAGGCCGGTCATCTGTCGATTGTACTTATCGGTGCTGTTAATACAGTAATATCAATATTTTTCTACCTAAACCTTGTAAGGATGAGTTATTCGAAGGAAGGTGCGGTGGCAGGGCCGATCAGACTATCTTTTAAAGAGAAAACTCTATGCTACTTTTTTATTTTAGTTATTCTGTATATGGGCATCATGCCTTTCGATTTGCTTGAATTTATCAATAAGATTTCTATTTAGCTGCATAATTTAAAAAAACTGTCTTATTAAAATTAATTAAAATATTACTTCTCAATGGGAAAAAGATTATTCATCAAGAAGAATGGAGAGATCAAGAGATTGATTGTCTATCTTTATCTTGCTATATCTGTCAATTTCGCGGTAAACATCTTTAAGCTTTTTCACTAATTCCTTGTTTGTTTTTCTGAGAACGACTTTATCTTTTGCATTGTTAATTACTATTTTAAGTTCGTCAAACTTGAAGGGTTTTACTACATAGTCAAATGCGCCGATCCTGACTGCTTCTACTGCTGTATCTACAGATGCATAACCGGTTATTATAATAAATTCAACAATATCTTCTCTCATTTTTAATTTTTTTACTAGTTCGATACCGGTCATGCCAGGCATATTAATATCTGTAATAACAACATCATAAGGAGAATCAACATGCTTTGAAAAAGCCTCCTCTCCTGTTCCTGCAGTTTCAATAAAAATATCACTGTCTTCTGCTAGAAAAAGAGACAGAACATTACGTATTTCCTTATCATCATCAACTATAAGAATTCTGATTTTGTTATCTTTTTTCATGAAATAGTATTTTATATAATATAATAAATCTATAAGACTATCAAAACATTTAAATAAAAATAATTAGATACCGAGAACATCTTTCATTGAATAAATGCCGGAGGTTTGGCTGTTTAACCACTTTGCGGCAAGCAAGGCACCAATTGCAAAGTTTTCACGGGAATAGGCCCTGTGAGTTACCTCCAGCCTTTCGCCGACTCCAGCAAACATAACCGTATGTTCGCCGACTATATCCCCGCCCCGTAATGCAAGTATGCCCAGCTCTTCTTTTTTTCTTTCACCTACGATGCCTTTTCTACCGAATGTTTCGATCCAGCTTCTGGCAGGCTCGGAAGCTTCAATAATGTCCTTTAGTTTCAAGGCAGTTCCGCTTGGGGCATCTTTTTTCATCTTATGGTGCATTTCCATGATCTCAATGTCATAGTTATCTTTCATAATTTTAGACAGCATCTCCACTGCCTCGAACATAAGGTTCATGCCCACGCTCATGTTAGGGGATATTACAACTCTTGTGTCTTTTGCGCTCTTTATCTCTGTCAGTGAACTTTCAGA
Source organism: uncultured Syntrophorhabdaceae bacterium (assembly GCA_964532465.1). Lineage (GTDB taxonomy): Bacteria > Desulfobacterota > Syntrophorhabdia > Syntrophorhabdales > Syntrophorhabdaceae > JAPLKB01. The sequence goes on along the minus strand of CAZHHX010000012.1, from coordinate 16,595 downwards.
AAAGCCTGTTGTACCGATGACAATTGCTTTATTATTTTCTCTTGCAAGTCTGAAATACTCCAGGGAAGCTTTTGGTTCAGTAAAATCAATGATGACATCACACTCATCGATAATATTGGACATATCTCCTTCAATATAAAGAGTATTAATTGCTTTTTCCTCTGGGAGGCCCATTTTATTACCGATCAGAGGATGTGTTTTGGCTTCTAATATTCCTACAACACTGAAATCTTTGTCATTTAATGCAAGATTGAATATAGCGCTCCCCACTTTTCCGCATACACCGGTGATTATTATCTTAACCATTTTATTATACTCCTACTGTTCTTATTTTCTTTTCAGTAGCCCGTATTCTTTTAGTAAGCCCTTCAAGAAGGCTTTGTTTGCATCTGACATGGTACATAGCGGAAGTCTGAATTCCTCTTCAATAATGCCCATGTAATAAAGAGCTTCTTTTACGGGAATAGGATTTGTTTCGATAAAAATACCCTGGAAAAGCGGCATAAGATCGGCATTAATGTCTCTTGATTTTTCTACATCCCCGTCCTCAAGGAATGTTTTATATAGCGTCTTCATTTTTGCAGGAAGCATATTTGAAAGTACCGATATTATACCAACAGCGCCGACACTCATCATGGGAAGAAAAAGATTGTCATCTCCGGAGAGAATTGGGAATTTCCCTTTTGTCAGCCGGTAAATCTCTGCAACCTGGACAAGTGACCCCGATGCTTCTTTTATGCCCTCAATGCCCGGGATTTCTGCAAGTTTTTTTACTGTTTCCGGCGTCATGTTAATGCCGGTTCTTCCGGGTATATTATATAAAATCAGGGGAATATCTACTTCTTCTGCAATCTTCCTGTAATGCCTGTACAAACCCTCCTGGGTAGGTTTGTTATAATATGGCGTTGTAAGAAGGCACATGTCGGCGCCTACTTCTTTTGCCATTGCGGTAAGCTGAATCGCCTCATTTGTGCTGTTTGATCCTGTGCCTGCAATAACAGGCACAGTCTTTTTTGCGCATTCGACAGTCAACTCAATTACTCTTTTATGTTCCTCGTAGTCCAGTGTGGATGCTTCTCCCGTGGATCCGCAAGGCACCAAACCGTCTACCCCGCCTTTAACCTGAAGTGTAATGAGCTTTTTGAAAGCATACTCGTCAAAAATATCATTTTTAAATGGCGTCACCAAAGCCGTATATACGCCCTTTAATTCCATGACTCCTCCTTTATCTAAGTTAGAAGGCTTGTGCGTATGTCCCCGTATATGGGGGCCAGCCGCCCTCCGTGTGTATTATGTTGTTTATCAGTTTAAACACTTCTCTCAGCCTTTATAGAGTTGCCTCATCATTTAATATACCGGTATAAATAATCCTTGCATTGCCTTCGAGGTATACCTCATTATCTATATAGACTTTCAGAGTCTCTCCTCCTTTTGTTGCAATATTAACCGGGCTTTGGATGAGCCCCTTCTTTGTCAGAATGACTCCTGCTGCAACCGCCCCGGTACCGCAGGCAAAAGTTTCGCCTTCCACCCCTCTTTCATATGTTCTTATAAGTATATTTCCCTTGTCAACAATTTGTACGAAATCAACGTTCGTTCCCTTCTCACCGAATGCCTTATGATACCTGATAGTCCTTCCCAACTCTTCCACGGGCACATGGTCAATATCGTCAGATAAAAGGACTGCATGGGGAACGCCGGTGTTTACGCTGCATAAAAAAATCTCATTTTTTTCAAGGTTAATCGGGTAGTCGAGCTTTATATCAAAAGGAGTTGTAAGCTGAAGTTTAACATTTGTTCCATCAACAGTTGCCTTAATTATACCGGCTATTGTTTCGAATGACATTTCATTCCCTGTAATGCCTTTAATAAAGGCGAATCGTGCTGCACACCTACCCCCGTTTCCGCACATCTCGGCTTCAGAGCCATCTGCATTAAAAAACTTCCAGCGGAAATTTGCTTTTGTTGAGCGCTCAATCAGTATTATGCCATCTGCGCCGACGGAATGACACCTTCTGCATATTTTTACAACGAACTCTGCAATATCTTTATATTTTTTATTTACTTTTCTGTCCCTGTTATCGATGAGGATGAAATCATTGCCGCTTGCGCTCATTTTATAAAACTCAATTTCTGACATCTACATGTCCTCCAGAAATGATGGAATAGATTCTCCCTTAGTTAAATCCTTAAATGTTTCGCGTTTCCGTATAATAAAAAATTCATCCCCATTAACAAGAATCTCGACTGCCCTTCTTCTTGAGTTATAGTTCGAGGACATGGAGAAGCCATAGGCGCCTGCTCCCATTACAGCAAGGAGATTCCCTGTCTCAAGTTCAGGCATGCTCCTGTCTTTCGCAAAGAAGTCGCCTGACTCACAAATAGGGCCTACAATATCAACCTTTATATTTTTGCCTGTTTCTTTCCTGACAGCAGGTATAATTCCGTGATAGGCATCGTAGAGCGCGGGTCTCACAAGGTCGTTCATTGCCCCGTCCACGATATAAAAGGTTTTACCCGGTGACTTCTTTACATAAAGGAGTTTGGTTACAAAAATACCGCTGTTGCCCACAAGAAGTCTACCAGGTTCAAGGACCAGCGTGATGCCTGTCCCTTCCAATTCTTTTTTTATTACTCCTGCATACTCTTCAGGATTAGGAGGAATCTCGTCCTTGTATTTTATGCCGAGACCACCTCCGATATCAAGGTACTTGACTGGTACTCCGTTTTTATTCAGCTGGTCGGCCATATTTCTCAAGGATTTTACAGCCTCCATGAAGGGTGAAAGCTCAAGGATTTGCGAGCCGATATGTGAAGAGATGCCGATGGGAGAAAGATAAGGTTCTTTTTTCATATCACTGTAGAGCCTGATGGCATCGTCCCATATTATGCCGAATTTATTTTTTTTCAGACCTGTTGTAATGTAGGGGTGTGTTTTGGGGTCTATCTGAGGGTTTACCCTGATTGATACAGGCACCCTTCTTTTCATTTTTCTTGCAATCTTTGCAACGGTCTGCAACTCATGCTCTGACTCGATATTGATCATGAGGATTTGAGCTTTTATTGCAGCCCTTATCTCGTCCTCGGTTTTGCCTGCCCCCGAAAACACAATCTTTCCGGCTGGTATCCCTGCGGAAATGGCCCGGTAAAGCTCGCCTTCCGACACGATATCCGTCCCGCCGCCCAGTCTGCCCATAATTTTCAGAATTGCCGTATTGGAGTTTGCCTTGCAGGAGTAACATACAATATGCGGCATGCCCTTGAATGCATTATCAAAAACAAGAAAATGGCGTTCCAGGGTTTTGTAGCTGTAAATATAAGCAGGCGTTCCGACAGCATTAACGATCTTTGATATTGGCACTTCTTCACAATACAACTCGTCTTTTTTGTATTCAAAGTAATTCATTGCACACCTTTCCTCTTATTCTTTAACGATAATGATGACTTCCCTCGACGATTCGCTTTCATTGCCTGCCTCATCGAGGCTTGTCACATAATACGAAATATACCTGTTATCGGGGATATTTTTATCAAAGTACATATTTTTATCCAAAGGCTCTTTATTCATCTTTTCTGTCTTTCCGGAGCTTATCCTGAATATGTTATAACCTGCGAAATCTTCGTCAGTATTCTCTTTCCATGTTACAAGCACGCCGCCGTCTTTTTTCTCGACTTTTACTTCAGCAGGTATTGCAGGAGGGGAAATATCTTTTGGTGTGGCTGCGATCTTTACACCTTCTCCTTCCAGTTTTATGCCTTCTTGTACCTGCACTTTTCTTACCTCGTATGCGTACGCTTTGTCATTTTCAAGCCCTGTATCTAAAAAATGAGGTGTTGTAAGGGGTGTTTTATTCAACGGAAACAACGGGTAAATATTGTCATCATATCTATATACGTTATAAAGAAAACCCTCCTCTTTTTGCCATGAGAGTTCGACTCTTTCATCATTTTCTTTTACAGATACATCTTTCACAGGTCCAGGTGTTTTTTTCCAATTGATTGTAAAGTCATTGGAAGAATCGCCGCGTGTACCTTTTTTCGTATATGGATAAACCTTATAGCCGTATTGGAATCCGTTTACAAGATCATCGTCGTAAAAATATACCTTCCCGTCCTGAATCATAAACCCCTTCCGGTTGTCTAAGCTTAGATCTTTAAAGAGCTCAAATGCACCCATGCAACTTCCGCAGGCCTTGAATATTTTGAAGCCGGCAAGGTCTTTTGTCTCTGATCCGTCCTTGTTTCTGGAAGGTGTCGAAAAGGAAAGAAACAACATACCATCTTTTACTTCCCCTGTAAGGTCATTGATTCCACCGGGTATGGGTAATACCTTCGGCATAGGGTCTCCCTTTTTCCCACAGGAGGATATAAGAAGCATCACCATGATGCCAATGCTAAGAATTACAATATATCTTTTCTCTTTCAATCTCTTTGTCTACCTCCTTAAAAGAGGCTCCTCCCGCAGTTTTTCTGGTGTTCAGAATAGTGTAAGGGTCAATGTAGTTAAAAATGTCATCGTCGAATACTTTTGAAAACCCTTTCATATCAATAAGATTCATATCCTGAAGAAAACCGCCTTTTTCCTCACAGTCCCTTACCATCCTGCCCGCTATTCCATGTGCCTCTCTAAAGGGGATCCCCCTCACAGTAAGGTATTCCGCTATTTCTACAGCAGGCATAAAGCTCGCGTAGACGGCCTTTTCCATCCCCTTCTTGTTTGTTTTCATCTTTTTCATACACAACTCAGCTATGGAAATGGCATCTTTTACAGTATTGACTGCATGGAACATGGGCTCCTTATCTTCCTGAAGGTCTCTGTTATATGTCATGGGAAGTCCTTTTAACAGCGTAAAGAGGCTGAAAAGATCGCCGATCACCCGGGATGTCTTGCCTCTCAGCAATTCCAGCGCGTCAGGATTCTTTTTCTGGGGCATCAGACTGCTGCCGGTACAAAGTTCGTCCGGCAGGGATATAAAAGAAAACTCCTCTGTTGAAAATATTATCATGTCTTCGGCAAGTCTGGACAGATGCATCATAATCATGGCAATGGAAAAGACTGAATCGAGAACAAAGTCCCTGTCAGAGACCGCGTCCATACTGTTTTCAGAGACCCGTGAAAACTTTAACTGTTTTCCAAGGAATTCTCTGTCAAGTGGTATGGTTGAGCCTGCAATAGCGCCGCTCCCGAGCGGCAGAACATCAACGTGCTTTATTGCCTCTCCTATGCGCTCTCTGTCTCGCTTCAGCATGTAATAGTATGCCATGAGATAGTGCGCAAAGGTGATGACCTGCGCCTTTTGCATATGTGTATAACCGGGCATTATGGTCTTTTTTTCCTTATCTGCTCTATTTACGAGGGTTTTGAGCAAACGCAGAAGATGATTATCTATTAGTCCGAGTTCTTCTTTAAGGAACATCCTCATATCGAGTGAAACCTGATCGTTCCGGCTTCTGCCGGTATGAAGCTTTTTACCTGCATCCCCGATTTTTTCAATAAGGCGTGCCTCTATGTGCATATGGATATCTTCCAATGTATCGGAGAATTTAAAAATGCCCTCTTTAATTTCTGTTTTTATCTCGCCAAGGGCTGCCACTATGTCCTTTGCCTCTTTTTCAGTGAGGATGCCGATTTTTTTCAGCATCCCTGCCTGCGCCTTGCTGCCCTCTATGTCATGTTCATACAATGTCCTGTCAAAAGCAATGGATGCGCTGAATCTTTCCATAAGAGGATTAGTTTTTCCTTTGAATCTACCGCCCCATGCTTTCATGTTCTTTCTCCAAAGATTGCAGTTCCAAGCCTTACCATGGTAGCACCTTCCTCAACTGCAACCTCAAAATCCGAGGACATCCCCATTGATAGTTCTGACATATGCAGGGAAAATTCCTTGTTAACCGACTGTAAAATAGTTTTAAGTCTTCTGAATATGCCTCTGATATCTTCCGGGTTTTCAGCAAATGGCGGCATAGTCATTAGTCCGACAGGCTCTATATATTTCAGCCCCCCGACCTTTTCGAGCATTCTTTTCAGGTTGTCTTCACCTGTTCCATGCTTGGATGCTTCATCTGCAAGGTTCAGCTCAAATAAAACTTTTAAATGCTTTTCGTATCTGTCGAGTATCTCAAGAAGTTCCCATCTGTCTATGGAGTGTACGTAATTAAAGAGTTTCGATATGTGTTTTGCCTTATTTTTTTGTATGTGGCCGATCATATGCCAACAGACACCTTCATGAAACCCTTCGATCTTACCCATTGCTTCCTGTATGTAATTTTCTCCAAAATCCGTAAGCCCGGAACGGACAGCATGCCTAATTCTCTCTGCATCAACGCCCTTGGTGGCGCCTATCAACCTTACTTCAGATTCAGTTCTTCCGGACCGGTCACAAGCCGCGGCTATCCTTTCTCGTACTCTTTTTATTGCATCATCCATGTTTTTTGTTTGTGAATCCATAAAGTTATGTTTTACAGGAAAAAACTACCCAATACAAATCAAGAACTTCGGGTTTGTTATTCATGAAAGAACACCAAGCGACAACAGGGCTTCTGTAACTTCACATATAGGCAAACCGACGACGTTGGCATAGGAACCCTTTATTTCCTTAACCATGTACCCGCCTTTGCCTTGCAATGCATAGGAACCTGCCTTATCTAGGGGCTCGGATGTCTTTATATATCGCATAATTTCTTCGTCCGTTAAATCCCTTACAAATACTTTTGTTTCAACAACATCCCGGTATACAATATTTTTTGATATATTAAGAACACAATACCCGGTAAAAACCTTATGCCACTTCCCTTTTAAGGTTTTGAGCATATTATAGGCATCTTTTTCATTCTTTGGCTTTCCCAGTATTTTACCTTTAAGAACAACTATTGTATCTGCTCCGATAACCCAGTTATCAGGAAAATGGTTACCGACCTTGCTGGCCTTTTCATGGGATATTCTCAGCACAAAGTCTCTGGGCGGTTCATCCTTTTCTCTTTGTTCGTCAATTTTAGGTGGTATAATTGAAAAAGATATGCCGAGAGTCCTAAGAATATCTACCCTTCGCGTGGATTCACTTGCGAGTATTAATGATGCGCCATCGTTTACTTGAAACATTTTTATCTCCTGTCGTAGAATAGAAAAATATATGAATTTCACTATAATTTCAAGATAAATGTTATTACAAGCACTGTTCATGATATACAGCAAGGATTCACAAAAAAATAAAAATATGTGCAATGGTGTTTAAAAAATAAAAATTAAACAGTGTTAAAAAAGAGGAGGATTCATGAACGATATTATACAGGTCGTTACAACCATTGACGACAAAGGGAAAGCCGAATATATTGGGAAACAACTTGTCCGGAAAAGGCTTGCTTCGTGCGTGCAGATTGCAGGGCCTGTAAAGAGTATTTATTGGTGGAAAGGACAGGTGGAAGAGGTTGAGGAATGGCAATGTATTATAAAAACCAAAAAAAGTCATTACAAAAAGATTGAAGAAGAAATAAAACGTCTTCATCACTATGAGTTGCCCGAGATTATAGCGATTAATATAGACGCTGCTTTGACGGGTTACGCAAAATGGGTGGAAGAAGAAACCGATCCGGGATAAATGTATTGTCTGAACATGACCTGCGCTGTCTTGTGCAGGGTAAAAGACATTTATTATTTGGGTATTACAGCATATTCTTGACTCGCATCTCCAGTTCAATGAGGGCGGCATTTGATAACTTCAGGGAACCGTCCTTCCTTGCCCTGTCAGGTCTGACTTTTTTTACAGCCTTAACAACAGACGCCTTAATCCCCAGATTGCTGAACATGAAGTATCTGAATGCATAACTTGTAATATCATATTTATCGCTCTCTGAAAGCCAGAAAAACATGTGGTTTCCTTACGTCTTTAGTGTTTGTCTTTGCTCCAGGATAAATAAAAAACTGTAACAAAGGCGGTTGGGTTTCTGATGTTCCCGATAACCGCTCAGCCAAGTAGTTAGCTTTAAGAGATTTTATCAGAAGTCATAAGAAAAAGCCAGACTCCTTTAATCTGTTGCTATATTATAGATGCTCTTTCTCAAGTCAAAACATTAAGTGGATTACTCCCCATTTGTTCTTCCTGTAAAAAAATACGGAATGATAAAGGAGAATGGGAACAAATGGAAGTCTATATAAGAGACCGCTCTGAAGCAAGCTTCACTCACGGTATTTGTCGTGAGTGTGCAGAAAGATTATACTCTGAGTTATATAAAAAAGAATAAGACTTTACACCCAACTGTACGGCAGTAAAGATACTTTTGACAATATGCTGCCCGTTATGCTAAAAAAACATATGAAAATAAAAATATATAATTCATTTACCGGAAAAAAAGAAGAATTCATACCTGTAAAGCCTGATGCCGTAAAAATGTATGTATGCGGCGTCACTGTCTATGACCATTGTCATGTGGGACATGCCCGGAGTGCCATTGTTTTTGACATGATTTACAGATACCTGAAAACAAAAGGCTATTCCGTTACCTTTGTGAAAAATTTTACCGATATAGACGATAAAATTATTAAAAAAGCCAATACAGAAGGAATCCCGTGGAAAGAGGTAGGTGAAAAATACATAGCATCTTTTTATGAGGATATGGATGCTCTGAACATTTTAAGACCCACCCATGAGCCGAAGGCAACGGACCATATTGATGAAATGATCGGTCTTGTTGAAACACTATTAGAAAAAGGCTACGCATATAACACAAACGGCGATATTTACTTTTCTGTTGAGAGTTTCAAGAACTATGGTGTCCTTTCGAAAAGACCGCTTGAAGAATTGATGGCAGGCGCACGGGTTGAAGTTGATGAAAGAAAAAGAAATCCCTTGGACTTTGCTCTATGGAAAGCCTCAAAAGAAGGCGAGCCATCATGGGACACACCCTTTGGAAAAGGGAGGCCGGGCTGGCACCTGGAGTGTTCGGCAATGAGTACAAAATACCTGGGCAACCCATTTGATATTCATGGCGGAGGAAAAGATCTGGTATTTCCCCATCACGAAAATGAAAAAGCTCAAACAGAGGCTGCGACGGGCAGCAAGTTTGTAAATTATTGGATGCATAACGGTTTTGTTAATATTCAGAAGGAAAAGATGTCTAAGTCGCTGGGTAACTTTCTGTTGATAAAGGATTTTATTAAAGAATACCATCCGGAGGTGTTAAGACTCTTTTTTCTTTCAACGCATTACAGAAGCCCCATAGATTATAATGAGAAATCGATAGAAGATAGCAATACCAGCCTTTACCGGCTTTATTATGCACTTGATCGAGCTTTAAAAGCGGAAAAGCCTTCAGAGGTTGTACTAAAAGTATTCGATGAAGCTGCAGAAATTGAAAAGAAATTCTACGAGGCAATGGATGATGATTTCAATACAGCGCTTGCGTTGTCCTATATGTTTGAGTTGTCAAAGACGCTGAATAAGTTGATTGACCAGAATGATGAAAGTGCAATACCATTCATTATCTATACAAAGAATGTCTTCACCTCGCTTGCAGATGTTCTTGGAATCTTAAAAAGCGATTCCGATACATTTGATTCACAGGAGAAAGTTCGCCATCTGACGCGTGTCGGATTGGATGTATCTTCTCTCGAAGGGCTTATGAAAGAAAGGGTTGAGGCGAGGAAAAATAAGGATTATAAGAAAGCGGATGATATCCGTGAGATGCTTTCCGGGCAGGGGATACTTTTACAGGATTCACCTAAGGGTACGGAATGGAGAATAAAAAATATTTTCACATCAAAAGGAGAGGATAAATGATAGAGGTAAGATTTCACGGAAGAGGCGGCCAAGGTGCAGTGACGTCTGCAGAGATCGTTGCCCAGGCGGCAATAAAGCTGAATCACTACGCGCAGGCGTTCCCGAGTTTTGGCCCGGAAAGGAGAGGCGCTCCTGTCCAGGCTTTTTTACGGGTTTCCAATACTCCTATCAGGCTTAGATCGAAGATATATCACCCGGATAATATTATCATACTGGATCCCACATTGCTGGGCACTGCGAACCCGACAGTCGGTTTAAAAGAACATGGTTTTATCATTATAAATTCAAATAAATCTGCCGATGAATTGAAAGAGATGTTTCCTGGACGCAACATAGCCCATGTTGATGCCTCAAAGATAGCGAAAGAGGAACTTGGTATACCAATTACAAACACCACAATGATAGGAGCGCTGGTGAAAGCATCAGATATTGTCAGTATAGAAGCGCTGGAAGAACCGGTGCGAGAGCGCTTCGGTGTGATTGCTCAGAAGAATATCAACGCATATATGCGTGCCTATAACGAGACAAATATTATCAAAGGTGTAATATAATAAAGCACTCTATGCTTGCCGCTGTATATTTGAAGAATTGATAAGATATGTGGTTTTGCATTAATCTATTGGTTTCTGCTTTCCATCTTCTTACCCGTTTGTTTTAAGGTTTATGAAAATTTCTGCCAATATTGTAGATGTATTAAACTCGACAATTTATCCCGGTACGTTACATATTCAAAACAATAGAATTGTTGATATTACGAGGGATAATAAGAGCTATGATACCTTTATTCTTCCTGGGTTTATTGATGCCCATGTTCATATAGAAAGCTCCATGCTGGTACCTTCCGAGTTTGCCAGGCTGGCAGTGATGCATGGTACGGTAGCTACTGTATCTGATCCGCATGAGATTGCAAATGTACTTGGCATGAACGGTGTAAGGTTCATGATTGAGAATGGTAAATCTGTTCCTTTCAAGTTCTATTTCGGCGCATCACCTTGCGTCCCTGCAACAGTTTTTGAAACATCCGGCGCCGCACTGGAGCAATCCGGGATAGAAGCTTTGCTTGAGAATAAGGAAATTAAGTATTTAAGTGAGATGATGAATTTCCCGGGTGTCATAGGGGGCGATCCGGATGTATTGGCAAAAATCGGGATCGCAAAAAAATATGGAAAACCTGTTGATGGTCATGCTCCCGGTTTGAGAGGCGAAGCCCTGAAACAATATATTGCCGCGGGAATATCTACAGACCACGAGACCTTCCAGTACGACGAAGGCGAAGAAAAACTATCCCTGGGTATGAAGCTTCTTCTAAGGGAAGGGTCTGCTGCGAAAAATTTTGATACTTTGAGCCATTTGATTGCAAAATATCCCGAACAATGCATGTTGTGCAGCGATGATAAACACCCCGATGACCTTGTGGCCGGCCATATAAATGAGCTTGTAAAAAGGTCGGTTATAATGGGCATAGACAGAATGATTATGCTGAAATGTGCCTGTGTCAACCCTGTTCTGCATTATGGCCTTGATGTAGGCTTGTTGAGGGCTGGCGAGGATGCCGATTTCATAGAAGTGGATAATTTGAGCAGTTTCAATGTATTGAAGACATATATAAAAGGAAATATTGTTGCCGAAAACGGAAAGACATTGTTGCCGCATGCAGCAGTAAATCACATTAATAATTTTAAGACAGGGATGCATACCACAGGTGAATTTGTATTAAAGATAAGGGGAAATAGAATACGAATAATAGAGGCAATAAATCATCAGGTAATAACCGGCAGTGTTCAGGCGACATTGAAACAGGAGAACGGCTATGTTGTTCCGGATATTGAAAGAGACATTCTGAAAATAGCTGTTGTTAATCGTTACGGAAATTCCCTGCCTTCAATCGGTTTTGTGAAAAACTTCGGTATGAAGACGGGCGCCATTGCATCATCTGTATCCCATGATTCACACAATATAGTTGCCGTCGGTGTTACAGATGAAGATATATGTAACGCGATAAATATTGTTATTGAACATAAGGGCGGACTGGCGGTTTCATATGATAATGTTCGGGAAGTTCTTCCTCTTCCCGTTGCAGGTCTTATGTCTGATGAGGATGGTTTTAGTGTAGCAAGGCAATACTCAAAAATTGACCAGATTGCAAAGCAGCTTGGTTCACATTTGGATGCGCCTTTTATGACTCTTTCCTTTATGGCGCTCCTTGTTATACCTAAACTAAAATTGAGCGATAAGGGGTTGTTTGATGGCGAGCGTTTTAAGTTTATTGATATTTTTGAAGGATAATGCCCGGCATTGTTTTGCCGGGTTTTTATTGACACCTGTTTTTTATTGTTTGACTTTGTTACTGCAAATAACTTATAATCACCTAAATGCATAATAAATCTCTGATTTTCCTTGTAATTATAGTATTTATTGCCTCCTGCAGTACCTTTTCAAAAAAGAAAGAGGATACATCGGCAAAAAATCCACCTGCAAAAGCAGATAAAAAAGCAGAAAAGATTGAAAAAGTTGAGGAGTCTAATCCGAAACCGGGAGATATCAAGGTTATCGACGGAGTCGAGTATATATATGCATCTAATAGAAAATTTATGCTCACGCCTTATGAGCCGGAATATGTATGGATTAGAAAAGACCAGTATACTCCGCGTATGGGGGAAAATTTACTGTCCGGTGGAACAGCAAACAAGAAAGAACGCGAAGAGATGGAAAAAAGGCTTGCCAAGCTTGAAGAAGAACTTAAAAAGAAGGGCATTGCCCCGCAAATGGTATATCCTTATCAGATGGGTTCCCTCCCGGCAGGCATGGGTTTTATGCCCGGTATTTCACTGATTTCATTTAATTACCCGTCGCCCAAAATGAAGAGGCGAGTTATTGTGCTGCCCATGGTAGACCAGACAAATTATAAAGGAGAAGGCCTGGGAGAACTGGCAACAAGACGGCTTATAACGAGGCTTGAGAATGCCGGCGCGATTATTTGTGTAGACCCTCATACAGTGAACAACAAGGGAATGCTTACGGATCCTGCGACCATGAAGTCTTTGAGCGAATTGTACGGAATACAGGCGATTTTAAAGGGAACACTTTCGGATATCTATACCAGTTCGTCAAAGATTGAGGGCAAAGAAGACAAAGAGACATCTTTTGCCATATCCAAAATTACTCTTGATGTTTACAATACAGATACCGGCGTTGTTCTTAAGCAGTTGTCCGGGAGAAACCCTATTTCTCTCACAAGAGAGAAAGGGGAAATGAGTACAGAAAAGGCAAAGATAAAGGCAATAGATCTGGCGATTGAATTATTGGCAGAAGACCTTTTAAAAGCCATACTTACACTGGATTGGCATGCAAGAGTTGCATCTGTTGATAGTGAAAAAATTTATGTTAATGCAGGAAGACAATCAGGCTTAGACAAAGGCAGCATCCTTGATGTATATTCTCCGGGAGAGCAAATTATTGATTCAAAGACAAAAGCGCCCCTTGGAACAGTAAAAGGAAAATATAAAGGTGAACTTGAAGTGTCGGAGCTTTTCGGTGTGGATGCCTGCTGGGCAAAAATTAAGAAGGGCAGTAATTTCTCAGCTACTGATCTCGTGTACTTTCAGAAATAATAAAAACCCCGGCCTTAACTGTTTTGTTAGTGTTTGACCAGGATGTTTAACTCATAAACAAAGCCTTTAACCTTACCGAAGCGGGACAGTGATCGTATTTATTCAAAAATAAAAACCATTAGATTCAAGAATGTCATAGAAGATATTAACTGCTGCCTTTATATGAGCAGTAGGGTTCTTCGCCCAGGAAGTCTCCAGAGAGCTCGTAGGCGCGCGCCCTGCATCCCCCGCATATTTTAAGATATCTGCACCCGCCGCATTTGCCGTGGTAAGAAGACAGATCTTTCAACTGGTTGAATACAGGTGATTCCTCCCAGACTTTCTTTATTCCATCCTTTTTTACATCACCTGAATGGATTTCAAGATAACCGCAAGGTTGTGCAATGCCTTTGTGCGATATGAACATGAAATTTTTACCGGCAAGGCATCCAGCGCTTTTCGGCATATCGCCCTTTTCTTTTACAATCCGGTAATAGTGAGGTGCACAGGTAACTTTTATTTCAAGTTCGTTCTTTTTTTCAATATCATAGAGCCACTCGAGTGCTTGCTCGTATGTATTTGTGCTCAGTTCTTTGCCCTTCAGTCCCTGACCTCTGCCCACAGGCACGAGGAGGAAGATGTGCCATGCTACAGCACCTATGGATTGCACAAGTTTGTATATATGCTCAAGAGCGTCAACATTCAGTTGTGTAACGGTTGTATTTATTTGAAACGGCAGTGCTGTCTCTATTAATGTTTCCGCTGCCTTTATCACTGACGCAAAGGAACCGTTAACACCCCTGAACATATCATGTGTTACGCTGTCTTTTCCATCTATACTCAGGCTTACCCTTTTGATTCCTCCGGTTTTAAGCCTCTTTGCCTTTTCCTTATTAAGCAGTGTCCCGTTAATGGCAATAACGAGTCTCAACCCCTTTATCGTACCGTATTCGATAATGTCGAATATATCATCACGGATAAGAGGTTCGCCGCCTGTGAGAATGATGGTAGGTGAGGCAAAACCTGCTATTTCGTCAATAATTTTACAGCACTCGGCAAAGTTTAATTCTCCGGTAGGGGGGCCGAGTCCTGCCGAAGCGCGGCAGTGAATGCAATTAAGGTTACAGTTCCTGGTGAGTTCCCAGGCAACCATCCTGAGAGAAGATTCTACCTTAGCCATTCCGCAAGATCCTTTGCAAAATATGTGATGATGATATCTGCGCCCGCGCGCCTTATTCCTGTCATCAATTCAAGCACGGCCCTTGTATAATCGAGATATCCCTTTGATGCGGCATTTTTTATCATTGTGTACTCGCCGCTTACCGAATAAGCAGCCAGCGGGATATTAAACTCCCTTTTTGCCGCTGCCAGCACATCAAGGTAGAACATAGCCGGTTTTACCATAATTATATCAGCGCCTTCTTCAATATCGAGCATGATCTCGCGAAGAGCTTCCTGCTTGTTCGGCGGGTCCATCTGGTATGACCTTCTGTCGCCGAATTGAGGAGTGGATTCGGCCGCATCCCTGAAGGGGCTGTATAGGCAGGACGCATACTTTGCCGCATAGCTCATAATGGGTATATTATAGTCGCCGTGAAGGTCAAGCATTTCCCTTATTACTTTTACTCTGCCGTCCATCATATCAGATGGGGCCACCATATCCGCCCCTGCCATTGTGTGTGAGAGGGAGATTTTCGCGAGAAGATTGATGGTCTCATCGTTATCCACATGGCCGTCCCGTATTATTCCGCAATGGCCGTGACTCGTATATTCGCACATGCAAACATCGGTGATTACCATAATATCATCGCCGAAAAGCTTTTTTATCTTTCTTGTCGCGTTTTGAATAACACCGTTTTTATCATAGGCACTGCTGCCTGTTTCATCCTTCTTCTCCGGGATGCCGAAAAGCAGGACTGCCGGTATGGATAGACTTACAACATCCTCTATCTCCTTGAGCAGTCCCTCAACAGAAAACTGATATATATCCGGCATGGAAGGAATGGGTGCCTTTTCTTCACCCATTTCCTTGACAAACATGGGGTAAACGAGATGTCTTGTTGATAGTTCCGTTTCCTGAACCATGCCTCTCAACTTATCGTTTTTCCTTAATCTCCTCGACCTATATTCCGGGAATTTCATGTTAGCCTCTCAGTTTATTTCATAAAAATGCAGTTAGCGACTCGTTTTGTGCAAACGCTAACATTGTCTTCAATTTCTTAATTATGTACGAAAAATTGTTTCAGTTCAATCTTTTTGTTGTTGATAAATTGCCTTTGAAAAATTTATAAAGGAGTCTGTATCATCGGGAAAGCACTGTGTCAGAGTAACACACGGGAGAGGTTTAAAATCAAGAAATAATACTGTATTAAAAAGAAAATCTGAAAAAATGGATTATTGCTTTCTCAAGTTGCAGGATGCCAGACGGAGGACCAGCCGCAACCTATATTCTCCTCAGGGAAAGACCCAAGAAAAGCAGGCTCCACATTATAGGGTAACAAAACCAGCCTTGAGTTTTAAAAAGCCGGGGATCCCCATTTTATTTGCTGTGAAAACACAAGAACAGCCTCATTTATATAATTTTCCTGAATGAGCGGCATTTATTTGACACTTTCATAGTAAACTATGCAATAAAGAGATGTAACAACATTGAAATGTTACTGTTATCGCAATATTTTTAAAATGGCATATTTTTTGCTATAAATAGTACAGAATGAAGATTGATGAAAAAAGGAAAGCAGCCATACTCAGTAGCCTTTTGAAACCTGAGGCATCACGTGTAAAGGATTTACCAGAAACAGACGCCGTTATTTCTAAAAGCAAAGACAATATAGATAAATTGGAATTATCTGCACAAAAAAAAACAATTGACAGGACTCAAGAGAAGAAAGAACTACCGTCTTCATTGCAGAAAGAGCATAAAGACCATAATTTTATTGATAAAGTTGAATTATCAATAAAGAAGAAACCCTATGCCCCGGTGAAGGAAAAGGAAAAAACATCCTCAACAATTATCAGTCAGGACAGGATAAATGCGCTCTTAGAAACGCTCAAGTCAGAAACATACAATGCAAGGCTTGAAATTGCCCCTAAAAACATGATGAAGAGTCATCTGTTGGAGATTGTGATCTAATAAATGCGGGTAAATTCTCCATAACCTGCCGATAAGAAAATATCTATCCCTCAATCCACCATCAAAAATAATGAAAAACCTCATTGGCACTGAAATATC
>CAZHHX010000011.1:0-94674 GCA_964532465.1 uncultured Syntrophorhabdaceae bacterium | reverse complement strand
ATGTTCAGCAGGAGCTGCCCAAAATCCCATACGGGAAGAAACAACGGCCACAAGTGTGAAAAGACAGTGAATAGTCGTTAGTGAATAGTGAATAGTGGTGAATAGTGATGGTCTCGTAAAAAGTCATAGTTTTCTTTTTTTGTCATTCCTGCGAATACCCTGAAGGGCACAAGCTCAGGAATCCAGGAATTTCAACGGGTTGCAAAGAAACTGGACCCCGGTTTTCACCGGGGTGACTGCTAAAATTAATTATTTCACACGTTCGGAGGATCGCAAGGTGAAGCAGGCCGCCGCAGATCAAAATTTTTGATATGCTGCTGACCGACCAAGAGAAAACCTGAAACATCAATTAGAGAAAGAGGGCTCCCTTCAAATAAACTTTGAATTGGGGGCTGATATATGTTACTAATGAGTTGTATTTACACTATATTTCGCGAGGAACCATGGAAAAGATCAAGACATTAAGAGGATTCAGAGATATCCTTGGTGATGAAATACGGAAATTCAGACTCATAGAAGACATATCAAGAAAATATTTCAGCCTTCTGGGATTCAAGGAAATTGAAATACCTATTCTCGAAAAAACCGAGTTATTTGTCAGGAGCATCGGAGATACAACAGATATCGTAGAAAAGGAGATGTTTACCTTCACGGATATCGGAGGCGATTCTCTTACCATGCGCCCTGAGGCCACAGCGGGCATGGTAAGGTCATATTTGCAGGAAGGTATGTATGTAAAGGAACGAATGAGCAAGGTTTTTACCATAGGCCCTATGTTCCGGCATGAAAGGCCCCAGAAGGGCAGGTTCCGCGAATTTCACCAGGTTGACGTGGAAGTTTTCGGGGTCAGCGAACCCTTGATCGACGCGGAAATTTTGTGGATGATTTCTTTGATACTGAAAGAACTCGATATCCATGATTACCGTATGGAAGTAAACAGTGTGGGTTGTAAAACATGCAGGGAAACCTTCAGAGATATGCTTGTTTCATATTTTGAAGAGAAAAAGGACAGGCTTTGCGAGGATTGCGTCAGGCGTCTCCAGCGTAACCCTCTGAGGATATTTGACTGTAAAAACGCCCAGTGCATAGAAACAAGTCAGCATTCGCCCTTGCTTTATAATTATCTGTGCGGAGGATGCAAAGAACATTTTGATGCCTTTTTGGAACATATGAAGAGTTTCGGCGTTGAGGTTATAATCAATAAAAGGCTTGTCAGGGGACTGGACTATTATACGAAAACGGTTTTCGAAGTGACATCCGATGACCTCGGGTCACAGAAGGCATTCCTGGCGGGCGGAAGATACGACAACCTTGTTGAAGAGATGGGCGGACCTTCAACGCCCGGCATAGGTTTCGGTGCAGGTGTTGAGAGACTGGCATTACTCATGAAAGCCGGTACTTTGTCTGAAAAACCTTCCTGTTTTTTCGCCTGTATGGGAGACAGGGCAAGAAGTTGCCTTGTATCGCTCTTAAAATCTTTTACAAAAGAGGGTTTGACCCTGTATTACTCATATGAAGGCAAATCCTTAAAATCGCAGATGCGCTATGCCGACAGTTTACATACGGATTTTGTACTGATACTCGGCGATGATGAGATTGATAAAGGGTTAATAACATTGAGAAATATGAAAAATAAAGACCAGCGGAACCTTACTTTGGACCCTTTGAAAATACCTCAGGAGATATTGAATTTAATCGCAGCCGGGTCAGATTGAAGAAATGGAACGATATCCCAATTTCCGGGGTAAAGCGCTGCTCTTTTTATGGTTTTTATGGTTTCTCTGGTTTATTAACTTCTCAGTCAGAATAATCTTCTCGCCAATCCTGCCGATTGTAGAAGACGAATTCATGGTTAATCACGCGCAGGCAAGCAGCATCTTCATATTCCTGTCAGTTGGTTACGGCATTTCTGTGATATTTTCCGGTCTTTTTTCCGGAAAATTCGGGTATAAAAGGACTATTGTTTCTTCTTCGGCTTCTTTAAGTCTGGTAGGCTTCTTAATCCCCTTTGTTCACAATTTCTTCTTGCTCTATATTTTTGCCTTTATGCTCGGTTTTTTCGTAGGTTTATATCTGCCTTCGGCAATTCCATTGATTACCGAATATTACTCTGAAAAAAACTGGGGCAAAGCAATTGCCGTTCACGACAGCGGCGCTCCAATCGCAATATTTTCCACTCCCTTTATCGCTCTTTTAATTCTGCATTTTTTGCCCTGGCGGGGGATATTCGTAGTCTTTGCCTGCGTTTTTCTGGTCTGCTCAATTGTATTCTATTTTGCGGCCGGCGAGGTAAAAATCAGTAATCCCCCTAAAACAACGTTCAGGGAAATTGTTAAAATAAAATCTCTCTGGCTGATGGCAATAATCTGGATTTTCAGCGCAGGGGTAAATCTCGGCATCTACTCCATTACGCCTCTCTATCTGACAAAAGAGCTGCAGTTGGACATAGGTTATGCCAATACCATACTCGGCATATCAAGATTGGGATCAGTCGGCGTGGCAATCGCCTGCGGTTTTTTTATCGACAGGTTTAACCTCAGGAAATTCATGTTTATATTGATGATTATTACCGGTTTTTTTACCGTTCTCATGGGCTTGGTTTCCGTCAAATACATGGGGATAGTCCTTTTCCTGCAGGCCTTCTTTGTAACAGGTTTTTTTCCTGCAGGGCTTGTTGCAATGGCAAAGACATTCAGCCGGGAAATGCGAAGCCTTGCCACAGGAATTATCCTTGCCATAAGCATAGTTTTCGGGGGTGGTATTATTCCCTATCTATTGGGCGTCTCAGGGGATTTATGCAGCTTCAGAGTCGGCATTACGATCCTCGGCATATTAGCGGCACTGGCCAGCACATTGGTTTTCCGCATAAAGGAACTTGAATAGCACTACACGCCCCTTCGGGGCGATTTGTTCCTGAGTAGCTTTAAAAAAAGAGGCAAGTTACTCAGAAGGCTTTTTGTGGAGGCGACAACAAGCCTCCACAAAAAGCTATGGAGGGTATTGTCAATATTTTTATGAAAAATTGGTTCACAGAATAAATATATACAAGCTTTTACAAAGAGAAAACAGGGGGAGGAAGAGAAAAGAAATGAAAATGGAAAAACTCACCCCCTTCTTTATTCCGGATTCACATAAGTGTATATGTGAATCCGGGTTGAGTGGGCAGCGGCATATCGGAAATTTTGCAGATGTGGATGGGCTGCGAGATTTGCAGGCCGTAATCGTACTGAATGTACGATGGAGGATCGCAAGGTGAAGTAGGCCGCCGCAGATCAAAATTTTCGATATGCCGCTGCCCGACCAAGAGAAAAAGGTGGACAAGCCAGTTCTCATACCTTTTCTAAAGTCGATGCATAATATTTACAATCAGAGAGCCCCAGATGGTGAGTACCACATTCGCCACAGCGTAGGGCGCTGCGTAGCCGAGAACAGGCATGGAGCTTTCCGCCTGTTCCTCCAGTGTAAGCAAAGCTGCCGTAATGTTGCGCGATCCTGTGAGGGCGCCAAGCAGAAAAACCGGATTCAATTTCATAAATAGTTTAGCGAAGATAAGTCCCGCGAGAACCGGGATAATTGTCAAAAGCACACCTGCGATAAAAACCGACAGCCCCGTTGTTTTCAGAGCAGCCAATGCCTGGCTGCCCGCGCCCAGTCCGACGCAGGCAATGAAGAGATTCAATCCCAGATTCTGGAGCACCCATCTGCTTGCCGACGGAATTTGTCCGTAAGTGGGATGCAAGGTGCGCACCCATCCGGATATAAGGCCGGAGACAAGGACACCGCCCCCTACACCCAGAGATATGGGGATACCGGCAATGTTCACTACCAGAAGCCCTATAAGCGTGCCGAGCACTACTCCGCAGCCTACCGTAATCATATCGGTCACGTCCGTTGAACGTTCCGCGAATCCCATAAGTTTAACTGCCCGCTCCACGTCCTCCTTTCTTCCAATCAGTTGAAGAATATCACAGCGCTCAATAACGGTCTTCGGCAGAATCGGTACAATATTGCTTTGACGGGTAATTTTACGGAGAAAAATGCCGTGCGCCTCAGCTCTATTACCGATTTCGGCAATTGTTTTCCCGGAAATTTCTTTATTGAGAACACAGACTTCCATAACTTCACCGACAATGTCCGTCATCCCGGTAATATCCTGTTCCGGCCCGACAAGTCCGGGCGCGGCAATCATGCATTTTCGGGAGGGGCTGCCGATAATAAGAATATCGCCTAACTGGATGGTCAGATCCGGCTGAAGCGCCAGAGGTTGTCTGTTTCTTTGCGCGGCCTCAACAACAACAGGCTGAGGAAAAAGTCCTTCGACAAAACCGATGGTCTTACCGAATATTTTATCATTCTCCACCAGGTACGCGCGTAAACTCAATTGTCCGGACCAGGAAAAAAGATCGGGGCTTTTATCTATGTCGCTATCGCCGCCGGAATAGTTTTCTTCAAGCTTTTTGGCCTCAGTCTTCAGGTTTATCCCCATAATTCCCGGCAGCAGCGTGAACATGAGAATTCCGCCGACAGTACCGAAGATGTATGTAATGCCGTATGATATGGCTATATCGGTTTCCAAGGCAGCCCTTGCAGCCGCGGTGAGTCCGGGCAGATGAGCAATGGCGCCTTCCGCGGTTCCGATAGCGGCAGATGTGGTCAGCGCGCCTGCCAGAAGTCCTGCTGTTGTTCCCGGACTGAAGCCGAATAATTTCCCCAGTCCAAGGGCGGTGACCAGAGCTGCAACAGCTACTACCAGTGCAACCCATATATAGCTCATCCCCTGTTTTTTCAATGCCCCGAAAAATTGAGGCCCCACGCTGTAACCGATGCAGAATGTAAAGAGGGCAAAGCTGACAGTCTTCAAAAGTCCGGGAACCTGCACTCCGGGGATTTGTCCCAGCACAAGGGCAACCAGCAGCACCGATGCGGTAGCCCCCAGGCTGAATCCTTTAAATTTTAACTTGCCGATATAGTAACCGGCACCCAGTGACAGAAATAACAGTATCTCAGGATTCTTAAGACATATTTTCAGCATATCATTTAACATAAATCCCCCTGTTAAAATTCTTGGTATTGTTGAAATTTTCTTACCTTTAGCTCTTATTATTGAGCAGTTTGTCCTTGTTCACTTTGTCGGGCGACGGCATGTAGGGGATTTTGATCTGCGGCGGTCTGCTTCGCCTTGCGATCCTCCATCGTACATTCAGTACGATTACGGCCTGCAAATCTCGCAGCCCATCCACATCTGCAAAATCCCCGACATGCCGTCGCCCACTTAAGCCGGATTCTCATCTGCCATTATTTGCTGATGTGAATCCGGCGGAAATGAAGAATGATTTCTTCATTTCCCATACTTCTTTTTTCCACGTATCATCTTACGGATTTTTTCCAAATATCCTGGTATTCGGAAAGCAGTTCGCTTATCGCTTTGCCGATTTTCACATAGTCGTCTTTGAAGAGGTTGGCAAGAGAGACGCGAATAGACATTTCCGGAGCGGCAAAACCGCCGCCGTCCATAAGCACCACGCCTTTTTTATCGGCAAGATTCCAGACAAAGTCAATCGGTTCAAAAGTTGATTTGAGCCACTTCGCGAAGTCTGCTCCAAAGCGTTTTTCGGCAAGCTGCGGAATATCTATTGTTGTATAATACATGGCATAGCAAGGCATTTCAGGCGCTTCGACACCGAGAGACCTGTAGAGCGCCTCATAGCGTTCTTTTACTAAGTCCTGAGCCTCTTTTTTGTAAAGGTGACTGTCCGAGTCGAGGAGTTCCTGAAACGAGAACAGCGCCATCATTACCTGCTGCGGCGTTGAGAGACCGGCAGTATGGTTCAGAGCCACAGCCCGGCTGTCGGCTACTAAGCGGTCGATGAGCTTGATGCTGTCCGGATCAGTGGAGATGGATTCATAGCGTTTGTGCATCCCTCCACGTTTGTCCGCGGGAAGGGCCGCGATAAGCTTATCCATTACATTGTCCCGGTACATGCCTATTATCCCCAGTCTCCAGCCGGTGGCTCCGAAGTATTTTGAGAATGAATAGACGAGAATCGTATTTTGCGGGGCAATGGCTGCCAAAG
The DNA here is from genome assembly GCA_964532465.1 of uncultured Syntrophorhabdaceae bacterium. Classification (GTDB taxonomy): domain Bacteria; phylum Desulfobacterota; class Syntrophorhabdia; order Syntrophorhabdales; family Syntrophorhabdaceae; genus JAPLKB01. The sequence continues at coordinate 88,600 of CAZHHX010000011.1, read as the reverse complement.
AGTTGAATCCGTTCACGAATGTTCCGTAAACATCATCAGTCAGTATGATGAGATCCTTTCTGGTTGTTTGTACCAGCTTAGCGATTTTGTCGAGAGATTCCTTTGCCACGCTTGTAGATGGCGGGTTTGACGGATTGACGATGAAAAAAGCCTTTACAGAGGGGTCACTCAGTTTATCGAGTTCCGAATCCGGATACTGCCAGTTGCTCTTTTCGTCCATCTTTATTTCAACAACTGTCAGTCCATAATCATTGAGGGTGGGAATTTCGAGGTAAGGAGTGAAAATGGGCGTGCCGATAGCGATTTTATCTCCCGGATTGATGAGAAAGTTTTCTTTCAGCGTATTGAAAATATATGTCATGGCCGCTGTGCCGCCCTCAACGGCAAAAAGGTCCATAGTTCCCGCAGGGGGCTGACAATCACACATCGTGTTGTCAAGATATGCCTGAACGATCTTTTCGCAGTTCTTCAACATGCGATCAGGCGTGGGATAGTGGTCGCCGAGAATACCGTCAATCATCTCCCCGATAAAGGAGTCTCCGTCAAGACCAAGATTTTCCGTGGCATATTTATATGAGTCAACAAGGAACTGTGAGCCGAGTTTTTCAGAGTGAAGGCGACAGAAGTCAAGCAGGCGTCCTCCCATGTCTTTTGATTCGGGAGCGCCGGCAATTCCGGGGCGGCTCAGAACCCTATGCGCTTCCTCAAGGGCAAAGTTGCCGAGGAGGAAAAAGGCATATCTCGGGTTTGTAGCAACCCAGTTCGGGTTCCCTCTCCCTGCATTCAGCATTATCCGTTCCCGATTTGAGGTTGCCATTTCAATCTGCTTTTCCTTCAGTTCAAAAGGGCTCAGTCCTTCGTAACGTTTCTCTTCATCCCGGCTGCTCATTTTTTGCCTCCTGATTTTATTTCGAACTTTTTAACGATACCTTATTTTGTCTTTATTTAATAATCATCTGCTCTTTCGCTTGATATGTAAAGGAAATCTTATTTCCCGATAATGTGGACAGCATGATCGGCGCTGATGGAATACCACGAACCGGCCCCCGGATTCATCAATTATTTACTATAAAATGATCATTGTTGTACGATAACATAATTAGTTTCCATCCGGAAACCCCGGATGGAAACTATTGGTTCTCGAATCGGAGGAGGAATTTTTCGTTCCGGCAAGGCAATGAATCCACCCCGAGGCTAAGACCGAGGGGAAATCAAGGGATTGCGCGGAGGTGTATAACATGTGCACCGCACAAGAAAGACCGCGGATTGACGCTGTCGGGGTGGAAAAGAACCCTTTCCGGACGGGAACGAATCAGAATTAATCCCCTCTTACGTATACCAGGTCTGACACAGAAAAGTTGCCGCCGCTCACCGTTTGCGCGCGTGAAGCATCCACACCGAAAAGATCGGACACCTTTAGTTTGCCTTTATAACTGCCTTTCATCTTCCCAAGAGGCGTTTTTGTTTTTGAATCAAACACCTGCACTCCGGGAGAATAGACCTCAAGGGCTGCCCCGTCTTCAAGGCCGGAAAGTCTCCCTGCGTTTATGTAAACTTTTCCATTTTCCATTGAGGCTATTCTTGCATGCCATTCAATGGTAAGCAGATTTTTTATAATGTCCGCTGCGATAAGTTCTATAGATGCGTTTATTGACTTAATCTTTGCTTCCTCTAAGGCAAAACCTTCATTTTCCTTTAAGAAAGACAGGGAACTTCTCCCGGAAAACTGCCTGAGGACTGCTCCCGTCTCAGTATCATACACAAAAAGACTTATACTGAATGCGGCAGGTGATGAGCCTGTAACCGCATCAGAAATGGTTCCCTTCAGAACAGCCTGTACCCCGTATACCTCATTCAGCAGCGTCATGTTTGCAGTATCTGTCAATTGACCTTTAAGATTCAGGGTATTGGGATCTATGCAGATAATATTATTCGTATTTTCCAGTCTGGATATAAGCATTTTGGAAGCCAGTTCGCCAAAATACTCTTTTTTGTAATGTGTTTCATCCGCTATCGGGAGCACTATAACGCGTCGTCTCATTTTCGGAGATGGAAAGCTCGATGAAGGCATAACTGGAGACATATTGCCGGTTAGAGGGGATGGTAAGGATGTCATCTGCGCGGGATATGCGATTTGAGGCGCTATACCCTTTTTCTTCAGATCTTCCTCGAGTTTTGATATTCTGTTTTCCAATGCCTTTCTCTCTTTTTCCGATTCTCTGTCAGCGAGGAGGTCTTGTCCCATACGCGGCGTGTACTGATCTTTCCTTTCCCATATATACTCGGGTTCATAGGCAGTAAACATGAATTTTCTGTTGCTTACATATATATATTCAACACCATCAATAGCCTTTATGTCACCCGGCTGCGGCACAGCTTCCACAACTCGTTCACCCTTATCTGCTTTTTTTGTTTTTTGCGCATCATCCGTTTTTTTTGTTTTCCCGGCTTCCGATTCTGTTTTATTTTTTGCAAAAGGCAGGGAACTGCAAGAAAAAAGTGAAAATACAATCATAATCAGTATGTATGTTTTTACCCTGTAAATATCATTCATGCGTGCCATGACTGCTTTCATGCTATTACACCCGGAATTTGCCATTGTTTTTATCATACTTCCATCTCCTTTTTGTTTAAGCAGGAAGAAGGGACTTTTGGGGAAGACCCCGTATTCCACTTTAATTATTACGTGTCGATATATCTTTGATTAGTCTAACAAAGATATGTGGAGAACATATGGAGACAAGATGCTGATAATGTGAAATACGGAAAAACAGTCAATGTATATGCTATATTAGCAGTGGAATCCTGGAGGACTGAAGAAAGATGAAAATTCAGATGAAACTATCTTATAAATTTTTCCTTGCTTTTCTGCTTGCCTTTGTCGCGCTTACCATTCTTATGACAGTAACGATGAGATTCTATGCGTACAGGGAGTTTTCAAAGTACGTGCGTACAATAGAAATGCTGAGGTTCGATGAACTTACTGCTTTATTGGGCCGGGAGTATCTCGCAAATAATGGATGGGAGAATCTGAGAAACAACACTCCCCGGTGGATGTATATACTCCGGCCGCCTTATCCTCCCTTTGATTTTAAGGGACCTCCCCCGATACCCCCGGATTTTTTGTCATTCAGAAACAAACCGTCGATTCCGGATTATAAGAGCCCATCAAAACAGCCTTACCCCTATCGACCTGCACCTCCGGGAAATCACCCCGCAAAGGACACACCTCCACCATTTCACCCCTTTATTATGGAGCAGAGACTTACTCTTTTTGACGCGCAAAAGCAGCCTGTGGCAGGACCGGCCGCATCAACAGAGGGACACACTCTAAAGGAAATCAGGGTTAACAATGAAACAGCAGGCTGGTTAGGCCTGAAAAAAGAAGAGCGATTATCTCATCCGGTAAATCTTGCATTTATAAGAAAACAATCAAATGCATTTTACACCATAGGCGCGCTCATGCTCCTGTTGGCCTCTGTTATTGCCTTCTTTATGTCGCGGCATCTGCTGGCCCCTATCCGACAGCTTGCCGGCGCTACCAGAGCGCTCACTTCCCTGCGTTTTGACAAAAGGATAGATGTTCAGACAGGAGATGAATTAGGGCAGCTTGCCTCGGATTTTAACGTAATGTCAAAGACCCTCGAAAGGTACGAGCATATGCGAAAGCAATGGATATCGGATATTTCCCATGAACTGAGAACACCTCTTTCCATACTTCAGGGTGAAATTGAAGCAATACAGGACGGGGTCCGGGAAGCAAATCAGCAGGTTCTGGAATCACTGCATTCGGAAGTGCAATGCCTCAACAGAATTGTCGCCAACCTTCGCGATTTATCTATGGCAGATACCGGAGCCTTTCTTTTAAACAGACAACCGGTAAATCCCATAGAGGTTTTAATTGAAACAATTAGCCGCTTTCAAAACCGGTTCATAAAGGAAAAAATAGTTGTTCATGCAGACCGGGGAACCGGCCGGGACATTGTCCTGCCGGCAGACCCGTCTCGTTTGGAGCAATTATTTTCAAATATCTTTGAAAACGTTTTGAGATATGTTGACAAACCGGGTATTCTTAAAATCCGGCATACATTTAAAGGAACTGATTTGGAATTATATTTCGAGGATTCCGGACCCGGTGTTCCGGAACATGCGTTGGAATATCTCTTTGACCGGCTATACCGGGTAGATTTTTCGAGAACCCGCGCCCAGGGAGGAAGCGGTTTGGGCCTGGCAATCTGCAAAGCAATAGTTGAGGCCCACAATGGAAAGATAGAAGCTTCCAATGCATTGTCAGGGGGATTGATGATTAAAATCACCTTCCCTCTTAATTTAAACGGGGAGGTTAAAAGCGCAACATGAATCTGCATATCCTTGTAATTGAAGATGAAAAGAAAATTGCAGAACTTCTCCGGGATTACCTGGAAAAAGCCGGATATGCCGTGTCAATACAGGAGCGCGGCGACCGGGTTATCCCCCTTTTCAAAAACAACATGCCTGATCTGATTCTTCTGGATATTATGCTGCCCGGTATGGACGGAATAGAGGTGTGCCGTCAGATAAGAAAATTCTCCAATGTTCCTGTTATCATGATTACAGCGCGCGTGGAAGAAATCGATCGGTTAATAGGATTGGAGCTTGGCGCAGACGACTATATCTGTAAACCCTTCAGCCCCAGGGAAGTTGTTGCAAGAGTAAAGGCGGTGCTGCGCAGGATGCATCCTGTATTGGAAGAAAAAGTTTTAACATTGGGGAATGTCGTTCTCGACGAAGAAAAACATTTGGTTACCATGAATAAACAGGAACTGAAACTCACTCCCATAGAATTCGGATTGTTGAAAACATTTATGACATATCCCAACCGCATTTTTACCCGCAGTGAACTGGTCAAAACAGTATCAGGATACGAGTTTGAAGGATATGAACGCACGATAGACTCCCATGTGAAGAATCTGAGAAAAAAAATCTCGGAACATCTGCCGGATCAGCAAGTTATTGCCACTGTATACGGATTCGGGTATAAACTGGATTTTCCTTATACCTGACAGGAAACCTTCTCCCGCTTTTTCAATACCTGACTAATTTTATCAGATGGCGGCTTTCACAAGAATCGGATTGAGCACAGGCATAATATCTTTCGGGTCAATTCCAACAAGATACCCGCGCTTGCCTCCATTTATGTAGATTTTTGGAAGATCACAAACAGTCTCTTCCATATATACCGGCATTGTCTTTTTGGCCCCGAAGGGTGAAGTGCCGCCTACCATATAACCGGAATGTCTTTGCGCGGTCTCAGGTGTACAGGGTGCTACCCGTTTCACGCCGATGATTCTGGCCAGTTCTTTTGTTGAAACTTCCCTGTCTCCATGCATAAGCACGATGAAGGGTTTCTTGAGCTCGTCCTCCATGATAAGGGTTTTTACCAAAGAGTGTTCATCAAGGCCGAGCTGTTGCGAGCTTTCCGCGGTCCCTCCTCGATCAACATATTTATATGTATGCTCTGTAAAGACAACTCTGTTATCCCTGAGGACTCTTATTGCAGCCGTCACAGGGCTTTTATCCTTATTCATAAGACAGCCCACCGATTAATGAACTGACGCAACAGGTCTTTAAAGAAACTCAGACCTCTTTCTGCTGTTTGGCTTTCGCTGATACCTTTCTCACCGGCATTTTGGCTACCATTGAGGCGACTTTAACGCCAAGACCTGTGAGTTGTCTGGAAAGACGGCTGGCCGCAATTACCTGCACATCGTTGGCAACCATGGCCTGAAGCACCTCTAACTGCCGATTTGCTTCATCGAGGTGCTGCTTTGAATCCTGTACTGCATTGTGCTCATTAAATACGGTGATCTTTGCGGTAAGTGTTTCGATACTTTTTCTTACTTCAATAAATTCTGCGACAGTTGACATTGGTCACTCTCTCTTTTTGTTTAGTTGGTAATGTTTCAGGAATCGAATAGCGATTGCATTCCGTATCAGCCGACCCTGTGAGTAGCCGCGGAAAAAAGAAGGTGAGATCGACCGTGTTTATATTATACACTTTTCTGAGGAAAATGACACTAACGATCTCACAAATTTGCTAAATCATGACAGAAAGAGCAATTCTCCTTAGTTTTTTACATCCCCCTGCAATGACAATTGTACTTAGTTTAAGATGGCCCGGTATTTTTTTTAAAGTGAAAAACACCCTGTATTGAGATACTATTTATTATGGAACTTTTTCAACTCCTGCATTGTCTTATGGAATAGATGCAAAAAAACAAACGACACAAGGAGGTTGCACATGAAAGTCGTTACACGGGTTTTAATACTATTAACCGCGGTATTTTCTCTTCTCTTTGGTAGTGCCTTCGCGAAGACACCGGCTTCTAATCTCTCAGAGGGCGACGACAAAACCCTGTCCCCCTATTTTTTTGTAAAAAGCGATGATCCTGCTGTAGATCAGCTCCCTCTAAAATCCACATCCGCTCTCGTCAATATTTCCGGGGTCATTTCCGATGTGCAGGTTACGCAGGTTTACAAGAATGAAGGGAAAAAAGCGATTGAAGCTATTTATATCTTTCCGGCCTCAACGCGGGCGGCAGTGTACGGAATGAAGATGACAATCGGTAAGAGAGTTATCGAGGCAAAGATAAAGAAAAAAGAAGAAGCCCGCCAGGACTATGAAAAGGCGAAGCAAGAAGGCCGGAGCGCTTCCCTTTTGGAACAGCAGAGACCGAATGTTTTTCAGATGAACGTGGCAAACATTATGCCGGGAGATGAGATAAAGGTGGAGCTTAAATACACCGAACTGCTTGTGCCTGAAGACCGGATTTATCAGTTCGTCTATCCCACTGTCGTAGGGCCCCGTTATTCAAACAAAACGGCAGAGACAGCCTCCGCGTCTGAAAAATGGGTGCAGAATCCCTACCTCAAGGAAGGAGAAACAACTCCCTATTCTTTTGATATTACGGTTAATATCGCGGCAGGTATGCCTATTAAAGAACTCACATCTTCCTCGCATAAGATAAACGCGGATTACAGCGGCCCTGATATCGCGAAAGTCGCGCTCGACAAAACTGAAAAATCGGGCGGCAACCGCGATTATATCCTCCGGTACAGGCTTGACGGCGACAAAATCCAATCCGGACTTCTTCTCTATAAAGGCGAAAAGGAAAACTTTTTTCTCCTTATGATGCAGCCTCCGAAAAAGGTGACAAAAACGGAAATTCCCGGTCGCGAATATATCTTTATTGTTGATGTTTCCGGTTCAATGCACGGCTTCCCTCTGGAAATCTCTAAAACTCTTTTGCAGAATCTCATCGGAAACCTTCGGCCTACTGACAAATTTAATGTCCTTCTCTTTTCCGGCGGATCAACGCTAATGTCCGAAGAATCACTGCCCGCAACTCCTGAAAACATTAAAAAGGCGATAAATGTTATTGACCGGCAGCAAGGCAGCGGAGGCACAGAACTTTTACCGGCTTTGAAGCGTGTTCTCTCCCTGAAAAAAACCGAGAACTACGCCAGAACAATTGTGATCGCAACGGACGGATATGTGCAAGTTGAAGAGGAAGTCTTTGACCTCATCAGGAACAACCTCAATAATGCCAACATGTTTGCCTTCGGCATAGGCACAAGCGTAAACCGCCACATCATCGAAGGCATGGCTCGTGTCGGCATGGGAGAACCTTTTGTCATCACAAAACCGGGTGAAGCTCTGGAAAAGGCAGAACGTTTTCGCGCAATGATCCAGTCACCGGTTCTCACACAGGTAAAAGTAAATTTTAACGGTTTTGCCGCCTATGATGTGGAACCGATCACTATACCTGATGTACTTGCGGAACGTCCTGTCATTGTTTTCGGCAAATGGCGCGGGACACCCCAGGGTACAATTACCTTAAGCGGCATTTCCGGCAGCGGCAAATACACGAGTACGATCAACGCAGGGGAAGCTAAACCCCTTAAAACCAACGCGGCCCTTAAGTACTTATGGGCGAGACACCGTATAACTTTGCTTTCCGATTATAATATGCTCCGCTCCAACGACAAGCGTATACAAGAGGTAACAGATCTTGGATTAAATTATAATCTGCTCACTGCCTACACATCTTTTGTTGCAGTTGACACAGAAATACGCAACCAGGGCGACAAACCCACAACAGTTAAACAGCCTCTTCCCTTGCCGCAGGGAGTATCGAATTATGCTGTCGGCGGCGCGATGCCGAGTATGGCTTTGAGCGCGCCCAGGCTTGTAGCGCCCACAAAAAAATACAAAGCTGAAGCAGTCCGTGAAGAATCGATGAAAGGCGAGAAAGAGGATGCGATATCAGCAAAGGTTAGCGTCAGCAATATTGTTGTATCCGGAGGAATATCAAAAGAGGCAGTCCTTGATGTTGCCAAAAAACAGCTTGGCGATTTAGAGAAATGCCGCAATGAAAATGGTCTTAAAGGAAAACTTGTAATAAGCATAATTATCAACAAGGATGGCACAATAAAGGATGTTAAAATTATCTCAGGTACTTCCGGCAATAAAGCCGGCGATAAGTACATTATCGAAGCAGTGAAAAAGTGGACTTTCCCGGCAACTACGGACGCCAAGGAAGCAAAGGCTGCAATCACCATTACCTTTGCCCCGTAATCCCTTACAACCCAATTTCCCCCTCCAATCTCTTGATGCACAAAGAGATTGGAGGGGGAAATTTATTCCAATTACAAATTATTACTCCGGCAACTATAAATACCAATACTGTCATTCCCGCGAAAGCGGGAATCCAGAATAGAACTGGATGCCGGATCAAGTCCGGCATGACGAACTTTGACATGTTTAATTGCCGGATTGTTACAATCATTCCTGCATAGCTTTGCCGGGTTATACAATCATAAACAAGGCAACTCATCCTTCTTCAAACCGGTAATTTCTTGACAATCTCATGGCGAAGATAGAAAATGGAATGGCAAGAAAAAGACAGGAAAGGCAGGAACATGAGTGAAAACTGGTTTGTCATGCCACAGATGACGAAGGATGATGTTGAACTTGCTGTAGACTGGGCAGCCCACCAGGAGAGCTGGAACCCGGGATTGAATGACGCGGCCTGTTTCTGCAATACGGACCACCGGGGTTTCTTTATCGGTAAACTGAAGGGCGAACCGACAGGGTGTTTCTCCGCCCTTTGTAGAGGGCCCATAGGCGGTACATTGAATAAAAAGGAGAAGAGAATATGAGAGATGAGAGTATCGGTAGCATCGCGCCATCCTCCCGGTGTTCCCTCTGCGGCAACACCCTCGATCTGGCAGCCCTTCGGCTGGAGTGTGTAACCAAAACCACCTGGAAGACCTCAGATGATAAGAGCTTTGATGAGTATTGCGACCCACGGGTCTGGCTGGTGGCGCTTTGTCGTGCCTGCAGGGTAGAAAATTACCGGGTGTCACTGAAAAAAATGGTCAGCTATTCCCTGGGCGCAATTCTTGCCTGCATCGTTTTTATAATTATGGGAGGTTTTATTGGATGGGCAGATTTTTATCAACATACTCGAGCGGCGAAAGATGATCTGTGGTACATCCTTTTTGGGCTCGCGGGCGTGATTGGTCTCCCTTTTTCGATTTGGTCCTATATCATAAATAAGGTTCGCCTTGGTCGGTCCGAAAACCTTCAGGAGATTCCGGCCAAACACCGAAAGCAAACCTTTACGGCAGCAGGGGAGACCATTTTGGAGCGACTGGAGACCGGGCAGGCATCGGTGTACGGCGATTTTCCCTTGCCGGCTATGCCCGAAGTCCCTGTGCCTCGTGATATCCCTGAAAAATTCAAACCGGCGGAGCTAAGCCCCAAGCAAAAACGGCTGGTGCGGTTGGTCGAAGGGGCTCAGTAGCTTTTTTCATAGATTTGCCTGATTGATATTCAACAGGAGGCCTGAAGACGTGTCGGAAGAAATTGCTTTCAACGTGAAAGCAATTTCTTAAATCTCTGTAAAGTTTTATCCTGCCTTGTTCCGCATGTTTCACTTTTAAAACTTTCTCCTGAAATTCAAACAGGAAATCTCCCTGTTTCCCAGGGGTATTTCTTTGCCTCCAACTTTGATTACCCGGATCTCATGAAAATATTCACCAACATTTTGAAGACGCCGGTAATCTAACATTACCCTTGAACAGTTACGAACTACCATATGAATGAGTATGCACGAAACTGCTGCATAAATGCACTACGTTTCAAACTCCATAATAAATGCAGACCCGTTCTGACGTTCAAGCCGAAGGGTTCCTGCAAGTTGTTCCGTTATTAATATGTTAACGAGTTGTAATCCGAAGCTTGTGGTGGTTGCCATATCAACCGATTCAGGGATACCGGTGCCGTTATCCTGCACTATGAGTGTTGCGTGATTCTCCTTCATCGAAAATGAAATCTGTATCATTCCGCTGTTTTTTCCGTTGAAAGCATGTTTCATTATGTTCGTAAGCAGTTCGTTAAGAATTATACCCACAGGGGATAATATGTTTGAGTCAAGGATGATGTCATCAATCTTTCTTTCAATTGTTACCAATTGCCGGTTCGGGAAATTCTTGATAATTTCATCAATAAGAGAGGTGAGGTATTCCTTTGTTGATATCTTTCTGAAATCACCGGACTGGTATAGTTTATCATAGAGGACCAACATGCTCTTGACACGGTTTCTTGCATCCTCAAGGAAGGAAATGGCCGGGGAATCATTCAGTGTGCTTGACTGCAGTGAGAAGAGGCTCATCACAACGTTCATGTTGTTCTTAATCCTGTGATGCACCTCACGGAGAAGGAGTTCCTTTTCTGCAAGGAGGGCTTTGATTTTGTCTTCGGCAAATTTGCGGTCAGTGATGTCGGTGTGGACTCCGATCAAGCCGATTATCTTTCCATTTTCGTCCTTGATGGCATCAGCGCGAAGTGAGACCGGGAATCGCCGCCCGTTTTTGGCGATCATTTCGATCTCGCCTTGCCATGATTTCCCGGCTATGATTGTTTCGAATACCTTTTTGCCGACATCCTTGTTTCCATACAACTTGATGGGATGCAGAAAGGACACCTCTTTCTGAGTATAGCCGAACAGGCGATCAAAGGCATTGTTCTGATAGAAGTGATGCCCATCGGCGGTCAACATCACGATCGCATCACCAGCAACATCGACAGCCATCTTGATGTGTTTTATCTCCTCCTCCACCCTTTTACGCTCGGTGATTTCATGCTGCAAACTCTCGTTCTGTGTCTTGAGCTGCTCCTGCATGGTGTGCAGGCCCATGTGCATCGCAACCCTCGCAACAAGCTCCCCGATCTCAATAGGTTTGGTGACATAGTCCGCTCCTCCGACTTCAAACCCCCTGATCTTATGTGCCGTGTCCGTCAATCCGGTCATAAAAATCACCGGTATCTCTCTGATTTTCTCATCAGCCTTCAAACGCCGGCAGGTCTCAAAACCATCCATGCCCGGCATGAGCACATCCAGCAATATAATATCAGGCATGGACTGCAATGCCCTCACGAGGGCTTTCTCTCCGCTGGTTGCCACATAGACGCGGTAGCCTTCACCTTCAAGGGTATCCCGTAATACATCAAGGCTCGGGGGAGAATCATCCACTACCAGTATAGTCCCCTTCCTGTCTTCCCTAACCATGGTCTGCCCCCTTTATAAAGGCAATAATCCCTTCTTCATCATATGTTTTTGCATATGCCCGGATCTTATTGCAAAAGGCAGTGTATATATCATCCGTCAGGCTGTTCAGAAGACGCTCAAGGTTAGTGTAATCTCCCTTTTCTGCTGCAAGGAGCATCCCCGCAACAGCATCATCGGGCGGCATGGTAACCGTTTCTTCCATGAGAGTAACCGGTTCTTCACTTTTAATCCATTCGATCCCGAGCTGTTCCTTGATTTCCTCCAACAGCGTTTTTATATGGACCGGTTTTGCAATAAAGCCATCGCAATCGGCAACAAATTTCTCTGTCCGTTCTTTATCAGCCACTGCCGCAGAAACCCCGATCACCTTTATGCGCGTCATGCTTTCATCATCTCTTATCCGGCGTAAGGCATCGTGTCCGTTTGTTACGGGCATGAGAAGATCCATGAGGATAAGATCAGGGTGTGCGGCTGCTGTCCTGGTAATGGTTTCTTCACCGTTTTCAGCGGTCTCTACAATAAATCCCAGGGGTTCAAGCACTGAGACGAGCATGGCAAGGTTTGTGGGGTTATCATCGGCAATGAGGATGCGTTTTTGTTCCCCCTGATACCCGATAATCGTCTTTTCGGGCTCCATCGGGGTTGCCTCTTTTTCTTCCGGCACCTCAAGTTCAAGGGTAAAGGTAAAGACGCTTCCTTTCTCCGGGTTGCTTTCCACGGAAAGGTTCCCCCCCATGATTTCAACCAGATGCCTGCTGATGGCAAGCCCCAAGCCAATCCCTTCAGCGATCAGGGCATCTCCTTTGACAAAGGGTTCGAATATTGCCTCAATCTGTTCCTGCGGGATGCCGATGCCCGTATCCGAGACTTGAAACCGGATACTTGAAACCGGATATGGGAGAGGCTCCTCTTCACCCGCAACCCGCAACGTTACACTGCCTTCCGGCGTGTATTTGACGGCATTGTCGAGGAGGTTAATAAGTACCTGACGGAGCTTCCTCGGGTCACCCCTGACGAGTGCGGGGAGTGTTTCATCTTCTTCGTACAGAAAAGAAAGTTGCTTATCTGCAGCCTTGACCCCGGTGGCGCTTAATACCTCATGGATGAGAGCAGGCAGGTTGAATGCTTCTTGCTGAAGTTCTTCTTTTTGGGCTTCTATGCGGGAAAGGTCCAGGATGTCGTTGATTAACGCCAGAAGATGTTCGCCACTTTCCTGAATCGTGCTCAACTGATCCCTCTGTTTATCCAGCAGATTTTCCTGTCTTTTGAGTATCTGGGCATAACCCATGATGGCATTCAAGGGGGTGCGCAGATCATGGCTCATCCTGGCGAGAAAATCGCTCTTGGCCCGGTTGGCTCTTTCCGCGGCTTCTTTGGCAGCAGCCAGTTCTGTTGTGCGTTCTTGAATCAGTTCTTCAAGGTGGTCGCGGTGCGTCTTTAGTTCCGATTCTGCGGCTTTGCGGTCGGTAATATCGCGGATAGCTTCGATAGCGCCCACGATATTACCCTTGCTGTCATACAAAGGACATGCTTTTCCCGATAGTGCGCGAATTTCTTCTCCTTTTACCGGCACATCCGCTTCGGCAAGAAGAATGTCTCCCTGTTTGACGACAGAATGGTATTTTTTCTTGATTTCTTCATCAGAGTAAAAGACCAGATCAATCATTATGGGTCTTCGAACTCCGTAAAAAGGTACACTATACTCGTAATCTCCCTTGTTCAGCATATAATCAGACTTTACGCCGGTCATTTCCTCCATGGCTTTATTCCATGCAATAACTTTACCATCAACATCAATTGCAAAAGTAGCGTCGGGAAGGAAGTCAAATATCTGCGACAATCGCTGTTCCGATTCCCGCAGTTCCTCCTCGGCATGTTTGCGCTCAGTAATGTCCAGCATTACTCCACTGAAAATAATCTCATGTTCATGCTGAAATGGAATAGAATTACCGCTGAACCATATAATATCGCCTGAAGGCTTACACAGTTGTCCTTCATATCGCCATTCAGAACAATCGTTCACTACTTTCCTGATTGACAGAAGAAAACTATCCCGGTATTCGGGAAGCACCAGATCGGTGAAGCGTTCAAAGAACCCCTCTGTGGAAGGTTCCAGACCAAAAAGCCTGACTGACTGGTCGCTGACATAGTAGAGCCCCAGGGTTCCATCCGGTCGGGCAAAGAATTGATATACCACACCGGGGATAGTGGATGTAATCTGGCGCAATTGCTGCTCATTATTACGCAGCCCCTCCATTGTCTGTTTGAGTCTCTCCGTCATAAGATTGAACGCTTCTGCGAGGATGCCGATCTCATCATGGGAATGGACATCTACCACCTGATCCAGGTCGCCATGAATGATGGTCTCCACTGCCTCGGTCATCTGCCGGACAGGACGGGCAATTGTCCATGCAATGAGAATACCTGCCAGACCGATTGAGAAGGTGATTATTAATCCGGCCAGTACCATTATGCCCGTCATTTTGACCCGTCCACCCTTCAGAACAGCACGGTAGCTCTGAAGCTCATCCTCATAAACGCTGGTTCCAATGACCCAGTCCCACGGCGCATAGTAGGCAAGGCGGGCTACTTTCCAGCGCGGTTCGGTTTCGCCCGGGTTTTTCCAGCGATAACGCTCAGTGGTCATTTGGCCCGGTTGAAGGGCGATTGCTTTATTGATAATCTCCTCAATAACATAGCGGCCATCGCTATCCTTATTGTCTAAAATATCCTCACCGTCGCGCTCACCTTTTTGAGAAATGATATAACGGCCCCGTTCTTCGCCCTTGCCGCCCAGGACATAGACATAGCCTGTCTTGCCGACTTTGGTTTGCAGGATGGCCTGGCGCACTCGCGCCTCAACGGTTTTCTGCTTAACACCGACATACAGCATTCCCACAATTTTACCCGCCACGTCTTTGATCGGTTCATAGGCTGTAAGATGCCAGGCATTGACAACAAAGGCCCGGCCATGATATGTCCTGCCTTTCAGGACAGCGGAGATCACCGGATTAGGTGTCCCGTCAGGGTCAACAGCAGGTATGTAGGTACCGATAGCGCGTTTGCCCTTTGCGGTTCGGACCGTTGTGGCAACGCGGAGCATGTTACCCCCCTGATCCATGCGCTGGAAGATAGTGGCGGTTTCGCCGACCAGATGTGTTACTTCATCTACAACAATAGTCTCGATTGCCGGGTCTGTATTCTGGCCCAGCCACCGGCTGCCTGCCAACATTTTTGGCAGTTGAATCTCCAGCGGTTTGTTGGTGAACTGGTTGACGGCCGTCCAGATTGCGGTTTCTTTTGACATGGTAATACTGCCTGTATTGGCAAGGATATGTCTGGCCACATTAAGGTTGTAATCGACTTGGTGTTGGACGGCATCGTTCTCTGTTTGGACGAGGTTGTAAACTCCTTGCGTGATATGATCCAGGTCGGCATTAATCAATCCGTCAACTTCACTTTGGGCCAATGTATTGTACTGGCCGCTTTGCCATACGGCCAGTGTTACAAGGATAACTGCTGTAACCAGTACGCTGCCCGCTCCAAGAAGGGCCACCTTAACGCTTAGCCGCTGGTTTCTTAGAGGATTGAACATTGAATGCCTCCTGTTTTTGTGTTTACCCTCATCCCGTCTTTCCTGTCCATAGCGCACCCCTTTTATATGGGTAATGACTCTCATCATCGTATGTTTTTTACCGCTTCAGCTCCACAGGCACTTGATGTCACTTCTCCTCCAAAGCCTTGCGAATAGCTTTGGCAAGCGCGGCGATGGTATACGGCTTCATAATAAACCCGCGAATTCCTGCCTCCAGAGCCTGCTTCTCATTAGCCAGATCGCTGAACCCGGTGCATAGAATGATAGGAATATCCCCGCGGATCAATATGAGTTCCCTGGCAAGGTCCTTGCCTGTAAGACCGGGCATGGTCATATCGGTGATGACAAGGTCATAGTCGTTTGGCGCGGCGCGGAAGTCTTCCAGGGTTTCGAGGCTGTTCCCTTTGGCTGTGACATGGTAACCAAGAGGCTCGATCATTTCTTTTGCCAATTCAACCAGAGCCTTTTCATCATCAACGAAGAGTATTCGCTCGGTGCCGCCGGGAAGTATGTCAGCCGCTTCGGTTTCATGCGTGATTGTTTCCTCAATCCCCGGAAGATATGCATGGAAGGTGGTCCCTTGCCCCGGCTCGCTGTAAACCGTGATCGCTCCGCCATAGCTCTTGATGATACCCTGAACCACTGCGAGCCCCAGTCCTGTTCCTTCACCGATTGCCTTGGTGGTGAAATAGGGGTCGAAGACTCGCTCCATTACTGCTGCATCCATGCCATGACCTGTATCACTTACTTCCAGACATATATAAGGTCCCGGTTTCAGATCGGGGTGCAGGGAAATAAGGAGGTTATCGGCTGTGACAGCCGATAACCTGATGTCTAAAACACCTCCTTTGGCGCGCATCGCATGGGCCGCGTTGGTACACAGATTCATCAACACCTGATGTATCTGTGTCGGATCAGCCAGCGCCATACCCTCTTCCGGTCTGACTGTAATACTCTGGCGGATATCGATAGTTGTCGGCAAGGAAGAACGGAGCAGTTTGAGAGCTTCTTTGACGATGGGGGCAATCCGGACGGGTTTCCGTTCCTGCTCGGTTTGACGGCTGAAGGCAAGTATCTGCCTTACCAGGTCTGTTGCGCGAAAAACAGCCCCAAGCACCCGATCAAGGTCGTGCCACACAGGATTTTCTTTTGAAAGCTTGTGCAAAGCCAACTCCGTAGCGCCCATAATAACGGTGAGAATGTTGTTGAAATCATGGGCAATACCTCCGGCAAGGGTACCGATGGCCTCCATCTTCTGCGCCTGACGAAGCTCCCTTTCCAGTCTCACCTCATGGGTGATGTCCCTGAAATATACAAGTATCGCCTTATCCCCCTGAAAAATGATCGTATTTGTCGAGACTTCAATATATATGGTCGTTCCATCTTTTTTGATCCCCTTGAATTCGTATTTGCCGGGTACATTTTCGCCCCTCAGCCTTGCCAAAGCATAACCGGCTATCCGTTCGCGGTCATCAGAGTGGACAGTGAAATAGGGAGGCAGTCCTGCCATTTCATCAATGCTGTTATACCCGAACATAGTGAGGAATTGTTTATTCACATAGACATGGACATCGTTTTTAACAATGGCAACTCCGTCATTGGCGCCCTCTATGGCGACACGGTACCGCTCCTCAGATTCCCTGAGCGCTTCTTCCGCCTGTTTTCGCTCATCCACCTCCTCCTTCAACTGCTCGTTTACTTTCCTCAGTTCAGCGGTACGCGCCTCGACCCGTTGCTCCAGTTCGGTGTTGAGGGTGCGGATCTCATCCTCCGCCCGGGTACGCTCTGTAATTTCCTGCTGCAAACGCTCGTTCTGTGTCTTGAGCTGCTCCTGCATGGTGTGCATGCCCAGATGTATCGCAACTCGTGCCGTAAGCTCACTGATTTTAATGGGCTTGGTGACATAGTCGACCCCCCCGACTTCAAACCCCCTGACCTTGTGTACCGTATCAGTCAGCCCGGTCATGAAGATTACCGGGATATCCCGGGTTTTCTCATCAGCCTTGAGACGACGGCAGGTCTCAAAACCATCCATGCCCGGCATGAGTACATCCAGTAATATGATATCGGGCATGGACTGCAATGCCCTTGCAATGGTTTTTTTTCCGCTTGTTGCCACATAGACGCGGTAGCCTTCACCTTCAAGGGTATCCCGTAATACATCAAGGCTCGGGGGAGAATCATCCACTACCAGTATGGTCCCCTTCCAGCCTTCCCTATCCATGAGGAAAAAATACCGGTTTATCAGATTTGAAGGTTGTAGAGATTATCCTGGTTTGCAGGGCTATAACTGAATTACTTTGAATTATGAGGATATTATTTTTTCCCATGGCAGACTCCCCGGAGTTTATGATGTCCTCTAAAGCAAAAACGCTCTAAATAATAGAATGTTTTTATGCAAATCTCTTACTTCATTATAGCTCAACATTTTCTTTTCGCAATCGAATAAACGGGCTGACTATGCCTCTAAACTATCGGGTGGAAAATGTCTTATCGGCATAATAGGGACATCTTAATATACTTTGCATATTTCCTGAGTTATAATAACTAACAATATGACCCGGTTAGGAACTCTTTCAGGCAATTTATCAAAAGGCCTTTCAGGCCCGAAAAAAGACTTTTATATTGCCCTCTCAATTTCGATCATAATCCATGTTTTTGTAGTGTATTTTATTTTTACTCTACCTTCAGCTAAACCTTTGAATGTGGAAAGTATTTCAGTGGATTTCGGCATAATTAAGACTGATGAGAGGTCGGGCAAGACAAATATAAAGGGCGAAGGCAAGGGACTAAGGGCTATGGGTGAAGGGGCAGAGGGCAAGGGAGAGAAGACATCAATTAAAGCGGAAGGGGCAAAAACAGGAAGCAATGAAGCCCGCAATATGGATAATCCCGCTATGGATGCAGACAGCAAAAATAAAAGCGATATACCAACAGACACGCTATCTTCGAAGGTATTTACATCAAATCATATTGAACAGAGCAGACAAAGCGGTATGGGAGTCAATAAAGGAGGAAGCGGTTTTTCCGGCTCTGTCGAAAGGGCAGGTGGAGGAGGCACGGGCTTGTCAGGAGAGGGGGGAGAAGGCAGGATTTATGATTATGGATATGTACGGGATGCAGTTATGAAAAATTTGAAATATCCTGAAAAGGCAAGGCGCTTTGGTTGGGAAGGGAAAGTTGTTCTTCATTTTGTTATAAATGAAACAGGATCGGTCCGTGATGTAAGGGTTTTGAGAAGTTCAGGCGTGCAAATGCTTGATGAGGCAGCAAAAGACGCGTTAGCAAAGGTTGCCGCATTCCGTAATAAATACAATAGATTAGTAACGGTTCAATTACCGATAGAGTTCAGATTAAAACAATAGTGCAATTTCATTGCCTATTTTAATTTGCAGGGAGTTTTAATGGGGATTGTTATCTTCCGGCGGGATGACGGGTTTTATCTTGTCAAAAAACCTTATACCGGCAAAAATAAGCAATACCCCGAAAGCAAGGAAAAAACGGTAGGGTATGCCTATTTTCCATTTTTCAGATATGCCGACCATAATTTTCACGCCAAGAAGATTATCAATAAAACCGGCGCCTTCCTTGTAGCCTGATACAAAAGCAAGCAGGGCAAGGGGAAAGCAAACGCCTATAGCAATTAAGATAATTCCTATTTTGTTGTCTCTTTTCATTATTTCATTTCCATTAGATGTCTTTTAAATTTAAAGCGCCTTATCAGTCTAACAAAAACGCCCGTCGAATACAACGGGCGTTTTTTTAATGCCTAATCTTTATCGTATGTTTTGCCTGTCAACCGCCTTTTTTAAATTCTTTCTCCATTTCATCTTTCGCGGGTTTTACATATATATCTCTCAGCTTCGGTTTTTCAATCTTTCCGGCAGGGTTGCGGGGGATAGTGGTATATACGAATTTTTCCGGCCATTTAAATTTCGCGAGACCCCTTTCTTTGCAAAATTCAATTATTTCATCGTCCGTCAGTGTTTCCCCTTCTTTTGCCTGGACAATAGCCATAACAACCTCTACAAGTCTCGGATGCGGATAACCGAGGACTGCCACATCCTGTATCTTCGGGTGTTTCCGTAAAGCGTCCTCTATTTCAGCCGGGAAGATGTTTTCACCGCCTCTGATAATAAGGTCTTTTGCTCTGTCTGCAAAAAAGATAAAACCTTCTTCATCTACATAGGCAAGGTCTCCGGTGTGCAGCCATCCGTCCGTTATGGTTTTGGCCGTCATTTCAGCATTAAAGGCATATTCTTTCATGAGACGGGGGCCTTTAATTACGAGTTCTCCAATCTGACCCGCAGGAAGTTCATTGCTGTCGGAATCAATCACTTTTGCTTCCATGAATGCCGTTGCCTGGCCTATTGAACCCGGTTTCCGCATGATGTCTGTGTCGTAGCAGTTTGTAAGACCACCGCCTCCGCCTTCGGTTATACCGTAGATGTTTGCAATGGGCAGATTCGGGAAGAATTTCTTCGAATCCTCCAGAAGCACATATGGAACGGGCTGGGCGCCTATCTCGATATGTTTCAACGCGGAAAGGTCGTATTTAGAGAGGTCAACCTTGCCGGTCTTTATTGCGTTTATTACATCAGACCATGTGGGAACTGTATTCCAGCCGCCGGTGCATTTTTCATCGGCAATGGATTTTAAATAAAATTCAGGCTGTATCTCCATAGGCATGAGAACTTTTCCTGCCGCGATATAGCAGGGGAAAGAGAGAAAAAGCGTGCCGCTGTGATAGAAAGGATGAGGCGAGAGATAAATGCTGTTGTAACCCTCATTGTAGGTAAGGGCATTGCCTATGCCTATGAAAAACAGGGTTTTATGAGTATGGGAAACGGGTTTAGGCGCTCCTGTTGTGCCTGACGTAAACATAAGCTCCGCCATTTCGTCGTCATCCGCTTCGACGCAGATTCTTGTTCCGTCGCCGTTTTTCATGATTTCATCATATGATTTTACGCCAGGCAATAAATTATCGCCGAGGCAGATAAAATGCTTACAATAATCCATATCCTTCATAATTGATTCAACCCGTTGGTTAAAGGCTTCACCGAAAATAAATGCCTTACATTTTGTAACATCAGCGGCATATTTGATATCCGCGCTTGCGAAACGGAAGTTCAGCGGCGTTACCGTGGCGCCTATCTTCAAAACAGCTATATAACTTGCGTACCACTCCATGCAATTCATCATGAGGTGCACAACAATATCGCCTTTTTTTATTCCACATTCGTTTTTCAGATAGTTTGCAAGCTTATTCGCCTGATCATCAAACTGCTCCCAGGTCAGACTCCTCCTGATATCTTTCGAAGGATAGCTCTCGATAATAAATTCTCTTTTGGGAAATTTGCTTGCATTGAGTCCGGAAAAAACACCAAAATTCATAATGCCCTCCTTTTTTTTGTATACTATTTTTGTATTGCTTTTATATTATTTAGCATGATAAATTGAACGAAAGTATTTGTCAATACTAAATTTATCAAGTACATGTGGAGGATTTTTTATGGGAGATGTATACACACATATTGGTGAAATATTAGCAAGAAATGCACGTATGTACCCGGATGATGTGGCGCTTATTGAACGATCAGCCTCTCCGAAGGCAAGACAGGAGATAACGTGGAAACAGTTTGACGACCGGACAAATCAATTCTCAAATGTTCTTGCGAAGAAAGGCATCAAAAAGGGCGATAAGGTTGTCCATTTCATGATGAATTCCATTGACTGGCTTGTTGCGTATTTCGGCATAGTTCGGACAGGCGCATGGGTAGTGCCTCTCAATTTTCGTTTTACCGGCGATGATGTTAAGTACTGCTCTGATGTTGCCGAGCCGAAGTTGCTGATTTTTGACGAGGAATTTACAGACAGGATAGATTCGATAAAGGATAAGCTTCCTACGGTTAAAGACTATATCTGTTTGGGGAAAACCATCCCTTCTTATGCTGAATCTTTTGCGGCGCTTGTTGATGCTTCTCCGGCAGATGCATTAAATACCGTGATAACCTATGATGATCCCTGCGGTCTTTACTTTACTTCCGGCACCACAGGTCAGCCGAAACCCATATTGCTTACACACAAGAATATGTATAGCGCATGTATCACGGAAAACGCGCATCACAGGCAGACAAGAAAGGACTGTTTCATACTGATTCCGCCACTTTACCATACCGGGGCGAAGATGCACTGGTTCGGGAGCTTTGTCGTGGGCAGTAAAGCCGTCATTCTGAAGGGCGTTTCACCGGAGTGGGTTCTTGAGGCGGTAAGCGAGGAGGGCGGAACTATTGTATGGCTGCTTGTGCCCTGGGCGCAGGATATCCTTTTGAAGTTTGACAGCGGAGAGCTTAAGGCATCCGATTATCAATTAAGTCAGTGGAGACTGATGCATATAGGCGCCCAGCCTGTGCCGCCGGCCCTCATAAAGCACTGGAAAGAATATTTCCCGACAATGGATTATGATACAAACTATGGTTTGAGTGAATCTACAGGCCCCGGATGTGTTCACCTCGGCATGGGAAATGAGCATAAGATCGGCGCAATCGGTATACCCGGTTTTAACTGGGAAACGAAGATTGTTGATGAAAATGCCAATCTTGTTAATAAGGGAGAGCCTGGAGAGTTATGCGTCCGCGGCGATGGCGTTATGAGAGAATATTACAGAAATGAGGAGGCGACAACGAAGTCGCTTATTAATGGATGGCTCTTTACCGGCGATATGGCAAGGCAGGATGAAGACGGCTTTATCTGGCTTGTTGACCGCAAGAAAGATATCATCATAACAGGCGGCGAGAATGTCTTCCCTGTTGAAGTCGAAGATTTTCTCCACACGAATCCCAAGGTAAAGGACGCAGCAGCTATCGGGCTGCCTGATGACCGTCTTGGCGAGATCATCGCCGTTATTATTGATGTGGTGCCGGGCAAAACATTGACGGAAGAAGAGGTGTCAAAATTCTGCGAGGCACTGCCCAAATACAAAAGACCGAGAAAAATTATCTTCGACGAAGTGCCCCGTAATCCTACCGGGAAGATTGAAAAGCCGAAACTGAGAAAAAAATTTACTGGAATGACAGAAGCATTTAAGATATAACATCTTTAATACGGGCACAGAGTTAAAGGATTTAAAGCCTTTAACTCTGTGCCTTCGAATTCAACTATGTATCCTACTCCTTTAGAAGAAACTATTTGTTATATTTTTAAAAACAGAGAGCTGTTAAATCAGGCCATTACACACAGTTCCTGCTTTAACGAAAAAAAAGAAGTAAGACGTTCTGATAACGAAAAGCTCGAATACCTTGGTGACGCAGTTCTGAACAGCATTGTCAGCATACTCCTCTATAAAAAATTCCGGGACAGAGATGAAGGATTTCTTAGCAACGCGCGCTCGAGTCTTGTAAAGAGAGAGACTTTGACTGAGATCGCGCAAAGCGTGGATATGAAAAAACATATGAATTATGGAAATGGTGAAAATAACGTACCGGAAGAATCGAAAGTTTTATCGAATATGTTGGAAGCGCTTATAGGCGCCATTTATCTGGATGGCGGAATGAGAAAGACGGCGCAGGTTATCAGAAAACTCTTCAGGCCCTATTTCAAGGAAGAAAAACTCACAGAAAAAAGCCCGAAGAACGTTCTCCAGGAGTATTCTCAGAAAAAATGGGGCACGCTGCCTAAATACAAATTTTCAAGGAAAACAAAGGACGGCTTTGCTGTAATTGTATATATCGGAAAGGAACTTAAGGCAAAGGGAGTGGGTAAGAGCAAAAAGGAAGCGGAACAGCAGGCAGCAAGGTCACTCCTGAATAGTTTAATCGGCGCGTATGTGCTTTGAAAGCAGGCAAAAGATGTAATAAATTGGATCTTTTGCAGCAATGTAAAATTCATAAATTCTTTTAAAAGCTTATCGCAATAAACAAACTGGATTCCTGGGTCTAAGTCCTGTATCTTATATATATGATTATTCCTGTCTTTCTGCCGCACCTTGGCTGCACAGACCGCTGCATTTATTGCGATCAGGGCTGCATTACCGATGTTCATAGCAACGATTTGCCTTCACTGATTGAAAAATCTTTAGAAAAAGGGGAAGGCAAGTATGAAGTCGGCCTCTTCGGAGGGAATATTTTTAATATCGAACCTTCCGTGCTTAAGACCCTTTTTCATTATTTTGACAGATTTTCGGAAAGTATTTTAAATTTCAGGATTTCCACAAAACCTGTCCCTCTCAATAAGGAAACAATTCGTATATTGAAAGAGAACAGGGTTACTGTAATTGAACTCGGTATGCCGGTATTTAATGATGCGATACTGAAAAAACTCAATAGAGGTCATACTGTTGAGGATTTTTACAGGGCCTTTCATTTCTTAAAAAACGAGGGATTTCATGTTGCTCTTCAGGCTATGGTTGGCCTGCCTGATGAAACAATGATCGATATAAAGGAAACTGCCGAACATATTATTCTCCTGGCCCCTCATTATATAAGGATTTACCCGCTTGTTGTCCTAAAAAATACCCCCCTTCACATGATGTATGAAAGCGGTCTTTTTGTGCCTATTCAATTTGGAGAGGCAATTGAACGCGCTATATATATATATCTCAATGCATTAAAACATGACATAAAAACAGTTAAAATGGGACTTACGGATAATGAAATCATAAAAGACAGCATAGTGGCAGGCCAATTTCACCCTGCCTTCGGATATATGGTCAAATCACAGGCATTCTATCTTGCAGTTAGGGCAAAGATTGACATTGCATCAATAAAAGGCGATGTAACGGTAAAGTTAAACAGCGCAGACATTCCACACCTCATAGGGCATAAGCGAATGAATATTGAAAGGTTTAAAGAAAAGGGGATATATGCGACCTGGGAGAAGCAGGACATTGAAAAGGGAAGCTTTATTTTATACAGCGACCGGATAACAATGAAAGGTAATATTTTTGACGCGCTTTTAACTTTTAGGGGGTAAATTAATGTTTTTGAGTAAATTATTTTACTGATTTGTTTCAAATTATTAAAAATATGTAATAAAATACTTACGTAATAGTATTTTCTGCCGATAAAATTTTAAAGTAACACCACTTCGACTTTTGGAAGGGTAATGGAAAATCTACTGTCACAGGATGACCTGAACGAATTGTTTGGCGAAACGACTGAGAACAAAACAGCAGTTAGACAGAAAGAATTAAAGGGAATGGAAAATCTCCTGTCGCAGGACGACCTGAACTCGCTCTTCGGAGAAACCCCTGAAGACACTAAAACAGTCGCACAGAAAGAATTAAACGGAATGGAAAATCTATTATCCCAGGATGACCTTAACGCGTTGTTCGGAGAAACGCCTGAAAACACCAAAACAGTGGCTCAGAAAGAATTTAACGGAATGGAAAATCTCCTGTCGCAGGACGACCTGAACGAATTGTTTGGCGAAACGCCTGAAAACAAAACAGCAGTGGCTCAGAAAGAATTAAACGGAATGGAAAATCTATTATCCCAGGATGACCTTAACGCGTTGTTCGGAGAAACGCCTGAAAACACAAAAACGGTGGTACAGAAAGAATTAAACGGAATGGAAAACATGCTTTCACAGGACGACCTGAACGCGCTCTTTGGTGGTCTGCCTGAAAAAACAATAACAATTTCAGAACAAATGACATTTGCCGATATGCCCGCTGAAAACGTAAGCTCCGGAGGAGAGTCAATGTCCCAGGAGGAAATAGACGAAATGTTGCGCCAGTTTGATAGAAATATCTAAATCAAGTCGCCCCCTCAGCCGGACAAGTCATATTTATATTGCAATCAGCATCCTTCCTGGGAGACAATTATTTTATAAGGAGATACAAAACTATGGATGAAAGAAAAATTGCCTATTTTTCGATGGAAATTGCTGTTGATCCTCAGATGCCCACATATAGCGGCGGCCTTGGTATCCTTGCAGGCGACACTATCCGCTCGGCGGCAGACCTTGAGATTCCTATGATTGCAGTAACTCTCCTGTACCGGAAAGGTTACTTTTTTCAGAAAATTGATTCAGAGGGCAGACAGATTGAAGAGCCGTCCAATTGGGTCATAGAAGATTTTCTTGAAGAAATGTCTCCAAGGGTATCAGGCATCCTGGAAAGTCGCACCGTTACTTATCGCGCATGGAAATATGAGGTAACAGGGATAAGCGGTTTTAAAATACCTGTATATTTTCTCGATACTGATATGCCTGAAAACTCTGAATGGGACAGATCGCTCACTCAAAACCTTTACGGAGGAGACCAGAAATACAGACTCTGTCAGGAGGCAATTCTTGGCATAGGCGGAGTAAAAATGCTCAATGCCCTTGGATATTCGGGTATTGAGCGGTATCATATGAATGAAGGCCACGCGAGTCTTCTTACAGTTGAACTTCTTGAAGAAGAGGCAAAAAAAGCCGGAAGAGAATCTGTAACATACGGCGACATTGAAGCTGTTAAAAA
Organism: uncultured Syntrophorhabdaceae bacterium; assembly: GCA_964532465.1. GTDB lineage: Bacteria > Desulfobacterota > Syntrophorhabdia > Syntrophorhabdales > Syntrophorhabdaceae > JAPLKB01. The sequence continues at coordinate 62,928 of CAZHHX010000011.1, read as the reverse complement.
AAAGTGTATTTTCACTACTCATACACCGGTTGCTGCTGGTCATGACCAATTCCCTATGGAATTGATGTCCCAAATTCTCGGACATCATGAGAATTTTATTGATATGAAGGATGTTCTCTGTATGAATGTTTTTGATCGCATATTCGGGCAGGGCAAGGAATGTTTCAATGTTAAAGACAGCAAGCCCGGTACGCTCATGCTGAATATGACATATCTCGCCCTGAATTTAAGTCACTATGTCAACGGTGTCGCTAAAAAACACGGTGAAGTTTCAAACCACATGTTTGCCGGCTATCATATAGACGCAATTACCAACGGTGTTCATGCGCAAACCTGGACATCGGAGGCTGTTCAGGAACTTTTTGACAGGTATATATCAGGCTGGAAACAGGATAATTTCAGCCTCAGGTATGCTTTAAGTATCCCCGAGGACGAATTGTGGCTGGCCCACATGAAAGCAAAAAAAGAGCTTATCAGCTATGTGAACAGAGCAACAAAGACGGACATGGATGCCGAGGTATTTACTATCGGTTTTGCACGACGGGCAACGCCCTACAAAAGGGGTGATTTATTATTCACTGACATTGAACGTTTAAAAAACATTTCAAAAAAGTTCTCCACTTTGCAGATTATCTATGGCGGTAAGGCGCATCCCAATGACTTTGGTGGTAAGGCAATAATTGAGCGTATATTCCAATTTAAAGAACAACTGAAAAACGATGTCAAAGTTGCCTATTTGGAGAATTATGATTTTTCTTTAGGGAAGATGATGACATCAGGTGTGGATTTATGGCTCAATACCCCCATGCCTCCCCTTGAGGCTTCCGGTACGAGCGGAATGAAGGCGGCGCTCAATGGAGTGCCGAGTTTAAGCATACTTGACGGATGGTGGATTGAAGGGCATATCGAGGGGGTTACGGGATGGTCTATCGGAGAGAGGCGAGCAGGCAACAAAGAGAATTCGGATGAATCGAGAGATGCCCGCGCCCTTTACGATAAACTGGAAAATGTCATTATTCCCTTGTTTTACGACAACAGAAATCGCTTTATTCACATCATGCGCCATGTTATTGCCTTAAACGGCTCCTTCTTCAATACCCAGAGAATGCTCCAGCAGTACGTGTTAAATGCCTATTTCCGGTAATGCCTATTTCCGGTAAAGAAGTGAATGGATATAAATTTTAAGGAGGATGTTATGAAATATTTATTAATGTGTTTTCTTGCAATATCATTCATTTTTGTTAACCTGCCCCTTGATGCCCAGAATATTGTCGATGAATGGCAGACAGTGAAAATACCGCCGGCGCCGGAATTAAAACCGGTAACAGCAGATGCTAAGACCACGGCGCTTTTGTTGCTGGACTTCAACAAACAAACCTGCAATCCGACGAACCGTCCCCGCTGCATCAGTTCCATCCCGGGAGTGAAAAAACTTCTTACAGACGCACGGACAAAAGATATGTACGTTATTTACAGTCTATCTGCCGGAGCAGTACCGGCTGATATTGCGAAAGAACTGGCCCCCCTTGGGAACGAACCGGTTGTAAAATCAGGACCTGATAAATTCCTTGGGACTGATCTTGAAAAAATCCTTAAAGATAAAGGCATAAAGACCGTAATTGTAACCGGAACAGCAGCGCACGGCGCTGTCCTTTATACGGCGAGCGCTGCGGCCTTAAGAGGGTTTCAGGTTATTATACCTGTAGACGGCGTGTCAGCCGAGGTTCTTTTTGCGGAACAATACACGGTATGGAATCTGGCAAATGCCCCGAGAATATCGACTATGGTGACGCTGACAAAAATTGACCTGATCAGATAAGCTGCTGAAATAAAGACTGCTGTATCCTGATCCCCGATATTTCAGAAAAACAGGGTTTTACCGGAGGTCCTGCAGGTTTATGAGATAGAGTATAAACCATCCTGTCCTCTTATTAACCCTTCTTTTTCCATTTGAATGAGAATTTTCTTTACCCTTTCCGCGTCTTTTTCATCCAAAGTATAAGCCTCATCTTCTGATATATGGGTTTTATGTATGAGCATCCTTATGATTTCCCCCCTGATTTTTCTGTCAGAATATTTAAAAGGAATTTGTTTTTGATAATGGGCGCTTCGCCTGTTCGGATTCTGTATATTTTTTCTCAGCATTGACCCGTAATCCATAAGAGCATAATACCAGGCTTTAGGATTCAGGACATCCAGAGTTTTTCCCACAAGGGGCATAATTGCGCTGTCGCTAATCACAGCGCTTTCCTGAAAGAAATGATGAATAAACACCCTGCGTATATTTGTCTCGATAAAAGCTGAAGGGATATTAAATGCAAAGGCAAGGATTGCGCCGGCCGTTGCCTTGCCGATGCCGGGCAGTTTCAGCAGATCATTGTTATTTGAGGGCAGGTTGCCGCTATAATCCTGAACAACGGTTCCGGCAAGCGCTTTCAGCAGGAGAGCCCGCCTGTTATAGCCGAGGCCCTGCCACATTCCCAGCACATTTCTAAAATCTGCATGGGCAAGAGCCCGAAAATCAGGAAAAGCGCCAATAAAAGCAGGGTATTTTTCCAGCACCCTCTCCACCTGTGTTTGCTGGAGCATAATTTCCGATACGAGGATGCGGTAGGGGTCGTATGTTTCCCTCCAGGGGAGCCGGCGGCCGTTTTTGTTGTAGTAATCGTAGATTATTTTCCGGAAAGAAAGCGCCTGATTTGAGGAAATTATCAAAAGCTATATGCAAGCCCCACAAGAGACATCATTGTGTATCGGTCAAAGAATCTTATATTCGATTCTGTTTGATACCCGTTGATTCCTGCCAGTATTTTATATTTCTTCCATCCGAAGGGCTCCGGGAATGTGGCCACAATGCTTGTTCCATATGTTTGTTCATCCCTTGTCTTCGCGAATATGGGATGGAGCCTGTCAAATTTTGCCGTACTGCCGTAAAATCGCGTATTGAGGTTGAAAAACGGAGTTCTTATGACAAATCCGAGGCCGCCTCCATAACTGTTGTAGCTGTTGCTGCTACCGTCAAACTGACCTCTTTCAAATGAAAATTCAGGTATGATACTGAACATTTTATTAAAATCGTATTTATAATCTATGCTTGCCCTATGGGTAAATCCATCCTGTCTGAGATTTGAGTAAAGTCCTCCAATGACATCATTGTCAACATCAGTTCTGGCAATCCTATAAGAAAGAGAAAGGTTGGTGTCCATGATTTTTGCGTAAGTAATCCTGCCGCCGGAATACATGGTATTTGTTGCTGTTCTGTATAACACGTAAGGATTTTGCCAGTTTTTTGCCAGCAGAGAATAAAAACCGGACACATCAACAACACCGCCTTTCGGAAAGATATATTTCATACCCATATTTATACTGCCCGGCTCGGTAATGGTATTGAGATATATTGTGGCTATGCCTTTCTGTCCGTCCTGATAATTCGGGATATACTTAGCGTCGAAATATGGCAGGGCCATATATGATGAGCTGGAATCAGCCTTTGAGCCAAGGCTGTCAATTCTTCTGTGGCCTTTACCCCAGAGATTGTCTGCCCTTTGCACGGCCATTGCCCAGCCTCCGACAGTTGTTTCATATTTGTCTGCCTGAGCATTTGAGACAGCAAAGAGAAAAAGAAAGAGCATACTAAAAAAGATGATAGCGCTTATCTTTCCTGATGTATGCTCTTTCAATAAATCATTACCTGGCTCATTGTTATATTATCTTAACAACTGCATGAACTTCCGCAGCCTGCATTTTTCGAGAGCTCGGACTTTATCGTAAACCCGGCGCCCATGGCTGATTCAACAAATTCAACGTTGATGGGTTGCACTTCCTGGAACAATGTCTTTTCGATAATAAACTTGATACCTTTTTCATTAAAAACTTCGTCGTTTTCCTGTGGCTCATCCAGAGCCATACCCAGTGAGGGACCTGATCACCCGCCTTCCATCTTCATAATCCTTACGGAAACAGAAGCTTCTTTCCCTTCAAGGAATTGCTTTATTACTTCGCCTGCCTTATCTGTTACCTCAAACATATCTTACTCCTTTACCTGAATTCGTTACCGCTGCCCAAGCGATAAACGTGTAATTTATTTTAAGCATTTATATGATTTTTATCAAGCCATATCTTCCCAAAGTATAATACTGCCGATTTTGTATACAATTATATTTGACATCCCCAATGGTTATCCGGTAATCTTCTCAAATGCTGATATATATAGATATTATTTGTCACCCATAGGGGGAACAGATGAAAGACACGTCCAGGAAAAATTCAGCGCTGATTGAAGAAATATCCTTTTTAAAACAGAGAATCAAAAAACTCGAACAGTCAGAATCGGACCATATACAGACAGAGAAGAAACTCCATGAAAATGAGGAGAAGTTTGCGGTAGGTTTCCTGAAAAGCCCCATCCCTATGGCAATAACGACAATCAGGGAGGGCAGATATACAGATGTAAACGAGTCGTTCTCGAAGGTCATGGGTCTTGAACGAGAGGATCTGATCGGAAATACATCCACCGGTGTTGGATATATAACACCGGACCAGAGAGCGCTTTTTCTGAATGAACTCAGCAAAAAAGGGTATGTGGAAAATCTTGAGTTACAGACAAGAACAAAGGGAGAAGAAATAAGGTACGGCTTGTTTAACTCATCAAAAATAAAAATCGCCGACGAAGATTACCTGCTCACAGTGGTGACAGACATTACCGAACGTAAGCGGGCTGAAGAGAAGTTGCAGGAAAGTAAAAATAAATACCGTATATTGATTGAAACAACCAACACAGGATTTGTTATCCTAAATAAAGACGGTCTGGTGCTTGATGCAAATCCCGAATATGTCCGTTTTACCGGACACCATGATCTGAGGGAGATAGTCGGCAGAAGCGTTATGGAATGGACTGCCGATTATGAAAAAGAAAAAAATTCAGCGGCAATCAAGACAGTCTTTGAGAAAGGATATATGAGAAACCTGGAAATTGACTATGTGGATTCAAAAGGCAACATTACCTCTATTGAGATCAATGCAACATCCTTAGAAATTGAGGGAAAAATACAGATTATAACGATATGCCGTGATATCACTGAGCACAGGCAGGCTGAAGAAGAACTGAAAAAACACCGTGATCACCTTGAACGTTTAGTAGAGGAGCGTACCGGTGAACTGAAAAGCTCGGAAAATAAATACCGGAGTATCTTCGAGAATGCAAATGACGCAATATTACTTGCAAGAGAGGGCATTCTTATTGATTGCAACGCGAAAGCTCTTGAATTGTTCGGAGTTGCCAGGGAGCAGATTATCGGTCAGACCCCTCATAAGCTTTCTCCTCCCTTCCAGCCTGACGGCAGCGACTCCCGGAAAAAAGCCAGGGTAGACGCCGCTCTTTCAGGCACTCCCCAGCGCTTTGAATGGCAGCATATAAGGAGTAATGGAACTGTATTTGACGCAGAGATTAATTTGCATGTTGTTCATGTGGGAGAAGAAAGACTTCTTCAGGCATTGATACATGATATCACTGAACGTAAGCGAATAGAAGAAGCCCTTCGGGAAAGTGAAAATAGGCTGAAGATTAAAGCCAAGACCCTTGAGGAATTCAATACCGCGTTAAAAGTGCTGTTACAGCAAAAGACAAATGATGAAAAAGAACTTGAAGAACGGTTTTCGTCGAATATTAATCAAATTGTGTTGCCATACATAGAAAAGATGAAGAAAAGCCGTCTGGATTCAGAGCAAAACTCCTGTCTTTCCATAATTGAATTAAATCTCAATGAAATTGCATCCCCCTTCCTTCACAGCATAAAGCAACTCAACTTTACTCCAAGAGAAGCGCAGGTAGCATCTCTTATCAAGACCGGCAAATCAACGAAAGAGATAGCAGCGATATTGGGAGTAGCGCCCAGCGCTGTTGATACCTACAGAAACAATATTAGAAGCAAGCTTAAATTGAAAAAGAAAAAAGTTAACCTTCGGTCTTATCTCCAATTTTTTAAATAATATACTATTTGCTTCCATATTTTCAGTATAGTAATTCAACATAATGCTGTAAAAATTCTATGATATATTGAAAGAAATAAAAAATGGGGAACAGTAGAAAATCTTATTTTTCAAACCTGATATCTTTCCCCGGCGCTTTTTATTGCTATAGGAAGATATGAAATGAAAGATATATCCAGGACAAATCTCGAGTTGATTCAGGAACTGGGTTTGCTAAAACAAAGGATTGCATTGCTGGAACAATCAGAATCAAATCTTAATCGGGTTAAAGAAGATTTGCGAGCGCACCAGATCGAACTTGAAATGAAGAATGAAGAACTGCGCCGGACACAGATGCTGCTGGAAGCTTCCCGGGCACGGTATTTCGACCTTTATGACCTGGCGCCGGTGGGTTATTTAACCATTAACAAAAAAGGGCTGATTCTGGAAGCTAACCTCACAGCTTCAACAATGTTAGGAATTACAAAAAAGAGATTTCTCAAAAGACTCCTTACCCATTTTATCCTTCCGGAAGATCGGGATATTCACTCCAGGTTTCATAAACTGCTTTTAAAGACAGGCAAATCCCAAACCTGTGAATTAAGAATTGTCCGAAAGGACGGCACACAGTTTTTTGCGCGAATGGAGGCAACCGTGGAACAGGATGTTTACGGCTTGCCTATGTGCCCGGTTGTGATCAGCGATATCACCTCCAGCAAACTGGCCGGGGACAAAATCAAATCCCTCCTTGCAGAAAAGGAACTCCTTCTCCGTGAAGTGCATCACAGGATTAAGAATAACATGGCTGCAATAATGGGACTTCTCTTAATGCAGGCAAATAGCCAGGAAAACTCCTCTGTTGCAGCAGCTCTTGAAGATGCCGTGAATCGTTTGAAAAGCATGAGTATATTGTATGACAAGCTGTATCGTTCAGAAAACCAGAGAGAGATGCCCGCGCAACACTATGTTACACCTCTTGTTCATGAGATTGTCAGAATATTTTCTGCCAATATTACGGTTAAAACGAAAACAGCTATTGACAATTTTATGATTCCCATGGAAAACCTATTCCCTCTGGGAATCATCATCAATGAAATCATCACCAACTCCATGAAATATGCCTTCCCGAACAGAAATGATGGTATAATAACCGTATTGGCAAAGAAAAAAGGCAACCATGTAAAATTTATCATTGCAGACAATGGCATCGGCATCCCCGACTCAATGGATATTGAAAACCCCGGCGGGTTCGGTTTTCAGCTTGTCCGTATGCTGATGGAACAGATTGATGGAGTTGTAAAGATAGAGCGGGACCATGGAACGAAGTTTATTCTGGAATTTGACATATAATTGCCTGTAAAGCGTTCCCGCGCTATTGATTCAGGAAGTGAAAGCAGCGCTTGACAGGAAAGTTAAAACTGCTTGGGTCAGGAAGGTAAAACATGAACGCCAGGGAACAAAGAACAATCCTCCTCGTTGAGGATGAAGCGCTGATCAATACCGCAGAGAAGCAGACATTAAAAAAACACGGCTTCAATGTCATTTCTGCTTCCAGCGGGGAAAAGGCGATTGAGATTACAAGAGCTGTTTCTGATATTGATCTTATTCTCATGGATATCAATCTCGGAAAAGGGGAAATGGATGGCGCGGAAGCAGCTCAAATCATTCTTGGGGAAAAAGAGGTTCCCGTTATCTTTCTCTCCAACTACATCCACCCCGAAGCGCTTCAGAAGATTAAAAAGATTGCCTCCTACGGCTACATTGTGAAGGACTCCGGTGAGACTATACTGATTACGTCCATAGAGATGGCATTCAAGTTGTACGAGGCAAATCAGAAGCTGAAAGAAAGTGAAGAAAAATACCGCGCTATCTTTGAAAACGCAGTAGAAGGCATTTTTCAGACCACACCTGAAGGGAAATTCATCTCTGCCAACCCTGCCCTTGCAAAGATGTTCGGATATGATTCACCTGAAGAGCTTATGGGATCTGTCAGCGATATAGGAGGTCAGCTCTATGGCGATCATGAAAAACGGTCGGAGCACCTCATTATATTAAACCAAAAGGGAATGGTGAATAAATTTGAAGCCAGAATGCACCGGAAGGACGGCAGCATCTTCTGGATTTCAATAAACACGGGAACTGTACGTGATCATATTGGTAAACCCCTTTACTACGAAGGGTTCGCTGTAGATATCACCAAGCACAAAGAGGCAGAGGAGGAAAGAGATAGGCTTGTTCTTGAACTCAAAGACGCGCTTTCTCAGGTCAAAACTCTAAGCGGACTGCTCCCCATTTGTGCTTCATGCAAGAAAATTGAAAACAATAAAGGATGCTGGGAAGAGATGGAGGTTTACATAAGAGACCATTCGGAAGCAGATTTCTCCCATGGCATATGTCCTGAGTGCGCAGAAAAACTCTATCCTGAGTACTATAAAAAGAAATGAAACGAAGGGATTGCAAAATTTCATCGTAATTCACAATCAAATCTCTTGCATGAAGATCGATGCCGCAGTAGAATTTATAAAAATTATAGCTGATAGCTATATCGGGCAGCCCGATAAACATTTGAACAAAGGAGGAGTTATGAACATTTTTATTGAATATTGCACTTCGTGAAACTATTTTCCACATGCTTCCAGGGTGGAAGCAGAATTGAAGGCAAATTATCCTGATTCAAACATTAAACTGATCGGCGGCAGCGGCGGTATCTTCGATGTAAAATGCGACGGCAGGTTAATCTACTCCAAACATAATATTAAAGGACAAAGATTTCCTGATGAGGGAGAAATCACCGGGTTGATCAAACATGAGAAGGGCTGATAATGTCTTTCAGCCCGATACGCAGGCTACGGGGTAAAATACTGCCCTGTTGCCTCTAATGGAATAAATCAGGAAGCCTACAAAAATGTCCATCTATTTGTTTCTTTGAAATGATGTGATATAGGGTTTGATAAGATGAAAGCAATAGTTTTCGACGGAAAGTTAAAGTATATGAAGAACAGCCCTGCCCCTGTACCGGAAGCGGGAGAGGCGCTTATACGGGTAAAACTGGCCGGTATCTGCAATACCGATCTTGAAATCATGAAGGGTTATCTGGGATTTCAGGGTGTTATAGGACACGAATTTGTAGGGATTGTCGAAAAAATAAATAATGGTAGCTGCGGTTCAGCCGGAAAAAGAGTAGTTGGAGAAATAAACTGCGGCTGCGGTTTATGCGATTATTGCCTCAAAGGTCTTGAAAAGCACTGCCCTGGACGGAAGACAATCGGCATTTTAGGCAAAGACGGGGCCTTTGCCGAGTATATAACGCTGCCGATAGGGAATCTACTGGAAGTACCGGACAATGTAACCGATGAAGAAGCGGTATTTGCCGAACCTTTGGCTGCCGCCTTTGAGATAACAGAGCAATGTCACATAAAACCTACAGACAGAATTCTTGTTCTCGGAGATGGAAAACTGGGGATACTCGTCTCCCTTGCCCTCAATCTTACTCAGGCTCATGTTATTCTTGTCGGAAGGCATGAAAACAAATTGCGGATTGCACAGAAACAGCATGTAGAGACGGTTCAGTTCAAAGACTTAAACGTTAGAAAGGATTACGATGTTGTTGTTGAGGCAACAGGTTCTGCAGACGGCTTTGACCTTGCCCTCAAATTAGTGAAACCAAGAGGAATGGTTGTTCTGAAAACGACCGCTGCCTACGGAAAAGAAATGAACCTTGCCCCTGTTGTGATCGATGAAATAAGGGTTGTAGGTTCCCGGTGCGGGCCCTTTGAACCGGCGCTCCGGGCAATGGCAAAAAAGCTCGTAGATGTTAAACCTCTCATAAGCGCAGTCTACAGTGCGGATAAGGCATCGGCAGCCTTTAAAAAAGCAGGTGAAGCTAAGTCGCTTAAAATTCTTCTGGATTTCAGTTAAGCGATACTGCCTATTTGTTCCATGATAACCTGCCGGAGGAAAGCTGCAATCGAGAATAAATTGCAGATATTCCTGGCCTGTATTGAAAATGTAGCCCCGCAGAAAGGATTACATCCGGGGTGGGGAAAATACTCCGGAAGACAAATAACACGGAAAAGCCAAAAACTATTCGAGGAACAGGATTTACCTTGCAGCTTTCTGCTGTATTTACGTCAAGATTCTGCCGCCACCATGTCAAAAGCCCTGTTTTTTCCTATAAACATGTTTAAGGAAGTATTATATTGTCATTGCTGAATCCGTTATGGTACATTTAAAAAGTATCAAATAAGTTTGTCCAATCATATTTTATAGAGTATTCCCTGCGGCAGGCTGTAATATGGCACTTTTATTGCATATATTATGTTGAGGAGCCTGTTATGGATTCGGTTTTTAAAAAAACATGTCAATTTGCTTTCAATCATTGTTTCCTGCCTGCGCTTATCTGTTGCAAACAGAGGCGGGCCACTTTCTTGACTTGTCATGTTCCGCGGCAATGTGCTGAAACTCCTTTGCATAAGCCTCATAGCATCTGCGTCAGAACGAGCGTCTGCGGATGTTTTCCATTGCCCGGTCACTCTCCGGGTGTTGTCTTTGAATCAGAATTGGTATTAATTATCCGAAGTCCGATTGATTTTAGAAGAACCCCGAGGAACAGCCGTCATCGGTTTTCATGAAGGGAAAACGATCCGTTAATTAACTCAACCGGTTTTTCGGTTATGGAGGTTAAATATGAAAGAAAATGGAGCAAGAACATTAGATTTTCATCTTAGAGAGATTAAAGAAGGTAAAAGACGATTTGAAAATGTTTTTCAGAGCGCAGCGAGAATGATCCTTGACAATAGTAACATGATCGAAAAAGTGGTTGTAAACGGCAAGAGCACATACGACTTTAAAATCTTCCGTGTAGGTCAGAAGCATGTCATCGGCATGTTCGATGAGATCAACAGTTTTGTGTCCTGCGTAAAAGATGCCGCTGAAGGGGGATCATCCCGTGAGATGGCCTTTGTCCTTGTAGGCGAACCGGGAAACGGAAAAACGTTTTTCGTTGATTCCCTGTGCAGCCTTTATCGTCAATTTCTCGCTCATGATGAGAACAGAAGGTATACCTTTAACTTTAAAAATCTTGAAAGGGCAGGCACTTACGGCAAGATCAAGGCAATTCAGTCGCAAACCTTCGAAGACCCGATGACACTGGTCATGAATCTTTTTCCTTCAAGAGATGAAAATAGGGCATATCTCTCCGAACATGGAGGGTTTTCCGATAAGGAAATTGATAAATTTTATGAGAATTACAGACCCCTCGGGGCTTGCAGCGATTATATCATTAATGATATCAGGAATTTCTGTGACGGAAATATTGATGAAATTCTGGATTGTTTCGAGGTGGTGCCCGTACCGTTGAGCGAAAGCATGGGCACCATTACCGGTAAATACTCCGCCAAAGACAAAATTACTTCATCCGCTGTTGACCTTCTTGGTGAAGAATCCATCCAGCGAATTCTTCACCTTACTGATCCCAATAATCCTTACCGCTTTGACCTAAGGAGAGGCGCCCTGGCGCGTGTGGCAGGAGGAGGCATTCATTTCAGCGATGAGATATTTAAGAACAAAAAAGACCTTGTCCAGGTCTATCTTGGCGTTATACAGAACAGGAATATTGAGATTGACGGTTTCAGGTGGCCCATAGATACCATGATTATAGCCACGAGCAATAATTCCGAATTCAACAGGTTCCTTGCGGAGAAAGAAGAAGCGCCCATAGTCGACAGGTGCCGCATCTGTTATGTAGCGCACAATACCGATTACCGTATGCAGGAATACCTTACAAATTATGCCATAGGAAGCGAGACTAAAACAACGCTCAGCAAAGAAAGTCTCCATCAGGACCCCAATCTTAATTATGCCGCTTCCATTGCCGTTGTTTTAACGAGGCTTCCAAGAGCGGAGAAACTGACTCCCATTGAGATGATGAAACTGGCGGCAGGCGAAGTTGCAGGGGAAAAGAGCATAAAGACCCTTTCAGAGGTAATCGACATTTTAAACCATGAACCGGATATTACCCGGAGATTCGGCCAGAAGGGCCTCGGCCAGAGAGACTTAGGCAGGGCGCTCCAGATGCTCATGGAAACATCGGAAACCAATGAAGGTCAGTGTATGTTCGCGGAAGATATCTTTAAGGCTCTGGAAAGGGTTCTCCTCGATTACGTGACAGAGGCAGGAGACAGAGCAAAGTATTTCGAGGATATAAAAGTCGCAAGGGGATTGTACCGCGAACGGATTATGACGGAGATGTTTAATGCCTACATGGATGAACCACATGCCATTAAGAAAGACGTCATGCATTACGTGAACATGATTATCGGCATAGATGCTGAAAACCTTGGTCCTGATAAGATGTGGAAATACAAAGACCCGCAGACAGGCCAGTTAAGGGCGCTGAAGATCGACGAACGCTACATTCAGAGCGTTGAAGAAAGGCTCGGCCTTAAAACAAACGATCAGCGTGAATCTTTCAGAACATCCATACGGAAGATATACGGCCAGAAGATATCAATTGATCCCGGTTATGATTTTATGGACAACATAGAACTCGTCAAAGCAATAACGGATGTAAGATTGAAATCCGATATCGCGGGCGCAGGGAGCCTTATAGGCGCCCTAGCAAACCGCACAAATGATGAAAATCAGAAGCTCTATGACCGGATGATAATTACCATGCTGAACAAGCTGGGATACTGCAGAACCTGCGCGCAAAAGACCATTGAGTATTTCTGTACGAGGAATGATGAAAACTGATGAGGATTTAACTTCAGTTATTGACGAAAGAGAGATGTCATCTTCAGTTCCTTCGGAACACTTTATGGATGAAGACATCCATACTCCGGGACAAATTGAATTAACATTCAACAGGAAAATATACAATTACAGCGACTTCTTTACCCTCCAGCTAGAGACGCCGCCAAAATCAACTTATGTCCATAGCCTCGGTTCCATTGACGAACTGCTCGAACGGGATTTGCAGCGCGAAAAAGACGGTTTTCCCAGAAAGATCCGCATCGGCAAACTTATTAAACCGGCGCAGGGCGGGAAGGAAAAGATTGTTATTGTACCCACTACTGTTGAAGAAAAATTTCTTCACGATACAAGGATACAGGACTCTAATGAAGAACAGAACTCAGGCGGATCAGGCGACGGCGATGAAGGAAGTATTATTGGTGAAGAGCCTGTACACGCTTCAGGAGGTTCAGGAACAGGCGGAGCAGGCCAGGGGGAAGGCGCGGAGCACGAGATAGAATCGAGCGCCTATGACCTCGGGAGGATACTGACAAAAAAGTTTGAACTGCCTAATCTGAAGGAAAAGGGAAAGAAGCGTTCCCTTAAACGTTTCACCTATGAGCTTACAGACCGGCACAAGGGATTCGGACAGATACTTGATAAGAAGGCAACCCTCCGGAAGATAATAGAGACAAATATAAACCTTGAGAGGATTCCCGATGTAACGGACATTGACCTTACAAATATGCTTGTATCGCCGGAAGACAGCATCTACAGAATCCTTTCAAAAGAAAAGGATTTTGAATCCCAGGCTCTGGTCTTTTTTATCCGCGATTATTCCGGCTCTATGACCGGCACCCCTACAGAGATGGTTGTGACGCAGCATGTCCTCATCTACAGTTGGCTTCTCTATCAATACGAACGGCAGGTGGAGACCCGTTTTATCCTGCACGACACTGAGGCAAAAGAGGTTCCTGATTTTTATGCATATCACAGTATGACTGTTGCCGGCGGCACCAGAGTAAGATCGGCATATAAACTGGTAAACGATATTGTGGAGACACACAGTCTTGCCCGTGATTACAATATCTATATTTTTCACGGTACGGACGGAGATGACTGGGATATGGAAGGAGAAGAAACCATCCCGGAAATCAGGAAGATGCTTACATACAGTAGCAGGGTCGGTATTACTATTACGCAGGAAACCTCCGGCGGAACTTCAACCCTGGAAAAATGTATTAGAAAATCTGGGATGTTGGATAATCAACCGAAGCTGATAAAGCTTGATACTGTTCAAGGGGACGCAAATGAAGCCAGGCTCATAGAGGGCATCAAAAAGCTGATCTCTTAAGGAGATTCAGGGCAGGACAAAAGGGAATTAAACAAATGGAACTTATAAACCAGCATACAAAGCAGATCATGGAAGGGTGCAAGGAAAGAGCGCGGGAAGCCGGCCTCAGATTTCAGAATGAGTCGCTTGAATATATCGTTACCAACAAGGACCTCATTGAATTAGGTCCGAAGAATATGATCCCTACAATCTATGATTACTGGGTCCATGATGTGGAGGTGCTGAAGGAAAAAGGCAAGTACGAACTTTATCCCCACAACCCCTATGAAACTGTTATCAATACCAGACCGGCAATGTCTTTTTATAATGATAATAACCCGGACTGGCTGAATGTAATGATCTTTTACCATGTTCTGGCTCATATTGATTTTTTTCAGAATAACATGCTTTTCAAGCATACCTGGAACGAAGATTTTGCCGGTCAGGCACTCTCCGATAAACGGGCTATTGCTATGCTCAGGTCTGAAAAAGGGCGCTGGGTGGATTATGTGATAGAGTTCGCACGGGGTATTGACAACCTTGTCGGCTTCTACAGCGAACTCTCGGAACTTAACCGTCCCCGTGAAATACATGCATCAAAAAAGGTGGATTACTACTTTGACGTATTCCTTCAGGGTGTCAAAAAGGTTAATCTTTCCGAATATCTTAAAGAAATTGAGCGCTATAATGAGACAATAGGTCAGTACGGACAGGTAGGAGAATCTGTCTTTTTCTCAAATATCATAAAAAAATACCCCGAGTTTGAGGCTATGTTCGAAAAGCAGGATAAAAAAGGGAAATCGGGTATTAGAGATGTTATCAGGTTTATCGAGGAGAACTCGCCTTTTCTCCGGAAGGAGGAGAACAGGTGGATGATGACAGTCATAGAAATAGTCAGAAAAACCTCCCTCTATTTTCAGCCTCAGATAAGAAGCAAAATACTCAATGAAGGCTGGGCCAGCTACTGGCACGAGAAACTTTTTATGAAGGACGACAGGATTAAAGGCAATGAAGTTGCGTACGCAAGGGTAAACGCCTTTGTTACCGCTCTGCCTCGTGTGGGAGTCAACCCCTACGCTCTTGGTATGAGACTTTTTGCGTATCTTGAGGAAATGGCTGATAAAGGGAGGATTTCTCATGAGTATCAGCGCATTCAAAACGCGGATGCACGCAAGGGATATGATGCCAAAACCGGAAAAGGCATGGAATTCGTCTTTCGCGTAAGGGAGGACTTCAGCGATTTTATGTTCATCAATACCTTTATTGACCAGGACTTTATTGATAAACACAGAATTTTTGTAGTGGGGAAGAGATTAAATAGCGAGAAGGGGGTCTGGGAATACTACATAAAAAGCCGTAAAGCGGAAGCATACAGAGAGATGCTTCTTGATTCCCTCTACCACCCTCCACACATAGAAATTGATGAAATAATGACCGGAGACGGTGTGCTCTACCTGAATCACCGGTTCGAGGGCAAGCCCCTTGTAAAGGAATTTATTGAAAATACAATGCTGGGAATCGAATACCTCTGGGGCAATACGGTAAGGCTTGAAACGAGCGAGCTTGTTCAGGAAAAACCAAAAACAGAACAATCCTTTTATTTATACGGCTTTAATCTTCCAAAAACCCAAATCCCGGAAGAAAAGAAATTCAAGGTTCGCAGAGTTATCTATACCATGGAAAAGAAAAAGCTTACAAGGTCCATATTATAAGGAGTTTTCCTTATGGGAACAACAGATAAGGTTATTACAAATCTCTATCAGAAGATAAAGGAACGGGAACACCGAGCCCCTATGACATTCAATGATTTCATCTCTTTTACTGCTGAAAATCCTGAATTGGTTTTACGGAATATCTTTCAGAGACTCTACGACATGATGAAGAGTTACGTTGGAGAACCTGTCAACGAATATCCCGATGACCCTGAATCGATCAATTATGCATACTATGACTGCAGCAAATTATTTATTGACGGCACAGACCATCCGTTTTTTGCGGACAGGCTTTTTGCTAACAGACTTATAAATCATTTTTCCTCATTCCGTTATGGAATCCAGCAGAACAGGATCTACATCTTTGAAGGACCTCATGGTTGCGGAAAAAGCACTTTTTTAAACAATCTCCTGATGAAATTCGAACAGTATACTGCGAGCGACAAGGGAAGCTGTTATGAAACCTTGTGGCGGCTTGACAAAAGGGCTTTGGGTATGTTCCCGGAGCATGAAACGCATGCCATCCTTAGCCAGTTGCGGCAATTAGCTGATAATACCCCTCTGGCGCAGGGAAGGGTTCAGAAGGATCATGCCGGAATCCTTCCCGGTAAGGAATATCTTGAGGTGCCCTGTCCCAGTCACGACAATCCTCTGCTTATAATTCCCAAGGCATACCGCAAAGAGGTCTTTGATGACATAATAAAAGACGAGGAGTTCAAGAAGAAACTTTTTACTCAAAAGCAGTATGAATGGGTATTCGGAAATAATCCCTGTACGATTTGTGTGTCGCTCTATCAGGCTCTTCTTGACATTCTCGGTTCTCCTGAAAAGGTTTTCCATATGGTCTATGCCCGCAAATATGAGTTTAACAGAAGACTTGGTCAGGGGATAAGCGTCTTTAATCCCGGAGACGAGATTATCAAGACAAGCGTAGTGACAAACCAGCTTCTTCAGGGTCAGTTGAACACTCTCCTGCGGGACAGCAACAGAGTTAACTATATCTTCTCAAGATACGCAAGCACGAATAACGGCATCTATGCCTTGATGGATGTAAAGGCTAACAATAAAGAACGTCTTGAAAATCTTCACGGTATTATCAGTGAGGGGGTACACAAGGTAGAGGAAATAGAGGAGGATGTGAATTCGCTTTTTCTTGCACTTATGAATCCTGAGGATCAAGAAAATATCGGAGGCACACAGTCTTTTACCGACCGAATAACCTTTATAAAGATTCCCTATATCCTTGATTACAACACTGAAGCAAAGATATACAATTATATATTCGGAGAACAAATAGAAAAGAAGTTTCTCCCCAGAGTGCTCCATAATTTTGCCAAGGCGATTATTTCATCACGGTTGAAAACAGAATCAGAGAGCCTGCTTGAGTGGATCAATGATCATTCGAAATACAGCCTTTATTGTGATCAGAATCTCCATTTATTAAAGATGGATATCTATACGGGCCTGATTCCCCCCTGGCTTACCCCGGAAGACAGGAAGCGGTTTACCGCCAAGAGGAGGAAAGCTATTATAGCCGAGTCGGAAACAGAAGGCGACAGGGGTTTTTCAGGCAGAGATTCCATTAAGATATTCAATGAATTTTTCTCAATCTATAAGAAAAGCGGCAAGCTGATAAATATGGACATGCTGCGCAGCTATTTCCGGGAACGCCGGAAGGACCTTGTCGTATTGATACCGGACGGTTTTATCGGAGCACTGATTAATTCTTACAACTATACCGTCCTTCAGGAAGTTAAGGAATCGCTTTACTATTACAATGAAGACCGTATTTCAAGGGATGTTCAAAACTATCTTTTTGCTGCCAATTTTGAGGCAGGGCGAAGGGAAAAATGCATATATACCGGGGAAAATCTTGAAATAACCGAGGAGTTTTTTAAAGGCATAGAACATCTCATACTGGGGACGCATGTGAATGAAGCACAGAGAACGGCCTTCAGGAAAGAAGTGCAGAACCAGTATGCCTCCAGAACTCTTACCCAGGAAATCATGGTAGAAGGAAAAACTATCAAAGAAACATCCATATACAAATCACTCCTTGAACGATATATTCATAACCTGAAAGAAAAGGTGATGGATCCTTTTCTTGAAAACGATAATTTCAGAAACGGAATCAAGGATTACGCAACAGAATCTTTCAAGTCCTATGACAAGAGAATCAGGGAAGAGGTGTCATTCCTAATAAAAAACCTCAGCACAAAATACGGCTACACTGATCAGGGCGCAAAAGAGATTTGCATTTATGTGATTGATAACAACCTTGCGAAGACCTTTGCCTCACCATAGACGCGTAAAAGTTTCAGAAAAGTATGTTATGCTGCCTGCGTACCTTCCGGGTCTTTATATCTGAATCCGAATCGAAATAGTTTTTACATCTGTCTGAAGAGATGCAGATAGTTGCGGCTTACTGTGAGAAGTTCAGGCCTCTCCCTGAGTTTCAGAACCCCCCGTCCCGTGATTGAACGGCTTATTCTGTCTATCTTTGCAACATTCACAATAGTCCCCCGGTGTATCTGCCAGAATTGACCGGGATCGAGTTCATGTACCAATTCCTTGATGCTTTTTTTAATGAGGGATTCCCCTTCTTTTGTTATTACTAACGTATATTTATCTTCGGCGCTGAAATATTCAACCTCTTCCACCGGAATAAGGCGGATTGTGTCTTTATGCTGTGTCCTTATCCATCTCAGAAATTCCGTGTCTCTTTTGCCCGGCAGCCTGGAAAGAATCTGCTCAACAACCTCGGCAAACCCGTCCGGCGGTTCAGCGGAGATATTCAGTTGGTTCTTCAGGCGTTCAACTGTCTGAATCATCCTGTCCTTTAAAACAGGCTTGAGAAGATAATCAACAGCTTCCCGCTCGAAGGCCTCTACTGCAAACTGATCAAAGGCGGTCACAAAGACGATCCGGCAGATGCCTGCGATTCTCTTTGCCACCTCCATACCCGTAACCCCCGGCATTTTGATGTCAAGAAAGGCGATCTGCGGTTTCGTTGATTCTACTAATTCAAGAGCTTCCCTGCCGTTTTGAGCCTCACCGCAAATCACGAGTTCAGGCCAAACATCTGATAATATTGATCTTAGGTATACCCTCAATTCTTTTTCGTCATCGGCAATGATAGCCTTACAGATCATGTTTCGGCACCTCAATGATCGCCCTTACGCCATTCGGTCTATTCTCTTCCAGGATAAAACGTCCTTTTTCTTCATAAAGCAATTTGATGCGCTCCCTCACGTTTCTGATACCTACCCCGGCTTCATTTCCTAATAAGAACCCGGAACCTGTATCCATCACCTCTATTCTAATCAGGTTATTTTCTTCCATAGCCCTAATCGTTATTTCTCCGCCCTCAATGATAGGCTCAAGGCCGTGCTTTATGGCATTCTCAACTAAGGGCTGAATAAGCATAGGGGGAAAAGGATGTTCTTTGATTGCATCGGGAATATGGATCGTAAAACTCAGCCTCTCACCCATCCGGATTTGCTGGATATTGAGATAGGCCTTGATGCTGGTCATTTCCTGATCCAGCGTAGTTGTCTCAGGCAGCGTCCTTGACAGAGAGGTACGAAGGTAATTGATGAGATCCGTCAGCATGGACTTGCCTTTTATTGGTTCTGTATCTATGAGGCTTAAGATATTGGAAAGAGTGTTGAAAAGAAAATGGGGCTCAATCTGTGCCTGAAGCAGCCTCAGATTGCCCTCAAGGACCGCCTTTTCACTTGCAAGACGATTGAATCTTTCCTTTTCCGCAGCTTCACTGACAGATTTTAATTGCGCCCTGGAGTAAAAAAAATAGGAGACTGTGCCGCCAAAAACAAGGGCCATGACAACTGTTTTAAGATGATGGCCATCCCGTGTATCTACAACAATAGAAAAGAAGTGTCGAAGAATGAAAGGGCCTGCTTGCGAACCGATTATCATTCCGCCGACAACGCCGGTTGCCATTATAAGAAATATCGGCAATGCTTTTCGCTGTCCCGGATTAAAGATCAGGAACAGCAAAGTAATAAGGGTGCAGATTGAAACCCCGAATGAAAGGGACATGACGAGATTGAAGAGAAAGGGCTTTGAGATGCCGACAATGGTGAGAAACAGGGCGATCAGAACGGATATTATGATTGTATAGAAATAATCCAGCAGTATATGCCTGACGTCAAAAATTTTACTCATGGGGATTGGCGAAAAATCCATGCTTAACCTCTTCGTCATTTCTGTCTCAAAAGGTGTATTTTATTCCCATCATCAGTTGATAATCAAGGACACTTCCGAACTCCGTATTTTTCCCGCCCCCGTTTATCGTGCCAACAGAAAAAAGTTCCATATGATTACCGAGATAGTATGTCACAAGTGTGGTAAATTGACAAGAGCCGTCATCGAGGTTCTGAGTCCACCGGGTAGTAAAGTCAATAACATTCCTGATATTGTTCTGCACATACTGGAGCATGAGGTAATTCCTTCGCAAAAACTTAAGTCCTGTATTGGCGGTTTGATTGAGGGTCATCTGCGAGAGTCCTGTCATTATGTTCCCGGAAGCAAAAGCATTTGCTGCGCTACGTCTCAATGTGTAATATCCATCTGCCTGAGAATCGGTGTATCCCTGGCTGTTATATGCGTATTCCAGCGTCAGCGTTCCCTTTGATTCAAAGGTATAGGAGCCTCCTGTAAGAAGGACCGGCTTCAGAGCATTGCTGTCCTTATAAACCTGCTGCATTGACGACCCGAAGAAAGAGCGGTTAGCCTCCGGATAGAGAGCTCTGCCGCCTTCGGTTAACGCGCCCTCGCCATAGAGAAGGACAGCATCCGAGAGGGTCCATCCACCCATAAAACCCATCGTATTTCCAATATGTTCCTTATGAGAAATGATGAGAGAAGCATAATTTTCCCTGCCTGTATAGTCGATCTTTGCTGCATAGATTTTTTCAAAGGGGTCAGGGCCTATTGGCTTATTGCGGCCCTCTTCGATATTGGCAATAAAGGAGAGAGTCCAGGAGCTCTCCGGAATCCAGACAAGCCGTGCAAAATCAGAACCCGGCACTTCGAGATAGGGGTTACGGCGACCATTGTCAGGGAAAAATGGATTTGAAGGAGAAAAAAGAAAAGATGGCCCCCACTGGAGATTTTCCCGTCCATAGGAGGCGAAGAGGTTTTCTCTTACCTTCACTCTGGCCAGCCATTCATTGACATACCAGTCATCATCCCATTTCGAGCCTTGCTCACGCATGCCCGCGCCTGTCCAGGCACTGTATTCAAGCCTCATTCTCGGTTTGGCCATAAGCTCCAGAGAATCCGTATTGAACTTCAGATCAGGCCGCAGTTCCATATCGCCAAGATAACGGGGCATTCTGAGGAAATTATTCCCCGGATTTTGTGTGGAATAGGAAGGTTCCTGGAGAATCCCGTATGTGAGCACCCTGAATTCCATGGCAAATTTCTCGGCAAAGGTTTTTCCTGCATTGCCGGATTCTGTATCCGTGTCGGCTGATCCCGTTCCTGACAATATCAAAACAGCTATGAATACTAAAGCTGCTATAAGAAAATATGTGGGATTTAAAGGGCTATCCCTCATCCTGTCAGTCCTACCTTACTAGCAAATTCAAGTTAAACATCGAGTCAGGAATTTTCTTGAAAGAAACCTTCCGAAAAGTCATTGTGGTGACATCTTCTTTAATAATGGCGCTTGTAATGATCATTTTCGAAATGAAGGGGCGAGTTTCACCTTCAATACTGATACTGTTGTTGTATTCAAAAACAGCAGTCTTAAACATCTTCCCTGATACGGTATAGAACTCGGCCTTTACTCCTACGAGACGTTCTTTTGATATCCAGTATTTAATGCTGTCATAGGTTGCCTTTTTATCAACTGCAATAAGGTCAAAAAGGAAGCAGGGTTGCTTATTTACCGTACCCTCCGAGACGCGACTGATTTTGTAATCACCGGCATAGTTTGTTGAAGCAATGTCGCCATTGGCAGCGCCGCCCAGAAGCTTCTGCCTCGGAGAAATGGGAACGGATTTTGAGAGACCCGGCTTCGCGAACCACATATTTCGATCCACCATGAGCATCTTCTGCCCCTTTACATTGGCCGGCGCGAGAAATTCTGCCAGAGAATTGAAACTGCGGGCGCTGACTTTGATGGTTCTTTGCTGTTCACGACCGGATTCTATGGAATCCATGTCAATTTCCCACTCTATACCATCTGTATTGCCGCGGGCTTCATCGGATTTCTTCAATATCTCGTCAGGGGTCATAGCGTATGTTGCGGGAAAGCCAAAACCGATGCAAACAGCCAGTGTATATCCCAGGACTATCATGTACCTTTTTATTGATTCAGTATTCATCTCTTTCATTCCTCCCTTAGTTTTTTGCTCATCGTCTGTGTAAACTGTATCTTTGTCCCACAGCTCTTTTTACGTGTGTCCTAAGGCGTTTACAATGTTCTGCCGGGCTGCCCGTTTTGCCGGCAGAATAGCTGCTATCAGGGAAAGGATAACAAGACAGATCGATAGCAGTACCAGCGTTTGAGGCACAAAGTCTACTGTCAACGGCACAGGAGTCGATACCCCCGGCGGTGTATAAGTTGGCCCTATGGTGCGAATGACAGCCCACACACAGATGTGCAGCGCAGCCCCCATGAAACTGCCGAGAAGGCCCAATAAACCTCCTTCCATTGCGAAAAGCATTGATATGCCTCTTCGTTTAAGTCCCAAAGCCCGAAGCGTCCCGATCTCTCTCGTTCTCTCAAGCACTGCCATACCCATGGTATTGACGGTGCTCATTACCACAATTACGAGTACAATACAGAATATAAAGAGGAACATCATATCAATCATTCCTCTTACCTTGGAATAGAAAAGGGATAGTTCATTCCATGTTTTTATCTCACAGGCAAGACCTGCGCTTGCGAGCCTGGCAAGGAGCATTGCGCGCATCTTTCCGGTTTTTTCGGTGTCTTGTAAGAGAACAACAATTCTGTCAGCTTTCTCCGTGTCCAGAAGGGACTGTGCAAAATTGAAGGAGAGACGCATATATTTGTCATTGGTTGCGTCTGAGCCTGTATCATATTCACCTGATATGTGTATATCCAGTGCGTTCATCTGACCGCCGAGGGTAGGGGCCATAACTACCCCGTCTTTGCCCGGTGCAAGATTCAGGAACCTGGCAAGATCCTGGGACATTTCCACTCCGTATGATTTCTTTTCGTTCAGCCCCTCACCTTTTATCGGTCTGAAAGCTGCCCAGTCCCCTTTTATTGTTCTATCATCACGGGGAACAACCCCTTGAGCTATGAATATAGTGGAGACAGTCCCGTTTGACACGATACCGGATAAATTGATCTGAGGCGTTGCCAGAACAACCCCGCTTTCATCGGTAATAAGCTTTGTTATCTTTTCGATCTCCGATTTTGAGAACATGTACTTTTCCGGGTCCAGTTTTCCCTTCTCCGACCATCCTGCCTTAAAGATTGTGAGATGACCGAGGCCTTCGCCCCGGATTGCCATTGTTTTAAGCCCCGAGTACATGTTGCTTGCGTATCCGCGGAAGAGACTTATAGCGGCAAAGCCCACGGCTATAGCAAGGAGAGTAACAAGGGAACGGCGTTTGTTTCTCAGAATATTGCGTAAGGCGAGTCTCATCCATTTTATCATGACTGACCTCCATTAATAATCCGCCCGTCTTCGAGACGAAGGAGTCGTTTTACACGATCCAGTAAACGCTGGTCATGAGTTGAGAAGATAAAAGTGATGGAATCCTTTTCATTTAAATCCCTCATAATAGAGATGATCATGCGGGCTGTTTCCGAATCGAGATTAGCTGTGGGCTCATCGGCAATCACTAAAGAAGGATCATTTACGAGTGCACGGGCTATGGCCACCCGTTGTTGCTGTCCTCCCGACATCTTTGATGGGCGATGGTTAATAAACTCAGTAAGACCAACTTCCTGGAGCCGGTACAGGGCTTTCCCCTTTGCTTCCTTGGAAGAAGCGCCCTTTATCTGGAGAGGAAGCATGACGTTTTCTAAGGCGGAAAGTACCGGGACAAGGTTGAAACCCTGAAAAACGTAGCCGATTGTTTCATTGCGAAGTTCACTTTTTTTGTTGTCCGAGAGGGCATGGACATCTGTTCCGGCTATGACGAGATTACCTTCGGTCGGTTCATCGATGGCGCCGATAAGATTAAGAAGCGTGGTTTTGCCTGAGCCGGAGGGTCCCCATATGGCTACAAACTCTCCTGTGTCGATTTCAAGATCGATGCCTTGCAGGGCATGGACGACTGTTTCGCCTAAGTAGTAATCCTTTCTGATGTTTTGCATTTCTATGAGCGACATATTAATTCCCCTTTTATTTAAGATATCAACATGACAATTTTAATACTATAATTTGTCGGATAAAAGAGACCAGTGACGAAAAGAAATATGGAGCGACGAAGCGTATCATTTTGACGATGAAATGTGTGGTTCATCCGGTTTTTGCGTACCCGGCAATATCGCATGTGTTATTCATTAGGGTTTGATATTCACGGAGTGAACATTATAAAATGACCGGATTCTAAAATATTTGAGTAAAGTTGAACATTCCTGTCTATACAGCGGATGAGCTGTAAGTTATAAAAAAATGTAAGTTATAAAAAATGAAACCGGTCATGGAAGCTCCGGGGTTTTTCAAGTGAAGCAAACTTATTATAGTATGGTTGGGAATGAAGTGTGGAGAATGTGAGGGTTATCAACTTCCGCATCAAGATAAAAAGGCATAAACAAAAAGGATGTAAATCAAAAGCCGGGTCTTAATTTTTCTAACAAAAAGGGCTTTCTTGAAAGAAATGCAGCTTTTCAAATAATGTAACAAAAAATCAAAACCCGGCTCCTGATTATATCAGATAATATTCTATTTTACGGCTGCCAGTCATCGTATTTCTGATCCAGGATAGGCGCCATAATCTTCTGGTACTTTCCGTTAGCTTTCAACTTCTTTACAAGATCGGCAAATATCCTGTCAACTTCTTTGCCTTTTTCACCAAGAGGGAGCAAGGCCTTCACGTCAAATTTCTTGTATTCCCATCTTTTAATGTTCTTAAGCTTGAGCTTCTTCAGCGCCATATCCGTTTCAGGCATAGCCATTACCCAGCCGTCTATCCTTCCCATATCCACCTTCTGCAGACTGGACTCAATGCTGGGAGATCCCATTATATTGGGTATCGGGGCATCCAGAATATACTTGACACCCTCATCCGTCTCTATTTTGAACTTAGACAGGTTCGTGGGACTAATATCTTTGTTGTTTTTGTTTGTGCAAAGGATGAACATAACCTTGAATATTACATCTGTGGAGTACGTAAAGGGGATTCTCTGAGGATTGGTCGGTGTTATGTAAGGCATGTGAAAATCCGCCCTTCCCTTTTCCACATTTTCCAATGATCTGGGAAAAGGAAAAACACCCAGCAAGGTAATCTTCCCGTCTTTATATTCCTCGGCCATTGCCTTCACAAGGTCTACCAGAATCCCTTTATCCTTTGTCTCCGCAAGTGGAGGAATGAAAGGCAGACTTACTATTATGTCCCTCGCCTGCGCCTGTCCCAGCATAATACAAAAAAACAGAACTGCCAGAATGAAATACCTGCTGATTTTAAACATTTGTACCCCCTTTTTAGATTTTATTTACAAAAGCCCAATTTACATAGTAAACAAACACGACTTATTTATCAATATTAAATAATTTATATTTATATTAATTTTAATTCATATAATAAAAAACGCCTTTCCCTATTCAGGAAAGGCGTTTTTTATTAAGGAGGGTGTTACTACCACTGGGGCATGGGCAGTTTTTCGGGGCTTTCCCAATCTTTCAGCGGATGCATCCACTCTGCACGATTCACAAAATCATCATGCGAAAGCGGTACCGGCGGGTGGCAAACCCACAGAGGATCAAAGGCATCTTTTACTTTCAGCAGCCACTCGTGATAGTTAGGGCCGTATTTGGGTCCTGTCAGATATAGAGGCTGGTGAGGTCCTAACAGGGATGTGTAAAATCTTTCTCTTATGTTCATTTTTGCAGTCTCAAGGTAGAATTGGTCGACGCCGTTGGTATCTTCATCCTGATCCCAGTAAACAAGGAATTCGGAATAACCCTGGTGCCCGAGTTCAAAACTCTGGAACCATCCCGGATCGCCATTATCAGGCATAAGCGGCGGCGTGTATTTTCTCTTAAGGTCTGCATAGCTCTCCCCGTGCTGTGTTGCCTGTGTAAGTGATTCAATGATGTAGTCAACAGACACATAAGAACCGCACATGAGCCACATACCTGCCGAATCTGCGTTTTTGATCCACGATTCATCGGATGGTTTTGTAGGACGAGGAATGCCGCCCAGTTCTGTCATAATATCGTTTAACACATTTTCATCATACTGCATCTGTTCCTCAGAGGTAAAACCAACAAGAAGTACACGTACGATAAAGAAATTCTTAATTGTTTCTTCTGTTTCCTTACCCCAGATTTCCCAGAATTCCTCTTTGCATTCAGCCTTGGCAATGGCACGCCAGAAAAGAGGAACCTTTGTTACAGCGGCCGCAATTTCGGCCTTACCGATTTCAAACATTGCTTTCACCTGGGCTGCTTTGTTAGGCATCTGGAAGTTCACCCATTTGACTCTTTTTGGCGGCAGTGCAAGGGCGGTATTCGGTGCAATACCGGTAGGCACAAGAGGTTCAGGCTGGAAGGGAAGTGTTTTTATTGCCATTTTTGTGACAATACCAAGGCAGCCGCGAAGCCCTGTAAAACCCCTTAAGAGTCCCCGCAGATCAGGTCCGGGTCCGTCACCCCAGAATGGGTCGCTACCTTCTGCAAGAGAACCCATCTTTACTACGTCGCCGTCAGGAAGCACAAGTTCTGTCCCAAGGATACGTCTGTGTGGAAGGCCTATCCTGTGGCTTAGAGGAGACCATCCGTCGCCGATGAGGTTTGCTATAGCTGAAGCCTGTGCTCCGCCTCCGCCTATAACAACGTACGCGCCTTTGTTCAACGCTTCCTGCTGAATCGGAGAATAGATCACGCCGGAGCCTACAGTAATAAAAAAATGCTTTTCATCTATTTCAAAATCATTCATTCTTTTTAAGTCAATTAGTAGCTCATTCTCCACATGACAATGGGAACGAGGTCCGTAAAAACCTGTGCTGTATGGTACATAAGCAACTTTGTAACGGTTGCATATCTTGACGATCTTCGACACTTCTTCGGTAGTTCTCGGTAATACAACGGTGCCGGGGATTGTAGTCATCACCTTTTCGTATCCAAGACCGCTTTCGTATCCTCCGGGTCCTGACCGATACCCTTCGCATATTGCCGGGTCATCAGAGATATACTTTAAACCTACTACCGTTTCTAACGCTTTATATGCTTGTTTTTGTATACTCATGTCTGCCTCCTTATATTTCCACTGAAGCAAGGATGATTTCAGAAATATCCATTACCTTCACATTGTCCCCGTTCTCTTTAACCGCATCATTGAAATTGCTCTTACACCATGGGCAAGCAGACACGAGAACTTCAGCACTGACTGATTTTACTTCATCAAGCCGGTGATTTGCCGCGAACTTCGCAAGATCAGGGAATGCTTCCTTTGTACCTCTGCCTGCACTGCAGCAAAATGCGTTTTCTCTGATCCTCGGCATTTCAACAAACTTGGCTCCGGGGATAGCGTTCAAGATATTCCTTGACTGAGCGTATAACCCTGTTGTTCCGCGTCTTCTTTTAAGCGCAGGGCTTACCGTGCCCATCCATCCGCGCTCTCCGCTCCATGGTGTCCAGGGGTCTGAAAGACGGCTTACACCGCAAGCATCGTGGTAGGTGAACCGAACATCCACGGGCTTTGTCAATTTCAGACTGCCTTTTTTGATTGCTTCATCGGCAACCTCAATCAGGTGCACCACATTGAAACCGAGGTCTGCAGTTGAAATATTGAGCATTTTCGGATAATCAACTTTCCACATGCGGTAACATTCGGCGCAGCTTGTAACGAGAGTTTTTGCACCCGAAGCTTTTACCGCGTCAATATTCCGTTTTGCAAGTTCCCTTGCATCATCTATCATGCCGACTGAATAAAGGGTATTTCCGCAACACCATTCGTCCTTCATAAGCATAAACTTGTTGCCTGAAGCGTTAAGTATTTTAGCTGTTGCCTTTGCAATATCAGGGTTTGCATATGAAGCAGAGCAACCGGCAAAGTACAGCATGTCCGCCTTCTCTGAAACATTGATATCTTTTGTAATCCATTTTTTTCTGCTTTCAGCGGGTGACCCGAACTGATTGTGTTTTGAGGCTATATTTTTTGCAATTTTTTTATGCGCCGGCATGGGGCCTGCACCATCTTTTACAGCCTTAACCCTTAATGCCTCAAGTGTCAGTTCTACTTCAAGATCGAGATTGCGTTTGCAGCCAACATCACAGGCGCCGCAAAGCGGGTCGGCATAGATTATTTCAAGGAGTTTGTCCGTCCATTTCAGCTTCCCTTCGTTAACGGCCAGACCTATCCTCATTTTTCCAAAGGCGCCATAGGAGTCGAAATCATTCCAGAGGTTGCTCGGACATCTCGTGGAGAAGTTTACGCCCGGCATATAGGTGTGTTCAACCCAATAACAGCCCTTGCACTTTATGCAATGGTCCATATCATAGACAAAGTTGTTTAAATCATTTACATCTAAAGCTACTTTCTTTTTTGGTGTATCGAACATTTCGTCTTTTCGCATCGTATCCTCCTTAGAAGCACAAATTTCCAGGGTTCATAATATTATTCGGGTCAAATACCCCTTTTAACCGCTTCAGTGTCATCGTGTAGCCGGCAGCGCGCTCGTATATTATCGGAGCCAGAGCTCCATATGGTCTTGGGAAAAAAGCCCCTTCATTCAACAGGGTGTTTGCTGCATCAAGACAAAGATCAGCGATAAAAGCTTTTTCATTGGCATCTTCCGGGTCATAAAAAAAGCTGAACTCGACCTGACATGCACGATTGTGCTCAATAGGCTGTATATAGCTTCCTATATCAGATGCAGGATAACTGTATCCGGCAGCTACTGTTTCCATTATATCCATAAATGCAGGGACCTGATTTGGTTTGGTAATAAAGAAAAGATTCTGGCATCCGCCTCTTATGCTGTTTTTCCAGTAAGGGACATCAGTCGGCCATGGTTTTCTCAACATGGGCAGAAGCTGTCTTCCAAGACCGGGAAAGCCGGGAAGGTTGTCTGTAAGGCCCATTTTCGGGAATTCATGTTTTAAGACCTGAGAAAGAAAATTTTCCTCATAGGCTATTTTTTCTTCCGGTCTCCTCAATAGACCGCTTATAACCAGTATAAGTGTCCAAGGGGGCAATTTGGCACAGAGGCTGTCAAAGTCTCCAAGCCCTTTCCCTGCTGCGATTGCAGCAAGATCAACATTATTCAGAAGAAGGCATTCCTGACCGATTCTGCGTGGCAGAATCCTGTAAAGGAAATCCATTGCATAAGTCAGGTCATTGACAGGAGCAAAAAATATTTTATCTATTCTCGGAATTGACTCAGCTTTTATGCTTGCCCAGGTGACAATGCCCATTGTGCCCTGTGCGGCCTGAAAAAACCGGTAAAAATCAAGACCCGGTCCTGAAGGATTTGCTCCTCTCGATTTTGATTCAGGGAAACCGTTTACACTTGCAGAGCCGCATCTGAAGAGGTCGCCGTTCGGCCATACAACTTCAATGGACTGCATTGGTTCACCGTAATCATAGACCACATTTGTCGGTACTTCCCGCTCAAGCGTATCGGTAAGGGGAGAACGGTTTCCCGGCGGAAGCAGCGGCATGATCGGTCTTAAACCTTTTTTTGCCAGTTCTTCCACGAGTTGTTCCCATGTGACGCCTGCTTCAAATCTTACAAGGCGATTTTCTGTGTCTATCTCCAGAATTTTATTCATTCTTGATAGATCAACTACGATGCCGCCCTGTTTGGGTATTGTACACCCGTGAAAGTGTACTTTTGAGCTTACAGGGACAACAGGAATGTTGTTTCCATTACACCATGCTACAATTTTCCCTACTTCTTCTGAGGTCCCGGGCCATACTACGGCTTCGGGCATTCCCGGAGGAAGAAGGCTTTGATCCTGTGAATACTTTGCGCATTCTTCCTTGCTGTCACTCACGTAATCCTTGCCGACAATTTTTGCAAGTTCATTCTTGGTTTGCATTGTACCTCCTTATTCTTACTTTTTTCTGCTTATTTTTTGTCGTCATCTATTAACCAAATTTTGCCGTATTTGAAATTTCTTTTCAGACGTCTGATGTGTTTCCAGGAGAATTGCTGTGAATACACATATGTTGAATACAAATATGTAGTTCATATATTTTTGATACCACAATAAAAGCAATTAGTCAATGTATATAATATCAATTTATTGTATTTAATCTGAAATATTATTCTACAGAGTGATAGTGAACTTTGTTGCTTGCGTAAACAGCAATATTGTCATTGAGATGGAGATATGTGAATTGAAGGCTTATCAGGAACTACAGGGAAATGGTGTAATAAAAAAAATCCTTAAGGGCTGATGAGTCTGAATTTCTCGGAGTCTGCCGGAGGTGTGCGCTTCAGGATTTTTTTCGCATCCTCGGTGCTTAGTGTGTAATGGTAAAACTTCTCATAGTAGTTTTTTACTTCCCCTTCAAGATCAAGATTATTAAATTTATCGTGATGGAGAATTTGTGCAAGCCACATGGCGAAAAGAAAGACCTCGCTGCTTCCGTGTCCCCAGAGGAAAACCCCTTCAGGACAGGTGTAGACTCTTTTTTCTTTCACCGCTTTAATGACCTGCCAGCGGGGATCGGCGGCTATGGCATCTGCAGAGGTAAGACCGCCCAGAATAATTACGTCAGGATTCCATGCTATGATCTGTTCCATGGAGGCATCGGCAAAGTAGGTGTCAAGGTCCTTTGAAGCAAAGGTGCCTCCTGCCATTTCCACAAGCCAGTGGCCCAGGGAGTAGCGGCCCTGGGTGCCGAAGATATTTCTTCCGGCAACATAATATACCTTCGGTCTCTTGCTCTCAGGAATCCGGGATGTTACAGACAGCACCCTCTTTACGCGCTTGTCGTAGTAAGAACAATAGGCATCGGCAATCTTTTTGGCTTTTTCACCGAGAACTTCCCCGTAAAAGCGGATATCTTCCTTGTAGCTTCGTATGAACTGCTCCATAGTCTTCGGCGGCTTTTTGGCTGACGTGGGACAAACAACCGGAATACCGGCTGCCGACATTTTTTCTATCTGCTGGTTCATATTCCAATAGAAAACAAGATCAACCCCCAGGGAAAGAATTTTTTCTACGTCAGGATCAGTATAGGAAGGCATTATCGTCATTGTTTTAAGTGCAGGGTTCAATTTTTGTGACCACGGCGGTTGCTTGATGGACATGACAGCCACCTTGTCGGCAGAACCCAGGAGAAAGACTTTTTCGTAAGAGGGTCCGAAAAAGCAGGCAATCCTTTGAGGGTCTATCGGCACTTTGACAACTCTCCCGATCCGGTCAACAACAGTTTTTGTTTTCTCGGCAGCAGCACCTTGGCAGATCAATGGCAAGCCGATAAAAACAAAGAACAGGATAATGAAGAAATTCAAAATTCTTATACGAAAACCGGATATTTTCATTTTTTTTATTGACGATAAATTTTCTCTTATCATCCTTCTTTCTCCACATAGATCCAGAAGCCTGAATCATCGTTAATGATTTCGAATTGTTTAAAACCTGCTTTTGCCATAACTCCCTCGAAATAGGGAACATCATTTCTCCGGTACTTGAATTTCGGTCTGTTATTCCATCCCTTATTGAAGGCCCTCATTCTTCGGCCTATCTCTTCATTCAGTTCTGTTGAACCGGCGCCGCCTCCTACATAGCCTTTTCCACCCGGCCCGAGGACTCTTCTTATCTCACGGAAAGCCGCAGGTTTGTTTTTCCAGAAACGCATGGAGCCTCTGCTTACCACAAGCATTGCAGTATCATTTCGAAAGGGCATACGATGCACATCCCCCACAACCGGTGTGACCCGCCCTATAAGCCCGGCTGCGTCAATGTTTTCCATGGCCATAGGAAATATGTGTGAGGAAAAATCCATAGCGTAAGTTGTCAGTTTTGTTCTTTTTGTTACAGCTACAGCAAGGTTTGCCGGACCGCTGCCCACATCTATGCACAGGCCGTCCTCAACAGCGCAACGCTCTATCATCCGGTCTGCTATAACAGGGTAGATCGGAGCGAAGACCTCGTTGGCAATACGGGTGTATTCCTGAGCTCTTTCAACATCAAATTTTTTATAGCCCCTTGAATTCCAAGCTATCTCACCCATCTCTTCTCCTTCTCTTATTCAGTGTTTTGTCAAAAGTTTCTATGTATTGTTCCGGTTCTTAAGCATTTTGTTTGCTTTTCACTTGGTCGGCCAGCAGTATGTCGGGAATATTGATCTGCGGCGGTCTGCTTCGCCTTGCGATCTTCCGACGTACGTTCAGTACGTCTTCAGCCTGCAAATCTCGCAGCCCATCCACATCTGCAAAATTTCCAACATGCTACTGGCCACTCAACCCCTATTAGCATAAGCCTCTAATCGCTTATGCTAATAGGGAAAATAAAAAGACAGGGATTATTTTTCATAGTTTTTATTTCCTTCTCCTATTTTCTATAAAACCCTGTTCCGGCTTATTCTAATTTTGCCATTCTCCCTTCCGTTCATTGGTAATGAGCAAATAGGCAAAAAAAGGCGCGCCGATAAGAGAAGTCAGTATGCCCACAGGTATCTCTCCGCCGGGCAACACTCGTGCCAGTGTATCCATGAGGAGCATGAAAATGCCGCCCGAAAGCGCTGAAAAGGGGATGAGCGCATCATGGTCGGAACCGACAATAATCCTCGCCATATGTGGAACAACAAGACCGACCCAGCCTATGTTGCCGCATATCGACACCGATGCTGCCACTATGAGCGTTGTTATAAGGATATAAATAAATCTTGCTCGCGGCACATTAATTCCGAGAGTTGTTGCATCTTCATCGCCTAAAGCCATTGGATTGAGCCACCATCGGAGTATATAGATGCACATCAACCCCAGTGCAATAAGTGAGGAAACCCGAACAGCATCGGCCCAAATGACACTGTTAAAACTTCCCATTGTCCAGAATACGATAGCAGGCAATTGATTATAGGGGTCGGCCTTGTATTTGAGAAAGGAGACGGCTGCCGTGAAAAGTGCGGATATAATTACTCCTGCAAGGACAAGACTTGTTACTGAATTACCTCCCCGGCGCCCTATCTGATAAGCAAGGAATACAGCGATAAGCGCCCACAGAAATGCGGACGATCCTACTGCCCAGGCCGTATTGCCTGCAAAAAAAATAGCCAGCGCGGCTCCGAAACTTGCTCCGGAAGTTACACCGAGGATACTGGGAGAAACAAGTGGATTTCTGAAAAGACCCTGGAAAACCGCTCCTGAAACTGAAAGTGACGCGCCTACCATTACAGCAACGATTACACGGGGAAGACGCACTGAAAAAAGAACCATGGAAGGAGTCGCCAGAACTGTATTTCCATTGTCTCCCTGCAACGCGGAAAATAAAATCCGGGCGAGCATGCTAAGATCAATTCGGTAACGTCCCAGCATCAGAGACGTGATTACAACCCCCAAAAGGATCAGGGCAGCAAGTAGCATAGCTATTTTATGATGCTTCATATCTTATCTTACCTTTGCCCCGGGACTACAACCGATGTCCCATGGGACGTATTTTCCACCCGAACCTTTATTCCATAGACCTGCTCCAGTGTATCCTCTTTAAAAACATCATCTTTCAATCCCTCTTTATAAAGCCTTCCTGACTTAAGCATGACCATGCAGTCGCAATATCGCGCCGCCAAATTAGGATCGTGGAGGCTGATTATAGTCGCGAGGTGCTTTTTCTTCGTCACATCCTTAATAACATCCATGAGCATGAACTGGTTCTTGAAATCGAGGTGAGAAGTAGGTTCATCAAGAAGGAGTATGTGCGTGTCCTGAAAGAGCGCCCGGGCCAGAAGAACAAGTTGTTTCTCGCCGCCGCTTAATTCATTAAAGAATCTTCCCGCAAGGTTCGCAATGCCCAGTCCATCCAATGCGGCTTCAGCTTCATGGTAGTCCCGCATTGACGGGAGTCTGAATTTTGTCAGCCTTGCCGCCCTGCCCATGACCACCATCTGCAGTGCAGTAAAGGAGAAAACAACTGTTGTTTGCTGAGGAACCACAGCCATCAGCTTAGCTACATCACGCCTGCCCAAACGGCTCACGCTGTTTCCTTCAACATGGACAGAACCGTCTTTCGGTGTGAAAACCCCGTCAATGCATTTAAGAAGAGTAGTCTTTCCTGACGCGTTAGGGCCAAGGAGTCCGCAAATTATACCTCTTTCAACGGAGAAGGTAATATCCTGCAGGACCAGTCTATGCCCGTAACCGAAACTCAGGTTCTTTACGGACAGAGCCGGTTCGATCTGTTCCGCCTCTTTAAGTGGCAATGTGTTCAAGTCTTTTTCCTTTACCAATTAAACCAACTATGAATATATAGGATTTATTATCGTAACAAACTACCTTTTAATACTTTTTATAACTAAATCAAACCATTATACTTGACATGGCACATTTATTATGTCAAGTATATTTTTCAGTTAATTTACCTGTTCTGCTGTGTTCGTTCCAAAACCCGCGGTAAACACCACGAATCTTTGTACGGCAAGGGTAAACTTATTTAACAGGTCCGGCAAGGGTGACAGAAAATTAGCTGGGGTGAAAAATGACGATACTGGAAGAAACTTTAGACCTGCTCAAAACATTTTATATAAAGGAAGGGCTTGAACCGGCACGATTGATTCAGATCGGTCTAAAATCCGGATGGACAACTATTGTAAGTACCGGAAAACTTTGTGGAACAGCCTTCAGGTTTTCTGGTTCCCATAACGTCTACCAACTGACCGAACCGGATGTTAAGGCGTTAGAAACGCTTGTAGGACAGAGTCTGATGGATATTGCCGCCAAATATATAAACTCAGATTTCATACAAAAGAGGTCGGTCGCTGTTGCAGCCATGAGCGCCCTGTCACAGCCCTTTCTTACTAATAAGTCGCTATCGTTGAGAGGATTTCGAGTCGAAGTTGACCGGGACTACATGCGCGATATCCTGAAAACTGATGATGTCGTCACTCTTATTGGATATAGCGGTATGACTCAGAATATCCTGGGCAGATGTAAGGAATTACATATTGCGGACATGAGGCCTGTCCAATCGCTCCCTGCCATGTTAATGAGGGAAGAGGTTAAAGATAATCATGAGCCTGTTTTTATTCATGGGGCAGATGAGGATGAAGCCCTGCTCAATAGGTCTGATGTTGTTGTTATCACAGCTTCTACCCTTGTCAATGGCACATTTGATGATCTGATGCGCTATGCAGCCCCGGCGAGGATAAAATGCCTGTACGGAGCCAGCGCGTCCATTATCCCGGATGTGCTGATCAAGCATGGTGTAAGTTTCATCATGTCGCACCATGTAAGAAACCCCGACAAATTCATCGAATCCATGGACAGTGATGTAAATATGGAGCAGTCGATCAGGAGTTACCAGTCCTACCAGGTTATGAGCGCCACAAAAGGAGACCCTACATGAACTCAAGAATTACCGTAAACTTTATTGTAACCGTTGTTTTCATATTTACTATTCTTGCCGGGCAGGCTGTTGCAAAATCGCCGGCTGTCCGTACAATCACCGATATGACAGGCAGGCAGATCACGGTGCCTGATCCGCTGACCAGAGTAGCTCTCTTTGGTGGACCGACAGGTCAGATCGCCTATATACTGGGCGCCAGGAACCAGTTGTGCGCAGTGACAAGCACGCTCAGAGGATCAGATTTGGTCCTGACTTTTGACCCTTCCATCCAAAAACTGCCTGCTCCTCGAAGCACAAGCGGCCACGTTAATATCGAGGAGTTGCTGACAGCAGATCCGCAGCTTGTCATTGCAGGTACTTTTGACGGAACGATTGTGGAGAAAAAAACCCGCATACCTGTTGCCTATACAGAGAGCAATATGAACCATGGACTCGATCTTTTAAAGAAAGAGATACGTTTCTACGCCAATGTTTTTCAGAAACAGGCCCGAGCCGAGAAATATATTGCTTATCTGGAAAAAACCATATCTTTCATCAAGTCACGGACAAAAGATATCCCTCAATCAGAACGTAAGACGCTTTTCAACGGATACGGTCCCAACCATCTTGTAACCCTCGGCGGTGACACCTTCATGCATGAACGCATTGAAACAGCCGGCTGCATTGATGCCGCGGCAGCCATTAATTCTGCCGGGGTTAAGGAAGGGCTTCACTCAGGACTGACTGAAATGTCAATGGAAAAAATCCTTGGCTGGAATCCCGACATCCTTGTCATCGATTCAGGAGACCCCGCCGAATTATTAAAAGATCCAAAATGGAAAAGCATCAAGGCTGTACAGAACAAAAAGGTTTACAAACAGCCTGTAGGCGTCTTTATCTGGGATCGTCCTACCGCTGAAGCGGCCGTGCTCTATCCCCTGTGGCTTGCAAAAACAGCATACCCGGAACGGTTTAAGGATGTGAACCTGGTGAAGGAAGTGCAGCGATTCTACAGAGAAATAATGGGTTTCAATCTGACTCATGATCTGGCTGAGGCAGTTATCGCCGGAAAACTCGGCATCAGATTCGTCGGAAACTCTGGAAGAAAGTAGGTGCTGTAAGTGCAATCCAATAAAGAAACCGGCATTCACCTTGAACCTGTGAAACTTCAGATTTGCCTTGTGCTGGTTCTTTTAGGTGTCTCCGTGGCTGCGCTTATGGCCGGCCAATTGAGGATTCATCCCTATGAAGTTATCCGCATCCTCCTGTCAGGGATTTTCCCTATTGAGAAAACCTGGAGCCCAACCCTCGAATCTGTTCTCTTTGATGTCCGCCTTCCCAGGCTTCTCGCCGGTCTCCTTGTCGGCGCAGGGCTCTCTATTTCCGGTGCCGCATTTCAGGGTCTTTTTCGCAATCCCCTTGTCTCGCCCCATATCCTCGGCGTCTCGGCAGGGGCAGGTCTTGGCGCTGCTCTGGCTATTCTTTTTTTCGGCAAGATATTTATGGTGCAGCTTTTTTCCTTTCTTTTCGGCCTTCTTGCCGTGCTTATGACTTACAGCTTAAGCAGGGTTTACCGGACAACACCTGTTTTGATGCTTGTTCTGTCAGGTATGATTGTGGGAGCTCTTTTTTCGGCTGCAACATCACTTCTCAAGTATATCGCTGATCCGGTAAATCAGATGCCCTCCATTGTTTTCTGGATGCTGGGGTCACTGAATAATGCTTCCAATAAGGATATGATCATTGCCGGACCTGTCATGCTGGCAGGCATCACTGTCCTGCTTCTCATCCGCTGGCGCATTAATCTCCTTGCCATGGGAGAGGAGGAAGCACGCTCTCTCGGTATAGACACGGGACGCATACGGGCTGTTATTATCGTCTGCGCCACTGTTATCGCTGCCTCCGCAGTATCCATCTCCGGCATCATAGGCTGGATCGGGCTGGTCATACCCCACATCGGAAGAATACTTGTAGGCCCCGACAACAAAAAGCTCCTCCCTGTAGCTACACTCATCGGCGCCATCTACCTTGTTGTTGTGGATACCATTGCCCGGACCGCCATAGAATCTGAGATTCCCATCGGAATACTTACCGCCATAGTCGGAGCGCCCATCTTTGCCTATCTGCTGCGTAAAAACAGGTCGGGGTGGTAATGGTGTTAAACGGTCTTCGCATTGAAGGACTTTCTTTCTCATACAGCGGTAACCTGACTGACGCGGTATTCAGGGAGGTAAATTTGTCAGTCGAACCAGGGAGTGTTTTTTGCCTCCTGGGCCCGAACGGGACAGGAAAGTCTACCCTCCTCAAGTGCATCAGCGGGCTGCTCCACCCCGGACAAGGAAGAGTACTGGTGCAGGGTAATGATATTTCCCTTCTCCGGGCGGCTGATGTGGCGAAAGAACTCGGCTATGTGCCTCAGAGCCAGGTGTCCGCCTTCCCTTTCCTTGTTGAGGATATTGTTGTCATGGGCAGGGCGCCCCACCTTAATGTCTTCGCATCACCCTCGACCCACGATATACAGATAGCCCGTGATTCCATGGAAACCGTGGGTATTATTGCTCTTGCAAAAAGACCGTGTACAACCTTAAGCGGCGGAGAATGGCAGCTTGCCCTCATTGCCCGCGCCCTTGCCCAGGGACCGCGTATTATGGTCCTTGACGAACCCACATCTCATCTTGACATGGGCAATCAAATGAAAATACTTCGTGTAGTTCAAGGGTTGGCGGAAAAAGGGCTGGCAATAATCATGGCCTCACATTTTCCTGACCATGCCTTTCTGCTGGCAAGTGAAGTAGCTATTCTTAACCACGGACACATTGTGCAGCAGGGATCACCGGACAAGGTTATTACTGATGACAATATGCGTGATACCTACGGTGTCGATACAAAGGTTCTCTATATCGGTGAAGGTGTAGACCGCAAAGCATGTTTCCCGACTCTCCGCAACAGGCTGCAACCTTCAGCGGATTGAGTCAGAATACTGATATTGTCAAAAGTTTCATGAAAAACTGGTTCACAGAATGAATATATACATGCTCTTACAAAGAAAAAACCGGGGGGAGATAAAGTGAAGTGTGGGAGATGAAGAATTTTCTTCATCTCCGCCGGATTTACATAAACGTATATGTGAATCCGGCTTGGAGTGGTTAACGGCATATCGGGATTGTTCAGGTTTGGATGGGCTGTAAGCCTTACAGGCCGTAATCGTACTGAATGTACGATGGAGGATCGTAAGACGCGGCAGACCGCCAAAGATGGACAATCCCGATATGCCGTTAACCGACCAGGAGAAAACATTAAATAAATGTACAATAGACTAAACAATGAAACAGAAACTTTTTACAAAACCCAGAATATCAATAGGAGCGTAAAAATGGATAATTTTTTACCCAACAAAACATCTTCTAAACCTCTTCTACTGTTACTTAGCATCATCATATTCCTAACATCCGCCTCCTTCAGCTTCGCTCAGGAGGATCGGCGGAAGGCATGGCTCGCTGAACTCAGTGAGATTGAAAAACGAGTAAATGCCTTCGTGCCTGATCCAGCTTATCCTGATGACCCCTTTATTCTGGTTACCCTGAAAGAAGCAATTGAGGGCAGCAGGGAAGAGAACGGCGGGATAGGCGCTTGTCTCGTGCGGGAGGCCACCGGGGAAATTGTAGAGCGAGGCCACAACCGGCAATTTGAACCGTACTACCGCAGCGATCTTCATGCTGAAATGGATCTGCTTACCCGCTATGAAGACAGGATCAAAGCCGTAAGGCCGGGAGGAAGAGGAAATCCGTCCACTGCAGAAACACGGAAAATGGGAGGGCTTATCCTTTATACTTCTCTCGAACCCTGCCCTATGTGTCTAACCCGCATTATCAACACCGGCCTGAAAAAAGTCCTCCATGCAGCGCCTGATGAGACAGGAGGCATGGCGCAAAGAATCTCCGGCCTGCCTCCTTTCTGGCAG
This sequence comes from uncultured Syntrophorhabdaceae bacterium, assembly GCA_964532465.1. Classification (GTDB taxonomy): domain Bacteria; phylum Desulfobacterota; class Syntrophorhabdia; order Syntrophorhabdales; family Syntrophorhabdaceae; genus JAPLKB01. The sequence continues at coordinate 23,550 of CAZHHX010000011.1, read as the reverse complement.
AATATGGCCAAGGATAATATTTATCAGGCCGCAAACTGTTCGCCCGAACTTGTTGCCATTGCCAAGCGCCTTTTTCGCCCTATGAGTATTAAATAGGTATAATTTGTTAGTATTTATCTGATTTTATTATTAATTAATATTATATCTCTTATTTTTACTTGATTTAGGCCTATTATCTGGTGTAGAAATATTATCAGAAAATTGTCAGTCTTACCGGTCTTATTGAGAACGGATATTCATATTTTTTAAGAGGAGGGTTTATGATACGCATCATGTTAACACTGTTTCTGTCCCTGCTGTTTTTTGCTTCGGTCATATCTTCAGCTTTTGCAGAAGAGCCTAAAGCACCGGGTCAGACAGAAGCTCAAAAAGATGCCCCGGCCAAAGCACCACAAAAGGATTACCAGCCATTTGACCTTGGCGAACTATATGTGACTGGAGACAAACTTCCCGTGGCGCAGCAGGTAACACAAACATATGAGATTACAGCCGAGGATATTACGGCAACAAACAGCAAGACTATTGCCGAGGCCTTGTCCCATGCCCCAGGCATCACGGCAACTACAGGCCGCAAAAATTCTCCTTTTGTAAACATCCATGGAATAGACCAGAGCAAAACACTTGTACTTATCGATGGTGTGCCGTACTATGAGACAGCATACGGAAGTCTTGATCTTAACAGCATCCCCGCAGACAACGTCGCCAAAATTGAAATACAGAAAGGCGTATCATCGGTTCTCTACGGACCGAACGGTCTTGCCGGAGTTATCAATATCATAACCAAAAAAGCCACAGATCGCCCTGCTCTCGGGGCCCTGGTTGAGGCAGGAGATTACGAGTCCCGCCGTTATACCTTCTGGCATGGAATGAAGATAAAGAAAGTCAATTACTGGCTGAGCTACGATCATCAGGAATCCAGCGGGTGGCTCATGTCCAGAGATTTCGAGCCGCAATTGACCAGAGTAAACTACAGAACTCCCAACTCGAATAAAAACTATGTCCTCGAAGGCGGCGGCAAGAGAAATAATTCATATTCCACAATGGACGCTTTATGGGCTAAGGTAGGCGTCGAACCGACAGCCGGATCAGAATACTATGCGAATTTTCACTATATCCAGAGAGACCGTGGAGCACCCGCTTCACTTCTTAATGATCAAAACAGGGTTTTTCTGGCACGCCCGGCCTTCTCGCAGTTGTGGCAGATGCCCAAATACGACAACTGGGGCATCGACCTCAGTGGACAACAAAAACTTGGCGACAGAGTCACTCTTAAAGGAAAACTCTTCTACCATAACCATGTTGATGAACTCGTATCGTACCGTGATCCGGACTACAGCCGTTATCTTTCCAAAAGTCGTTACCAGGACGATATGATAGGAGGGTCTCTTTCGTCCGACATCAAGGTGTCGGAAATAGATACTCTGAAATTTGCCCTCAGCTATCGCCGCGACAAACATGAGGAACGTGCTGATACATATCTGCCTTATCAGGAAGCTATTTCCTACACAGGCTCATTCGGCATGGAAAATGAACTGAAACCGTTGAAGAACCTCTCCCTTGTTGGCGGACTCAGCTATGACTGGTGGGATGTCACTAAATCCACTCAGAATATAACAAGTACGACAGCAGCAACGTATGGAAACCTTGTAAGAGTTGCCAGCCTCAAAACACCTGATGACAGCATGTTCAATCCTATGCTCGGAGCAACCTATACATTTGACGAAGGTACTAAGGTCTTTGCTTCCTGGGCTCGAAAGGTCCGTTTCCCCACTTTGTCTACGTTATACTCTTCAACAAACGGCAATCCTGATCTGAGGCCGGAAAAGAGCATGAACTATGTTGTCGGGGCATCACGAGGAATTACAAAATACGCCCGTGGAGAAGTTTCCTTTTTTGTACACGACATCGAGGATTTTATCTCCCGTGACGGTTCGAGTACAATCGCCATATATCGGAACTATGGAAAAATATTCATGTATGGCGCTGAACTTTCGGCCGAGGTGTTTCCTATGAAAGACCTGACCATCAAAGCATCCTATACTTACAACAACGCCTCGGACAGAAGCTCGGGCAGTCTCACAGACAGGGTAACATTCGTTCCCGCGCACAAGGCTGATTTGTCTATCAAGTATCTTATTCCTTACATAACAACAACTATAGATTTTACGGGCACATATGTGGGCTATATGTGGGGCCAGTTGCCGACGCCGGCGAGCCCGGCCACAGCGGCTGATGGAACTGGCGACTATTTTATCACAGACATCAGGCTTTCAAAAAATATTTACAAAAACTTTGAAGCTTACTTTGTTGCAAAAAACATATTTGACAAAAACTATGAACAGCAATTGGGCTTCCCGGCACCAGGAAGGAATCTTTTTATCGGATTGAAGGCAAGCTACTAAAAAAAGTGTCCATAGAAATACAGACGGGGCTTTGTGTTTATGCATAGAATAAAAGAAGAGGCCGCCAATTGGCGGCCTCTTCTTTTTGGCCGGCGTTATATGCATTCGGCCGGTTAATACAAATAATTTTAAAAGGCGTAATATGATACTGACGGAAACGATAAGCATTATTGAAGAGCTATATGGAGAGCACTTAAAACATATAAATATTGAGAAAATTGTAATAGGAATATTTTTTTCCGGCGTTAAGCTGTCCAATGGATACGGAGGTGTTTCTTATACACCGGTATTTGAAATTCATGATGATCTGTGCCATGCCAGTCCCATATTTACAAAGGACAGACCAGTTATGCTAAAGGGCATGTCTGCTTATGAAGTCCTGAATAGTTTGAGTAGTACCCCGATGCACAAAACAATAAAAATTATTGTATTGAATGCACTCTCCAGTCCTTTCATTACAAGTGAAAGATATTCTATCATCGAAGACAGCGATGTTCTGGATAGCATAAATCTGGATGTTACAAAAAGGATCGGCATGGTAGGGGCATTTCCGCCATTTCTCGAGCGCCTCAAAAAGATTAACAACATTCAACTTAGCATAATTGAAAGAAAAAAAGAGAGCCTTATGGGTGACAACGCAAAGTATTTTATACCGGCAGAGGATACACAGTCAGTAATCCCTCTTTGTGATACGGTAATTATTACAGGAGCTTCTATTGCAAATGGAACAATAGATGAACTTCTGAGTTATGTAAGATCAGATGCACAGGTGATAGTTGCTGGACCTACGGTGAGTTTTCTGCCTGATGCCTTTTTCAAAAGAAACGTTAACGTTGTGAGCGGTGTATTGGTAACAAGGCCTGAAGAAGCGCTCGATATGCTTTCAGAGGGTGTAGGCGCTTACCACCTCTTTAAAGAATGTGTGAAGAAGATAAATATTTTTGACAGGGTATAGCAATATATAAAGGAGATGCAATCCTTCACGAAGCTGTCATTGAGGGCGAAGATTATTATGCCTGTTGTGTACAGGCATGGATAACTAAATGTGTATTTTATGAAAAACTGGTTCACTGAATGAATATGTACAGGCTTTTGCAAAGAGAAAACAAGGGGAGAAAGAGAAAAGAAATGAAAATGGAAAAATTCACCCTCTTCTTTATTCCGGATTCACATAAGCTTATATGTGAATCCGGATTGAGTGGTCAGCGGCATTTCGGAAATTTTGCAGATGTGGATGGGCTGCGAGATTTGCAGGCCGTAATCGTACTGAATGTACGATGGAGGATCGCAAGGCGAAGCAGACCGCCGCAGATCAAAATTTCCGAAATGCCGCTGACCGACCAAGAGAAAAGAACTAAAATATGCTCAAGGAACAAAACAATTTGATGAAAACTTTTGACAATACAAATTATATAGAAAGGGGAAATATATGGATGCAGACAATCTTGATTTAGAAATATGCCTTGAAGAGGCAAAGGCCTTTCATGGCGATTTTTGCGCAGGGATTGCAATCGGTACAAGAATGTCTATTCTCGGGCTCAAGGCAATAGGCATAGATGACCCGAAGGGGAAAGACAGGAAGGATATTATTGTATTTGCGGAAACAGACAGATGCTTGACGGATGCAATATTGGCAACAACCGGCTGTCATCCCGGCAAAAGGACCATGAAAATATTTGATTACGGCAAAATGGCTGCCACATTTGTGAACCTGAAGACAGGCAAGGCTGTTCGGGTTAACGTGAAAAACAAAGATGGTGATAGGAAAATTACACGTGAAGAGATTGAAAAGTCGCCTGATACGGATGCCTACACGATGATGCCTGCGGAAGAACTCTTTAATATTGTTCAAGTTTCTGTAGACCTGAAACCGGAGGATATGCCGGGCAAACCTCTCCATATTGTGACCTGTTCTGCCTGCGGAGAGCGTATCATGGATAAGAGGGAAATTGACAGAAGCGGCAGTATTTTATGCAAACCATGCGCAGAAGACAGACGCTACTATACATTGATTAAACCTGATCGGTAAAACAATAAAATATCCTTAAGAATTTATAAGGTAACAGCATATGATAGACATTCATACTATTGACTGGAATGAAGCATGGAAAGAAGCAAGGGCGAAACTTAATTTTCCGGTGCAGGACAGAGTTCGCTGGAACAAGAGGGCGCCGGGTTTTGCTGAAATTTCAATGAAAACGGGATATGCCGAGGCATTTCTGAAAATTATGAATCCAAAAAAGACTTGGAGTATTTTTGATATGGCCTGTGGCGCCGGTACGCTCGCCATACCTTTTGCAAGGCATGTTAAATCCGTTACAGCCGTCGACTTTTCCGACAAAATGCTGGAGATACTCCAGGAGCGTTGCAGGCAGGCCCGGATCACAAACGTCAGGACAATCGAGGCAAGCTGGGAAGATAATTGGAGTAAAGCGGGCATAGGGCAGCATGATATTGCCGTAGCTTCACGTTCACTTGTAGTTGATGACCTTCGGTATGGCATCACAAAATTGAATAACATAGCGCTAAAACGGGTGTATATCTCTACCATTGTAGACGACGGCCCCTATGACAGACGCATATTTGAAGCTGTGGGAAGAGAGTTTAATGCAGGGCCTGACTACATATATAATTATAACCTTCTCTACCGTATGGGTATTTATGCCAATGTGAATTTTATTATTGAGGATAGTCACAAGACCTATGGGAGCCATGCCGAAGCAATTGACTCCATCATGTGGATGCTGGGCGACATAACATCTGAAGAGGGGAAAAAACTTGAAGACTATTTTGACAGACATCTTATTTTCAGTGAAGGGCGCTGGATGATGGATCAGCGTAAAACTGTCAGGTGGGCTGTGATCTGGTGGGATAAGGCGGTAAATATAAAATGATGCCGATAATCAGTTTTGGAAATAGCATACATGATTATTATGTCGTTTAAGAGAAAATTGAACCTTTTTGATGCCACGATGATTGTTGTAGGTAATGTGGTAGGCGCCGGCATCTTTACAACCGCTGGTTTTCTGGCCAATGAACTTAACAACCCCTGGTTTTTTGCAGGCATATGGATTTTCGGAGGACTTCTCACGCTTTGCGGGGCGCTTACCTATGCGGAAATGGCAGGCATGTTCCCCAGGTCAGGCGGTGATTATCTTTATCTCAAGGCAGCTTACGGCCCATGGGCAGGCTTCCTCCTTAATTGGATATGCTTCTGGATAATAAATCCTGGGTCTATTGCCGTTCTATCTATTGCACTGGTGAAATACCTGACCGGTTTTTTCAATTATTCAGGAGTTATGAGTGAAAAAATAATTGCTTTAACCGTTGTTGTCTTCTTTTCTTTTATCAACTATAGAGGAATCCGTTTAACGGGGACTACTCACAATCTCTGGACAATCGGAAGTCTTGCCATACTTATCTTTTTCATAATAGGCGGACTGACATCGGGAAAGGGTGACTGGAGGCACTTTACCGGAAGTGAAACAAACGCTTTCTCAATATCTAAATTTTTTGGACCTGCCATGATAGCTGTAATCTTTTCCTACAGCGGCTGGTTTGTCTCGGCATATTTAGGTGACGAAGTAAAAAAACCGGAACGCAATCTTCCCCTGTCTCTTATCTTTGGAACTACCATTGTTATGGTCCTCTATGCAGCTATCAATGTGGTTTATCTCTATGCCATACCTATTGAGAGTCTCAAGGGGGTTATCAATGTCGGGCAGGCTGCCGGTGAACGACTTATGAGTAGGAGCTTTGTTCGGGTAATTACCCTGGCGATCATATTGGCTGTCGCCGCAAGCATAAACGCCACTGTTCTTGCCGGTGCGCGCCTCTCATACGCAATAGCAAAAGACGGATTCTTCTGGTCACATTTCAAAAAACTTCATAAACGATACGGCACACCCCATGTAGCTTTGTTTATACAGGCAGCGCTGGCGTGCATTTATATTGTTGCAGATACATTTGAGAACCTGCTCGGCGCTGTTGTTTTTATTATGCTTCTTTCTTCCATAGGAACTGCTGCGGCACATCTGATTTTGCGCAAGGAAAAGCCACTTCTTGAGAGACCTTATCGAGCCCCATGCCACCCCTTTATTCCTATGCTTTTTATTATCTCCTATACATATATTGCGGTACAAATTTTCCTGTCAAGCCCCGTAAGGTCTGCCCTTGGTGTTGCGATTGCAGTATCCGGCATACCTTTCTATCTTTATGCAGGGGGTAAAGAAGGTGGAAATACAGCTAATTCCCCGACATTTTCATAAAAATTGTTACTAAAAAAGGAGGCTTACATGGAGATTCTCAACAGCATACTTAACAATATCAGGGAGGACGCTCAGGTTCAGGAGGTGAGGAGAGGGCTCAACTGGACTGCCGTAGTGAGCAGGCACTGCGGCCTTGCCTCAACCATGGCTCAGGCAAGTTGCTGCAATGAGGAAATGGCGGGAGGAATGGAGGGTTCTTTTACCAAGATGACCGCCCTTGAGCTTGCACGCTATTGCTTCAATGACCCGACAAAGACATCTCTCGGACTTGCAGCCATCAATTCACTCCTCGATGTTAACCCGGACAAATACACTGATATCGATGGACTACAGATAGTCAAGGATATGGGCAAAGGGAAAAATATCTCCGTTATCGGTCACTTCCCTTTTCTCGCAAATGTAGCGAAGGAAGCAAAGAACCTCTGGATAATAGAAAGGCAGCCGAGACCGGGGGACTATCCTGAAGAGAGGGGAAGTGAATTTCTCCCACAGTCGGACATAGTCGTAATTTCAAGCACAACTCTTATCAACCATACTGTCGAGAGCATTCTTGAACTTTGCAAAAAAGGGAGCGTAAAAATGCTTCTCGGACCTACTACGCCTCTGACAGAAGTGCTCTTTGAGTACGGCATCGATATGCTTTCAGGAAGTATAGTAATAGAAAAGGACGTGGTGCTGAGATCAATAAGCGAGGGAGCAGGTTTTATGCAGGTTAAGAAGAATGGCGGCATCCGCTTTGCGAGCATGATCAAGGATTATGATGATATTATCCGGAGACTGGAAGAGTAAATAACTAAAAAACGCAGCCAATATATTAGCAGGTACAAGAAATAAACAGGGATAGGAAGCACGAAGTATGGGAAGTGAAGAAGACTTTCTTCGCTTCCGCCCTATTCACATAAGCGTATATGTGAATAGGGCTTGGGTGGGCAGCGGCATGGCAGGGGTGTTTTAGATTCGGATGGGCTGCAAGCCTTGCAGGCCGTAATCGTACTGAATGTACGATGGAGGATCGCAAGACGAAGCAGAGCGCCGAAGATAAACATTCCAATCATGCCACTGCCCGAACAAAGAGAAAAAGGCTAAAAATGCTTAAGTAAAAAAACAATATGAAGAAAACTTTTGAAAGAATTAAGATATCCGCATAGGAGAAGAAGATGGAAAATAATAAATACCTTTATTTGTTGATTGTTGTTTTTGCTGCTATATTGACCGCACTTACTTCGCCTGCTCTGGCGCTTAGTATCGGCGGCGCTGTACGGCAGCCTCTTAACCTGACCAGCGAGGATCTTTTAAACGCCGGACAGGCTGAGGCAAGGCTCAGCGAGGTTACACGGGACGGTAAGTTCAAGGGGGTCTTTGTCTTTCGTGGTGTTCCCCTCCGAAACCTGCTCCAGATGGCGACGGTGCAGAAAGAAGTGGAGGGTTATTCGAAACCTATTGACCTTGCAATAGTAGTTACTGATAAAAACGGCAAAAGAGCGGTTCTCTCCTGGGGGGAAGTCTTCTACGGAAAACCATCCGATATAATTATCGCTCTTTCAGCGAGCCCTGTCATGCCGGGCGCGCCTAAAAGCTGCAGCGAGTGTCATCCGTCGTCTATATACAAACCCGCCATGGATCAACTCAGCCGTAAAATCGTATTTCCTAAGCTTGTCATTGCGGACGACCTCTACACTGACCGCTGCCTTGAGAACATTGCTCATATTGAAGTTGTTGACCTGAAGGGTAAGGCACAATGGAAGTTCGGCAGTAAAGCAATATCACCCACTTTTATAATAAAAGACAGTTCCGGTAAAACATTAGAGATAGGCGATCTTTCAGGATATCGCACCGCCAGGATTTCATTGAAACAGGTAGGGTCAGGCAGGGGCTATCACGGGCTCAAAAATTTCGAAGGAGTGCCCATAAGGGAAATTCTCCGAAAGGTCGAGGCAGATGATGATCCTGAAACAGTATTTTTATTCACCTCTGCCGACGGCTACAGATCCCTTTTGTCCTTCGGAGAGATTTTCATGGGTGCCAAAAGTGACCGGATAGTAATGTGCAATAAAAATGAAGGCTCATCAATTATTAAAGACAAAGGGTTCTCGCTTGTCGTTCCTGACGACTTCCTGGCTGACAGAATGGTGCAGACCGTTAAAACTATAGAGATTATCAGTCTCAAGACAAATCCTAAAGTTATGGTAATAGGGGTTGGATGCGGAGACACAAGCCTCATTACCCTTGAAGCGATTTCGCAAATGGGCAAAGCAGGAGCATTTGTCGGCGGCAAAAGCTTCACTGAGCGGTTTTCCAAGTATATGGGCAACAAACCCATCCTTTTTGATCCCTTTACCAGTTGGGAGCCCGTGTACAAAAAGGCGCACCCCGATCTTTCTAACGAAGAGGTTAAAAAGAGGACTACTGAATTGCGCGCTGCTGAAATAAAAAGCATATGGGACACTCTGAAAGCAGGGAAAAGTGTTGCTATCCTGGAACCGGGCGACCCCACAATTTATGGCGGATGGGAAAACTGGCTTCTCCCCGAATTTGCCGGACAGATCGAGGTGGTAACAGGGATTAATTCTTTCAGTGCTGCCAATGCAATGATGGGAAAGAACATTGTCTCCAACAAGAAGTCGATAGTGCTTACAACGCCCTGGGCTCTAAAGGAAAATGAAAGCACACTTAAGGCAGTGGCAGAGACAGGCGACACGATGGCAATTTTTATGGGACTCAAGGAGTTAAAGGATCTTGAACCGTTGCTCAAAAAATATTTTCCTGCGACAACTGTAGTGACTATCGTATACAAGGCAGGAATATCACACGAAAAGCATCTTGTAAAAACCCGGTTGGCTGATCTTTTGTCGACAGTCGCAAAAGAGGGGAAAGAGTTTCTGGGACTGATTTATATAGGAGGTGTATAATTTGTTATTTTTCTGTTATTCAGGGAGCATATCAGAAACTTTTACACCAACTGTTGGTGTAAAACATAAAATATCTGTAAACCCAATACAGGCTTTGGTTTGAGCCGGTGGACCTTTTTTGCATCCACAGTGGATGCAAATGATCAGTGGGCAGTATATCTGTATGTATATAGATACACTGAAAGGAGGTAGCCAATATGGAAACAGGAATTGTAATACCTGCCATTTTAAACATGGTTGCCGGTGCTTTAATCATAGCTTTTTGTATTCCTTTGCTAAGAAATAAAATCAGCATGAACCAATGGTATGGGATACGCTTCAAAAAATCATTCGAGTCAACTGAAAACTGGTACAAGATCAACAAATACGGTGCAGGCAGGATGGTATTCTGGTCTATTGTCATTATCGTCATTAGCGCCACTATTCTCTTTTTCCCACTCCACGGCAATAAAACAATCCAAGTTATTATGCTTCTCTGCGTTCCCCTTCTCATAGTTATTCCGGCAATAGAAAGCTGGCTCTATGCAAGAAAACTCCCGTCTGATGAATGACCATATCATGCAGCTAATCGGCTTAAAATCAAGCCTCTCGCTGATTACTATATTAAACCGACGGCGCTTCTTGCGTGCTGTTTTGGTATTAATTAAGTTTTGAGAGTAAAAATGAATAAAATCTTCATAAGGCCTGTAAGAATGGAAGATGCAAACAACCGATTAATCTATGAAATGATGTAGAATTGTTCATGATAGAGACTATGCGCAATTTCATAGGAGCGTACAGAGGAGAATATTGACTTGAAAAAGATAGGCCCCTCATTGCTGGAACAAATATTTAACCTGAGAAAGACACAGTATCTCTGCGAGCGGTTCGAAAAGTCTCCGAATATCACAGAAAAGTATTCAGTCACGGATCATCTTAGTGTCTGTTACAATAATCGGAATGCGTCCATTATCCTAATTTATTCCAATACGAAGTTAATGCTTCGTTTGTTACAGCCACTTTTATTTCAGCCCGTTCTATTCCTTTTTTGTCAAATTAGTCTCCGACTATATTAAACAGATGCCTCCCTACAAAAAACTTACTCAGGGTTTTTGATTGTTGTGGGATAATAAATCGGTTCACCGAATTTTTTCACTCCGAATTCCGCAATGATTTTCTGGCCTTCATTGCCGATAAGGAATTCATAAAACTTCTCAGCCATATCTTTATTGTACTGCAAGTTTGGATGTTTTGCGGCGTTTACAAGACACATTTCATATTCATTGGCCGGGCCCTTAACAAGAAGCTTAAGGTTTTTTGTCTTCATTTTGTGGAGGGTCCATGTCGACGAATCGAGCATATGGTACTGCCCGTTTTTGTCGGCATCAAGGAGCGAATCAAGCATGAATTTTCTGCTTACCTGATACCATTTCTCACCATCAGGTTTTATGTTGAGGTCCTTCCACAGTTTGATCTCCAGGATGTTCATCCCGCCGCCATCACCACGAGAAAGGTAGTGGGCCTTTGCCATGGCAATTCTCTTGTGTACTTCTTTGAGATCAGTAAGTCCTGCAATTTTTGCCGGATCACTGGAAGGGCCTACGACAACAGTAAAATTGTGCATGAGGTCAACCCTTTTTGCCGCATAACCTTCCTTGGCAAATCTGGCTGTTGCCTCTTTTTCGTGTCCCATGGTTATGTGTGTAAGGCCATGCCTTCCCAGATCAAGGCCTGGGCCCGTTGGTGTCTTGATACAACGAACGGTCCCGCCGTATTTTTGTTGAAAGGCCCTGGCAAACTCATCGACAAGACCCAGTTCAAAAGGGCTCCCTGTAGCAATAACAATCTGTCTGTATTCCTGGCAAAATCCGTGAGTATAAAAACCTAAAATCACAGTAATGATGAAGACACAGAAAAGCGTAAGAGAAGTCCGACGATTTCTTGTAACAAGCTTTGTTTTTTCCATATTTACCTCCTCCTGAAATAATTTTTGAATTTAACACAGCCAAATAGGCAAATCAATAATTTCATCTTACATATTAGTTATTATTGGTTAATAACAGTCATTATTCTCATCTAATAGTACCTATATAGTGTATTGATGTATTTTAATTCGCTAAATATACTTTTATAACATGGGCCTCTTGCAAAACTATAAAATACCGTCACTCCGGCGAAAGCCGGAGTCCAGAAGTCCTCGAATTTACTGGATTCCCGTGCTTGTGCCCTTCAGGGTATTCGCGGGAATGACAGAAAAAAGCTCTTGCAATACTTTTGCAAGAGGCCCACATGTTAATAATAATTTATAACCCGGCAGACATATCGCCATGGTAAATGGATGCATCATAACCCATTCCACCGGAGAAGATGCAACTAAGCTATATCGCCATAACGTACTTTTTCTCATAGAGATGGCCACCCCACTGATTGTAATAAAAATAAGATTTGTGTTGTGTATTGAATATCACTTTGTGATGGTGTATTCTTATACAGATAGGAGGTGTATATGGATACAGTAAGATTGAATATAACATTACCGGTAGAGATCGGGGAGAGCCTTCGCAAAATTAAGAATAAATCGGCATTCATTGCCGAAGCTATAAGAGAGAAACAATCGGCTGAAGAAAAAAATAAATTCAGAAAACAACTTGAAGCTGCATATAAAGAAGCAGCGGAAGAGGATTACGAAGTATATAAGGAGTGGGAAGACACCCTCAAGGATGGGTTAGAGTAGTGAAGCGCGGAGACATTTATCTTGTAGATTTTGAGCACTCTGTTGGCGCAGAAATAAGAAAAATAAGGCCTGCCGTCATCATTTCCTGTGATGAGGCAAATAAATATTTAAAAACAATAACGGTTATCCCATTTTCTTCAAAAGTAGAAAAAATATATCCCTTCGATGTTTTTGTAGGCAAAGAGGAAAGTGGACTTGATGTTGATTCGAAACTCAAGATACCCCAAATGAGGGCTGTAGATAAGGGACGGCTGAAGAGGTATATAAGCACACTCCCGGAAGAGAGGATTGAAGAAACAGAAAAGGCAATAAGGTTACATTTAGCGATTGAATAAACTAACGACACTGTATCTGTAGCCTTTGCTACAACTGTTGCAGCAAAAAGCTAATACTCTGTAAACCCAATTCTGGCTTAGCTTTAGAGCAAAGAGTTATTGTGTATTCACATTGAATACAGGCTGTGAAAAACATGTTTTTTCTCTTTTTCAAAGAGTAACAGTGCTGCCGATCCCTGCTGACAGGTTATTGAGGCGGTAAAAGAAAAAAGGGTCTGCACCTGTCCCGATGGGAGTATTCCTCTGGGGACACGGAAGCAGCGAGATATTTCTTTTCGCCATGTGCCTTGCACAAATTCTCCACTCCCGACAAATTTCATAATCTCGATGAAATAAGTTTCTAACACAGTGTTAGAAAATAAACATTCGAGGTTAAAATCCCCGTCAGTATTGATTATACGGGGAGTCTGACTTTTTTAGAAACAGTTTCTTAAAAAGTCTGCCCACACTGTGTCAACAATTCTGAACAGGAAATTTTATCTTGTATTTTTAATATTGACATGATAATAACTAATAGTAACAAATAGAAACATATACACACTATTTAAGATAAATATTAACAAATATGAATTTACCAAAATGGATATATCTGATACTCAGAGTTCTTATTGTTATATGCAAAAACAAATATCTGATTCTATAGAAATGTAATTTCAGAAAGCAGGGGAATGATTTATTCATATTTTAATAAAATAACATAATCAATAAGGAGAAACCGTGGCGGCACAGATTTTTTATATATTCCTGATTAATAATGATCGGTATGTTCTCATCGGCCGGGCTGGAGACGATCTTGTGTCTCCTGAGCAATTAGGAGCGTGGCAGTCTGAGCCGCATGTTTCTTGCCATCGAAATTTATGTGCCATATATGGACTTACCATGGACACATTATATTTCAGGGGGATAATCCATATAGGAGAAAATGAAAATTACAAATCTATCGGAGGAACAGCGCCTTCTACAAGTTCCTGCCAAGCTGCTTTCAATGACCTGAACGAGGCAATCAATTTCAATGGGAAAATAAGACTTGCCAAGGGATTTATCAAGGAGCCGTATATTAACATGGGTTATCAGAAAGCCCTTGCTTTCAGAACGGTTTTGGATATAACCCTGAAAGATGGGCAAGTGGTTAAGGTAAAAAATCGCTCCGGGGAAATGGAACAAAAACGTGACGCCCTCAAGGAATGCTATAACTCTGCAAATATCCATGAATATCGAAAATCCTTGAATAAGCTTGAGAAGATTCTTTATAAATTCAGTTTAGACATAAATTTACAGTAGAATTGCCCGACAAAAACCTGCCGGGTGGCTCATGGATTGCAGGCCCTGTCTGCACACTTTTTAACGGCTACACTTTGTCCTCCCGATGGACAACCCCCATGGTGCCCTGGTTATAGAGATTCCGCGCAAAACACTCTACAGATAGGTCTGCTCCGGTAACCATATGCATAAACATGCTCTTGTTCCCCACGGCAATGCTCCTGCCGGAGAATTTGCTTGCCGGCGTACCTTCCGGCAATGAAGTAAAGTAACCTGAGAAAGGATATTCTTTGCTCTCCTGATCCTCTTCAAAGTATTTGTATCCTGTGGGGTAGTCAAAGACCCTGTGTTCACCGGTCATGATAGTAAGATATTGAGCTTCGCCGGGTTCATAATAGTACCAGCCCTGTCCATTTGCACAACAGGAGTGAGGCCAGGGAAAATCCTCCATTCCAATCCCTTCAAGAATGATAACAGCCACTTTATCCTTCTTCAGTCCCTCATCGACAATGCCTCGAATATCCGTTATTTCATTCGGACTTCCCGCGGGGCAAGACACAGGAATATGAAAACTGTTGGCAGGAACCATGAGAGCCTTACGCGGTGTACCGCTTGATGTCTTATAAACACAGCCTTCCTTTGCAAGCAAAAGATGCTCCGGCACACGTAATGCCTCGCCTGGAGATGCGTTAAAAAGATTCAACAGTTCATTTTTGTTCACAATTCTTTCGATATTAGGATGTTTTTCCAAAAATATGAGATCGGAGATGCTGGGATTGTGCAGACCGGCATATCTGGCCGACCAATGTGTGGACAGAGCCAGGCCGTCAAGTCTGCTTACGTCAATAAAATCCACAAAATCCGTCATGGTGCCTGTTCCTATAATGATCGGCGTAAAACCCGATTCTGCGATGAACCGGTTCACTTCGGAAAAAACGGCAGCAAGCATTTTTGCCCGTTCCTCGCCGGTCATCGGCGTATAGCGGCTTGTAAAATACTGCCCGGCATAGGCCAGGAATACAAGATGGGGACAGTATTGCTCTATGAGATCAAGGGCAACATCGCTTACCCATTTATTACTTCCTGGGTCCGTATCTCCCGGATAAGGATGTACCCCCAGAACGCCTCGCACCATCTCCACTACTTGACCGTCTGCTTCCGCTTTAGCTCCGGTCCGGAGATCAAAAATGTTCTGCCATTCTCTTGCATCGATAATTGCCACACTCATGCTTGCACCTCCATACTGTTCCATTCCGTCTTTTTTCCCAGGAGTCTTATTTCGCGCCTGCATTCAGGGCAATGCTTATCGTGACAGAGGAAGCGATGAAGCTTGTCTCCTCCGCAACCGAGACTGAAACGTTCAATAACAACAGATTTGCAGTCAGGACAGAGAGTATTGACCCAATCGGAGCCGACAAAGTTATGGAAATAGACATGGGCCAGTTCGGTCCGCGCAATTTTCAGTGCATTATTGATAATATCAATATTGGGATACTCGGCCTCTTTCATATCGTGCTCCGGGAGCAGCCGAAAAACATGCCAGGGGATTTCGGAGTCTATACCGGCGATAAAATCCGATATGGCGTCAAGCTCATCATCATTTGCTGATTGGATAACCGGTGTTACAATCTCTATATGGGCCGTTTTGGCAAGCCTCTTAATTGTGCGGAGCACAGGCTCTACAGAAGGGATGCCGATATAATTTTTGTTGAACCGTTCCGAAAGTCCCTTCAGGCCGATATTGAAGAATGAGAAGACAGAGCATAGCAGTTCCGTGGCCTCTTCTGTCGTGTATCCATTAGTCAGGCAACCCATAGGGATGCTCTGCGCCTTTGCTTCTTTTCCAACCTCAATCATTGTAGGAAGAGAAACTGTAGGCTCGTTGACGTTAAAAACAATATTGTGACATCCCAGTTTTTTAGCCATTCCTATGAGTTCCTTCGGGGAGTATTCCAGCATTCTGTCTTGCAGAAGCTCAGGATCCTCTTTAGCAATGAATCCGTTGGAGCAGTACTTACAGTTGAAATTACAACCGCTGGTTCCCACAGTGAGGCTGCGGCTCCCCGGATAGGCATGGTAGAAAGGTATGGATTCTATTCTGGATATACCGCAAGTACACCATTTGTTCGGGAAACGTTCCTTTATGCCGTCATCATCCTCAACATACATTTTGCACACGCCCAGCCTGTTGTTCCCAAGCTCACAGCGCCATTCACAATAGTTGCAACGCATATTCCTTCCTCCTGATCTATCTCTGAGCGGGTACATTTTTTGGAACCACAACGGTAAGCCCGCTCATTGTGGTGTCCCTTTTGACATTTTCTCCCAATGCCATTTCCAGATATTCGCCGTTTATCACATCTTCTGTTATGCCTGAAACTACGACACGTCCTTCTTTCAACATAACCACCTCGTCGCAATAGTGGAGCGCCAGGTTCGGATCGTGAAGAGTAATGAGAGCCGTTTTATTCTTTTTTTTTACAATCTCATGGACAAGGCCCATCATTCTGTGCTGATTACAGAAATCAAGATGCGAGTTGGGTTCATCAAGTAGCATTATCGGTGCATCCTGATAAAGGGCTCTGGCAAGCATCACGAGTTGTTTCTGTCCTCCGGAAAGATGGTTAAATGGGGTATAAGCAAATGCCGTGATCCCCACATCTTCACAGACCTTCCATGCACTGTCCTTCTCATTATCTCCCGGTGACTGCCATGAACACAGGCGTGATGTTCCGCCCATAAGGATCATCTCAAGTGAGGAAAAAGGGAATGGAGAATAACTTCCCTGAGGCACAACGCTTATCAAGCGGGCAACTTTGTCCCTACTGAGTTTGTTGATCTCTTTGCCTGAAACAATAACTCTGCCTTGAAGAGGCTTGAGAATGGCATTAATGCAACGCATAAGAGTAGTCTTACCCGATCCGTTCCGTCCGATAAGCCCGCAAAGACACCCCTCCCGGACCGCCAAAGCGATATCCATGAGCACCGGCTCTTCCCCGTAGCCTGCTGTCAGTTTTTCAACTTGCACGCTCACCGGCGTTTAATCCTCCTTTTTTACTCATAAGCAGGTAGCCCAGAAAAGGCGCTCCGAATATTGATGTTACGATACTAATGGGGATTTCTGAGGCAGAAATCGTACGAGAAATAGTATCCATAATAAGAAGAAAAGTTCCTCCAAGGACTGCTGTAGCCGGGACCAGTCTTTTATGATCGGCGCCGACAAGATAACGGGCTATATGAGGAATGATAAGTCCTACCCAACTGATAGAGCCCACAGCCGCTACGGAAGAGGCAACCATGATGGTGCTGACGACAACATAAAAGAGTCGCCATTTATAGACATCCACACCGAGCGACAAAGCGTCTTCCTCGTTCTGAGTCATTATGTTGAGTCGCCAGCCGAACACCGTAAGCAGGCACGACCCGGCTGCAACCAGGGGGAGCGTGGTCTTGACCTGCGCCCATGAGACAATATGGAAGCTGCCCATAGTCCAGAAGACTATTTTTGCTAATTGATCATATGGCTCGGCAAAGTACATGAGCATGGAAAGCCCTGCCTGAAAAACAGCCGATACCACTACCCCTGATATGACAAGCACTGAAGATGATTTATCCCAACTACGGCTTGCGATAACATAAGCGATAGAAACAGCCGATATGGCAAAAATAAAAGCCGAACTTTGTACACCCAGCGCAAGGTGTGTAAAAAGCATGATTGATAGGGCTGCTCCAAAACAGCCTCCTGCTGTAACCCCTAAAATGTCCGGCGCTGCAAGGGGATTACGGAAAAGGGCCTGAAAGACGACGCCTGCCAACGAGATACCGCTTCCGACAGCAATACTCATGAGGATTCTCGGAAGACGGATATTGAAGAATACAAGCTGCATCTCCGGTGACTGATACCCGACAAAGTGTTCCAGTCCCATTCGGGCAGCAAGAAGCTTCATGACTTCAATGGGACCCATGGCATAACGGCCCAAACTAAGAGACCAAAAGAGGGCAGCTACAAAGATAATCCAAGGGAGATGTTTCTTAAGGCTTTTCATTGCATCCATATCCGCATCGGGACCATAAACAAAGAGGGTCTATAGCTTTCCTCCCATGGATGTAAAGGTATAACTCATGTATTTCTTGTAGAATTCGTCGGCAGTATCTTTTATGTCTATGTCGGCAAATTGCTCAGGGTAAAGTGTTTTTGCCGCCCATACAGTACCAAGCACACAATGAGGCGCGGGGTAATCCCACCAGCCTACGTTCGATGGAAAAACATGTATGCGTTTGCTCTGCACAGCTTTAATACCCTGCAACTGAGCATTGGAAAACATTTCCGTTACTCCGTAGCTATCAAGACCGGAACCCAGAAAAATCACATCCGGATTCCAGGCAACAATCTGTTCAGGAGATACAGCAGCCCAGAAACCTTTCAGACCCTGAGCCACATTGTACGCTCCGGCTGCTTCAAGCACCCTCGATTGGAGCATCTCGCCTGTTGCAACAGTATACATGTTCCTGGGACCGGAAAACATGACCTTCAGTTTCTTTTCAGCAGGAATACGCTCAAGCCTCATCTTCGTCAGATTGAGGAGCCGCTCACTGGCCGCAATATAGTCCTCTGCCTCCTTTTCGCGGCCGAGAATTCTTCCCACGAGCCTAACGCTTTCAAAACTTTCCGTGAAGGTCTCGCCTTTTATAGCAACGACTATGATACCGGCATTTTCCAGACGTTTGACCTCGGAGGCATCGAAAGACGCATAGACAATAGCCAAATCAGGTTTAAGGGCAAGTATTGCCTCATTGTTCACTGTGTGGCCCTGCAACAATTGAGGCTTTCCGGCGAAGGCAGGATCCATGCGTGCTATTGCCTCTCCTTCATTACGAAAGAATGCCTGACCGACGAGCATGTTCTTGGCGCCAAGTGCATAGACGATCTTGCTCCCCATATGATGGAAGGCCGCGATCCTGGTCACGCTCTTAGGAACGACTATGCGTCGTCCCATTTGATCCGTTACCTCTACGGTCCCCTTCCCTGTTTTCGGGTGTATTATGCCGGGGAACACAGAAAGCAGTGCGAGACATCCAGCAACAACCGATAATATCAAAATTGTTCTTAACTTCATGCAAAGACCCCAATCCTTCAAACCCGACGCCATGCCGGTACCCTATGGCTTTATCCAAAGATTTCGTACCTCGAAAAGCTTTGCCTACTCCAGTAACTGTGCGCGCAACCTGTAAATATAGCATCTGATAATGGATAAATCAATTCTTATAATGGTTATTTATTTACATTTATTACATTAAATAACCAATTAATACATTAATGATAAATACATTAAAATAAGCACATACTTCATTATATCCTTTTTTCTCTCATTTAATTAATTAAATAGTATAATAGTTATATAATATAAGTATATTGCAAGACATACACACATCTTATTGTGGCATTATTTGATTTTAAGATAGTCTTGCATAGAAGCTTTAAATGAGGTATATATTGTTAGTTATAAGACCTAATAGTTATTTATGTATTATTAAGGTTATTTATTGTACTTAAATACTTATTTAAATGCTACCTTAATATTTCCAAAGTATCTATTAGGACATAATGAAATATATTAAGGAGAATACTCGACTATGAAAAAAATGTTTCTTCTGATTATCTGTTTCTGCGCCATCTGGGCCATTGTTGCTACAGCTTCTCCTTCTGTTGTTCTGACCATTAGCGGCGCAGTCAAACAGCCGCTTAGTTTCAGCGCCGATGACCTCGCCAGATTTCAATCCGTTACAGTAAGGCTTGCCGAGATCACTCGCGACAAGAATTACAACGGCGTATTTACATACAGCGGCGTCCCCCTGAAAACACTTCTTGAAATGGCATACATCGAAAAGACGGGAGCACTCTTCAAAAAACCTTTAGATCTTGCCATCGTAGTCAGGGACAGAACAGGTAAGGCCGTTACCCTTTCCTGGGGTGAGGTTTTCTATAAAAACCCTTCCGATATCATTGTTGCAGTCTCGGCAACCCCTGTTATGCCTCATCACACTAATTGCGGAGAATGTCATCAGTCAAGCTTCTATGAATCCGCGCTTAACAAGCTCAAACGAAAAATAGGTTTCCCGAAGCTGGTTGTGGCAAATGACTTTTTCACCGACCGGAGCATTGATGATATTTCACAAATTGAGGTTGTCGATCTGAAAAAAGACAAACCAAAGAAAAAAATGGAGACACTTTTTTCGCCAGGTTTCACTATTGTTAATACTAAAGGCAAATCCCTGGAAATTACAGATTTGAGCGCTTACCCTCATATCGAGATACTCGCAAAAGAAGTGGGCGACGGAAGAGGATATCACGGATTGAAACAGTTTACCGGTGTCAGCCTCCGCGAACTGCTCAAGAAAGCAGATGTTGGTCCAGAAACAGATACCGTATTTCTTATTTCCTCTCCGGATGGCTACCAGGCAACTTTTTCATATGGAGAGGTATTTTTTGCGCCAGGCGGCGAAAGAATTATTATGGCAGACAAAATCAGCCAGAAACCGTTGAAAGACAATGGTAAATTCCTCCTGCTTCCCCCTGATGACCTGGCAGCCGACAGGGATGTGAAAGCAGTAAATAAAATAGAGATCATTTCTATGGATAATGTAAAAAAAGGGAAAGGGAAATAAAGGCAGTGAATACAGGTTTTTATTACAATCTCTGCCAAAGCATCTTTACAGAAAAATACCGGGATGCGATCTATGTCTGATATGGTTTCATCAGAACTGGACTTTTTAACACCCTCTCTGGCACATCATCCTCAATGGAGGAAGTATCTCCTCGTTGCAGTGGCGATCCATCTGGCAATTTTATCTATTCCCATATCAAAACTCAGCGGCTACCATAGTAATGAGAACAGAGCAATTGAAATTTCCGTCATACCTGAACCGGTCCCAATGGTAAAACCCGTTAAACCCCCTGTATTGCGACCCTTTCAGCCGCCTAAGATAGAAAAAGTTAAGAGTCCGCCGCCAGCACGACCCGAAGGGAAAAAAACTGCCGAACAAGTGCAGAAAGTAGTTTCTCCTGATATCGGTTCAAAAAAAGAGGTGGCCCAGGTGGGACCTGGCTCCGGCGGTGTGGCAATTGTTGGCGCAACAGGAACAGGGGCAACTCTCTCCGGGTCTGCCGGAGAACCAGGAGGATCAGGTGCAGGGCTGGGCCGGCAAGGCCTTGGAGGCGGAGGAGGGGGCACAGGCCCCGTTGAAGCTCGTTTCGGAGCTGGAGACGGACCTCAGTGGGTCTACCAGGAGAAACCCGTTTATCCTTACGCCGCTCTAAAGCTTAGAAAAAAAGGAAAAGTCGTCCTGAAACTTACTATAGATGAAAAAGGAAACCTTATTAAGACTGAAGTAAAAGAAGCTACCGATCAGATCTTTGCTTCTGCTGTTATAGACGCAGCCCGAAGATCGAAATTCCTCCCAGCGCGGAAAAATGGTGTGTCCTTTGCTGTGCTGGCTATGTGGCCCGTTACTTTCAGCCTCGACGATTAAAATCATGACACAGCCGGAATAACAATTACAGAAAGCAACATCAAAGTACAATGGTTTTGCCTGTTCTGAGATTGTCCGGCTGCGGTATTTAACAGATTAATATTAACAGGCTCCTTAATAAAGGGGCCGGGGAAGGAGAATACAGTGTGGTACATGCTTGTCAAAGGCGGGTGGATGATGATCCCGCTTGCTGTCTGTTCGGTTGTGGCCGTAACAATCATCATTGATAGATTCATATTTTTCAAACGCATTAGTGCTGCTCACAGGGCTGAAGAAGTAATCGGTCTCGTTCGCAAAGGCCGCATAGATGAAGCACACAGCATAATAGATGAGACAGCCGGTATTTCAGGAACCCTGGTGTTGCCGCTAATGAGAATTTTGTCGGTGGGCATTACACACCAATCTGAACCTGCCGGCGCCATGGAGGCGGCAGGAATTGCCGAGCTTTCCCTGATGAAGCGTGGGTTAGTAGCTCTCGATACCATTATCACCCTTTCACCGCTTCTGGGTCTTTTGGGCACCATCATCGGAATGATAGGCTCTTTCAATATTATGGCCACAACAGGCCTGGGGCAACCCCACGCGGTAACAGGAGGAGTCGCTGAAGCGCTTATCGCCACAGCAGCAGGCATCACCGTTGCCGCTGTCACTCTCATACCATACAACTACTTTCTCAACAAGATCGAACGGGAATCTGATGTTATCGAAACTTATGCCACCAGACTGGAGCTTGCTCTCAATGCCGCTTCGAAAAAGCAGGCGCAATGAGGCTCCCCCGCAAAACAAAAAAGAAAGCCCGCATAGAGATCATTCCCATGATCGATACTATGTTTTTTCTCTTAGTTTTTTTTATGGTAGCGACTCTCACCATGACCATGCAACGGGGGCTCCAGGTTAACCTGCCTCATGCCACAACCGCCAGAGATGACATAAAACAGATTGTCACGTTGACGCTCACGAAAGAAGGCAAGCTGTATTTTGACAAGGATGAAATAAGCTCTCCGACAGAGATACAATCACGTCTTGCTGCAATGGGAAATCGTACCGCAGAAATATCGGTTGTAATAAACGCCGATAAGGCTGTTGAACACGGCCGTGTTATAGCGGCTATGGATGCCGCACGCAAGAGCAATGTCACAAAGATAGCGGTCGCGGTAAGGCCGGAGAGCCATTGAAGTATTTTTTCACTGTTGGTTATGATCTTATTTAAATCCAATATTTTGAGTTCAACAATCTGCTGCCGGGAAAATGCCGGCAGCAAGGATATTGCATTCTCCATGCTTCACCTCTTCACCACCAGGGCTCATCGGCCTTTATCAGGTTTTACCCGGCGTAAAGCGTAAGCCTGTCAGTGGTCATATCAACACTCTTTTTATATATTATATTATGGCAGCTAATATCTGTGTTGTTTTCTTATTTTACTATAGTTTGCAGATTCATAATCAGACGGAGAAGAAATTGTTATTTTTGTTGAATAAATAATTTGACAAAAATTCTACATAGGATAAAATAAAATACAATACAATAATTAAGGATGGATCATGATGGATGATTTATTGCTGAAATATTATAATATTCTTGGAATTCAAGCAGGTTCAACAGAAAAAGAAGTTGAGAAGGCTTATAAAGATCTTATCAAGAATCCTGAATTGCAGAATGGAAATTGGGAAAGATTAAAGGAAATAAATCTTGCCTATGAAGGTTTAAGAAACTATTTATCATCTTCTCATGAAAAAATAATTGAAAGACAACAGACTGTCCCTCCTAACAAAAAAAATGAATCATTGGAAACAAAGCCATCAATAGGGCTTTGGGCCGGAATTTCAGTAATGCTTTTCATTCTCCTTGCCGTAGCATTTTTTTTCAGGGAAAGTCTGTTTAAATCCCATGAAGCAAATATATCCAAAATCATTAAAAGCATAAAACCGGCAGTTGTAACTGTCCGGTTCGGCAATGCCCAGGGTTCCGGCTTTGTGATTGATGAAAGCGGTTACATTATAACAAACTATCATGTTGTAAAAGAAAAGAGCGGCACTGTAACCTTTCCTGATGGCGTTCCATCTGAGGTTAATGTAATAACTGGAGTTTCCTGAGTTTTTAACCTTATGTTTTGGCAACCTTTTGTAATCACAT
>CAZHHX010000010.1:0-96600 GCA_964532465.1 uncultured Syntrophorhabdaceae bacterium | reverse complement strand
GGTATTCGCGGGAATGACAGAAAAAAGCACTTGCAATACTTTTGCAAGAGGCCCCGTTGGCAGAGTCATCGGAACATTACGGATCAACGCCGAAGTCAAAGAAACTTTCCCCGTAAAGGAGAGCATATTCACCCGGCATAAGCGGGAATGACGGCATGCCGCGATAAATATTCATAACCTCGCCTTTGTATGTGCAATTGCTTTGCACCTTCTCCAGCTTAAGGGGTATTTTAGTCCCGTCCCTGAATTTTGCGCGGCCTTTGTAACCGCCAAAAAGTGATGCCGACGATTCGCCGATAATAAGAATACGGTCATCCCCCTTAACTTCAAGTTTTACAAGAACAAAGACATCATCTGTGGACTGACCTTCAAAGGTTGCCAGATCGGGAAAAACGGGGATTTTTGATTTTACGCGATTAGAAGCCGTGCTGCCGGAGATACGGGCAGACACTGTACCTTTCTCGGGAGCAACACCGAGGGTGAAGAAACTGGCTATGGTGCTGCCGGCGCTGATATCTTCGTCAATGTCAGCCTGACGGTAACTGAGATTAATCTGTTTATCACCGTCAATGACAGCCTGTAAGTTTTCAGAGGTGGCAAGCCTGCAAGCCGCATCTTTGCCTGTCTGAAGGGGCTGGACTGCCGGAGCGGGTTTTTTTATAATTATTTTGTTAATGATGGCGTCGCTTACCCCGGCAGCTTTGAGCTTGATCAGGGCGTCGGCTGAGGTGTCAAAGAGTGGATCCGACCCGTCAATGGCTGATATTATCAATGCTTCGGCCATACCAGCCCTGACAAGTTTGATCACATCATCATTGGTCATCGTCGCAGCTCCGGAACAGAAAGATATTGTCATGCTTAAACAGAGAATTACTGCAGCAACTGTGTTTACAATTATTTTCATTCACTGTCTCCTTACTATTTTTATGGTTTTGAAAAAGTTTATCATCATGAAAAAGGAAGATGCAAAGGGAAATATGATATTCAAAAAAACATTGGGGTATTCTTTCATGGCCTGTTTTATCTTCTGTTTTCAATTATAATAATGAGCTTTAGAATTGTCAACGGATTACAATAAGCATCCCTGTATATATTCTTATACATCAACAACAAGGGAGTTCATCGTCTTGAAACCTCTGATTACAGTATTGTCTGCCTTTCTGAAAAATTCACTGATAATTTCTTTGTTTTGCGGCTCATCGGCAAACCGTTTTTTTTCTATTTCATAATGGATCAATCTTTTTTCAAGTAAAAGTGTGGAAAAAATTTGTCTGTTAATATCTTCTTTTTCTTTGGAAAGTAATGCGGGGATGTCGGTCAGCTTTTCCAAAGAAGGTTCTTTATCAAGACAGTGTTTTACAAAGTTTATGAATCTTGTAAGCTTCATAAAGGTATAAATAACATTTCTCGGAAATAACGGATTTACTTCTGTCATAGAACTTGACCTCATAGATTTCAGGTGTTCTTCCGGATTACCGTTGAAATTCTTATCGAACATGGGGCTGCCCGGTGCGAAATAAAAGATGCTCGGTCCCGGCAGCAGCCTTTTACACATAAGAAAGATGAGAGTTTCAATCACATCCTCCGTGGTCTGCTCCGGAAGTCCTATAATGAAATGAATCTCAACAAGAAATGGGGAACTTTCAAGGTAGGGCAAAAGCTGGAGAAATTTCGCCGGCAAGTGCCTTTTTTGTTTTCTCATAACAGTTGAGCTTATGTCTACTAAGGAAAAGTTAAGTCTTCTGAACCCCGCGTCATACATTTTTTCAAGCGTTTCTTTATTCAGCGTCTCGGCATAGATTCCGTTCATGGCAGAAAGGGTAACGCCCCTACCTTTCAACATATCCAGAATATTGTTAAAGAATTTCCTATCGTATGTGAGCATATCATCTTCAAAATCAATAGCCTGAATGTTCAGATTTATGCATTCTTCTATCTCTTTTTCAATGTTTGCAAGACTCCTTCTCCTGTATGGAACAGGCGGTTTTCCGCAGAATGAACAACTAAAGGGGCAACCTCTTGAAGTCAGAAAAAAGGTGTAGTTTTTTTTGCCAATCCGGTAGTTTTCCGGTCGCAAAAAACTTCTGTCCGGGATCATGTCAATATTATCTTCAATATATATATCCGAAATATGTCTAATGTTGTCCCCTTTCATAAAGCAAACCCCGGGAATTTCATCTATCCTGTCTTTACTTCCGGATTGCAACATTTGAATCAATTGAAACAGAGGTGTTTCCCCTTCTCCTCTGACAATATAATCAACATCTCGATTATTAAGTACAATCTCCGGGAAGACCGTGGGATGGGTTCCGCCCATGACGACAACAATGTCTCTGTTCACCTCTTTGGCAAGCCCTGCAATCTCTTGCGCCTCCATAGAATATGTTGTAAACAAAGACGATACAGCAACAATATCGGGGTTGCTGTCAGAAATGGCCTTTTTTATCTCTTTCTTGTCGGCGCCGAATCGGTAGTATTTACTGAACATTGAAAAAGGCGTACGGATGCCGTCTCTGTAGTATTCCTTTAATTCAGGAAAAGATTGTTCCGATATTGTCATTGATTTCATGTTTGTCCTGAAATCAATGACAGACACATGACAGATGTCTTTTATCCTTGTCGCAAGATACAGAAGCTGCAGGGGGTATGTCCTTATTTTTGTATGGTAAAAATCTTCAATTGGCGGCTGGATAAGCAGAACCTTCAAGACAAGATTATAGTTGAAAAAACGGCAAAATGATAGCCGGTTTTTTTGAATGGACTGCCTTGCGGCAAGCTTCAGGACATGGAATACAAGACAAGAACATAAGAAACCATCTCTAAGCAGGTCCCGAAGTGTTAAGCCGCAGGGCAACAAATATCTTGCTAATATGTAAACATTGGTATAGATTTTTATACAATAGATATGAATACGCATGAGCTGGCAGAACTGGCAGAAAACACTCCTTTTTATCAACATATCGGCATTGAAATTATTGAGACCGGAGACGGATTTGCAAAACTTGCACTGAAATATAAGAATTGCCTTTCCCATCCCTTCGGGTGTTTCCACGGAGGGGTTATTGCAAGCCTTGCAGATTCGGCAGGCATCAACGCAGTAATAACTACACTGCAAAAAGATGAAAAAGCGCTTACCCTTGAGATGAAGATAAACTTTCTTTTACCGGCTAAGGATTCTGAAATATATGCTGAAGGCAAGGTTGTTCACAGAGGGAAAAAAAT
Organism: uncultured Syntrophorhabdaceae bacterium; assembly: GCA_964532465.1. Taxonomy (GTDB): domain Bacteria; phylum Desulfobacterota; class Syntrophorhabdia; order Syntrophorhabdales; family Syntrophorhabdaceae; genus JAPLKB01. The sequence goes on along the minus strand of CAZHHX010000010.1, from coordinate 93,378 downwards.
TGCGGTATCTGATGTTGATGTAAAAAATATTGAAGGGCGACTGATTGCAAAGGCTATTGTTACATGCACAATCTCTTAAAAAATCCTGTAAGATGTTGCTGATCAACAGATAAAACTTCCCCCATAAAATATGCATAGCATTTAGAATTTATTTTAAGTAAGCTTTACACAAAATATTTTATTGCCGGTTAAGATGAACCTGCAAAATAATTTTCATAATGAAAAGGATTTTAAATAATGAACAAATCAATATACGCAGCAAAGGGCGAACAGCCGCCGGTTAAACTTTTTACCAAAGGGGCTGTCATACTTTGAGAAAACGATTGCAGTTTTACCTTATTTCACTTGTAGTTATATCAGCATGTTTTATGGTTGTAGGCTATGCCATTTATATAATTAAAGATATACCATCCGTAAATATCCTGAAAGATCTGCGCAACAAGCCTGAAAGCAGCATCTATAGTTCAAACGATCAGCTTGTATACCTTGTTGTACCTGATAACAGAATATTTGTTTCATATAATAAAATTCCGAAACATGTGAAAAATGCCTTTCTGGCTGCCGAGGATGCCGATTTTTTTAAACACGGGGGCATTGAGTTTCAAGGCATTGCAAGGGCGTTCTGGAAAAACATTGTACACGGGAAGCTTGTTCAGGGCGGCAGTACAATTACTCAACAGGTAATCAAGACACTCATTCTCGGTCCTGAAAAAAGCGCATTAAGGAAATTGAGGGAGGCTATCCTTGCATACAAACTGGAAAACTACCTGACCAAGAAAGAGATTCTCAACCTCTACCTGAACAATGTCTATATGGGGCATGGCGTTTATGGAGTCGAAGCCGCCTCACAGGTCTATTTCGGAAAGCATATTTGGGAAATTACGCAGGCAGAGGCAGCCCTTCTGGCTGGAATAGTACAGGCGCCTTCAAGGTATACGCCAAAGAAGCATCCGGGAAATGCGCGGGCAAGGCAGGAATATGTAATTGATCAGATGTTTGAAAAGAAAATGATTGACGGCAAGAGAAAGAAGGAGATTTTAGACGAGAAGATTCATATCAGGGAAGACGACGGTGTATTCGCGGATACTTATTTCAAGGACTTTGTCTTTCAGTATGTTGAAGGAAAATTCGGAAAAGGTATTTTTTCAAGAAAAAAACTTCAGATATTCGCAACAGTAGATAGTCAGTCTCAGAAATTTGCGGAAGAAGCGGTAAAGAGAGGCCTGAATCTCTATGAACAGCGGAAAGGTGATTATTCTGTGCTCTATCGTCTGGAAAGAAAAAAATGGGATGACTTTATGCGGTCAAGCGACAGAGATCTGAAGTTCTCCGGTTTTTTGGGCGGAAAAACATATTCTGTTTTAATTTCGGAAAGAATAAAAAATGGTTATCAGGTGTTAATAGGGCATGAGAAGGGCACTATTACGATGGATACTTTTCCTTACAAGCCTGGAGATGTAATAAAAGCAGTTTATAGCATCCCGGACAAGAAGAACCACATTTTCCAGCCTGTCAGGAGTCTGAAAGTTGAAGGCGCGCTGTTGAGCATGAATGTAAATACAGGGCATGTGATCGCAATGGTCGGGGGACGGAGTTTTGACAAAAGTCCCTACAACAGGGCTGTTTCTGCAAGAGTACAGTCCGGCAGCGCTTTCAAGCCCTTTATCTATCTGGCAGCCTTAAAGAAAGGTTATGAACCTGATTCAATAATCATTGACGAACCGAAGACTTATCATTCAGGGCTGGGGGGAGCATGGACACCCAGAAATTATGATGGAAAATATGAAGGTCAGATTACCATAAAGGACGCCGTTGCATATTCAAAAAATGCCGCTGCCGTCAGACTTCTTGAAGAGGTCGGCATAGGCGCTGTTAAGGAAGCCATAGCCGATCTTGGGATTGAAGCTGAAATCCCTGATAACCTTTCCATTGCATTAGGCTCATCAAATATGACTCTCCTTGACCTTGTGAAGGGTTTTTCCGCATTTGCAAACGGAGGGTACAGGATAAAACCTGTTTTCATCAGGAAGATAGTTGATGAAGATGGAAATGTGCTTGAAGAGAACGGAATTGAAAAGAAGAGGGTTATCCCTGAAGAGATAGCCCAGAAAATGAATCTGCTTTTAAAGGGCCCTGTTGAATACGGAACAGCAAAGGGGGCGACAAAAATAGGTTATCCCATCGCGGGAAAGACCGGCACTACAAGTAATTATTATGACGCGCTTTTCATGGGTTATTCACCGCATATAGCAACAGGCGTATGGGTAGGATTCGACACAAGAACATCTCTCGGCAAAGGAGAAAGCGGTGCCAGGGTCTGCCTGCCTATCTGGATGAGCTTTATGGGGTCTGCATTAAGAAACTATCCGCCCGATGATTTCGGACAGTCCAAAGAACCTGCAGAGGAGCCTGCGGCAGTTCCTGAAAAGTAGTTTCCCTGGTTTGTTTTGCAATCAATAAAAAATAAGCAGTAAACCTGCCGCACTTGTGGCTGGAATTTCTATTTAAACGGTAAGAACCACGGCATTGAAATTTATCAGGTTCGGCATAAACAAGAAATGACGGAGGCTTCACAGATTTGTGTTTGTGGAGCCTCCGTCATTATTATACGTATTTTCCCGCTATATAATCGCTTAACTGTTCTATGAGTTTCTCATGTTCGGCCATTCTGCCTTTCACAACATCGCCGATGGATATGAGGCCCAAAAATTTATCACCTTCAAAAACCGGAAGGTGTCTGATGCGTTTGCCGGTTATAATAACCATGCAGTCGTCAATAGTGTTGTCAAGCTTTACGGTACGCATATTCGATTTCGGGGTCATAATCTCTTCAACCGGAGTCTCCCGTGAGGTCTTACCTTTCAGGATAATCTTTCTGGCATAGTCTCTCTCTGTGATAATGCCGACTACTTCTCCATTCTCATCTATTACCATCAAAGCACCAATTTCTTTTTCTCCCATTATCGTCAATGCTTCAAAAACCGTAGATTTCGGGGAAACCGACCAAACGTCTGAGGTTTTAAGTTTTAGAATATCTTTTACTGTTTTCATTTATCTCCTCCAGCTTAATAATTTAAAATTACACCATACCATTTCAATAATATATAGCGGATAGAGCCGTCACGCAAGTAATATTTTAAAAACAGGCAACATTCAGCAAATGATAACCTTTGCATTAGCTGTTGATAAGTGTTATAGTACTTTCGTTGTGTATTCAATCTATTCGCTTTTTTCATCGCTTTTCACCAAATACGGATATTCTGATTCACGGCCAAAATCAAACAAAAAAAGAAGGAATTATTATGGCAGCAGAGAAGTTTGAAGAACTTTTATTATCAAAAGAGTTGCGCAGAGCAATCCAGGACCTCGGTTTTGAAGAAATGACACCTATTCAGGCACAGGCAATTCCTTTCATAATTGAGGGAAGAGATATTATCGGACAGGCGCAGACAGGGACAGGAAAAACGCTTGCATTCGGCCTGCCCATATTGGAGTCTATACAGCCGAAAATGAAAAAAGTGCAGGCAATCATTCTCTGTCCGACAAGAGAACTTGCTATCCAGGTTGCAGAAGAAATGAAAAGGGCCCTCAAATACAAAAAGGATATTACAATATTATCAGTATACGGCGGTCAGCCGATAGAACGTCAGATACATACCCTTAAAGCAGGCGCCCACGTTGTTATCGGCACACCGGGCCGCACCATAGATCATATCAACAGAGGCACTTTAAAGCTCGATTTTGTAAAGACGGTTGTTCTTGATGAAGCGGATGAAATGCTGAATATGGGTTTCATTGATGATGTTGAAACAATACTCAGCCGTGTTCCTACTGAGCGGCAGACGCTCCTTTTTTCAGCAACAATGCCAAAGCCTATTTTAGAACTGACCAAAAAATATCAACAGTCGCCTGAGTATGTCAGGGTTGTTCCAAGACAGTTGACTGTTCCTAACGTAGAACAGTCCTACATTGAAGTAAAAGAGGCAACAAAACTTGATGTACTGTGCCGCATCATTGATATGAACGGTTTTAAATCTTCTCTTGTCTTCTGCAACATGAAAAGAAGAGTTGATGAAGTGGTTATGCACCTTGAGGCACGCGGATATCCCGTTCAGGGTATTCATGGCGATATGACGCAGCCCCAGAGGATTCATGCCATGGAAAGGTTTAAGCGCAGTCATACAGAAATCCTTGTGGCCACTGATGTCGCAGCAAGAGGAATCGACATAGAGAATATTGAAGCTGTTTTTAATTATGACATTCCTCAGGATGACGAATATTATGTACACCGTATCGGAAGAACGGCACGCGCCGGAAAAAAAGGTCAGGCATTTACTTTCGTAGTGGGGAGAGAAATTTATAAACTCAGAGACATTGAAGCTTATGCCGGAACCAAGATTGTCCGCAGGCCTGTACCAACGCTCGTTGATGTGGAAGAAACAAAAACAATGGCCTTTCTTGACAGAGTCAAGATTATTCTCGACAAAGGCGGACTTGAACGCTATGAGCACCTCATTGAACCTCTCCTGAAAGATGACTATACCTCCCTGGATATTGCAACAGCGCTCCTCAAAATGATTACAGATGATGAAGGCAAAGAGTATAAAGAAATTCCACGGGAAACAGAAATGACCTCCCGGAACGAACGCCCTTCATTTCAGAGGAAAAGGACGAACGGTAGGACGAAGGGAGGAGGGGTAGGACGAAGGCGCTGACCACACTGCCCGATTCGCCCCTGCCTGTCATTAAATGTTCGTTCTTATCGACGGCTGCCGATATTGATAAGGGGATACTTCTACTGTGCTGCCTTTTATAGCCTTCTCGCCTGCAACCGGCGACTGAGAAGCAATTTTCCCAAACCTGTCCTGATCTGCAGTAGAAATGCCGCGTAAGATGGTGCACTTAAACCCGGCCTTCTCCAATGTCTGTTGGGCCTGCGCTGAATCCATTCCTACAACATTCGGAACCTGCTGCAATTGTTGCGCAAAGACAGTTGTTCCCGCAAACAACATGGTTATTAAAAATATGAGCATTGCAGAAACCGGATATCTTTTTATCATTATTTCTCCTCCGTATTAAGTGTGTCTATCGGCGGCAGACATGGGAACATCCATCTTCATTCCCATGTCTGCCGTTGCAAATATTATATCATAGTTTTTATGAAAGCAGTATTGGTGTAAAAAAAATCAGCACACATTTCAGCAAACACTACGAACAAAGTATTCCCCGGAATTTCACATCTTCCTCTTCGGAAATTCTTATAAAATTATTTACCTTTTTTGATTGTCAGGTTCATCAACCCGTTCTTTTCAAACTCTTTCCCGTATTTTTCAAAAAAAGTTTTTTCTTTCAGAAGGTATTCCTCCTCCGGCATCTTTTCAACTGCATCTTCTCCATATTCCTTGGCCATATCGCGTCGGATAAGATTGAAAAGCAGTTTGTCCCAGAAAATGTTATCATCATACCGCTGGATGTAATCAATAACTTTTTCATCTTCCTCAAGCTCTTGAGAAGGATAATATGTATTATCCTCTTTGTCGAATTCCACATATTTCTCAAGGTCAAAATCTTTTGCAAAAGAGAAAATATATGCCTCTAAGTCATCAAATTCATTTTCTTCTGATTCATCGGCAACAGAATTGGCTATGCCGTTTCCCATGTAGACTAACTTCAGTAATAATTCGTATTGCTCCTTAGTAAAATTGATTTTCATGTTCTCCTCTTTATCGGCAAGATTGTATTTTGAATAGAAGGCTATTGTAACAGATACAGATATAAAAAGAAAAAGATATCCACCGGATTTTCTTAAATATCCTGCAAGCTCCGGGGAAAGGGAATACAATCTGTTTAGTCCCCGTCCGTTTGCAGTGTTGTTCGCATTGTCTATTAAAATGCCCAGTTGAAATATAGACTCTCCTCGACAATAATACTTGCTAAATTTTACGCCAGAAAATGATTGAAATAATGAAATAAGTATATACTCTCGTGTTGTCCATAAGTCATTATATTTATTGGTTTTTACGACTGTTTTTCAGTTTGCTAAAACATTTTTAGCAAACTGCGGGGATGGAGTTTTTAGATGACTGGATCGGCAGATTTTCTTTCTGTCGAAATTCAAAATCCGGAAGTAAACCGGACCTTTTATTACACAGGCAAGAGATTGGAAAGAAAAGATCAAAGGCATTGCCTCTCCCGGAGTTCGCAGAGAAAGGCAGGATGCACCTGCGGACACGATAGTGAGGAAACTCAATTATGTCCGCATTCCATACCCCTTCGGGGCAGAAGTAAACTCTACCGGGGGGAATTGCGGCAACAGTTGCCGCAATTACTTAAATACTGGAAATACAGCTACTTACAATGATTTGCATGTTTTTTTAGACTTTTCAATAGTATAAAAAATAACATTTGGGATTGAAAAATGCCTTTGAGATATAAATGTTCAAATCTTTTTCTTTGCTTCTACTAATATATTTCATACAAGTTTCGTCAAGCGAATTCTACCAGGCTCCACAACAGTAAAAGAACCTGCGAGCCTGTCTCCCGCCTGTTCGATGAGTTGTGATAGCTCTTTGATTATTATTGTTCGAGCCCTGACCGGAAAACGAAGGAGAATGACACCAACACTCTTCTGCCCATGAGCATACACAAGTTGGCCAAAATCCTTGTCTTCAGTAATGAGAATCCGCTCTTCAGCAAGGGCAAGCCGAGCCACTTCTTCATCAGAAACTCTCGGAGAGATTTCAGTGACAGCAGCAACATCATGCCCCCAAGTGCGAAGCGACCGGATAATCCTAAAATCGCAATTCTCATCTGCAAGAAATTTCACAGCTACCTGCTCGCTGATTTGCGGGGCGGTCCGACAATAATGGTCTCCTCGTGGGCCACCATGTCCGCAGCATATCGAAGCGCGGCTTTAATGTCATCTCTTGTCAGTCTCGGGTAAGAAGCAATGAGGTCCTTTGTAGATGCACCTTCGCTAATCTTTCTCAGGATTTGATCAACCGGTATCCTGGTACCCCGGATAACAGGTTTTCCCAACATAATCTTTGGATTGATTTCAATGCGATCAGTTATAGTCATGGTCTTCCTCCCTCCAGCGAGTTTGTCCTCTGTGCTTATGAAAACCTATTTTATCCTCTTTTCTTTATAATATCAATTTCTTTGGCTGCAAAGAAATACAGCATATAAACAAATCTCTCACAATCTTGCAGTTGTATATCTTTTTTGACCCTTTGTCGCTGTCAGTAATATGCTTTTTTTACCAAATACATAAACTGAGCTTGCAGGGTGATGGCGTGTAACACACTATATTAATAAGCTTTTACAGCTAATTATGGATTTTCTAAAACAGTTTTAGAAAACTGCCAAAATGGATTTTTTAGATGACTGGATCGGCAGATTTTCTTTCTGTCGATAATTAAAATCCAAGAGCAAAATTCATTATCTCTCCCAAAATTTACTTCTACCCCTGCCATTATCCCTCTGCCGGAACTATTTTCATCATAGAGCCGTATCGTTATTTTCTGTGAACGATATATATCTGTCCGGCAGGTCATTCCAGCTTTGAGCATTAAGCAGATCGGACGCACCGGTAAGACGAAAACGAAAACGACGTCCGGACGGAAACTGCATTATTGTCGACAAACGATGAGAGGCTCCAAGTTCATACAGCCAGTAATCATTCTGATTGTCAGAATCTATGATACCGGCCTGTTCAGCAGTCAGCATGTACCGTTTCACTAACTGCACCGACTTAACATCGTAGAGATATTCTATCCGCCGTTCAGCTGAGGCCGCATTATAAACGGCAATTGCACAGCAGCGGAGTTCCCGCATAACATTTCTTGAGATTTTCTTGTCTGCTGTGCTTGCAGGCATGTGATACCACTTGGCGCTGCCGGTTATGAAGCGTTCAGCATACTGCTTATCTCTCTTTGAAACATTGCCCAGTGATGCAACCAGGGTCAAGTCGCTGTAACGGCTCAGTTTCAGTCCGGTAGGAGCGATCCGTACCGAGTTGTGAAGCAGATGTTCGTCAGCATCAGGCACAGAGCAGGAGGAAGCCTCCTCGGAAAGATCTCCGAATTTTTCTTTTAGAAATGCATGAAGCCAAAAATTGTCGCGCCCGGGAAGGAGAGGAAACTACCTGCGGGATACAAGTTTCCCTCACGAAAGCGAACCAAGGGAATCAACTGAGAAAATAGGATTCTTTACTCTTATTATTGCTGTTGATTTAACGGTATTGACAAGCTCTCCCTGTTTCTATACATTTTTCTTAAATCCCATGACTGATAAGTTATCCAAGGAAAAACGAAGCTGGAATATGAGCAGGATCAAATCATCGAATACAAAACCTGAGATGGTTGTGCGGTCACTGCTCCATGCCATGGGCCATCGTTATCGGTTACACCGGAAAGACCTCCCCGGAAAACCGGATATAGTGCTCCCCAAATATAAGACCGTTATTTTCATCAATGGTTGTTTCTGGCATCGTCATAGTGGTTGCAATAATGCCACTATGCCAAAAACTAACACTGAATTTTGGGAAAAAAAGCTTTTGGAGAATGTGGAAAGGGACATTAAAAAACAAGCAGATCTTGAGAATCTCGGATGGAACGTTATCGTAATCTGGGAGTGTGAGACGGAGAAGCCCTCTGCTGAGTTGTCCATAATCCTTAAAGAGTGGATTTCAGGCCATACCGATAAGTCTAATAATAACGACTTACTTATGGTGGCAGAAAAACGGAGCGAATATAGAGATACAGATGGTTAAAGGATTATTATTTGATAGAGAATTCAGGGTTGCCAAGATTATTGCCCGGATGGGATAAATCCTTCAGCCTCCACCTTTACCCTAACTTCAAGTAATCTTTGGCTCTGGAAATGGTTGGGAATACTTGCCGGTATCCGTGCAGCCAAACTTACCAGTTTTTGTTCCTCCGGGGTCAGCAAAGCATTGAGTTCACTCCACTCTTTCAACTGTGACCAGTAAATTACACCCAACGCCATAACCTCCATTTGCGCACCTATCCCTTTGTCGGTCTTCTGCAGAACCTTTCCTTCCCTTGCAGCGATCTTCAATTCATTTTTATCAACCAGTTCCTTACAGAATGAAGGTAGCATAGGTATTTCTATCTTCTCAGCTCTTTCCCAGCAAAGCTTGTTTTTGCACCATTCTGTCACATTTTCTACAGGCCTGCCAGGGTCCACAATCACATTTGATACAGCCTCGGCTATCAACTGAAGTTGTTTCTGAAGTGCATCTGATAGCCGTTGCCGTGCCCAGATGGATCGTAAATCAAGAACCTGGTTTTTATTCTCAGTCTCAATAATGTTTGAAAGTTTGGCGATGGTGTATGCGACAATATTGGCCCGGTATCCGCCTTGATACCACGACTGTGTTGAAACCATGCGTTCTGTGTGCTGCCATAAAATTGCCTTGGCAACGGTATTACGGAAATACTCCTCACTGAAATCAGCATCTGAGACTTTCCATTTCTCATCAATCCACTCGGCAAAGTTTTTAAAGTTTTTTTGCGCCCCGAGACTGACAATGTGCGGTACACATCTCCACGTATTTTCATATTTGGCAATATCCGTTTTTGTAAGCAATTGGATGCGTGGATTTTGTTGTAGGAACCGGCGTTTTTCAGACAGTGACAGTTTGGCCTGTTCGTTAAGAAATTGGCCCCTCGCCCGCTCATAGAACCAGTGTGTCTCATACTGGGCTCCGTCCACAGCTGGTGCCCATATTCGTCTCGAATGTGTCTCTATTCTTATGTGGAACGGGTGGTTGGAGAAGAAGTCTGCATCACTCACCTTGTTCTGGCTGTTTGCAAAACGGGAAATGAGCGGAATTACCTCCTCTGCTCGATTGGGCTCGATAACGGAGAGCTTCATTTGTATGAATATACCGTCAAGTGCAGATTTGTCTTTGCGCCTTGTATTGGTCAATGATGCAGTTGTCTGTCCGCCGTTCACGATTTGAAGGTCCTTTGCCTGCGCGAGATACAGACCGTTTCCGGAATGAACAACTATTCTGCCTCCATGAGTCTTTCTGACATAACCGTTACGAACACCGCTTGAGTCAGGTCTCTGTCGGGAAGGAAGCATGTTCTCGAAAATTAACAGGGTTTATTAAATGTCAAGATAGGATTGTCTGTTTTTCCTGCAATCCATCAACAAAGACATATTTATTATGATACAATAAGAACTCAGGATCCGGAATGAATTTTCGTGGCAATACTATTTTCTTATTATTAAAAGGCAAGAAGAATCTCTCATATGCTTCAAGGTTTCGTATTTTCTTTAAAATGGTCGACACTATGATGGTATAATCCGGCGTGATGGTAATTAGGCCGTTGTCAAACGCTTTATCATGTAAGGCATTAAGACAGACTCCATTTGCTGGGTTTAGTCTATTTTTTATATCTTTGGCCCATGGGATAATATGACTCGCAATCAACAGTTCCGGCACAGCTATTCCGGTGATACAACACTGATTTTCATATGAAGACAAGACAACATTGCGGAAGAAGCTTTGATTAACCCGCGCCATGATAATTGCTTCCCTTTCTTTTCCTTCTGCTGGCAGGTCATCTACCTCTATATGTGCGATATCCTCCATTGGCTGCCCTTTAAGTCTGGCAATTGCTATTTGACTTTCGTAGATCAGTTCTTCGCGGTTTTCATTGAATTCGTCCCAAATGAGCCTGTCTGATTTGCTGCCGTGTTTCATGCCACTTATGTTTCTCTGGCGTAAAGCGGGGTCTAAACTTGCAAGATTAACCAGCTTAAGGGCTAAGGAAGAAGGGCTTCTTCCTATGATACCTGCCATCTCAATAATCTCAGGATTTGAATAGTGAATCTTCGAGAAAGGAATTTTACAATACAGATTGAAGGCAATGATCAATTCTTCCCGGCTCCATTTCGTACCTTGCCTATTCATGGGAAATATAGCATCTCTATGTTACTCAATGCACGTAACGCCAAATCTATTTATATGGTTAGAAAAGCTCGCCTGAATGTCCACCACTAACTCGTGCCTAATTGTGTATTTTGACTTGTCCTTCCTTGCTTTTAGTTCATCTGTTGTCAGGGACTTAAAGAATCTATAGTCAAATAGTAAATAGCAATCTTTTCCGTCTATAGTCACAACTGGACACCTACGATAAGATAGTTCAATATCTTTTTTGAAATACTTGTTACCCACAATATTTCCCTCTAACATAATACCTGTCAAAAGTCTTGCGTAGCGTTTACTCTGAGCATAATCACAGCGAGGTGTTATGTCCAGCTCAATCAGTTTCGGTTTACTTGCCAGAATATCTTCCTTCCGTTCTGGTACTGCATTTTTTGTTACTATCTCGTTGATAACATTTTCTGAGGGTTTTTTAAGAACATAGAGATTCCCAGTTTGAGGGAAATTATTTTCACCGGACTCAATTAGATGCATTTTTGTGTTTATTTTTGATTTAACCTTATCGGCTATATTTATTGAATTTATTCCCCCAACTTCAAATAGATCGTTTCTTTGAACAGCACTTTCTAATGAATCAATAAGCACTCCATTGATACCGAACATAGCATTTCTGAGCTTTTCCTTGTCCGTCATAGCCTTATCTTTCATTCTGTCTTTGCCGACAAATGCTTCGGTAAGGCCATGTATTACGCCCTTGAGATTAGAATCCCAATTCTCTTTGTCAGCAGGATAAAATGTAGTAAAATCATTGAATATTTCTCCAGCGCAGTTATTTACAACATTCTCCCATAACAGGAAGGCTGTCAATGATCCAAAATTGCCACATTTTTCATTGAGTTTTCTTTCGATAAAATCCACATCATATGTGCCATCTTCATTTTTGCACTCTGATTTTTCAAGATCAACCACAATCAATGGTTTATTTAGTTTCAGTTTCGCGATAACCGGATCTATCAGTTTATTGTCCTTAGTCCATGCGACCAGCACGTAGGGAACAGGTCTTGATATATCAAGGATCCTCTTTAACACCGACACAGCCTTGGATACCTGAGTTTTACGGGACGCAACAACTCCTAAGATAATATCCAGGAAGACAATTCTTACGTCTTTTAACGGGGTGGCAGGTAACTCATCAACGCTGACACCGTCGAAATACTTTACTGAAATATTATTCCTGGACAAGGCTTTTACTAAAGCAAGACCTTCCTCGGGATTATCATCAATAACCACTATTTTTCCGTTTGTGGGCAGAATCACTTCTCCTCCATTTTGAATGAAAGTTCGATTGTAGCACCATTTTCAAATGCAGGCGGCGTGGACACGTCTCCATATTCCGGAAACTGCAGCATTCCACCATGTGCCTCCATCACTTCTTTAACTATATGCAGGCCTATACCCATCCCATAAGGTTTACCTGATACGAATGGTTTCACTATTTCTTCTGTGGGCAGGGTAAACCCATTGCCATTATCTACGACCACAACCGACAGATATCCGGGTGGGTCCGCCACAATATCGATGAATATCTTTTTATTCTTTATGGCATAATATTCAAGCCACCAGATTGCGTTGTCAAAAATGTTTAGAATGGAACTGGTGACAAGACTTTTTTCACAACGTATAAACCGGTCTTCTTTATATCCAAGATAGTTTCTTATTACTTCAATTTTATGGGCTTCCAGTCGATATTCAACAGCAAAAAGGGCATTATTGATGATTTTCACCATGTCTTCCTTCTTCTTACCTCGGCCCTTTGCCAGCTGCCCGTATTGTTCGACAAGCTCAAATAGCCTTTCTACCAGATTCAATATCCTTTCTGATGGTTTTTGCCGTTGCACAACGCGTTTTAATTCAGCAATTACTTTTTCTATTTCGTGCAGCGCAACAGTCAGACTTAGGCCAGCCCCTGCACTTTTCAGGAGAACCTCGTTAATATTGTTATACTGATCTTCTATCCGGTCCAAATATTGATCAATATTCTTTTTTAATTCCTTATCCTTGATTTTTTCTTCGATAATAGCCCTCAGATCACTTAGAGTCGCAATTACCGGTTCTGAGGTCGATTTAGGGCCATAAAGCAATCTTACTTTCTCTTTATCAAATTGTCGTAGAGTTTCAATTTTGTCAAGCGTATATAGAATTGCTTTCACAAAGATCGCGTAGGCTTCATTTTCTATGAACCCTTCGCGATTGGTTTTTTCCTTTAAATCTGTGCTATCCTCCCTGGCGAGATTGATGGCGCTGGTGATAATGTTATTGCTGATTCTTTTTCCAGGAACATTGACCCTTCTTATATCCAAATTCAACCAATCATTGTCCGGCTCACCATAATCATAAACTCTTATACCGTCCCTGTATACCCGTATTCCACCATTACTGGTCAAATAGTCCTTTAAACCCTTCTTATCCTGAACGCCTAACGCCAATATCTTTGGAGACCTGTCGTATATCAATCCTTCAAACTCAATACGTCCTATATTGTATTTAGCAAGATCAATAGGGTCATCGTCAATGTCTACCATCTTTTTTGCTTTTACAATGAAAGCATCATTTTCAGTAATAGTTCTTCCCTGTAGTTTTTTCATTGTTGCCCAGGGTGTAAATTCATAATGGAACTTGCTTATTTCCCTGCCAGCCATAGTGCAGTGAAATCTGTACAAAGCGAACTCCTTGATATCTTCCAATGATAGCAAGCCCTTGAGCAGGTCTGGATTGTCGATATTAAAATCGACTTCGAAATGATCCGGAGAGTTAAACGGGGAGTTCAAAGAATTAAGCGCCCTGAAGACTTCACGGACCATCCCCCTGGTCCATTCTGATTGCAGATTTGTAATAGTTATCTCTGTACCTGTTTTTTCACCAGTAAAAATTTCCGGTTGCCTTTCGTTTATCCAGACAGGAATATCATTGAGGTATTTTGATTGACCAAACACAGTCCAATCAATTTTAAGATAAATTTCCTTTTTTCCGGATTTCCTGGAAACCAGGGTTATTTCCTTGCCAAGCTTATGGACCCCAAACCTTCCAATTCCTTTTTCTCCTATAGGCAATCTTTTGTAACGAGGGCTCACCTCTCGTGCACGAAACTGATCGGTTTTATATTCGCTCCCGGGTTCCATCCATACATTCTTTATTATGGATAGATCCATTCCTATTCCATTGTCTTTTATGACGATTTTTCCCATCTGCGGATTGTGAACATTTTTCATTACCACCTTTACAGCAGAAGAATCGGCGTCGTAACTGTTTTTTACAAGCTCCAGAAGAGCTATGCCCTCGTTCTTAATTAACTGATCACCAAGTTGTAATAATAAACGGGCTCTTGGTCTGAAGATACTCTCAACGCCCATAGAGTGTGTCCTTAATTGTTTTCGCGATGGCTGTCGATACAAGCGGCGGCACAGCATTGCCTATCTGGGCAAAGATAGAGGTCCGTGGGCCTTCAAAAAAATAATCATCGGGAAACGATTGTATTCTGGCCGCTTCTCTGATTGAAAGAGAACGCAGTTGGTCAATATCGGGATGTATATAGTAATGACCATCTTTTGCGATATGCGCCAACATTGTATGGGATAGATGTTCCTTTGAGACCACCTTAAAACGATCAAGGAAAGATTTTGTATTTTTTTGAGTTCTCATTTCCTGAGGGATGTCTGAATTCTTCAACCTTACCTTTTGTTCATCCCATGCTTTAATAGCCATTTTATAGATCGACAAATCTCTTGCATTATGAGGTCTCGTAATATGTTGAATAAGGAGATTCGTGCCATTCCTGAGCCCGAATTTGCTGAGATATTCTGTAGTACTAGCAACATATTGGCCAATCTCTATAGTTTCACCAGCTTTAAGAGGAGGTAGATCACTGAGTAAATCATTGACAGTCCAAGGATTGTCTATTTTCCCAAATACAGGGTATGTAAGATTCAGGTCTTTTTTCCATCCAACAATTATCACTCTTTTTCTCTTTTGCAGTACTCCGTAATCTGAGGCATCAAAAATTGAATCACCAATTTCGTAGCCAAGGAGTTGGCAATATTTTTTGAGGTTTTTATAGTATATTCCGTTATTTATGCTTTTAATACCCGGCACATTTTCAAAAATAAACAGCTTAGGCTTAAATTCTGCGATAAATCTCGCGTAGAGTGTATAAAAGTGCCTCCGGGCATCATTTTTTTTTCGATCTTTATCCGCAGATATACCACTCTTAGAATATGCCTGGCATGGAGGACCACCGATTAATATATCCACTGAATCTCTATTTATTTCCTTGAGTCGTTCAAAAGTATACCTAAACAACTGGGGAATTTTAGGTTTAGAAATCTCATCATTTATAACTGCACCGAGAATTATTTCTGGAACAAGACTGTAAAGTTCTTCTCTTGTGATCTCGCCTTTTAAGTATTTGTAGTATTCGTCTATTCTGCCTTCTTGTTTTAAGAAATGGTAAGCTGTCCTTGTCTTGAGAGTGAAACAGCAGTATCGATCAATCTCAATATGAAGCACAGGCATAAAACCGGATTGCATGAAGCCTTCAGATAGACCTCCGGCCCCGGCAAAAAGATCGATGAAAGTAGGCGCATGTTCAGAGTTCATGTTATTAGCAATGATACAACAGCCTGTTATGAGATTGAAAGACTTTTTTCGGCTGCCACGCGACGGGATGTATAAAATAGTGCCCGTCCTTGCTTATATGCGACACCACTGTTGTAGCTGGGTGTCCTTTCTGTTGAACCTTGAACCGATCAATAAAAATTTTGCCTGCAACTGCATCTCCGATGTTGCGATGCGCAGGTCTCAAATAGTGCGGAAAATCAACGATACGCGGGGAAGCTTTTTTCGCCTTGGCATAGCAGGACGCATACAGATATCTGAACAGGTCCTGGCGTATATGAGACCTTGCTGAATGATTGCAATATCCTTTTAAACGCTCATCCCTGAACCACCAGGCATATTCCTTAAGCCAGACTGATGAGTGCCCGCCCAATTCTATTGCAACAAACTCGCTCCCCAAAGTTAAATGGTTCCGGCTGATACAAGCCTTTTCAATTTCCTTCCGTACATCTTCCGGGATAGAATCAAGTCTGTCCATGTTTTTGGAAAATTCTTCCAATATTCCTGACCATGCCGCAAAGCTGTCAGACTCTTTAGATATGCCGCTACGGATCTTCGGCAAATCAAAAATAGCATCTCCTACAGTTACAGCACTCTGCTTTTCGTTGAGAGGTTCCGGCTTGATATCAAGATCGCATCTAATTCCGACGACAATTACACGATGCCGCCTTTGTGGAATATCATGTTTTTCCGCATGAATTACAAAATCACCCGGTCGAGCCTTATGCAAATATGGGTTCAGGGCATACAGACGATACCCTTTCTGATTACCGTTGCTTCCAGCAGAAGATAAGTCGTTAAGTATTTTATCAAATATAGCTTCTCCATTAACCCGTGATGAAAGAATCCCCTTTACATTTTCCATCACAAATACGGGAGGACGATGAGTCACAAGAATCCTGAGATACTCCCGGTAAAGATAGTGTCGAGGATCATTTTCATATTTGGCCAGGTCTGATCCGCGCATACGGGAACGCCCTACTATAGAATATGCCTGACAGGGCGGGCCGCCGATGAGAACCCATAATTGCTCTCCATTCAAAGCTTCCTTAATCCGTTCGTCTATCTCTGAGGCATGTTCTTTTGCAAGTTCAAAACACCAGGCTTCTTTTTGTGCGGCTTTAGCCTCATACTCATTCCGGCTGAACAATTCCTCTCTCGTTACACCTTCACGGCGGATATAGCGATAATAATCCTCAGGTGCTTGTCCGTCCGGAAACTGTCTGAAAAAACTTCTCAGTTCCAGTGTTTTGTGAGCAAGGCGATCTTTTTCGATGGAAAGACGTATCTTGAATACAGGATTACCGTTCTGATCCCTTAACGATGAAAATCCTTCGCCGAGCCCTCCAGGGCCGGCAAATAAGTCAATGACGGGTATGCTCATATAGTCTTATGCCGAAGCGTTCGCAGCATATCTGGACAATACAAGTGTTCTTCGACAGAAAACTCCCTGCCGAGGTTTGGGAATATTTTGCCAATCTAAAAGGCAGTGGATAGTCGTTAGTGAACAGTGAATAGTCAAAAGCATTTAAAACCCCCGCTTATAAATGGCCCATATGCTTAAAATATTTTTTTGAATGTTTTATTTTCCTACTTTTGCTGTGAGATTGCAAATGGTTTTAACTACATCGGAAGGACATCGAGAGATTATCATGCAAATTGCAAGATAACAGCAGGAACAGAGAAGTCGATGGAGCGAGGTAAATTACCCTAAAAATATATATCATGCAAATTGATTGATTTATCATGAAGATGAGCATATACTATCCAAGGAGGTGCGATTATGGCTATATTGCAGGTCAGGGACATTGACGACAGATTGTACACTTTCCTTAAGAATCTCGCTAAATCAGAAAACCGCTCCTTAAGCCAGGAAGTGATCTTCATTCTGGAGAGGTATCTATCGAATCCTGCATCTTTTCAGCACAACCCTACAAAAGAATTCCTGTCTCTTTCAGGGTCATGGGATGATAATCGGACAGCAGCCCAGATTGTTGATGATATAAGGCAAAACAGAATTGACAGCCCTCGATTCGGTGCGGAACATGGCCTATTTGATTGATACGGATATTATTATTTACAGCATCAAAGGCAATAGTCTTGTCCAAAATCAATTTTTAAAAAACGAGGCGATTCCCAAGGCAATTTCTGTTATCACATATGGAGAGCTGCTCTTTGGCGCCAGAAAATCAGGGAATGTAGAAAAAAATCTTGCCGTTGTATACAGGATCAGGGAATTATTTCCCATTATCGCTATAGATAAGGCAATTATGGAAACTTTCAGCGCACTGAAAGCTGCCCTGCAGACAGCCGGGATCATTATAGCCGATATGGATCTGCTTATTGCCTCTACCGCTCTCACAATGAACTACACTCTAATAACGAACAATGACAAGCACTTCGGCAGGATCAACGGTCTGAACATAGAAAACTGGAATAGAGAATAGCACTACACGACCCTTCGGGGCGATTTGTTACTGAGTAACTTTAAGAAAAGAGGTAAGTTACTCAGAAGGAATTACAGGAATCAATAGAATTTGGGTATCTGTCCTTCTCACCTATTTGAAACGAAGCAAATAATCTTTAATGGACTGAGAAGCTAAATATTAAAACCCAGGTGCCATCTGTCCACGGTATCGAAAAAACTTCTAATATTTCTTCCGGAAGAACTCGTATGCTTCCATTATTTCTTTGGTTTTCTTCTCTGCTATTTCCTGAAATTCAATTCCCAGATGCTGCACCTTGTCGGGGTGATATTTCGCGAGGAGTTCTATATATTTTTTTCTGATAATTTCCTGGCTGTCTCCGGCTGTGACTCCTAAAATCTGTCTGTACTCCTCCTCCGTATTGATATACCCCCTGTTACGGCTGCCGTTCCCTTCGCTTTTCTGATACCTCTCCTGTCTGAATGACCTGATTACGTAGCGAAAGCTGAAATAGGCTATTAATATGAAAATAATGAATATTACAAAACGCATCATCGGTTTTTTCCCCTAAAAGTTACGACATATTGTTTTTTTGTCATTGCTCACTCACTTTCCTTTATCTTTTTTAAAACAGGGTTGTCGGCCATGAAGATATTTGTAGTTTCGGTCTTGTCGTCAAAAACAAGAACTGCCAGACCTTTTTCAAGCTTATCTTTTACCTGTATGAATTTTGTTTCCGCTGAAAACTCTTTCTCGCCGTAATCAGTGCCTTCTCTTGAAATAAATTCCTCAATAACGCCACGCAGGGCTCTGGCGCTGAGTTTATTTACCGGAATTATATGAATAGACATTCAATCCGCTCCACGCCCAAATTTTTTTCCACCCTGCCCTGCACCGGCTTATTCTAACATCATCAAAGCCATACTTCATCCTGTTTTTTGAGCCTTTTTCAAGACCTTTGCAAAACTCTAAAAGTGCAGTCATACCGGTGAAAGCCGGTATCCATAAATAATTGAATTCACTGGATTCCAGCTTCCGCCGGAATGACAGAAAATAGTGATCAGGGCACTTTTGAAAAGGTCTCATTTCATTTGCCCGCTCAGAGAGGTCTGGACAAGAGCCTGCTTTTTGTACTTTAATAACGCTTTCAGTACAACCATCGTAAAACATTCCCGGAGGAAAGTTTGGCTAAAAATATAGATTACATCACCCGTGACCTCAAGGCGCAGCTCAATGAATCCCAGTACGCGGCGGTCACAGCCGTGGAAGGCCCGGTCCTTGTTATTGCAGGCGCAGGAAGCGGCAAGACCAGAGTTATTGAATACCGTTCACTTTATCTTGTTCAGAACGATATTGACCCGGAATCCATCCTGCTGCTTACATTCACCCGCCGCAGCGCCCATGAAATGATCGAGCGGGCATCCCGGAACGATTCCCGGTGTTCAAAGATAGACGGGGGAACCTTCCATTCCTTTGCAAGCAAGATTCTCAGGAGTTACAGCAAAAATCTCGGTTTGTCTAACTCTTTCACTATATATGATGAAGGCGACGCAGAGGAGGCAATCCGGCGATGCTGCAACAAAATGGGATATGACCAGGACAAGGAATTTCCTAAAAAAAATGAACTGAAAAACGTCTTCAGCCTCTGCATTAATAAGGGGATAAATGTTGACGACGCGGTACTGAAGAAATATGCAGACTACGAAGACCGGCTCGGCGAGATCAAAACCGTGCAAAAGGAATATGCCCATTATAAACTCAGAAACAACTGTGTTGATTACGATGATCTCCTGGTCTATCTGAAGGTTGTTCTTGAAATCGACGAAGTGAGGGAAAGAATCTCCTCAAGATACCGGTATATCATGGTTGATGAATTCCAGGACACAAACGGCGTTCAGGCGGATATTGTCCGTCTTCTCTCAAGAAAACATAAAAATATCATGGTAGTAGGTGATGACGCGCAGAGCATTTACGGTTTCAGGGGCGCAAACCATTTAAATATCCTTCAATTTCCAAAAGAATTCAAGAACTGCAAGATAATAAAGCTTCAGGAAAACTATCGCAGCGCGCAGTCCATCCTTGATGTGGGCAACGCGGTACTGAGCAACATGTCGCATAAATTTGAAAAACGTCTTGTATCGGCTACGGGCTTTATTGGTGAAAAACCCGTGGCATCCAAATTTGACGATGTGTATGAAGAGGCTGCCTGGGTAGCACAGAAAGTACAGTCACTCAAGTTGTCAGGCATTGCCATGAGAGATATGGCTGTTCTCTTCAGGACTGCCTTTACATCCATGCCCCTTCAGGCGGAACTGGTAAAAAGGGGTATTCGCTTTAAACTTTTCGGGGGCAGAAAATTTTACGAAATGGCTAATGTCCGCGATGCAGTCTCTTATCTAAGACTTGTTGCCAACCCTGCCGACGAACTTGCGTGGCACCGGGTTTTAATGCTTCTTCCCGGAATAGGCGTCAGGACTGTTGAAAGGCTGCTCGGATTGATTACTCATTACAACAGTCTGGCAGATATTATCGAGAAAGTTTTTGCACCCATTTCCACAGGCCAGAAAAGTTCAGAAGTATTCGCGTCATTAAAAGCACTGCTCCAAAATATTTCCGGCCCATCTATGCTGCCTGTACGTCAGCTTGAGCTTGTTATGGAACACTACAGTCCTATAATGAAAATTAAATATAAAAAAGATTCCTCCAGGGTAAAAGAGTTAACCATGCTCGGACAGATGGCCCAAAGATATCGTACTCTGAAAGATTTTCTTGCTGATGTTGCCGTTGATCCTGACAAGGACCCAAAAGATGATGATTTCGAATTTCTTACCCTTTCCACAGTTCATTCGGCAAAGGGACTCGAATGGGGCAGAGTATTCATTATCGGCCTCACAGACGGCATATTTCCATCAAACAGGTCTCTCATTGATGCAGATGAAGGCGATATTGAGGAAGAAAAGAGGCTGTTCTATGTGGCTGTCACACGGGCAAAGGAGGAACTCTACCTCAGCTTTTACATCAGGAAGGGCTCGAATGAGCGATCTATGGGCAGGCTTTGCAGATTCCTCGACCCGGTTAATGTGAGAAAGACCTTTGAAGAACGGACAGTGGGGGCATCATCAAGGCCAATGCGCCGCCGCTCAAGATATTGATAATTCCAGCTCTAAATCAAAGCGCTATCATCGTTGGCTTCGTCATCGGCTCCTCGACGTACTATTATCGTAGGCCTCGTCGCCTCTTCCTTGCCGCCTTGATTGCCCTGCAAACTGTAGCAGGGTAAACCATTTCATCTTTGATTTAGAACTGGAATAAATTCATTGGTAACAGGCTTAGAAATCAAGTTTTTCTATTTGCTCTTTAAACTGCTCTTTAAATTTTTTCAGTACTTTATTTTCAATCTGTCTTACCCTTTCCCGTGATATATCAAATTTAGTGCCTATATCCTGTAAAGTAAGGGGTTCATCATTCATAATGCGGTTATCAAAAATAAAAATTTCTTTGCTGTTTAATGTCTTCTTAAATTCAGTGACTTTCATTGACAAAAATTCGTTTTTTTCCTTATTGGCAACTATCTCCTCTACATCGCTGTCGGACTTTATCATGTCCATAACCGTATCACTGCTCTCATCATTGAGCGGCGTTTCTAAAGAAATATCAGAATAAAACAGCCTTTTCTGCATATCCTCCACTTCTTCTTCTTTTACATCAAGGGTGCTCGCCAGGAGTTGGGGAGCAGGAAATACACCTATAGCTTCAAGCTTCTGTTTCTCCTTATTCAGTCTGTAAAAGAGCTTCCTCTGGCTCTGCGTGGTGCCGATTTTTACAAGACTCCATGAATCCATAATATATTTAAGTATATAAGCCCGTATCCAGAAAGAGGCATATGTGGAAAATTTTGTACCCTTATAGGGGTTGTATTTCTTCACTGCATGAAGGAGACCTACATTCCCTTCCTGGATAAGATCGAGAATATTAAGATAGGTATTGTAGTATTCAAGAGAAATCTTTACAACAAGTTTAAGGTTTGAGATAACGAGTTTCTGTGCGGCTTCTCTGTCCTTATTATGATGTATTTTTTCAGCAACTTCCAATTCCTCAGCTCTTGATAAAACAGGATATTTCGATATCTCCGCAAGATATTTTTTAAGGGGGTCAAAGGGTATGGCAAGACCCTTTTCCACTACTTCTTCTAAAGCATCATCATCTTCATCAATGAAAGCATCGTCTTCCAATGCCTCTTCTAAAGTATCTTCATCTTCGTCAATTACAATTTCGTCTGTCAAATCTTAAAGTTCTCCCCTTATTTTAATAAGCTCAGCAACTATACTGACAGCAATCTCCTGCGGGGTTTCGGCGCCAATGGCAAGACCGATAGGCGCGTGCACTTTTCCAATTACTTCTTCACTAAAACCCGATTCCCTCATAAAGTCAAAAACAATCTTGATCTTCCTTCTGCTGCCGATCATTCCTGTATATTTTAAAGGTCTTTTTAACGCTTCAGCAAGGACATCCGCGTCATATTTATGTCCTCTCGTAACAATGGCGACAAATTCCTCACCGGTGAATTTCAATTTCTCGAAGACTGCATGAAAATCCTCCACAATAATCTCATCTGCCTCGGGAAACTTCTCCCTGCTTGCAAATTCCTCCCTGTCATCAATAACTACAACATAGAAATCTACAATTTTAGCAATTTTGGAGATAAATTGCGAAACATGTCCTGCACCAAAGATGTACAGCAAAGAAAAAACCTTTAAGGGTTCAACAACAAACTTGTCAATAACCGCCGGCTGATTTTCCTGAATATATCCATAGAATTTTTGCATCTCTTTCTCTTCCAGAAAATCACCCGTTAATACAGCATCCTGCTCAATGAGAGTCTTGCTGATAACATTCCCTTCAAATCCGGTAACAACAACACCCTTCCCACCTTTCTGCAGGAGGTTCCCGATCTTTCTGTAAAGCTCGATATATTTTTCATTCACAGGCTCCAGAAGAATATCAACATCCCCTCCGCAGAGCATTCCCTCTTCCGCGATTGCATTTGAATTCATCCTGATATGGATAATTTTTAATTCCCCGGTTTCCATTATTCGCATGGCTTCGCTGCATGCATCAAATTCAAGGCGGCCGCCGCCTACAGTGCCGAAACATTTTCCGTCATCGCCTACAAACATCTTTGCTCCGATATCTCTCGGAGCCGATCCTGCCCTGTATATTACAGTAGCCAGTACACCTTTCTGCCCGTTTTCAATATATTGTTCAATCGCCTCGTATAAATCCATATTAACCTCTTTCACCGACTCAAAAACCATGCGCTTGTGCGCGAAAGGCTCAACCCTGCTGTTACGCGAATGAAAAGTGCATAATTGCCTCAAGTACGCCGCCGCCTATTGCCCTTGCCTTTTCAGTAATAATATAACAATATTCTCTTGTTGCTTTCGGATCAATATCTCCTATCTTCTCATTTGTCTCTACATGAATTTCCCGGATGAGCCCCCTCAGTAAACCATCAAATGGCGCCTGCACAGGCGTGTCATTGACAAACATCACGGTCTCGCCTTTTTTCGCGTAATCCCCTATTGCCTTGACATGCTTTACCATGCCCTCATGGGGCGATCTTAATACCCTTTCAGTCGTGTAACCCATGACAGGGCCTGGCGTCCCCGTGTACGGCTCTGCCGCACCGCTGTAGAAAACTCTTCCCAAGTTGTGTCCTCTGTTGCTTTCGATTACTGCATGGACATCCTGCGGAGCTGAAAAACCGGGACCTGCTCCTATAACCAGCGGGGCTTCATCTTTCTTTGTTCCAATATTGCGTTTTGCCATAATCGCGTCAATAACAATATCCGGTTTCATTTCTTCTACAATTTTCCATTCAGGGTCAACAATTACCGCTATTTTACCCGCATTCCAGATTTTCACAATCTCATCGGCTTTTGTTGCCAAGGCTGCCGTAACCCCTTCAACACTCCATTCCTTTTCATAGATTACCTCGGAAAATGCAACGGTTCTCCTAACAGTAAGAGGCTTCGGTATTTCTGTCATGGCAATCTGCTTGAAATTTGCCATAAAAAGCCTGCAGGCAATGCCTGTTGCCATTTCGCCTGCGCCTTTGATGACTATCTTTAAATCCTGAATCCTGTTATTCATCGCAATCCCTTGCCGAAAAAACACGCGGGATAACGGCAGATATCGCAATGCAGGCAAAGGCCCCCGTATGAAAGCTTCGCCGCATCATTTTTCTGTATTTCCTCCCCTGCCATAATCCTCGGAAGGATAATATCAAGGGCGGTGTGTTTGCTGTAATAAACACAGGCAGGCGCGCCGAGAATATATTTATCCTTTAAGCGCGTCACAAGGAACATTGCGCCGGGAAAAACCGGGGTACCGTAAAATATTACTTCAGCGCCTGTTGATTCAATGCCTTCCTTTGTCACATCATCAGGGTCAACGGAAAGCCCTCCTGTTGTTATAACGATATCCGCGCCCTTTTCAAGCAGCGCGTTAACGGCATTTCCTATAGTTTCGATATCGTCCGGAACAAGGGTCTTACCGATAACTTCCAGTCCGTATCCTCTGATTTTCTCTTCAACGATAAATGAGCCGTCCTGTATCCTGCCGCTGAAAACTTCGCTGCCTGTAATCACAAAACCTACTTTAAGGTGTTTAAAAGGGCTTATGGAAATAATACCCTTCTCCCCTATCCTCTCTACTCTTTTCAGCGTCTTCTCATTCGTGTAAAGAGGGATAATCCTCGCTGCTGCGACAATATCGCCTTCTTTGACAGGGTATCTGTTCGGAACAGTGCTTACAAGTACATCCGGAATCCTGTTTATTGCATAGAGCTGTTTTTCATTAACATAGAAAAGGCCCTTTACCTTGCTTATTATATTAGCTTTTCCTTCCTTCGCGGGAACAGGCTCCATATTGCCGTCTATGACGGATCGGGCGATTCTCATCCCTGCTTCATCTTCGTGTATACCTTTTTCTCCTTTATCAAAAATAAAGATATGCCTTTTACCGAGATCCAAAAACTTTTCTACGTCATCTTTTTCAATAATTCTGCCTCTTTGAAAGGCCACATCCTTTCTCTTTTCCGGGATAATCTCGGTAATATCATGAGCAAGCACAAGCCCCAGCGAGTCTTCCACTTTAACTTTCTTCAATCCTGAATCCCCTTTCCTTCAAAATATTTAATGTTTCAACGGTGTCTATATCGAAAACGCTTCCTTCATCACCCTTTATAAATACCACATCTTCCCTGTGTTTATCTATGATTTCCCTCAAACCTTTGTCGCCTGCTAATCTCTTCATTTCCTCAAAATAGGACTTGATTTTCACCAATACCGGATGACCTTTTTTGCTTTCATATTCAGGAATGAGTATTTGAACGCCTTCCCTCAAATACATATCCAGCATACTGCTTATCATTTCCTTTTTTATAAAAGGTTTGTCGCCAAGCTGGAAGAAGACGGCATCAGCATCCTCAATAAAGGGAAGCGCCGCCCTTACTGATGAGGACATGCCATCTCTGTAATTATGATTCTCAATAAATGTTAAAATCGAGAGGCTTAAGGAAAAATGTTTTTCAATTTCTCTTCGAACATCGTCTGCTTCAGGATTTATAACAACAAATATCTTTTCTATGCCATCTATGCAAAACGGTTCAACAGCCCTGACAACGACAGGCTGACCGTCAATTTTTACTGTAAGCTTATTAAAACCAAGCCTGCTTGAAGTACCGGCAGCTAAAATTACCGTATATATTTTTTGCATGTTCTGTCATGGACTAACAACCGCAAGCTTAAACAAAAATACCGGAAAAAATTATTTATTAATCCGCTGGAAGCTGACGGCTGACAGTTGCCTGTCTATTAAAGACTTTTTGCTACCGCTTTATTAAGATCATTAACCAGCGCGCTTACATCAACCCCGTGAATCTCAGCCCCCTGTTCAATATTCTCAAAAAGGGCGGCCTGACACCCGATACAGCCAAGTCCATGCTGTTCAAAAACCCGGATTGTCTCAGGATACTTTTTTACAACATCGGCAATAGACATATTTTTATCAATCATTTTAAGCTCCTTAAGTTCATATCAGAAAATATCCGCTGAGAAGATATAGATATTCGCATCTTTGGATTTCCAGGCGTTCCTTGGAAGACCCGCCTTAAAACATGTATGTTCAAGAAAGGTCGTCCTGTTCCAGTTATATTCCGTAGCCACCTGGGGAAGCAAAAGCCCGGAATTATATCCCTTCTCAATGTATAAACCATGTATGCCAACCTCAATCTCCGCAACATTTTCTATCTTTTTTATAGGGGTTAAAACAGAAATTTCTATATCAATATCCTTCCATTCTTTTTTGTCAACAGGATCAAATCTCGGGTCATGCAATGCCGCCTGTATTGCCGCCTCTTTCACGGTCTCCCAGATCGGCAGTATGGCGCGGATATAACCGATGCATCCTCTTAAATCACCTTTCTTTTTAATTGTAACAAAGACGCCGCCTTTTTCCTTTAGTTTTTCAGGAATATGCGCGGTCTCAGTCTGCTTGCCCAATAAAACAGATTCTATCGCATTTTTTGCAACCCCTTTAAGAAATGCTTTTTCTTCTTCAGTAAGACTCAATTAAATTTACTCCTTATTCCAATCCAAATCAAAGCGCTATCATCGTTGGCTTCGTCATCGGTCCCTCGACGCGCTATTGTTGTACGCCTTCGCCTGCCCTCGCTTGACGGGGGTCGCCTCTTCCTTGCCGCCTTGATTTCATCTCTGATTTAGAATCAGAATTATCTTCAGAAGGTTTATAGAACACACCGGACAAATAACCTACAACCCCGCTTTTATCGCCTGATACATCGCCTGAATTCGCGTATTTCAGAACCCTTGAAGCAGTTGCGCCGCATTTTTCAGATATTTTCATAGTTGAAATTATGGTCCCGAAACCGCAAGCTTCACACCTGTTCCTGGTGGAATCTTCTACCAGACCCCGTATATTGAATTTTTCAAGATGTTCTACGATAATATTGTCAATCCTGACTGCTTCGTCATAAGGATAATAATGGGAAAGATCTGAACTCCCTACTATTAAAAAATGCTTGCCGCTCTTTTTTATGACTTCATAAAGGCATCGGGACAATTCTTCGCATGTCGGCAAATCCTGTGCTCCCATTACAAGCGGAACAAGTTTAAATGAATCAAGAACAGCCTGCAGGAAAGGAAGCTGGACTTCAAGAGAATGTTCTCCTGTATGCGCTTTTATATTAATATTAACTGCGCTGCTCTCTTTTAGAATCTCCCCGGATATATCCTCGTCTATGTCCACTATGCCAAGGGGCGTTCGGTAACCCCCCTTGTCCTGTATCGCAATCCCTTCAAAACGCAACCTGTGACTCGGCGCTATAACAATTACGGTATCATAGGCCCTGCCAAGTAGCGACTTATATCCGTATGCAGCCACCGGGCCCGAATAAATATACCCTGCATGGGGAGAAACCATTCCGACAATATCTCCTTCGACAGCATCAAGAATTGCGTCTTCCAGATATTTCGCTATATCACGGCTGAGAACTTCAGGATTATCCGGATAAAACATGCCGCTTACTGCCGGTTCTCTTATATATCCCATATTTCAATTATATCACATTTTTATTTGGTGTAAACAAGCTAAAGTTGCTATAATAATTGCAAAGCCAGGACAGGGGACAGGCGATTCCGGATAAAAAAATACCGGACAAAAATAATTCATGCAGGAATTGATATTGCGTTAAAATAACATTGATATAAAGGGGAATGGCAAATCATGGATATACATTTTGACAATATTAATACAATGCTTTTTGATTATGAGGGAACCTTAGTCGATTTTCAATGGAAACTTGCCGAGGCGGTTGGAGAAACACTTAAAATGCTCCAGGGTTTAGGTTTTGCTGAAAACCGGATTCAAAGCAGAAGATATTCCACCCTGATGACAGAAGCCATGCAGGGAGCTGCTGAAATAGGATTGCAGCCGGATCAGGTACGGGAAAAAATCGGCCTTGTCTATGACCGTTTTGATGAGGACGCCCTGACACGCTGGGCTCTTCGACCATACGTAAAGGATTTCCTTAATGCGATCAGAACAAAGGGGGTTCACACCGGTCTTGTAAGCAACGTAGGCGGTAAGACTCTGTCAAAAGCTTTGTCAAAACTTGGTTTGGAAGGGTTTTTCGATATTGCCTTAAGCCGCAATGATGTCCTGAACCTCAAGCCCAATCCCGATGGGATAAACCTCGCAATAGAGCGGTTGGGGGCACAAAAGGATACAAGTATTTTCATGGGCGACAGCCTAGATGATATAAATGCCGCAAGAAACGCGGGCATCAAGGTAATTATTATTACTGACGGCGAGAATATAAAGGAAGATCTTCTGGCGGCAAAACCGGATCATGCGATTAAGAGCTACGAGGAGCTTCTTCGCGCCCTTTGATAGCGCTGACTATGGTTGACGATGCAGCCATTCCCAGACTACATCATATTTCTTAAGGTAAATTTGTGTTTCTGAGGGCACACCTGAACACCAGTTTCCTCCATGTCTATCCATGGCTCCCTTTGTCCTTCCTGCCCCGCAGTTATACGCTGAAGCAAGGAATCTTCCTAAAGCGCGGGGGTCATTCATAATCTGATCTTTTCTTCCATTGTTAAGGGCGCGCAAATCAGCATCAAAAAGTAAAAATGACGCCTTTGCAGCATTTTCGTGATCTTCCATACCGTGAATAAAATCATTTTCCAGACCCGCCCTTGGGTACAGGCGTGCAATTCTCTTATACGTATCAGGGATAAACTGAAAGAGTCCCCTTGCCCCTGCCTTTGACGCCGAGTAACGGTAAGCGCTCTGTTTATTTGTCCCCATGATGACAAGCGTTTCATGGATAAGCCTTTCTGTTGTATATTTTCCGCTTTCGAATTTTTGCGGGTCTATATGTTCAATAATTGCCAGCGTAAGAGAAACATCGTCATCAATAAACCTGTCGCCCGACAGAGGTCTCACCTTTCTCTCAATGAGATCATTCTTGGCTTTGCTAAGGACGTTTTTCAAATAATCCAGGCCTGCCTTCCTCACATCAGGAATATCCAGATTTTCAGAATAAGGGGTATAAACAGCTTCTTTAAAAGACGTGCCGTCTCGTACCGGTCTTTTAAGCGCCAGCACGATATGGTGCTCCGGATACACAATGGTAAACTTCGTATTGACTCCGTTTGATTTACCGGGATCTATGGCAACGCTTTCCGCTCTTGCACCAAATTTTGGATGAACCGTGACAACCTGAATTTTCCTGGTTTTCAGATTCTCGATGGCAAGAAGAATATTGAAATCACCCAATTCGTTTTTCACGCCTTTTTTAACTTTTACTATTATCGTTTTCCCCTTATTCCCTTTACTCCCCTTTTTTGATTTTTTTCCCTTTACCTGTTTCTTTACTTTTTCATATTTTGCCGTTTTTACAACCTTAAAATTGCAGGTCATATTTTCAAGCATTTCTTTTGCTCTGGCTATATCTTCAAATATATTAAAATTTATAATTTCATGCGTTGCAGACGGGGGCGCAAATTCAAAAGAATCTTCAACATTTATTTCCTCATTTGATTCCTCAATGCCATCTGCATTAATTTCAGCCACATTTGCGACAGATGGAAAAAAAGACAAGAAAATAAAACACGTTGATATGAAGAAACATAATAAAACTGGTAAATATTTTTTCTTTGCCGGAGTTTCCAGGATAACCTTCCTCTAAGACAGTTTACGCATACATACTTGCAGGAAACTAATAATACAAATCTCTTCTTTTTGCAACCTTATTTTCATTGACACTCCTTGATTGGCGTGGCAATATGGATACTATCGTTATGGTTTATTTATTAAATTGATTTCAATAATATTGAAAGCTTTTCCTAATTAAAGGGCAAAGGAGTTATAAAAATGAAAATAGCTGTTTTAACAGGTGGAGGAGACTGCCCCGGTTTGAATGGCGCAGTGAAATGGGTAACCAAAAGCGCTCTTGATTCAAAACTGGCTGACAAGAGATCCGTTTCTTTTGAAGTTATCGGTATTGCCAATGGCTGGAAGGGGTTGGCAGAGGTCGATCCCGATGATCCGAAAAGCTGCGAACGGCACCTTAAGCATCTTGATGAAGAAACTGTTCGAAGATGGGACCGGTATGGGGGAACAAATCTGGGCACCTCACGAACAAACCCTTTTAATCCGAAAAATGATCGTTCAGAAAAGGTTGTTGAAAATATTAAAAAGCTCGGAATAGACGCGCTTGTTGCAATCGGCGGAGAAGATACGCTCGGCGTTGCCTATAAATTATACAAAATGGGCATCAAGACCGTGGGCATACCCAAGACCATTGACAATGATCTTACGGGAACCGACTATTCCCTCGGTTTTGATACTGCCGTTAATATAATTATGGAGGAAATAGACCGGCTGAGAACAACCGCGGGTTCTCACGGGCGTATATTTGTTGTTGAAACAATGGGACGTCACGCGGGATGGCTCGCTTTGCACGGAGGAGAATGCAGCGGCGCGTATATTATTTTAATACCGGAATACCTTTTTGATATGAGCCGGGTATGTGAACTCCTCAGTGAACGAAGAGGACGGGAAATAAACTATTCAATCATTGTCGTTTCCGAAGGGGCAATGCCTTCAGGACAGCATGAATTTCTTAGAGACGGCAAGATAGATGAATTCGGACACCCCTCGCTTGGAGGCATAGCAAATTATGTTTCCGATGAAATAGAAAAAAAGACAGGATTCGTATCACGCCCGATTGCCTTAAGTTACTTACAGCGCGGAGGAACGCCTTCGGCGCATGATCGTTTAATGGCAAGGCGGTTTGGCATTGCCGCTGTTGATATGATAATAAACGAGGATTACGGACGCATGGTAAGTCTTTTGCGGGGTCAAATAACAAGCGTTCCCATGAAAGAAATCATCCATAAGCTGAAGCTTGTTGATGTTGATAAATATTATGATATGGAAAGATATAATGGACGAAGATCATCCATATTGTAGGCCATAGAGTCTTTACAAGCTATGGCCTCCGGCAAAGCCGGAGGTTCTCATTTAGTTACTGATTTTTATTGAATCCCTTTTCCTAAGGCCAGTTTTTCCCCGGTTTTCCCCAGTCATAGGCATCATATGTGCCGAATACATAATCATACATTGATTCATAAGCCAGGATTTCTTCGTCTCCGCCCATCCTTTTCCAGTCGGGGTCATTGCCCCAGTAGGTCTGAAACTTGCCCACTTCGAACCCCATGCCCGGTTCAAGACTGTCGGGAATGCCGTCCTGATCGCTGTCTTCCGCGTCCATCTGCTCTAAAGTCTTGCCTTCGCGCCATGTATTATAAGCATTGAAGTGGGTAAACTCGTGGCGCATAATTATGGCATAGGAATCTATGTGCGTTGTCGTTCCATAGGTCTTTGTTGTGTGTGTGACGGGATTGCTTCGCTTGATCTTCGGGAAGCGAATCGAAAATTTGTTGTCAAGCTTTGCGGTAAGGTCACAGACGTGGATCGTTTTATACATATAGGCCGGTTTGAACATGGCCGGCACATGGAAGTCTTTGCAGGCGTCGAACTGGGTGCCGCCGAACTCGATATTGACGGTCTGGCCAAAAGGTTTAGCGGCAGGTGTCTGCTTCCAGTAATAGAACCAGTTATAATATTTGCCTTCAGGATTATTCTTTGCGTCACGGGGATAGAAAAACTGGACCTCCCGCGTTTCCGTTGCCCTGCAGGCACCCACTTTCAGTGTGGCTGTCACCTTTTTTTTACCGAACTGACTGTTCTCTTTCGGCATATTCTCGTAGAGTACATCCAGTTGCCTGCCTTTGGGTGCCCCCTGAAGAATCTTGCGCTTGACGTCTTCCATCTCCGGGATAATCCAGTCAACAGAATCAGCATACTGTTCCGGTTTGGTCTTAGCCTGGAAATTTAGTTGAAGAACAGGGGAGTCCAGTGAGCTGTAGACATAGCGCCCCTTCTCCTTCGGATCAATAATTGTAAGTTCAATAGAGTCTTTCGCTCCCTCGGCAATAACTCCACTCAGGACAGGTTCCATGGGGTTTTCAAGATGAAATTTCCAACTCATCGTATTGCCGACAACCTTGCCGTGCCAGGGGGCCGTTTGTTCCATTCTGACCTGATTATTCTTTACTTCAAGGAACATATTCTCTGAGGTACTACTGCACCGGATAACATTTCCTACGACAACGCACTGGGAGTGCATGGTAACACCGTTACCCAAATCGTGTACATTATCTGTGGCAATCGGGAAATCTAAGGGCCGGGGGTAGGTAATAATCTGTTCAAAAAGGTCTATCTTCCATCTGCCGTTGTGGCCGGGGCCTCCGCCTGTTTTGTGCGCCTCAAGACGTTCCATATAGCTGACGCCCATGTTTATTGCAACACCCTCCATGGAAACACTGTAACGAGGACAGACAGCGGTAGCGGCATGAACACGCTCAAGAACAATGTAACCGAAAAAAAGCGACAACATAAAATAAATTATGACAGCAGGAACAAATCTTATCGGTTTCATAAGTAATCTCCTTGTTCTATTATAAAATAGATTTCAAATTTTATTCAATCATAGTTGCTGCCGCGCTCCTTTTAGAGGGGTAGCGCATTACGTAATTCCCGGCCGGTTTACTTCATGCTCAAAGTGTTGTAGATTTAAAGACTAAAAAAATGGAGGAAACTATATAGTGCGGTTTAAAATTATCAGTCTTGGTTGTCCCAAGAACCTCGTCGAGTCGGAATATATTGCAGCAAGTCTTGAAAAAAGAGGAAATGAACTTTCAGAACAATGTGATACGGTCATTATCAATACCTGCGCGTTTATCGCGGACGCGGCAAAGGAATCCATCGAGACTATCCTCGAAGAAACAGTTAACTGTGAGGGTGGCAAGAAAAGGTTGGTAGTTACAGGCTGTCTTGTTGAGCGCTACGGAGAAAAATTACGGGAGTTGCTCCCTGAAGCGGATCTTTTTATAGGCAGGAACTTTTATGATGAAATCGGTACGCTGATAGATAAAAAAGGCTTTTTCCAGCGGGAAGGCCAGTTCTCAGAGAGTTTTCCCAGGAAAGTTCTTACTTCCAAACCCACAGCCTACCTGAAAATTCAGGAAGGCTGTGACAACAGGTGTAGTTATTGCACAGTGCCGGATATACGGGGAGGCCTGCGAAGCAGAAGCATGGAAAGCATCAGGGAGGAATTTGAATGGCTTCTATCAGAGGGTTTTAAGGAAATAAACATAATCGGGCAGGATATTACCTCTTACGGGAAGCATGACAGTCTGAGTCTCCGAGAATTGCTGTCACACCTGCTTGCAGTAAAGGGAGATTATTTTCTCAGGCTCCTCTATATGCACCCTAAAGGAATGAACAAAGACTTAATAGAACTCATAGGCAAAGAAGACCGGATTATCAAATATATGGATATACCCATCCAGCATTCGGAAGACAATATCTTAAACCGTATGGGCAGGGGGTATGATAAAGGCTATCTTGAAAAACTTTTTGGAGATATACGGAAGGGCATCCCCGGTGCAGTATTGAGAACTACCTTAATCATAGGATTTCCGGGGGAAACAGAGGATGAATTTTCAAATCTCTGTGATTTCATAAAGACCTGGGAGTTCGACATGCTCGGAGCCTTTATGTATTCCAAGGAGGAAGGCACGGCAGCTTCAAAATTTAAGGGGCAATTGAGAAAAGGGATCAAGAGGGAAAGATATAACACAATCATGGCCATGCAGAAAGATATTTCAAAGGAAAGGCTGAAAAGTCTTATCGGAAAAAATATGAAGGTAATCGTCGAGGGAAAAGAAGGCGGATACATGGCAGGAAGGCTCCTGACCCAGGCGCCCGATATAGACGGCATGGTTTTTATTAAGGGTGTATGCGATATCGGGGAGATAAGAGAAGGTAAAATAGTGAAAACCCTCGATTATGATGTTATAGTAGAGGTTTGAAACCCGCCGCTGCCAGGCAAACAGTAAAGAAGGGAATAAGGGGTCAAATCTTTATTCTTGACATAAACATAATATTTACAACCTTAAAGTCAAGAATAAAGATTTGACCCCTGAGAAAGGAGAGAATATAGATGGAACCGATTAATGAGTTAATTGTTGTCAGGAAAGAAAAAGAGAAAGCACTAAGGGACGCAGGCATAGAAACATATCCTCAGGATAATGGTCCTTACATCACCACAGAGGATATTGAAGAAAAGTTCGGCGAAATTTCGCATGACGACCTTGAAAAGATTGAAGAACATGTCCATGTTGCAGGCAGGGTCATGGCCTTCAGGGATTTCGGCAAGAGCAGCTTCATCCATATCCAGGACAGAAAGGGTAAAATCCAGGCCTATGTGAGAAAGGATATGCTCAAGTCCCCTGAATACACCGTTTTTAAGAAGTTTGACATATGCGATATTGTAGGCGTTGAAGGCAGAGTATTCAGAACCAAGACCGGAGAATTAACAATCCTCGCGGATAATATAAAGCTTCTCACAAAGTCTCTCCGCCCTTTGCCTGAAAAATGGCACGGTCTGAAGGATGTGGAAGAGCGATACAGGAAGAGATACCTCGACCTTATCGTCAATGAGCGCGCCAGGGATATTTTTACAAAAAGGGCAAAAATAATTGAATTCATACGGAATTATTTTATAAAAAAAGATTTCGTTGAAGTGGAAACACCGATGATGCATGTAATTGCAGGCGGCGCGACAGCCAAGCCCTTTATCACCCACCATAATGCCCTAAACATGGACCTTTTTCTCAGAGTCGCTCCTGAATTATATTTGAAAAGACTTGTAGTGGGCGGTTTTGAAAGGGTTTTCGAGGTAAACAGAAACTTCCGGAATGAAGGCATCTCTGTCCGTCATAATCCGGAGTTCACCATGCTCGAATTTTATCAGGCATACGCCACCTATGAAGACCTGATGGCCTTTACAGAGGATATGGTGTCGTCTCTGGTGTATGAGCTTTTCGGCAATTACAAGGTCACATACGGCGGGCAGGAAATAGATTTTACGCCGCCCTGGAGAAAAATGACCATGGAAGAGGCGTTGCGCGATCTGGGAGGATTTGATCTTGCCCGGTTAAACGATTCAGAATGGCTCTCCTCTTACGCGAAGGAACTGGGAATAGAAGGCGCTGAAAAAGAGACCAAGGGAAAGCTTATTACAATGATTTTTGAAGAACTCTGCGAGAAGCAATTGATTCAGCCGACTTTCATCACCCGCTATCCCGTTGAAGTATCGCCGCTGGCAAAAAGAAACAAGGAAAATCCTGATTTCACCGAGAGATTTGAAATGTACATAAACGGTATGGAGATAGCCAACGGCTTCAATGAGTTAAATGATCCTGAAGACCAGAGAGCGCGTTTTGAGGAACAGATCAGGGAAAAAGAAGAGGGCGCGATGATGGATGAGGACTATATAACAGCCCTTGAATATGGTCTGCCGCCCACAGCAGGCGAAGGCATAGGAATTGACCGGCTCACCATGATCCTCACGGATTCACCTTCCATCAGGGAAGTAATTTTCTTCCCCTTGCTGAAACCGTGAGAGACCGCATTATATTGATGCTATTCACTATTCACTATTCACTATTCACTGCCTTTATACTATTCACAGGACTGTCATGAAATACGAAACTTCTATAGGGTTGCGGTATCTGCGTTCCAAAAGAAAAGAGGCTTTCATATCCTTCACCACCTGGATTTCCGTTGTCGGCATCGCTATCGGAGTTCTGGCCTTAATTCTCGTGATTGCCGTTATGACCGGTTTTCAGAATGAGATCAGGGAACGCATACTCGGCATAAATCCGCATATCCTTGTATTGAGTATTGATAGAGACATTCAGAAACCGGAGAAACTTGTCCAGACCATCAAAGAAGTACAGGGAGTTACCCAGGCTTTTCCCTTCATTTCATTTCAGGCAATGGTCCAAAGCGGCAGGCAGTTGTCGGGCGTTGCTGTTAAGGGTCTGAATGCCGAAGATGTGAAGTTCATGGGAAATCTGCTCAAGGAAGGCAAAATAAGCGCCCTTAACAGCAAAGGGAGTGTTCTTATAGGCAAGGAAATGGCAAAACATATGGGCTTGCTCTCCGGCGATACCTTCACGGTTATGGTTCCTTTCGGCGGTGTCTCGCCTATGGGAGCCATACCTGAGACAGTGAGAGTCAAGGTTGGAGGAATATTCGAAACAGGCATGTACGAAATCGACAATACCCTCATTATAATGCCCTTGAAGGATGTAGAGGAAATCATCGGCGCGGGCGCAACAGGCATAGAAGTAAAGCTCAAGGATGTTTACCGGGCGGATGAAATCAGAAAAGAAATTGGGAAACGGATCGGCTTCGGGTATTTCGGCAGGACATGGATAGAAATGAACAAAAACCTCTTTTCGGCCTTGAAGCTCGAAAAAATAGCCATGTTTATCATACTCGCCCTGGTAATTCTGGTGGCAAGTTTCAACATAATCAGTTCATTAGTGATGACGGTAAAGGAAAAGAAAAAAGATATCGCGATCCTGAAGGCTATGGGAGCAAAAAAGAAAAGCATAATGAAGATCTTCATGATAGAAGGCATCGCCATAGGCATTGTAGGCGCTCTCATCGGCTCCTTCAGCGGCTATATGCTATGCGAAATTCAAAGAAGATTCCAGATCATCAAACTGGCGCCCGATGTTTATTACATAACTACGCTGCCCATGATGATAAGTATTTTCGATGTTTTGCTTATCGCGTCAAC
Organism: uncultured Syntrophorhabdaceae bacterium; assembly: GCA_964532465.1. Classification (GTDB taxonomy): domain Bacteria; phylum Desulfobacterota; class Syntrophorhabdia; order Syntrophorhabdales; family Syntrophorhabdaceae; genus JAPLKB01. The sequence continues at coordinate 56,546 of CAZHHX010000010.1, read as the reverse complement.
GACCATGATTATCTGCACCCTGTCAACACTGTACCCTTCATACAAGGCCGCGAAGATTGACCCTGTGGAGGCGCTGAGATATGAATGAGCCCATTATGACCGTATCGGGACTGAAAAAAAGATTCAGCAAGAACGGCCTGGAAGTCAACGTCCTCAAGGGTATTGATCTTACCATACATCAGAGGGATTTTATTACGATTATGGGACCTTCGGGCGCGGGAAAAAGCACATTCCTCCATATACTCGGCGCCCTGGACGCGGCAACTGAAGGCGAGATACATTTCAGGGGCCGGAATGTCCGTCAATTTACCGAAGACGAGTCAAGCATCTTTATGAATGAAAAGATAGGTTTTGTATTTCAGTTCTATCATCTGCTTCAGGATTTCAATGTCATTGAAAATATTATGATCCCCCTCATGATTCGCCGGATAAACGAGGCTGAGGCGTTAAAAAAGGCAGAGGCATTTCTTGAGATTATGGGTCTCACAAATAGAAGAAATCACCGGCCGGGTGAGTTGTCAGGCGGGGAACAACAGAGAGTTGCCATCGCGAGAGCCCTTGTAAATGAACCGGAGCTTATTCTCGCGGACGAGCCCACAGGCAACCTGGACAGAAAAACAGGGCGCGAAGTCCTTGACTATATCCTCTCCGTCAACGAAAGGCTCGCGTCCACCCTTGTTCTCGTCACCCATGACCCGGAAATAGGCTCCATCGGAACAAGAAAATTTAACATGGTTGACGGCGAACTCTTTCAACTCTAAAATTGTGTTTTTGATTTCTTTAGTTTTCTTTTTGTTCGGTCAACAACATGGTTGGGACATCCATCTGCGGCAATATGCCGCGCTTTGCGATCCTTTGGCATGTTCATTCTCGCCGTTACCCCATGCCGCGTTTCCTCACTCCAGGCCGGCCCGAGGAATGGTCGCGCGATCTATTTTCTCTTTTAAATTCTGAGCAAATTAACCTCTTCCGCTTCTGCTGTATGTTACTACTTGATACATCGCCCCCGTAAGAGCACGTGTGTCACTATTCACTGCCGCCGCTTAATGGACTGGTCTATTCCAAATACATATATTCTGAAAGGTCAAGTAGTTCGGTTTGCCTTGACATTACAAGATATTTCCATTATATCTCAGAAAAGGTGTATATTTTCAAAAAAGGAGTTCAGGCTTTAATGAACGCAACGGACAGATACCCTTATTCCTTAGAATTAGCGCTGCAAAAAAGCCGGTACGAAAACATCCTGGATACAAATATGTTCTCTGCATATATTCCAAGGGATATGGAAATCCTTCGTTTCGAAGATCCCCGCAAGGCAAAATTGCTGAATGTCGGTATATACCGTCAACCCGGTCATTTCCATTCCACTCATATCAATCAGGTTTTCAGCTACATCGGTTTTATCAAACGTATTCAGAACGGGAATTACCGGAAATACCTGCCCATGTTGTATCATGAACTCAGCGAATTTCTCAGCGTCATGGAAAACATTGTGTATAGCCTGGACATCAAGTTATCACAGGAGATATATGAAGAGCAGAAAAGGGGCTTCATGAGTTTCTTCAACGCCTATCACAACCGGCAGGACCATGATATCGAATGGATCGACAAAATCTGGAAGCACCAGATGATCTATCTGGAGCAGGTAGATATGCTCATTGAAACCTTGAAGATGCGCGGTAAGGTTTTCGATTATAGCGAAGAGCCTCTGTATGCTCAAATTATCTCCGTCTGCCGGAAGTTAGCAGTCGATGGCAAAACAGAGTCGGAGATGATTATTGATATGGATTGTCGTTTTGTTGCCAACTGTTGCACAAGGGCAGCCCTGGATCAATGCTCCAAAGTGATCTGGTCAGGAGATACGCATATCCATAAAATATTACGAAACATTTATACTATTCCGGAAATCTTCAAGGTCTTCCCCCAAATTTATCTCCATTCCAGCTATTACCCCCTGAGCTTTACTAAGCTTTTCCCCAAAGAGACGTTTAAACAGAGGAGATGATAAAAAGAACAAGTTGTTGCGCTGATATATAAATATTTACGAATTGGAATCACCTGCCGGATTAAAAGCTCTTTTGAATTTGCGGCAAATTGATGATATAATTAATAAATTTGACGGTTACCCGAAATGATGGGAGATATATATCTAAAAATGTCTTATAATAAGAGCTGGTTTCCAAAGAGAAATCATACTGTGAAAGAAAACTGACAAGGAAAAATACCCGCTCCGGAAATGACAGAAATAACTCAAAACAACAATAGACCGCAAGAATGTCCCACAGAATTGAAACAGCTTGAAACCGCCCTCAAGGAAAGCGAAACTAAATTCAGAAATATTGTTAACAACGCTATAGAAGGAATATTCCAGACAGATCATGAAGGTCGTTTCACACACGCCAACCCTTCCTTCGCCCGCATACACGGATATGCTTCCCCTGCTGAGATCAGGAATTTGATTCTGGCCGAGGATCTTTTTGTGGATCTATCAGACCATAAAAAACTGATAGACCTTCTTCGCGCGTCCAGTTCCGTTCAAAACTTTGAAGCCCGATTGAGAATAAAGAACGGAAACATACACTGGGTCTCCATGAACGTCATGGTCTTTCGTGATGAAAACGGCAAAACCCTTTCCTATGAAGGCACGATGCTCGACATCACAGAGCGCAAAAAGGCAGAGGAAGCTCTTTCAGAAAGTGAAGAGAGAGGCAGGATTGTCCTCGAAAATTCCAACGATGGTATTTCGATGCAGCAGGGCGATATATGTCAATACGCGAACAAACAATATATTAAAATGTTCGAGTTTGACAGCTTTGAAGATGTCGTCGGAAAATCAATAATATCTACTATCCATCCCGATGATATTGAGATGGTAACAGACATCATAATCAGACGGCAGCGCGGTGGACCTGTGCCGTCACGATATGAATTCAAGGGGATTACGAAAAAAGGAAACACACTCTATGTAGAAGTATCAGCCGCCAGTATCACATTCAGAGGCAGGCCCTTCGATCTTATCTACCTCAAAGACGTTACGGAAAGAAAACGCGCCGAAGAATCGCTCATGAATTCTCACAAAGAACTGGAGCGGCTGAACAAGGCAAAAACCAAAGCGGTAAATCATATCTCACACGAACTAAGAACGCCTATCTCGGTTATTCAGGGAAGTGTCAGAATCTTGAAACGAAAGACAGAAAATACATTGACCCCTGGCCTCGAGAACATTATCGACACTCTGGAAAGAAATACAGCACGTCTTGTTAAAATATCACACGAGACTAATGAGATATTCAGGGTATCTCAGGAAGTTGAGGCAGGAATGGTCCTCAACGATATTGATCGTCTTCTGGCCAGGATGGAGGATATTTCGGAAATACCTGAAGAGATACGCCTGCACTGGGAAGCCCTAAAAAAATGGACAAGCGGATACCTCGGCGGCAGCCCTTGGTTATCTGAGTCCATAGACCTCTACACATTTATTGTATCCATACTGGATAAGATAAAACGGACTGTTGAGCATCGCAATCTGCAATTCATAGTAGAAGGGCATGTCGGCCTTTATATTTTTATGGATCCTTTTATCCTCAGGGGAGTTGCTGAAGGTCTCATCAAAAATGCCGTAGAGAATACTCCTGATGGCGGAGTCATTGAAGTAACATGTTACCAGAGAGATACCGGGGTTTTTCTTCAAATATCCGATAGAGGTATAGGCATTACTGAGGAAAATCAGGCCTCACTCATGGACGGTCTCTTCCACACAGAGGAAATCGATCGCTATGCAACGAAAAAACCTTTTGAATTCGGGGCTGGCGGGAAAGGGCTTGAGCTTCTCCGGATTAAACACTACGCCGAGCGTTACGGGTTTGACATTTTGCTTAAGAGCACGCGGTGTATCTACATACCTACCGACAGAGATGTCTGTCCCGGAGATATTACCCGGTGCAGTCATTGTAAAACTGTTGATGATTGTATGGAATCAGGCGGAACAATATTTACCGTAACGTTTCCTGTCGGGAATAATACCGGCGTTATCGATGAAAGAAAATAAGTTCGGTCTTCCTCATGAATGATCTATCCACTCGATCCGAATTCATGATATTGCATTTCATTATTGCCTGAAATCTTCACAATCTTGAAGAGCGCACTGTTTGATAATTTCTGATAAATTTTTGGGCTGCGTTGCCATGAAGTCATGACTGGCTCCATTTATTGTCAATGGTTTTATACCAATTCGATTTCATGCATAGAACGAGGCAACGACGACGAGCAGGCCCTCCCTGCGTGAGGACAGGCGCAGGCGTACTACCAGTACGTCGAGGAGTGCGAGGAGGAGGATACCTGCAATAAATAAATATTATTGCTTTGGTCCGTTATCGTTCTTTTCCACAAGAACATCCGCCCGTTTATTCATGCGGACGACCCCGTAAATCGATAGCAGGATTATGGCAATACCTCCTATTATAACCGGCAATGTTATAAAATGTTTCGGGAGTGAAGCATAGAGACCGGCAATCCCGAACAAAATGAATATAAGCGCCGCAAACCACTTAACAGCCCGTTCCGGAATCTTCTTACCCAGAACTATGCCGAAGATGATTCCTATAGCATCTGCGATGAGCATACCGGATGTTGTACCAAGCCAGACCGGAATGATGCTGGAATATTTTGCAGCCAGCGCGATGGTTGCGAGCTGTGTTTTGTCTCCCATTTCCGCAAAAAAGAAGGCAACGGCAACTGTCCAGAAAGGACTGAAGTTAAAACGTTTATCTTCGTTGTCGAGTTTATCACCCCTTATCGTCCAGAGGCCAAAGAGTATAAAAGACGCGGATGCCGCAATTTGAATGTAATGGAGAGGGACAATTCTTGTCAGGTAACTTCCAAGAACTACCGCAAAAAGATGATTTGCAAGGGTTGCTGCGAATACTCCCCACATGACGGTCTGCCAGCGGTACCGTGCAGCAAAGGCCATAGCGAGCAATTGTGTTTTGTCTCCCATTTCTGCAAGAACAACAAATACGAGTGATGCAATGTAAACAGTCATGATGCTCTCCTTATCATATAAAATAAAAAAGCGAGACACTTTAGTATGGACTTTTACAGTCACACTAAAGGTCTCGCTAATTGGCTCTCACCAATGACAAGGCCAGGGTTTTATCCCAGCATTCCGCCCTCCTATTATCTCATTTACAATCTTCTCCGCATGAATGGGAGAATAGATGGGAATATCTGCCTTGCCGAAATCACCTTCATAGCGTGTAACTATGGCATCTACACCGGCGTGACAGGCTGACGCATACAATACGGCATCTTCAAAATCCTTGAACTCGCTCGCCAATGCCTTCTCTATAACAGCACGATTCACAAGAGCTACCTCAAATATGACCAGAAGCTTTTTTATTGCCTCCCTTGCCGGTTCGGACCCCATTGCTTTTGATGCAATATAATAGACTGTTGTTAGTGTTGTCCCACAGAGATAACCCACAATTGCTCCATCTTCTGCCGCCGAGAAAAGTGCTGAAGCAGAATCAACAAAAGGTTTCCTGTCCATGAGAACATCGAGGACTAGATTGGTGTCAAAAAGTAATTTCAATGGAACTTTTCCTCAAGATATTTCCGGTAATCCTTTTCATCTACGTTAGCATCTTTGAGCATTCCGCGAAGAGATGCCGTTATGGGAGGCGTTCTTTTGGCATGGATTGTGTCTGCGTTGAGAATACGGAAATAATCGGATACAACCTGTGAAAGCGATCTTCCCTTTTCCTGGGCATATGCTTTTGCCTGTTCGATGAGTCTGTCATCGAGACGTAAAGTAAGTTTGGTCTGCATGGCCTTCTCCTTTTTATACGTCATCATATTAGATTATTATACGTCGTCGTTCATATCCTGTCAATCATGAAAAAATATGACGCTTAAAATCAATCTTTTTGAAATTGTGGAGGGCTCTGCCGAGCTATTTAAGGTCGAATAAACTTTCTAAATCCCGATTTCTTTTTTTATTCCGCATTCACATAAGCGACATATAGGTTTATGTAAATGCGGGTTGAGTGGGCAACAGCATAGGAAAAATGCTTCTGATGTGGATAATCTGCAAGTCTTGCGGACCGAAAGCGTACTCAATGTACGCTGGAGGGCGCAAGACACAGCAGATCGCGAGGGACCCACTTGAGGGTCATGAGTATTTTTTCATACCGTTGACCGAACAAAGAGAAAACCTGTAAAAAAAACCGACACAAAACCTTACTGGGTTGTCATCTGTTTCAGTACCTGTTCAAGTTTCTTTAGCTGTTCCCCGTAGCCTGCCCAGTCGCCCTGCTTCTGAAACTCTCTGGCTTTTTCGAACTGTTTCATAGCTTCTCTTGCAAGCTCATTGACAGAGGCTTTTTTCTGCGGCGCAGATGCTGCTGTTGCTCCTGCCCCTGTTGACGCTGCGACAGGTACGCCTTTCCTGCCTCCAAAGAGCCGCTGGAGACATAATTCAAGATTGTCATCCATGACCACATCGTTTTCGTATGCCACAATCACGCGCCGCAGCTCCGGAAGCCCTCCCTTATCCTCTGCCGCAAGATAAAGCGGCTGGACATACATGAGCGATGTTTCAACCGGTATAATAAGGAGACTCCCCCGGATTACCTGTGAACCGCGCTGTCCCCAGAGGGTGAGCTGTTGGGAAATGAAGGAATCCTGATCGATTCTGGCGTCAATCTGCCTCGGTCCGAAGACAAGCCTGTCCCTTGGAAAGGTATAAACAATCAGTTTCCCGTAATAAGGCTCATCACATCTTGCCGCAAACCATGCAGCCAGATTGTCTCTTTTTGAAGGCGTGTACGGCATCAGAAGGGCATATTCCTCTTTCTTTTCCTCAGGGAGCTTCATAATCAGATAGTAAGGCTCCATGGGTTTTTCAGCGTGGGAGGGTATTTGCCACAAATCTTCCTTATTGTAGAAAACCTTCGGGTCCTCCATGTGATAGGTTCCATATATATGGGTCTGGATGGCAAAAAATTCCCTGGGGTACCTTATATGCGCCTTCAGGTCTGCCGGCATCATGGAAATGGGTTTTAAAAGCCCCGGAAAAATAGCGTTGTAGACATTTATAATCGCGTCTTCGGCATCGCTCAGGTAGAAGTTTACTTTTCCGGTATAGGCATCCACTGTAACCTTTACAGAATTTCGCATATAATTGACATGATTCTTGAGGCGTTTTGAATAAGGCAGCATGGCGGATATTGTATAAGCATCCATGATCCAGTAGAGTTTTCCTTCTTTTGAAACTACAATATAGGGATCTGAATCAAGCTTGAGAAAAGGAGCGATCTTGCGAACCCTTTCCACAATATTGCGGTTATAAAGAATCCTGCTTTCGTTCTTTATATCAGAGGAAAGGACAATCTTAGCGGTTTTGAATGATAAAGCGAACAAGGCGCGTTTCAGCATGGAGTCAAGAAGAACGCCTCCGCCGCCTTTGTACGAGGTGTATATGTTCCCTTCCGAGGTGGGATAGCTGAATTCGGGAATCTTTGTATTCACGATTGCGTAATCGCCAGTGAGTTCGCCAAAATATATCTCCGGCGTTGTTATCTTTATATCAGAGCTTGAAACAGGCGGAATATCCTTTATAATGAACTCCGGCAACCCCTCCCGTGTAATCCGGCTTACCGGCCCCATGGTAATGCCGTTGCCGTGGGTAAAGACAAATTTTTCATTAATCCAGGATTTACTGGGAAGATCTTCATAAGACAATTCCCTTGCCGAGAGCATGACCTGCCTGTATTCACCATCTATGGTATAGCGGTCATTATCGATATTCGTAAACCGGTAGTATGTTCTTATCTGCTGCAACTGGCTGTATGTCTTGAGCAACGGTGATTCGTCCCACAGTCTGATGTTTTTTATGGTAGCTGAATTTTTCTGAACATCCTTGTCGGTTAGGCCGTATGAAACATTGAAAGGCCTTACAGAGACATTGTTAAGATTGTACCCGTACTTTGTAAAGGCAATATGGTGTTCTATAAACGGTTTCTCAACATCAAGTTCGTTAGGGGCAACCTTGAAATTCTGGAGCAAAGCCGGATATATTACAATACCGACAACATATACCAGCAATACAACGGCAAGGGGATAAAGGGTAATCTTCCACGACTCCCTCGTAAACGCGGTGATAAAGGCAAAACCGGCAATAGTTGTAAGCAATGAGAGCAAACCGAGAGCAAAAAGCCTGGCATTCACATCAGTGTAGCCTGCGCCCACAATCACGCCATGCGCTGAATAGAGCAGTTCAAAGCGGTCGAGATAGAAACCGGAGGCAATCTTGAAAAGAAATAACCCGGCAAGGATGCCGATGTGCCTTTTCGCTTCTTTTGAAAGGGACATGCCGGAGCCGCTCAAAAGAAAACCGCCTCTCACCGCATGGGCCGCGATGACAAGAATGAGCGTGATAAAAATAATGAAACCGGCATAGGCGCTGAGCAATTCATAAAAGGGGAGTTTAAAGAGATAAAATCCCACATCCTTGCCCATGATGGGGTCTTTCATTCCTGTATCAATGCTGTTAAGAAAAATAAGCGTCTGAGACCAGAAACTGCTCCCCCATGTCCCTCCAAGAAAGCCTATAATTGCCGCAATAAGAACACTGAAGGGCTTTGAATATTTGTTCAGAGCCTCCAAATTCAGTGAAATGCCTATCTGTTGCGATAAGCCAATGTTGACGGAAGGAAGTTGCATCCGGCTCACCATGAGCATGTTGGCAAGGACAAAGATGAAGCACGCTAAGCCGAAAAAAAGACCTGTAAAAATCTCGGTGGAGAACGTTTTCAGAAATACATTCCCGTAGGCCACCTCTTCAAAAAACAGCCAGTCAACATAAAAGTTTGTTATTCTTGATGCTGCCAGCGCGATGATAACCACCGCTCCAATCAGGAGCATCCTGGTTGTTTTTCCTGTCATTCTCTACCTCCCTGAGTAGATTCTATTGAATTTAATAAATTTTCGCCGGCAGTGAGTTTTATTTTAACCTGCCAGATAATTTTTCTGATAATTTCCCCGACATGCTTTGGCGTTCACTTTCATTCATTCCGGACTATTTTATCATAAATGTTCCGACAGTGGGAAAGAATAAAACGCCCGGCCACAGACGGCGGTGGCTTAATTGAAGTGTTAGCGGCAATCGTTGTCGAATTAATGCAGCTTTTTCGACATTTATTGCCTTAGTCAATTCAAACATAAGAGGAAATTCTCTATAAAAACAGACTAAACATAAGCAGCAAAGAATGGTATGGCTATTGCTTAATAAATATCGAGAAGAATTCCTTTTTACAGAGTACAATGGTATATTAATAATAAAGGAGGTAGCTATGAGAAAGAAGAGCTCTTTGATAATTATTATTGCACTGATAGGCATCTCACTTGCTCTTCCTGCCACCAGTGAAGCCAGAAGGTACGGACGGTATGGATGGAGAGGCGGTTGGGGATGGTACGGAGCTGGAGCGTTGGCGGGCGGAGTCCTTCTGGGCACTGCCATTGCCCGTCCCTGGTATTACGGACCGTCGCCTGTCTACGTCTATTCCCCGCCTGCTGTTATCTATACCTCGCCTCCCGTCTATTTTTCAAATCAGGCTTACGCCTATCCTGATCCAGCCGTTACCTCCAGACCGGACCCAGCACTTACTTCCAGGCCGGATGGCAGGCCTTCATCAGGTCAATGGGTCGAGGTGCCGGGTCAATCCGTAAACGGCAAGTGGGTTCCGCCACACAAGGTATGGGTATCCGATAATCCCTGATTTTAAGATTGCAGCGCGACTGAACAAATGAAATCGTATACCCCCCTGCAAAGCCGGTGTGTTACCATTTTGCCGGCCCATCATCCTCAGTCTTCAAGGCAACACCAGCTCACAGCCTTTAACACCCAACACTTTTTTTGGTCTTGAAGTTACCTTCACGATGTATTGCAAATGAATTACGAGAAATATTATTTAGGCAGCAGACTGAAGACATGTTATATTACATACGCTGAAAGGCAAAAATACATTGACGAAAGGTAATCTGTATGATAAAAAATATAGGTTTGAAACGGGTATGTCTATATCTGAAAATAAAAAAGATGTAGTCAGATCTCTTATAAGCTTTAGTTCGCTTGGTTTAGAGATGGGCCTTTCCGTTGCCATAGGCATAGGAATTGGATACTTTCTTGATTATTACTTTAAGACATCCCCTTACTTAACCATTATTTTTATGTTTTTTGGCATAGTAGCAGCATTTAAAACAATATTTATGCTGCTGAAAAAGGTTAAAAGAGAAGATGAAAGAAACGGCAATAAGTGATATAGAACGTATAAATGTTATTGTATTAATCATCGGATCTTTATTATCCATATTGATTATGAGGGAATTCAAATATCTTTTCAGTTTTGCCGTTGCAAGCTCCATTATGACATTAAATTTCAGATTCCTGAAAAAGATAATGGAATCAGGATTCCTTAAATCTGAAATCAGCAAAAAAGATCTTTTAATCAAACTTCCTTTAAAATTTCTTGTTCTTGTAGGTCTTATTGTAGTTCTTCTATTGTATGGAGAAATAAATATAATCTTTTTTCTTATCGGTCTATCGACGGTATTTGTATCAATAATAATAAACCAAATAACTATTTTAGTTAGTCCAGCAACTAAAAGGAGGCAAAAAAATGGGGCATGAAGTTTTTACCTGGGCTTCTTTAGTGCCAGGTCTGGGAAAGTTACCCCCGCATGTATCAAACGCAATTTTAGTCTCAATTATACTCCTTGTTATCGTATTTTTAGGATACAAGCAATTAAAAAAGACAGAAGACGAGATTATACCTGAACCTAAGTTTACATTCGGGAATTTTGTTGAAATGATTGTTGAGAACCTTTCGGGCATCATAACAGATTCGATGGGGCCAAGAGGCAAGGAATTTGTTCTCATAGTCGGAACGCTCGCCCTGTTCATTCTCTTCAATAACCTTTCAGGGCTTATACCCGGTTTTTTACCGTCTACAGATAGCGTAAATACAACATTCGCCTGCTCATTAACAGTATTTTTCATGACACACTATTACGGTTTTAAAGAACATGGCGCGAAATACCTGAAACAATTTGTTGGGCCTATGTGGGCCCTTGCGCCATTGATGATCCCCGTAGAACTTATCGGCCATATCGCAAGACCGTTATCGCTGGGATTAAGGCTTTTTGGAAATATAACAGGCGACCACCTTGTAACTGCTATTTTCTTCGGGCTTGCACCTTTACTGGTTCCTTTGCCGGTTATGTTTCTCGGGTTGTTTGTAGCATTTGTTCAGACTTTTGTGTTTATGTTGTTGTCCATGGCATATTTTTCCGGGGCAATTTCACATGAAGAGCATTAAAAATTTATTAGAAAGGGGTGAGATTTAATGAAAAAATTATTAACAGTTACAATGCTCCTTGGGATCTTTGTAGGTCTCTCTTTCAGTATCGCAATGGCTGCCGAAGAAGTAAAAGCACTTGATCCGCAGGTAAAGCAGATGATTGCTCTTGCGGCTGGTTTTGGTATTGCTATTGCAGCTTTCGGTGGAGCAATCGGTCAGGGCAAAGGTATTGCTTCAGCGCTTGACGGCATAGCCAGAAATCCCGGTGCAGCAGGAAAGATAGTAACTCCTATGATTATCGGTCTGGCAATGATTGAATCACTCGTAATATATTCCCTCGTTGTTTCATTGCTTTTGATCTTCAAGCTTTAGTAAGCGTTTTTTAGCGGGGGCAGCAATTATGCTTCCCCCGTATTTTTTTATCTTTTATTATTCAGGATTGTTCTGAAAAATTCGATAAACATCAGCAATATGATTGTCAATCTGTCTTTCAATGACTGTAAAATCAGACGGGTCCTGCGTGCGGTATTGATCGATCCATAAAGAAAAATAGGTCCTTATTTCGTCCTCACTGATAGACTTAAGGGTATTTATAAAACTATCAGCTTTTAGATCGAGATTGTTATTTTCCAGCTCTTTCATTTTTAAAGTATCAAGAAAACCCTCCAATACCGCCTTTAGAATAGACGCTTCAGCCCAATAAGGCTCGCCAACCCCTTCTAATTTATCTAACCTCATTTTTACGGAAATATCGAAAAGAAACAGCATGAACGCATTCAAAGAATCGGCTCTTTCTTTCGAACCGGATAATACAATCGGTTCATAACCCCGGACAGTTACCAACCTGACATCTATTGATCCGTCGTCTGCTGTTTTTACAACAAAATCACCGGCGCCGTGGTGCCAGGGATAGATCCGGCAGCAGGTATCAAAACTATAGTACAGGGTAAGAATCCTTGATATCTGTCTGATGATTTCATAGAATTCATGGTCTGAAGCAAACCGGTATCCCCCTCCCTCCATATCCCAGATTATGATACGTTCCACATTTTTTTCATCCTTAGTAAAATGCCATTCATGATAATTCTCAAACCACTGCGACATGGTCATGAGAAAAGTCTCGGTCATTTCGTCCCTTATCAGGGTTATGGGCTGTCTGTAATAGGCGCGTGGAAGATATGGAAGACCCTTCTGATAATAGAGATGCTGAATAAGATCAAATTCCCGGTTGAGGGTTTCTTTTGCTTCACCGGAAACAGCAGTGCTGACGGCAAACTTTATCTGTTGATCCTGTAAAAAGACCTCTGCGCTGACAATTTGATAAAGACTGCCGTACTTCTCATACCGGATTATTATCTTTTCTATATCTTTAATCTCTGTCTTTTTATCCCACAGATGAGTAAGGAGATGTGCAAGATGCTTCCCGTTGTCAAGAAGGATAAAACCCCTGACAGCATCAAAATAGTCTCCGAGAGTCAGAAAAGGATGGTTTTCAAAAGGGCTCAGAATAAGAGGACGTTGAAAAGTTGCGTCATCAATGGGCACGTCTCCTTCAGGAGATGAAAAAAAATAAGATACAAGCATATAAGTTTCCTTTCAAAAGAGATTATTTAAAAACAATTATAAAGAGGCTCTTTCATAGAGCTTTGATTCTATTTATATACACCTAATCAACCGGCTTTTTATTCTGTATCAAGCTTTCTTCTGATATCATTCCAGAAATTCATGATTTCTCTTTTAGGAGGGATTCTCTTCATATCAAACCCTCTTTCTCCAATGTAACTGTCAAAGTGTTTTACAATGAATGTATCGGGAATACTATCAATTATCGTATAGAGATCCTTTTTGCCTGCTGACTGTATTTTTGTAATCGCTACGGACCTGTCCATCTTTTCATCAATACCATAAGTAGTTTTAACATCCTGCGGCAGCCCATTCATGTCCATATAAATGGCTGCATACTTACTTGCAAATTCTTCATCATTCATTTTTTTGAGTTTGGCAATATTGGTTTCCTTTATCTTTTCAATATCAGTGACTGCAACATAACCTTTTGCAAAGAGCTTAACCGCTGTGCCGACAAAAAATTCCTTGGTTTTCTGTGCGTCAAAATCATTATCATCTTTCCCCGGCGCGGCGCAGAAGGCATCGCAAATAAGGAACAGCCCAAGGACAATTGTCATAAATCCTGCAATATACACCTTTTCCCTATTCATATCGGGTTAGTTTACGCTGTTGTTGAACCTCTGTCAATGCCTTTGAGGCTTGTCAACATTATCGGTTTAAACAAAGGGTTTTTATAGATAATCACAGGAATATATATTGAAAACTTTTTTCAAAAAGTTTACTGTTTACAATGGAGCGGAAAATATGAAAAGAATAGCTTTGATATTTGTTTTAATATTTATAATAGCCTGCAATGGATATACTTCAGACAGTGCGTTTGAAAAAGCTGACGCGAACAGCGACGGCAATATCGATTCAAAGGAATTTGGTTCGACTGTCAATAATAAATTTACCCAATATGATAAAAACAATGACGGCGTTATTGATGATAAAGAGCTTAATACTGCAAAAGATTCTGACGCAGCCGAAGAATTCAAGTTTATGGACAAAAACAAGGATGGAAAGGTAAGCAAAGAAGAATTCAATGCCGCTGCAATTGAGAGATTCAAGCTTTTTGATCAGAGTCAAGACAACACGCTCAGCATCCCTGAGTATAAAACCGAACGGGCATATCCCATTCTTAAATTCTATTTTTAATCAACAACATTCATATATTTAAAAATGAATTGAAAATATTCAGCAAATCTTTTACATAACAATACTGAACCTGACATGGGGCAAAGTATGGATTTTCAAAAGATACGGGAAAGCACACTTGAGGCGATGGGGAATAAAGCTCTTTCTTGATAAAGGACTGACATTATAATGAAAAAATATATTCTGCACAGAGATATCGCGCCAAAAACATCATTTATTGAATATGAAAAAGAGCTGAATGAGGAGCAACTCAATGTGGTAATGTCCGGCAATGGACCGATACTTGTCATAGCAGGGGCCGGGAGCGGCAAAACCCGTGTTGTCACATACCGAGTTGCAAGACTTTTAGAAAAGGGAGCATCACCGAACAGCATACTACTCCTCACATTCACTAATAAAGCCGCACGGGAAATGCTCCACCGAGTGCAGCAACTGATAAAAATAGACACAAGATACATGTGGGGCGGCACATTCCATCACATCGGGAATATGATATTAAGACAACATTGCGATTTGCTGGGTTTTAAGAAAAATTTTACGATCCTCGACAATGAGGACGCAAAAGACATAATCGAACTTGCGATAAAAGACCTGAAAATAGATAAGAAGGAGAGAAGATTTCCAAAAGGCACATTAATTAAAAAGATACTCAGTTATTCCGTGAATACAATGGATACCGTTAAATCGTGTATTGAAGAAAAGTATCCTTTTTTCTTTGACATAATTGATGAAATATCGGCAGTAGAAAAATTATATACTGAAAAGAAGAAGGCTGCAAACTCAATGGATTTCGATGATCTGCTCCTATTCTGGCATAAGATACTATCTGAAAACGAACATTTAAGGACCCATTATGCCGCAGTTTTTTCACATATTCTCGTTGATGAGTATCAGGATACAAACACCGTACAGGCAGAGATTGTTGACTTTATGGGTCTCATAAACCGAAACGTAACCGTTGTAGGCGACGATGCCCAAAGCATCTACTCTTTCAGAGGGGCAAACTTTCAAAACATCCTTGAATTTCCTAAAAAATATGAAGAGGCCAGGATATTTAAGCTTGAAACTAATTACAGGAGCACGCCTGAAATACTGGAACTTGCAAATAACTCCATATCACAAAACAAAAATCAATTTTTAAAAAACTTGAAAAGCATAAGAGGCAGCGGCGTAATCCCTGTTGTGACGCACTTAAGAGATGTAATGGAACAGGCAGAGTTTGTAGCACAGAGGGTGCTCGAATTGAGAGATGAGGGCGTACCCCTGAATGAAATAGCAGTGCTCTACAGAGCTCATTACCATGCCATGGAACTTCAGATGGAGCTTACCCGCAGGGATATCCCCTTTGATATAAGAAGCGGGCTCCGTTTCTTCGAGCAGGCGCACATAAAAGATGTTGTTTCCTTTTTAAGGATAATGAACAACATATACGATGAAGTCTCATGGAAAAGGATGCTCAAGCTGTTTCCCAGGATAGGCAACAGAACGGCAGATCGCATCTATGAATATATCAAAACCTGTCCTGAACCGGTTTATACATTTGCTTCAAAGAATATTGCCGAACATTTCAAGAGTATTCAAAAAGAAAACATTGAGATATGGTCAAAGCTGTTCAACGAGCTCTCGGTGCTTCTTGGGGAAGAAGCATTATCCGACATGATCTCTGCCATACTGAAACACGGGTATGCGGATTATCTTAAATATAACTACCCCAACTCTGAATCAAGACTTGAAGATATCGGACAATTGATGAATTTTTCAACCCAATATCAGTCTCTTGATGCCTTCTTAAGCGAGTTGTCACTGTTAAGCGGCGTCAGCGGTGAAGAAATTGTAAATGATTCTATGGATGAAGAAAAGATGATCTTAAGCACCATCCACCAGGCTAAAGGCCTTGAATGGAAAGCAGTATTTATTATATGGTGCGCTGAAGGGAGATTCCCTAACCCGAAAGCCATAGAAGAAGGTAACGACGAAGAAGAAAGAAGACTTTTTTATGTGGCTTCCACAAGAGCAATGGACGAATTGTACCTTTGCTATCCCCTTCTGACTTTCGATAAACAGGCAGGCCACATCATCCTGAAGCCTTCAAGATTTATCTCAGAATTAAAGGGCAGTACATATGACGAATGGCACGTATCGGAATGACAGCAACCTGATGTTATTCCGCGGTCATTCCTTATTTAATTTATGTTTTCTCTGCATGGAACCACCGGCTTTCAGCCGGTTTCCGGTCAATTTATAAAAACCCTTTTGTATCGTTTCATATCCTCCAAAGCTTGTCCTGCACCCAGAACAACGGACAGCAACGGTTCATCATTGACCTTTACCTTTATCCCGGTATCCGTCTCAATCCTCTGGTCAAGCCCTTTCAATAAGGCCCCTCCGCCTGTTAATATCATCCCTGACTCGTTTAAATCAGAAACAAATTCGGGCGGCAATTTTTCCAGAGCCCTCCTTATTGCATCAATAATCGCAAACACGGGTTCTTCGATTGCTTCCCTTACTTCCTCCTCTGATATTTTTAAACTTTTCGGTATTCCGGTCATCATGTCTTTGCCTACAATACTCAAGGGAATATTTCTGTAATTCATCGGATATATAGAAGCTGCCTCCTTTTTAATCTTTTCAGCGGCAATTAAACCAATAGACAACTGGTGCTTTTTCTGCAGATACCTTACAATCGATTCATCGAGTTCGTCCCCGGCAACCCTCAGAGATTCGCTGTAAGCTGTGGCAGAAAGGCTTATAATAGCCACCTCTGTTGTTCCTCCTCCTATGTCAACAACCATATTTCCTCTTGGTTTCTCAATAGGCAATTCCGAACCGATTGCAGCAGCCATAGGCTCCTCTATGAGATAAACGTCCCTTATTCCAACCTGAAAACAGGCGTCTACCACCGCTTTCTTCTCCACCTGTGTAATCCCCGAAGGAACTCCAACCACCATCTTAGGTTTTGAAATCTTTCTGTCCTTTCTTACAACCATGAGAAAATATTTTATCATAGCCTTTGTAACATCAAAATCAGCAATTACTCCATCTTTCAAAGGCCTTATCGCACTGATATTCGGGGGTGTTCTTCCAATATATTCCTTAGCATCAGCGCCCACAGCAATGACCTTTCCGTTAACATTGTCAATTGCCACAACCGAGGGTTCATTAAGCACAATACCTTCGTCTTTCAAATAAATGAGGGTATTTGCCGTACCGAGATCCATTGCTAAATGCGTGGAGAATAAACCAAATAATTTACTAAAATACTCAATCATGCCCCCTCCTTTTTATGTGACTAATCCTTTCTTCCTGCAGCTCTATTGAGAAGGCCCCAGAAACTTACTATGCCGTCTTCGGGGAACCTTGCCATTCCTGTTTCCACGCCGCCTGAAATATCCGAGATGTTTTCTTCTGCAACACTTTTATTAATCGTATAGTCCAGAATCCTCATAATATTTTTTAAATCCACCTTCTCATCGCTTCTTAATAACACATAAAAATGACCGCCGCCCTCTCTTGCAATAAATGCTTGGCCTCCAACACAATACCTGATAATCTGAGAAACTTTCTTCAAGAGTTTATTAGTATAACCCAAACCCATACGTTTATTATATAAATATACGTTTTTTAGCTTAACAGATAACAGGGAAAATTTGTTCCCTTTTTTTATCATATTTTCCAGAATTTCAAGAAAAACCGGGAATTGAATGGAATCCGTAATCGGTTCAAAATCTCTTAATCTTTCAAGATTTTCTTTCATCCACAAAGAAGAACAGTACAAAGATAGTAATGTTGAAATATTTCTTAAAACACTTATTGATCTCTCATTTAAATTTCTCTCTGAAACGGAGACATATCCAACAATGCCTATTGCCATGTCATCGGTAACTAAGGGGAAA
This sequence comes from uncultured Syntrophorhabdaceae bacterium, assembly GCA_964532465.1. Taxonomy (GTDB): domain Bacteria; phylum Desulfobacterota; class Syntrophorhabdia; order Syntrophorhabdales; family Syntrophorhabdaceae; genus JAPLKB01. The sequence goes on along the minus strand of CAZHHX010000010.1, from coordinate 38,533 downwards.
CCGAAAAACTGTTTTGCTCTTAAAGCCTCTCCATTAAAAAACAAAGGTTTTTCCTTGAAAATACTGCTTCCGTGAGGGAGAAGAAGTTCTCTCCCGCCATCCATAACCATTGAAACAATGCTGGCGCCGGAGGAACATTCCTTTTTTACATATTCGCTTGAATCAATTCCGGCAATCTCGTATAAAAAAATCTTTCTGCCCTTTTCAATACAGATAAAACAAAAATCAGCTCCGGAAATATACAAACATTCTTTGAGAAATTCATTTAAAGAAATCCTTGAAAAATTCAATTCACCAAAGAATTTTGACATTCTTCTTTCTGTGGATAATTCTTCAATCCTTTCCTCCATATCAAGAGTTCTTTTATCTTTTTCAATCTCATTATGGATCATGGAAGCAAAGGCGCCGAGTATCTTTTTTTCCTTATCGGTAAAGACCCATTTCTTTTTACTGTCGACAATAATAACCCCTTTGCCCTCCAGGGGATATCCCATAAAAGACTTTATACCCTCTGCTGAATTGTAATATCCGAGCGTAGACTCGTCCTTGTCAAAATTGGGTATAATAAGCGGCTCATTGTGCTTGATTACCCACCCCGGCAGGGTCCCTTCGATGAGTACATCTTTGTTTTTGTCAAAACTGTTAGCAAATGATATTGATGAAAGACATTCCAGACTTTCATTGTTTTTCACAAACAATGCTACTGTAAATGCCTCATAGACGTTAAATATCAGATTTGAAAAACCATCCAGCGTTCCCATATTTATCTTATGTCATTATCCTCTCATCACTGTCAAGGTTGCAGGAATCATACTCTTCAAAATAAACGGGGCCCTCTATTCCCATTTTTTCCATTATTCTGCACATGCTGCATTTGTCCCCGTAGGCAGGATATCCGCAAACTGTACATTGGCTATCCTCTCTGCCCCTTTTTATATCATCATGAGCCGAATCCTCAAGTGTTTGGCTTTCAGGGAAAAGTTGAGCATCTGCTGCATCGTCTTCCCCTGGCCCATCAACGGGACCTTGCCTGTTGTTTATATTCCGGTCAATGGACTTAATCCTTTTGGTCATTCTCAGATAGCCCTTAATAAAACCTATCTTCGTCGCCGGTGACAACTCCTCTATCTTATTAAGGATTCCTTTATACAGCAAAGACTTGGCGCCAGTTGAAAAGGGGCATTCTTCATATATATAGTCTATCCCGTTTATAATCGCATAAGCTGCCATCTCCCGCTCCGAACATAAAAATAACGGCTTTGCCTTACTGGATAAGCGCCCTTCCCTGCCCTCCAGTAAAACATCTTTTTTCCACAAATATTCGTCCTTCCAGTAGAGGACATTTCCCAGCAGGGCGGATGCTTCATCGTCAAGATTGTGGCCCGTCATGAGAACAGAATAGCCGTAATCCATGCATACCTTATTCATAACATACCGTTTTACCATGCCGCAAGCAGAGCAAGGCACTCTTCTTAACGTCTTCGCCAATTCTTCAATACCCTTTCCGAACATATCCCGGAAATGGAAAACAAAGACCTTTCTTTTTAAGTCATTAGCCATTTTTTTTATTTTTAAAAGGGATCTGTCGGAATAATTCTCAATGCCGAGATCAATGTAAATGCCGTCAGCAGGGAATCCGAGTTTATTCATAATATGCCAGAGGGCAAGACTGTCTTTTCCGCCTGATACTGCAACTACCGGAGTGTCTCTGTCTTTTATCAGGGAATATTTGTTGATTGTTGTTAAAACCCTTTTTTCTATAAAAGCAGTAAAATCCTCCGCGCACAAGGCAGTGTGATAAGCGCTTAAGCTGATGTTTGCCGGTTTACCGCATACCCTGCATTTCATCCGCCGGAAATTACCCTTATAAGTTTGACGTTGTCGTCCGCTCCCAGCTTGCAGTCTTCCGTCATCAGACTGCCGTTCGCGATAACAAGATGAGCTTCCCTGCTGAGGGAAAATTCCTCAAGAAGCTTTGAAACAAACATCGGTTTTTCAAATTCGTATACTTTGTTTTCCCATTCAACTTTCATCGTTTATTAGATAACACAATGAGGTAGTGTTGTCAAAGAGTAGATGCCTTTGCTGTATGCGATTGATTTTATAAAAATGGTGATTATATTAATTTTATCAGTCAGCATTCCACATTCGGCTGACAAAATAAATTACAGGAATAAAGCGGTAAATGGCAACAAAAAGTAAATTCATAATAGAGGTGAAAACATGAACTTTGACAAGTTAACAATAAAAGCCCAGGAAGCTATTGCTGACGCTCAGAAAAGAGCAGAGAAAAACAGAAATCAAATGATTGAAAACGAACACCTTCTGTACAGCCTTATATCTCAAAAAGAAGGTGTTGTAAAACCGATGCTCGATAAGCTGGGTGCAAACACAAGCTACATTATAAACGACATAGAAAAAGCATTGAAGAAACTTCCTCACGTAGAAGGCGCTGTGCAGGTCTATATATCGCCGAATCTTAAGCAGGCAATAGACACGGCATTTGATGAAGCAGAACGTTTGAAAGATGATTATGTAAGCGTTGAACATCTGCTTATCGGGATCACAGAGGTTCAAGAGGGGTCTGCCTCACAAATACTCAAGAGCTACGGCGTTACAAAAGACAAGATTTATGCCGTACTGAAAGATATGAGAGGTTCTCAGAGGGTAACAGACCAGTCGCCGGAAGAGAAATACCAGTCCTTGCAAAGATATTGCAGGGATTTAACGGAAGAGGCAAGAAAAGGCAAGCTTGACCCTGTCATCGGAAGAGATGAAGAGGTAAGAAGGGTAATGCAGGTCCTCTCACGCAGAACAAAGAACAATCCTGTCGTTATCGGCGAGCCGGGAGTCGGGAAAACTGCCATTGTTGAAGGATTGGCCCAGAGGATTATAAGCGGCGACATACCGGAAACATTAAAAAACAAAAAAGTGCTTTCCCTTGACCTCGGGGCCATGCTGGCAGGAGCAAAATTCAGGGGTGAATTTGAGGACAGGCTCAAGGCTGTCTTGAAAGAGATTGATGAAGCTGCCGGCACAATAATCCTTTTTATAGATGAACTCCACACTATTGTCGGAGCAGGCAATGCCCAGGGAGCGATAGACGCGTCAAACATGCTGAAGCCCGCCCTTGCAAGGGGGGAACTGCGTTGTATCGGGGCCACAACACTTGATGAATACAGAAAATATATCGAAAAGGATGCCGCTCTTGAAAGAAGGTTCCAGCCTGTTTTTGTGGGAGAACCCTCTATTGAAGAAACTATAGCAATATTGCGGGGATTAAAGGAGAAATACGAGCTTCATCACGGCGTGAGGATAAAGGATTCGGCATTGATTGCCGCGGCAACACTTTCACATCGGTACATAACGGACAGATTTCTGCCTGACAAGGCCATTGACCTAATTGATGAAGCGTCTTCCAGATTAAGAATGGAGATTGACAGTGTGCCTACGGAGATTGACGAGATAGAAAGAAAGATTATCCAGGTTCAGATAGAGATTGAAGCATTAAAAAAGGAAAAAGACGAAGCCTCAAAAGAACGGAAAAAGAAACTTGAAGAAGACTTGCTTGAATTAAAGACAGATGCCGGTGAAAAAAGAAAGCACTGGGGAAGGGAAAAAGAACTGATAAAAGCCATAGGAGAGACAAAGGAAAAGATCGACAGAGCAAAGACCGAGGCTGAAGAAGCGGAGCGCAGGGGAGACTTCGGCAGGGTCGCGGAAATCAGGTACGGCATGATTACAGCATTGGAAGCGGAACAGAAAGAAAAAAATAAAGAACTTGCGGAATTTCAGAAGGGCAATAAGATGCTCAAGGAAGAGGTTGACGAGGAGGATATCGCAAGAGTTGTCTCAAAGTGGACAGGCATACCTGTTTCAAAGATGCTTGAAGGCGACATGGAAAAACTTGTCAACATGGAGGACAGGATACATAAGAGGGTTATCGGCCAGCACGAAGCTGTGGACGCGGTCTCCAGCACAATCAGAAGGGCTCGCGCCGGTCTTCAGGACCCGAACAGGCCCCTTGGCTCCTTTCTGTTTCTGGGACCAACCGGAGTCGGCAAGACAGAACTTGCAAAGGCGCTTGCGGAATTCCTATTCGATGATGAACAGGCAATTGTGAGAATCGATATGAGCGAATTTATGGAAAAGCATTCCGTATCAAGGCTGATAGGCGCGCCCCCCGGATATGTAGGATACGAGGAAGGCGGCTACCTCACAGAAGCCGTAAGGAGAAGACCATATTCTATTATCCTCATGGATGAAGTGGAAAAGGCACATCCCGAAGTATTCAATGTGCTCTTGCAGGTCCTTGATGACGGCAGGCTCACCGATGGACAGGGAAGGACAGTGGATTTCAAGAATACCGTAATAATCATGACATCAAACATCGGAAGTCAGTTTATAACGGATTTCGGCGGCAAAGATTATGAAGAGATGAGAAAGCAGGTGTCGGAAGCAATCAAACTCCACTTCAAGCCCGAGTTTCTCAACAGGATTGATGAGATTATTATATTCAGGTCACTTTCTGCCGAAGACATAAAACACATTGCCGGTTTACAACTCACCATACTGGCAAAGAGAGTTGAAGAAAGAAAGATTGAGCTCATATTCACCGATAAGCTGAAAAACATGATTTCAAAAGAAGGATACGACCCCATTTACGGCGCAAGGCCCTTAAAACGGCTTATCCAGAAGAAACTGCAGGATGCGCTTGCCATGATGGTTTTAAAAGGCGAAATAAAAGAAGGCGATAAAATTTCCGTTGATGTGAATACTAAAGGAGAAGTTGTATTCAAAAATTAGAAATATAGCCTGAAGCCGGGACAAACCCGGCTTCAGGCTTTTATCGGTAAGTTTCACTTGACAACAGTATGGAGTTGCTGATATATAAAACCATTCATATGTAGGCGCATAGCTCAGTGGGAGAGCGCTACCTTGACACGGTAGAGGTCCGGGGTTCAAGACCCCGTGTGCCTACCATTTTAATCAAATTGTACTACTCCGATTATAGCGGCAAAAAACTGTACGGACTGTTTTGAAGATATTAAGAATACAGGTTGCCTCCCTGATTGCATTTTCAGCAACAGTTGCTGAAAAACTGTAAATCAAGGTCTGGCTTAGGTTTGCGAAATTTATTGGGAATTGTCGCAACAGTTGCGACAAATTTATTTCATATATTCCATAACGTGATTTGTAAAAATAACCAGATCCTCAAGATGGTGCTCTATCACATCAACCATAATTTTCAGATCAACATACTGATATTCATGGACAAGGATATTGCGAAAACCTACCATTCCTTTCAGTTTGTCGGCAAGCTCTCCTGAAATGACTTTCGCCCTTGCAAGGATGTCGAAGCTTTCCCTGCTTTCCTTGGGCAGCCCGAGTTTTCTTTTCTTTATTGCATGATTCGCCAGATCAATGACCTGTTCCACAGCCCGATACAGATTAACGGCTACAGCATCCTGTCTGATGTAATCTTCTTCAAAAGGGATATCTGAAGACATGTTGTAGTAGAGACGTGCCTGTTTTATACAGCGTTCTATACTTTCTTTTTTATTCAGCACAATATCGTTCATATTTGGTGAAATCTCCCGTCTGCCAGTGCGCCCTCAATGATTCCGGCTCGTTCCTCATTCAATTTCTGGTAATAGGACAGGGTAAGCATCTCGAATTCTTCAGCCGCGTACAGGTTGGCGGTATATATGCGGCGGTCGGCGGATATTATCTCTTTTTGAAACACCGTGGATACGCAGCGAAGGTTGATAATGTCCACATCTTTTTTAAAAATCGATTCAAGAGCAAAACAAAGCTTGCTCATCATCAATGATCCGGCTTTTTTTGACACCTCCGGCGGCAGAAGTGTTGCTATGTCTACATCGCTATCCGGCCATTCTTCATCGGTATTGAAAGAACCGAAAAGGTATATTGCCTGAACAGAAGGATAGCGGTAAAGCACTGTATTTTTAATAGTTTCAATGGTTTTCTCTTCATCCATTATATTATTACCTCTATAACCTTTAGCGTTGTCGCAACTGGAAATATCCATTACTTTATCAATCACCTGCCCTGCCCTTCTACATATTTATCTGCGGCTTACACCATATGCCCAGAATCAGATTATACCTGTCATGTACTTTTTTTCTATAGAGTTATTTTACCGTAATTACACTCATCATAACTTTTCTATAGCTTCAGTTTTATACCAAGCCGCTGTCAAACATTATAAGTCTTATTTACCGGGCATAATTCCAAGTAAGCTTTCAAATATTCATTGTTTATTTTTTGAAAGCAACTTGGCATTATATGACATTTGGGCAAACTGATCGTTTTTCTTGATGAGAAGCCATTCTTTTTCTTTCTGTTTAAATTTTGTCAGTACAAATGCGCCTTTAAGCCTGTTTCCATTAAGAATGAACTCAAGACGGCCTTTATCTATTTCGATATTGACAGGTTCAAAGCTCCCTGAATCCCAGATAAGAACGGTGCCGGCGCCGTAACTACCTTCCGGAATTACCCCCTCGAAAGTGCCGTAATCAAGCGGATGGTCATCAACCATGATTGCAAGTCTTTTATCTTTCGGCGACATGGAAGGGCCTTTCGGAACTGCCCATGATTTTAGGACACCATCTATTTCAAGTCTGAAATCGTAATGGAGGTTTTTGGAGTGGTGTTCATGTACGACAAAATAAGGCATGAAGATATTTATGGTTATTCCGGTTGTATTTTTTCCAAGTAAGCTTGAAGTTTTTTGTCGAGTGTCCATAGACGGGCTCCCGTTTTACGGGATGCAATGATAAGTACGGAGTCGATAAGCCCGATTCCTTTAGAAGTTAGATTATTCTCACCGCTGAAAGTTCCTGCTTCAATCCAAATGCCTTTTTCTTGGGTCTTTGGAAGATAATGCCAATATTTATTAATAATTTCCCGTTCCCTGACATTTTTTGCCCCTTGCAAGAGTTCTGCAAAAATGCATTCGACTGCAAGTACCTCCTGGATTTCAAGCATTCCTCTCATGTGCGTTGAAATCGGTTCTTTTCCCTTAAAGAACTCAATCCATACCGAAGTGTCAGCTATCACCATTATTGTGTTTGTCTGTTTAGTTCTCTGATGACGGTTGCCGAGTACCCTTCCCTGAATTCCATAGGCGTCTGTTGGACTTCCTTGTTTAGTTCTTTTATGCGCTTAAGGGCAATCCATTCTTCTAAGGCTACAACAAGAGACTCTGTAATCGTTCCTTTACCGGTAAAATGCCTCACTTCGTTCATAAGTGTATCAGGGACATTCGCAGTTACCTTCATACGCCATAGTATACGATATACTATCGTATCTGTCAACACTAACCAGTATTTCTTATAATCTCATATTTTTATGCAAGAGATTACTTATAAAAAGTCAGCAATATATTAGCGATTTCAATGGACAATCAAGCCATTGACGGTTTTAACGTGATGATGTATAACGTAGCATGATTTACCTCGATCATAATGCCACAACACCTATTGCACCGGAAGTTTTAGAGGCAATGATGCCTTATTTGACTACAGAGTGGGGTAATTCGTCGAGTAGTTATAAGTTCGGGTCAAAATTGAAAGGTGTCATCGAGAAGGCGCGGGCACAGGTGGCAGAATTAATAGGGGCGTATCCGTCGGAAATCATTTTTACATCCTGTGGCACGGAAAGCAACAACACTGCCATTCATGCTGCCTTGAAGTCAAATCCTGAGAAGAGGCATATTGTCACATCAGGAGCAAAAAAAGATTTGGACAAATAAGAACAAAGGGCAGCTTATTCGCCCCGAAATCCATGCTTCTTCCTATGCCATTCAACATGGTCCTGTTCCGGCCAATATCTTGGGTCGCTTGGTAAGAAGATTCGGCGGCCTTCGAAATCTGCGAGACGTTGCCCAGGTACCCCTTCTTCAATGAATTTTTCTCTGTTTACTATTACTCTGAAATCATCGGTAAACGACCATAAACCCCGATCGAATTGCCAATGAGCATTTTTTGATAGTGCCAAGCCGTTACGTGGATCATTATTGCGGGAGTCACGAAACTCATGAATATGGGCAGCATCAACAATGCTCTCCATTTCAAGGGTGGTCATCCGGTAGCCGGTAAGAGCACAGGTATGCTTATAGGCGAGAACAACCACCTCAATGCGAAAGCGGGCATCGCGCCCGACTTCAATATTTGCTCTGTAAAATTCATTGTGCTCTCGGACTTCCGGTTCTCTCGGCTTGATATGAAGCATTTCATAAAGTGCCACCTTTTCTTCCGGGCGGAAATACGGTTCCGCCTCAATCAATACCCTTTGCGCCCGATTGCGAAAGCTGCGGTCAGTCAGGCAATCGAAAAAAGAGGGGTTAAGGTGCACCTTCGCGGTCAGCTTCTTATCTGGAGAAGGCTTACCATCTGCTGTCAGTGGTTGCCATATTCCGGATGATCCAAGGTGGTGAAATGGCAATCGCACGTCCGGCAACTGCGTACGACGGTGAGCCACAACAGACCAATAAGCGCTAAACCTAAAGGCAAGATCAGGAGAAAGACGAACTTCACGGCTATAAACCTCCCCTTTTTCAGCCATCTCAATAATGACAAGAAGCAGAAGTGGCTTGTGAGGAGCAGGATTACCGCGGGCACGGTCTATCCGCAATGTGGCAAGTTTATTTAGCCAGTATTGTTGATCCTTAATCATCGTTTTAGCAAATTAAGAGGGTAGCTTCATTGTTGAACATACATATTGCTCACTGAACGTTTAGCATAGCGTATTACCTCATTGTTTTTACTAACTATTTTACAGCTCCCAGTTTTTTATTATGTCTAATGCTATCAAATGAGACTGAGGGTGTCAACGGTAAAGAATCCGGTATACAGAATATTGATAATTTCACGTTGATGCATTGATTTTTCAAAAGCTCACAAAAGACAGTTTATCTCTCCTAATCAGTTTCTCCGCAAATGTTGCGGAGAATGCGCAGAAGCCCTTCAGTAAACGATTTATGAGGTTTTTTAACGGTTTCTAAAACTGTTTTAGAAACTGCTTAATTTAATTCCAATTCTAAATCAAGGATGGAATCAAGGCGGCAAGGAAGAGGCGACCCCCGTCAAGCGAGGGCAGGCGTAGGCGTACTATAATAGTACGTCGGAGGAGCCGATGACGAAGCCAACAATGATAGCGCCTTGATTTAGAATTGGAATAAGACTGAATTTATGTCCCCGCATTTTCAGCAGCACTGCATTCTTTCATATAGGCAAGGAGCTCTTTTGCCATAGGGGAATAGAGATTTATCTTTGAATAATCCATAATAATGTTGTTCAGATACTGAAGTATCAGGGTGTCTTCAAAGTGGAGGCATGGGATGATTCCCGCTATGAAGAATCCGAGTTTTTCGATCTCTTCACATATATGGCTTGTAACCGGATCTCCTAAATTCAGGAAGAGTGTAATGTGTTCGATTTTTTTTGCGCAGAGGTCCTTGAGTTGTTTTCGAAGAACCATTACGCAGTCTTTGCCGTATTGGTGAATAACAATTTCGGCGCCATTTGTTTCGGAGAAAACCTTTGTTTTCAGCACGGAAAAGTCCTCCATCCGGGCATCTACGCGCAATGTCCTGAAGTTCTTCATTAAACCAAGGTTCGAGTATATCTTACGTAAGATGGGCTCATGGCGGGGAGGGAGATATATGTCTGTCACAGGTAATTGAACAACAGCCTGAAAACTGTATACCACTGTTTCCCGCTGGGAAAGGTTCTCCACTATCCCTTTGAATGCTATATCCGCCGGGGCACAACCGATAACCACGGCGCAGTCTTTATTCCCCGTTTTCTCCGTCATCTTCTGTGAGGCGGTATGTACCGTAACTGCCCTCCCGTAGAGCCCCTTAACCCCTATTGTTTTCGCTTTTTCGTTAAGAAATTTCTGCATTACGGTAAACATGTCAAAACCCCTGAAGCGTGTTTTCACCGCCCCTTTTCCTGTTTCAGCGATCATATCATCGAGGGTGTCCCTGATTATGGCAAGATGGCCGGCAATCTCTCCTTCCTCGGTTACTGCGACAACCGAGTTAATGAGACCTCTCCGGTTGAGTTCCGCAAGCCTGTCCGGGTAGTACATCACGTCGGACAGATATGAATACCCGTATGTCCGATAGAAGAGCCTGGAGACCTCCAGCGCTTCGGAAGGCTTCATCAACCTTACCTCAAATACGGGAGGCGACGAAAAACCTGTCGTCTCGTCGGCGGATTCTGTCTTTGACTCCGGTTCCTGATCTTCCTGGTCCTCAACAATGCTCTTGACGGGAAGATGTTTTATCAGATGCAGCTCTTTCCCCTCTTTGCCGAGATTACAGAAAGATACCTGGTCAACACATTTCTCCATAATGAAAGATCCAAGACCTGTGGCGGGCATCTGTTCAATATCGACAGGCACTTTGTATCCGGGAATAAGGCGGGGATCGTAGGGCAGGCCCTTGTCTTTGACAATGATCTTAATGCCCCCTGCCGATGGTTCAAAAATAATCTGAAATGACTGGTCCGCCGACTCGAAGGCATGTTCTATTACATTTATTACAGCCTCCTCAAGGGCGAGAAGGATCATTTCCTGATCTTTCTGACTGAAACCGATTTCTCTTGAAAACTCTCTTGCAAATGCTTGAATTGCGGGTAGGTAGGCTATTTCACTAGTAACCGTAAGACTGGAATGTCCGTTTATCATAACTGTTCCCTCTTCATCCCTGAACGTTCTTTTTCAATCCACCACTTTTGGTAGTGGTACAATAAGATAGTGATATAAATTGCACCTCCTTGGAAGGAAGTACGAATAACAGTTGATTTAAATTATTTGTTGTCATTTCCATAAATATATGTGCATTTTTACCCTGATTTCCATTCTTTATGCAAGGATAAAGACTGAATAAATTTCTCACGTTCTGACATAGGCCATAAATCTGTAAGCTTTTCTCATAAAAAATGCTGGACGGATTCGTTACTGTACTGCTATTATTATTTTATATCCAGGCAGATGATGGGTAATAACCATATTGAAAGGAGCTGTCAATGCTGAATGAAGCCATTATAGCAGAAGCAAGAAGTTTTATGAAAAGCCGGGTAATTCTCACAGCAGCAGAGCTTGACTTTTTTACTTTTCTTGATAAAAAACCTGCCACTGCAAAAGAGATAGCGAAAGAGCGCGGTCTTGATGAACGGGCCACAACCAGGGTTCTGGATTGTCTTATTGCTTTAGGGCTGCTGCAAAAAAACTCCGATCTTTATGAGAATTCTGAAACCGGGGCATACTTTTCATCTAATCACCCCGAAACTGTCCTTCCTGTAATTATGCACTGGAATCACCTCTGGACAAGCTGGAGCGAGCTTACCAATATTGTAAAGAAAGGTACCGACAAAGAATCAACTGCCGGGGTCAGGTTCAACGATGAGGAAATGAAGGCATTCGTCGGTGCAATGCATGTAATCGCCCACAGTCTTTCCCGTGAAATAGCAGATTTCTACGATCTCAAACCATACAAACGCCTTCTTGATATCGGAGGAGCTTCCGGCACTTACACAACAGCATTCCTCAAGAAAAATACACGCATGAAAGCTATAATTTTTGAACTGGAGGACGTTATACCTCTTGCACAGGAGCGGCTCAAAGCGGAAGGCCTTTCAAAGCGCACGGAACTCATAGCAGGAGACTTCTATCAGGATGAACTGCCGAAGGGATGCGACCTTGCACTGCTTTCAGCAATCATTCACCAGAACAGCGAAAAGGATAATCTTCATCTCTATGAGAGAGTTTTTCGGGCTCTTGAACCCGGAGGCACAGTGCTTATCCGTGACCATGTTATGGATGAATCGCGTATAAACCCTCCCTCGGGAACTTTATTCGCGATTAACATGCTTGTAAATACCCGCGACGGCGACACATATACTTTCCAGGAAATAAAAGAAACTCTGGAAAAAGCCGGTTTTATTAATGTAAAGCAAATAAGAACCGGAGAAAAAATGGACTGTCTGGTAGAGGCCAAAAAACCGGCATAACTGTCCAGGGTTTTGCAGGATCGCCTCTGTAGGATATTAATTCCAATTCTAAATCAAGGATGATATCGAGGCGACAAGGAAGATGCCCCGCAGGTGTACTTTAACAGTACATCGAGGAGCAGATGACGAAGGCAACGAAGATAGGGCCTTGAGTTAGAATTGGAATAAGATTACAGGAAATATTTAATGGGCAAAGAACGACCGCAATGCGGGCTGCTGATAGAAAACAAAGAAGGCAGAGTGCTCTTGCAACTGAGAGACAATAAGCCTGACATTCCCTATCCCAACTGCTGGGGAACATTCGGCGGACAAATAGAAGAAAATGAAACCCCTGAAGAAGCCATAGAAAGAGAAATCATGGAAGAATTGGAGTATAAACTTTCCAATCCGGAATACTTCGGCAACTTTCCCTTTGACGGGTACAATATCTACATGTACAGAATCATTGACCATGACCTGACGCTTGATAGCATAACAGTAAAGGAAGGACAGAGAGGCAGATTCTTCTCTTTGGAAGAAATCCGGAATGTGGATTGTGCCAACAATTGTAAAGAGATTGTCATTGCCTATTTCAAGATGTTTCATTGAGGAATGTTTTCATGTTCATTTGTAAGCATACGTTTTGTCAAGAGATTGAAACTGTATCACAGAAATTATCTTAAAAAAGATATTGTCAAAAGTTGTATGAAAAAAACAATATACAGAGTGAGCATTAACGGGCATTTACAAGGAGAAAACAGGGGCAGGGAGAAGGAATTATGGGAAATGAAGAAAAGTTTCTTCATTTCCGCCGGATTCACATCAGTGAAAAAGGCAGATGTGAATCCGGCTTGAATGGGCGATGGCATTTCGGGAATGTTCAGGTTTGGATGGGCTGTAAGCTTTGCAGGCTGTAGACGTACTGAACGTACGTCGGAAGATCGCAAAGCGCAGCAGACCGCCAAAGATGGATATTCCCGAAATGCCATTGACCGACAAAGTGAACAAAGACAAACTGCTCAAGAATAAAAGCAATGGAAAAGAAACTTTTGACAAAACCTAATAAAAAAAAAAGGAGGTTTTACATGGTTCGGAACGTATTAATTGCTATTGTTGCTCTACTTGCATTTGTGTGGGTCACAGCCGGATTTGCGGAGGTAAAAGAAGGTCTCTGGGAAATTACAACAAAATCAGAAATTAAGGGAATGCCCGTTCAAATGCCTGATACCACAACAAAACAATGTATTACTAAAAAAGACTTGATCCCGAAACCGGAAAAACAGGAAAAGGGTCAGGAATGTAAGATAAAAGACCAGAAAGTAAGCGGTGACTCGGTAACATATGCTATAGAATGTAAGGACCCAAGCGGCACCATAGTTCAAGTCTCCGGTAAAACAACCTATAAAGGGAATGTCTTTGACGGCACTACAAATACAATGATAAAGAGCAAGGATCAGGGGACTATGGAAATGACAAGCAAAATGTCCGGGAAATATGCAGGACCATGCCCTAAATAACCTTAGCTGTTCTTTTTCACGTATATTATTCTCTGTATTACGGTAACATGTGTTAATACGGCAAGAACAATAACGGCATATTCCAATACATTAAAACAAAGGCCGACAAAGATTATTACAAGCCGCTCCGGCCTCTCAAGAATACCCGTATTGCAGGGGATGGATGCCGCTTCAGCCCTTGCCTTCGCATAGGGGATAATCGCGATACCGACAGATGCAATAAAGACAATAATGGAATACAATGACTCGCCATGCTGCAAAAAATGAATAAAAACGCCAAGCATTATAAGAAGATCCACATACCTGTCAAGGACAGAGTCGAGGAATCCTCCGAAGCGCGTTACTCTGTTCATATTTCTTGCAACAGCTCCGTCCATGAGGTCAAGAAAACCGGAAACAGCTATTAAAATCGCTCCTGTCAGCATATAATCAAAGGCTATGCAGGCAGATGCGGCAATGCCGAAGGGGACTCCGCAAATTGTTAATATATTCGGATTTACCGACCTGTTTTTAAAAAATAAACGATACGTTCCAAGGATTACAGGATCAAGAGCATGCCCTATTTTTGAACTGATCAAAGGCGGTTCCTATCTCTCCCTTTCACCCCTTATGAATTCCTCAACCATGTCTTTTGCGATACTATCAGGGAACTGTTTGATGGGATGCTTCATGGTATAAGCCGAGATTGACTCGAGTACACCGGCTGCTTTTCTGTCTCTTGCCACCTTGCAGCATCTAATCGCGTCTATAATACAGCCTCCGCTGTTCGGCGAATCCTCAACGGACAGCCTGAGTTCCATGTTAATGGGGATATCGCCGAATATTCTGCCTTCTATCCTCATAAAACAGACCTTATTGTCGTTTTGCCAGGGAACATAATCAGAGGGTCCGATATGAATATTCTCCACAGGCATAGGCACATCCAATGAAGACTGAACCGCTTCGGTTTTTGATATCTTTTTCGATACAAGCCTGTCCTGATTCAGCATATTCAGAAAATCAGTATTGCCGCCGGTATTCAACTGATATGTCCTGTCGATTTTAACGCCCCTGTCGTCGAAGAGCTTAATAAGCCCCCTGTGTATGATTGTCGCGCCGATTTGAGATTTTACATCATCACCTATTATTGGTATGCCTTTTTGTCTGAATCTCTCAGCCCAGGCTTCATCGGAAGCAATAAATACCGGTATGCAGTTGATGAGGCTTGTTCCGCTTTCAAGACAACATTCCGCATAAAACCTTGCCGCCTTCTCAGAGCCCACAGGAAGGTAATTTATCAAAATCTCCACGTTTTTTTCTTTTAATATACTCACAACATCCACAGGCTTTTCATCTGATGCCAGAAATATCCTGTCTTCCGGATAATCCTTCATGTGCGGAGAAACTCCATCCAACACGTGCCCCATGGATACGATTACATCCGGCTGAGTAATGTCAAGGTCAATAGTTTTTGTACAATTCGGCAGAGCAAATATCGCATTTTTAAGGGATTTACCGACTTTACGCTTATCAATGTCGAAAGCCGCGACAACCTCTATATCTTCCGGTTTGTAGCCGCAAATCTCGAAATGCATAAGCCCGATAAGTTCATCTCTTTTCTTTGAATAATAACTCAGACCCTGTATAAGAGCGCTTGCGCAATTACCGACCCCTACAATACCGATACGTATTTTCCCCATCAATTAACCTCTTTTTTCAATTTTTTTTCTTTTAAAACATTTGCTTCTAAAAGTCAAAGCAAATCTTGGAATATACTGTAATATTTAAGTTTTTTGGTAAATTTGGTGATTGCAATCTACTTTTTATATTTCTGCTTTCCCGTATCGTATAAATCATTGCCGTATATATCGTTTATCACAAACAAGGGCAAATCTTTAACTTCCAGCTTCATGACGGCTTCGGGCCCCAGTTCTTCATAGGCTATGACCTCGGAAGACAAAACACATTTGGAAATAAGAGCCCCTGCGCCGCCTGTTGCTCCAAAATACAGGCTTTTGTATTGCCTCATGGCGTCTTTCACCGGTTGCGACCTCTTTCCCTTCCCGATCATCCCTTTAAGCCCCATTGATATGAGCATCGGCGCATAGGAATCCATCCTTGAACTTGTCGTGGGACCGCAAGAGCCGATTACTTTCCCTGGAGACGCGGGAGAAGGGCCGCAATAATAGATAACCTGATCCTTTATTTCAATGGGCAGGTTTCCGCCTTTATTCAACTCTTCAATAAATCTCTTGTGAGCAGAGTCACGTGCCGTATATATATACCCGCTCAAAAATACCTTCTCGCCTGCCTTCAGCTTTTCAATCACATCTTCCGTTAACGGTGTTGTAATGCCTTTTATCTCCATCCCATACCTCTTAAATGATAATCTCTCTGACCCGGTGCGCGTGGCACTGGATGTTCACAGCCACAGGAAAGGAAGCAATATGACAGGGAAGCATTTTTATATGGACGTCAAGGGCCGTTATTGTTCCGCCATAACCCTGTGGTCCTATGCCTGTTTTATTGATCTCTTCAAGAATCTCTGCCTCAAAAGCCGCAAGGGACAGGTCATCATTGCGCGCACCTATGGGAACCATGAGGGCTTCTTTTGAAAGAAGGGCTGATGTCTCGAAGTTTCCCCCTATTCCAATGCCCACAATGATGGGCGGGCACGGATTCGGTCCGCCTTTGTTTACCATTTCCAGGATAAAAGATTTTACGCCATTTTTCCCTTCCGACGGAACGAGCATTCTCACTTCACCGTAATTTTCGCTGCCTCCGCCTTTCGGCAGTACAACTATTTTTATGTGTTCTCCGGTTACAATCTTCACATGCAGGATAGCCGGGGTGTTGTCATTTGTATTCTTCCGTGTAAAGGGGTCGCAGCAGGATTTCCTCAGATATCCGTTTTCATAAGCCCTTCTCACCCCTTCATCAACTGCATCAGCAAGTATGCCTCCTGCTATATGCACATCCTGGCCTATTTCCATGAATGTCACAGCAAGTCCCGTATCCTGACAGATCGGCATTCCCTCCTTTCTCGCAAGATCGGCATTGTCTATGAGTTCCCGGATCACCTCCCTGCCGACGGGAGACTCTTCCTTTTCCGCAGCCTTTTCAAGGGCTTGATAAACATTATCCGGCAAATTTATATTTGCGTTAATAAACAAGCTTTCCAAGGAAGATATAATTTCATTAACATGAATCTCTCTCATCTGTCTCCTTTTAGTTAACTACAGAGAATAGTGAATAGTCGTTAGTATTTGCCTTTTTCACTATCCCAAAAACTGTCCTATCCCATACTCTATCACTCCTGGATTCCCACTTCCACAGGAAAGACAGGAGGAGGTTTTACTATTCACTATTCACTATTCACTATTCACTAACGACTATTCACTATTCTATATATGGTACGATTATTCCTTTTTCCATCATCAGTCCCACTTGTTCCCGTGCCCTTCTAATCTTTGTTTCAGCCATATTAAACAATTCTTTTTCGCTTAACTTCAATCTTGCCACACCCTGCTCTATCGCCTTTTTTGCTACTGCCACAGCTTCTCTCGGAAAAACTTCCCATTCATCCATGGTGGGCAGAAGATAATCTTCGTGCAGTCCTTTATCTTCCGCGCATTTGGCAAGCTCATAAGCAGCGGCAATGCACATTTCATCGGTTATCGTTCTGGCCATTACATCAAGCGTTCCTCTGAATATGGCAGGAAAACCTACGGAATTATTAACCTGATTCGGAAAATCACTTCTGCCTGTGGCAACAATCCTTGCACCAGCTTCTTTTGCTTCCCATGGCCATATCTCCGGAATAGGATTCGCGCACACAAAAACAATCGCGTTATCCGCCATTTGCGATATCCATTCTTTCTTGATCGTATCGGGCCCCGGCTGCGAAAGCGCTATCAAAACATCCTGACCTTTTATCGCTTCTTCCATGTCTCCACTTCTGTTTTCAGCATTGGTTATTCGACAGAGTTCCATTTTTTCCTTATGGGTCGGCTTTATGTCATCCCTCTTCCTGTTAAGTATGCCTTTACTGTCAACAACGATAAATTTCTTGGGGTCCGCACCTGCCTTTATGATCATCTTTGTTATACAGACATTGGCGGCGCCTATGCCTATCATGGTGATTTTTACGTCCTGCATCTTCTTGTTTACGATTTTTAAGGCATTTATAAGTCCGGCAAGGGTAACTGCCGCCGTCCCCTGCTGGTCATCGTGCCAAACAGGTATAGACGCTTCAGCTCTCAGTTTTTCAAGGATATGGAAGCATTTGGGGCTCTCAATATCTTCAAGATTTATTCCACCAAAAGACGGGGATATATATTTTACAGTTTTTATGATTTCATCAGGGTCTTTTGTATCGAGACAGATAGGGAACGCATCAACACCTCCCAGATATTTAAATATCAATGCCTTTCCTTCCATAACCGGAAGGCCTGCCAGCGGCCCGATATCTCCAAGACCGAGCACCCTTGTGCCGTCTGAAACTATTCCAACCATATTAGCTTTGTTTGTATATTCAAATACCATATCCGGGTTTTTGTGAATTTCCTTGCATGGCTCTGCCACACCCGGCGTATACCATATGGCAAAATCATTTATATCCCTGATAACACATTTTGGAACCACCTCAATTTTGCCCTTGTAATAAGGATGCATTTTTAAGGCATCCTGAGCCGGTTTTTTAGCCTTTTCTATAAGTTCTTCCTTTGTTACCTTCCTATCTTCCACGTCCACTCCTCCATAGGCGTTATTTAAATCAGGTTCAATTCAATTTGCAGTGAATATTGTATAGCTAATTGTAAAAAATACAAAGAAAAATATCTTTTTATATCAGATCATGCCAGGGTTTCCAATCCATTCCAAAAGATTCTGCAACCGCTCTGTGAGCCGGCACGCCCTTCGCGAGATTTATTCCGCCTGCTAAAGACGCGTCTTCCTTTACTGCTCTTTTTAATCCTTTCAGTGCGATTGTTCTGATATAGGGAAGGGTGGCGTTTGTAAGGGCATAGGTTGATGTCCTCGGCACGGCGGCAGGGATATTCGGAACGCCGTAATGGATAACGTCATGCACTTTATATGCCGGCTCTGCGTGGGTTGTCACATGGATCGTCTCAACACAGCCGCCCTGATCTATTGACACATCTACGATCACAGAGCCTGTTTTCATCCTTGAGACCATCTCGTCCGTTACAAGCAGGGGAGCACGGGCGCCTGTCACCAATACGGCTCCTATCAGAACATCGGCATTTTCTATCGCCTGACTCACCGTATATGAATTCGAATAAATCGTTGTCGCAGTTCCATGCAGGATATCATCTATGTATTTTAGCCTGTCATGATTTACATCGAGGATTGTTACATGGGCGCCGAGACCGGCCGCAATTTTTGCAGCATTGAGGCCCACCACTCCGCCCCCCAGAATAACAACCTCTGCCGGCGGAACGCCGGGCACACCGCTCATTAATATACCTCTTCCACCATAATCTGTTTCTAAGAGCCTCATTGCAGCCTGGACAGACATACGGCCCGCAACTTCACTCATAGGTATTAAAAGAGGAAGCCTTCCTCTCTCATCCTGGACAGTTTCATAGGCCATACCGGTTATACCGCTATCCAACAGGGCCTTCGTAAGCTTTTCAGATGAAGCAAGGTGGAGATATGTAAATAAAATCTGTCCGGCTCTGAACCTGGGCCATTCTATCTCAAGAGGCTCCTTAACCTTAATGATAAGTTCCGCGCGGTCATAAATTTCCTGAGAAGTTACCATTTCCGCGCCTGTCTGCATATATTCTTCATCGGTGAGCCCGCTTCCCTCTCCTGCCCTGCTTTCCACAAGCACGGTACTTCCATCACGGACAAGCGTATCCGCGCCTGCCGGTGTTAACGCGATCCTGTTTTCTCCTTCCTTTATTTCTTTCAATACACCGATAATCATCTATACTTCCTCCGGACAATTTCTTCAGAATAATTGTTTGCTTATTTTCTCATCATATAACGATATAAATCAATACAACAATCGGTTCCGGAGCTTTCTGAGCTCTTTCGTTGGATGCAGCCGGAACATTTTTTTGCTTCCTCCGGATTATACGGAAGCAGCAACGGAAAATATCATAAAATGCGGAATTATTTCTGAACTTTTCAATAGTAAAATACTGATTTTTTTCTGTATACTTAACAGTTGAACTAAAGCGTAATATGAGAAGACATTGATTAAAATTAAGGAGTAAATAGATGAATGTATGTTTTTATGGAGTTGGGGGAGTAGGCGGTTATTATGCGGTTCTGTTGAGCAGATTTTTTAACAAAACCGGTAAGGGCAACACATTTTTTATAGCAAGAGGCCAACATAAAGATGCTATTTTGGAAAAAAATTTACTTCTGAAAAAAGATGGCGGGAAAGAAGAAATTCTTGTTAAACCTTATTTCTGTTCGGATTCCGTTGATGATTTGCCTGTTTTTGACATAGTTGTTGTATCGGTTAAGGGTTATGATTTGGATAATGTGACAAAAGAAGTTGATAGAATTACAGACAATAATTCCATAATTCTGCCGCTTTTAAACGGCGCTGATATTTATGAACGAATGCGGCAGCATTTAAGGAAAGGGTATATTTTACCATCCTGTTTATACTTAGGCACTCATATAGAATCACCCGGCATTATTTTTCAAAACGGCGGGAGCGGCCGGATATCAATAGGGAAGGACCCTTTGTATCCCGATTTTTATCCTGAAAAACTAATTGATCTTTTTAAAAGTGCCGGCATTCTGATTGAATTTTTTGAAGACGTGAATATTGAAATATGGACAAAATTCATTTTCATTGCGCCATTCGCGTTAGTAACAGCGACCCATAAAAAAACAATTGGTGAAACAGCAGCCGATAAGAACCTCGGCATTCTCGTCAAAAATATTATGCGGGAAATAGCATTGATCGCAAAGGCTCTCAAAATAGAACTTCCATCAGATA
The DNA here is from genome assembly GCA_964532465.1 of uncultured Syntrophorhabdaceae bacterium. Classification (GTDB taxonomy): domain Bacteria; phylum Desulfobacterota; class Syntrophorhabdia; order Syntrophorhabdales; family Syntrophorhabdaceae; genus JAPLKB01. The sequence goes on along the minus strand of CAZHHX010000010.1, from coordinate 18,029 downwards.
TTGTTGAGAAATCTTTTTTAAAAGTCAGTCAGTTTCCTTTTGAAACAAAAACGTCATTCCAGAGAGATGTTGAAACAAAAGGAAGACAAAGCGAATGGGATTTATTTGGGGGAACAGTCATACGATATGCTGAGAGATTCAACATTCCTGTTAATAATACGAAAACAACTCTTGATAAGTTATTAAGGGATTTGTAAGTGGTTGCATTCAGGGTTTTTGAAAGGTAACGCCAACATTTGGCGTAAGAATGCATTTTACTGTAAAGCCAATACAGGAGAGCTTTTAGGCGCTATAAGCTTCTTTGCTTTCACATTGAAAGCAAATGTCCTGGTTGACCAGCATGTTAATTGTAAAAGGAGGATTTATTTATGAACTTAAAAGGAACAAAAACTGAAAAGAATTTGCTGTTAGCTTATACAGGTGAGTCTAATAACAGGAATTTATATTCCTTTTTTGCGGCACAGGCAAAAGAGGAAGGCTATGAGCAGATTGCCGCTATTTTTCGGGAAACAGCATACAATGAACAGGAACATGCCAGACAGGAGTTGAATTTTATTCAGACAAGCGATGTGGAACTCCCTGCCGGGATTTATCCTGTTAAAGGATTCGGTAAGACTCTTTCCAATCTGGAAACAGCCGTTGCAGGCGAGCATTATGAACAGAGCGTCATGTATCCTGAATTTGCCGACACAGCCGATGAAGAAGGTTTCTCCGAGATCGCCCGGATGTTGCGGCACATCGCCTCCATAGAAGCTCTGCATGAAAAACGGTATCTCGCCCTTTTAAACAATTTAAAAGAAGAGAAAGTTTTCAAAAAGGATACGGTTGTTAAATGGAAATGCCGCATATGCGGTTACGTGCATGAAGACAGGGAGGCTCCGGATAGTTGTCCTGTATGTTCTTATGGCCGCGCCTTTTTTGAGTTATCAGCAGAAAATTATTAGGGCTGAATCAGTAAAGTCCGGAAAAAATATAGCTGTTGAAATTAAATCCAATACATGATAAGGATTTCATCTAAGCAGTAATCGTCCGATTTGCAAGGGAAGTGAAGTGAAAATCTTCCGCTGTCCCGCAACTGTGACGGGTTAAAGGCAACGCATGGCATATGCCGGCCACTGTCCTGAAAAAGGATGGGAAGGCGCGTAAGCTTAACGCCCGCAAGTCAGGAAACCTTGGATTGGACCACCAAAAACACTGTCCTTACGAGGCATAGGGAGGTTACTCATGAAACACGCATCATTGATTTTTCTTTTGTTCCTGATTTTTTCCATTTCCCATAAGGCACAATGCCAGCAGCCCCACAGTTTAGACGAAATCGTTATTACTGCAACAAGGGTCGAAACACCGGTGGAAGAGATTGCAAGCTCAATCAGCATCGTAACATCAAAAGATATTGAGGACAAAAAAGAACCTATGGTGCTTGATGTTCTCCGTGGTTTGCCCGGTGTCGACGTAACGCAAACCGGAGGGCTGGGCAGGTCATCATCAATATATATGCGGGGCGCCAATCCTGAACATACCCTTGTAATGATCGACGGCATGGAGATGAACGATGTTATGCACTTCGGCAGGCTCTATGATTTTTCTGACCTTACCGTTGACAATATTGAACGTATCGAGGTTTTACGGGGACCTCAGAGCACTCTCTACGGTTCAGGAGCTATAGGCGGAGTTATCAACATAATTACAAAAAAGGGAACGGGAAAACCGAAGTTCTTCCTATCCGGAGAAGGGGGCTCCTATAATACATTCAGGGAATCAGCAGGATTAGAGGGCTCACTTAAAAATTTTTATTACTCTTTGGGCGCCTCACATATAAATTCAAAAGGCATCTCATCAGCCAACAGAAGGGATGGAAATATTGAAACCGATGGATATGATAACACGTCCCTTTCATCAAGGTTCGGTTTTACTATTGGAAAACATGTTAATACCGATTTTGTTGTACGCTATACCAAGGCAAGATCAGACATCGATAATGGAGGAGGTCGAGGGGGCGATGATGTAAACAACATATATAATACTGTTCAGCTTCTTTTAAAGGGAAAGGCCGATATCGCCCTCTTTGAAGGAAAATGGGTACAGTCCATAGAGTTCGCCACCAACAGCAATGACAGAACATACTATAACCCCAGAGATTTTCAGCATGTTAATGATTCTCAAAGATCGAGCTACAACGGAAGACTTGACAAAATAGGATGGCAGCATGTTGTTGAGGTACATAGAACCAATACGCTTACATTCGGATTGGAATACAAGGAAGAAACGGGAAAATCCGATTACCGCTGGATAAATGCCTGGGGTACAGGAACAACTCTCTTCCCTGAAAAATCGGCACATAATACAGGTTATTACATACAGGATCAGATTAAGCTTGGAGAGCAGTTTTTCGGAACTGCGGGCATACGCTTAGATGATCACAGCGAGATAGGATCAAAAATCACATACCGGATTGCCCCTGCTTACTTCATAAAAAAGACAGGGACAAAGATACGGGGGACATACGGCACCGGGGAGAGAGCCCCTTCCCTGTATCAGCTCTACGCGCCTGCAACAGTCTGGGGGCCTGTGGGTAATGTTAATTTGAAACCCGAGGAGAGCAAAGGTTGGGATTTAGGGATAGACCAGGATATTTTCAATGAAAAAATCACCCTTGGCATCACCTATTTCAATAACAAATTTAAAAACCTCATAGATTACGATAACGCCCGCGGTTACGTGAATATCGGAAAAGCAGGAACCGATGGATTGGAGCTCTCAGCTAAGATTAAAGCAAAGGACAATCTCACATTCGATCTCAGCTATACCTACATGGACACGGAAAATCAGGATACCGGAGAATCTTTATTGAGAAGACCGAAGAATAAGTTCAGCGCCGATACTAACTACAGTTTTTCAGAAAAAGGGAGTGTCCATTTCAGGGTTCTTTACACAGGCCAAAGGCGGGACTGGATGCCCTATCCGACAAGCGGCATAGTGGGAGGACATACCCTGGTAAACATTGCAACCAAATATAATATAACCAGACAAGTTCAGCTTTTCGGAAGGATTGAGAACCTCCTGAACAGAAAATACCAGGAAGTCTACGGATATGGAACACCCGGCTTTTCCATATATGGAGGGGTTAAATTTGCCTTTTGACCGTAGCGGAAAAGCTTTAGAATAAATTTCCGGGAAAAGCGATACACTCAAAACGACAAAGGAGGTAAATAATGTACGGTCATAAAGAGATTAAAGATGTAACATCCCGACTGAATAATATTTTCACCGATGCTGTCAAAAAAAAGGCTGTACCCAACATACTTTTTTCCGGCGGCCTTGATACAAGCATCATCGCAGCCATGGTATGCCGCATCTATGACCCTTCTGAAGTTCATGCAGTTACAATAAATCTGCTATCTGAAGGTGAAGACCTCCAATATTCAAAAGAGCTTGCCCGGACCCTCAAGTTTCATCACGCCCAAAGATCAGTCAGCATTGATGAAGCTATAGCTGCCATTCCCGTTGTGATAGAAATATTGGGAAGTTTCGATCCTGCAATACCAAATGATATTACAGCCTATTACGGCTTAAAGACCTTATCAGATATGGGCATCACTTCATTTATGACAGGGGATGGAGCAGACGAGCTTTTCGGCGGCTATGATTTTATGAAAGAGATTGATGACTTGCAAGGCTATATAAAAAAGATTACCTCGCGCATGTCTTTCAGTTCCAATGTCCTTGCCGATTTCCTGGGCATGGATGTAAGACAGCCCTTTCTTGAGAAAAAAGTAATCGAATTTGCCTTGGGAATACCGAATGAACTAAGGATTCGGGAAGAAAAGGGGACAATCCACGGCAAATGGGTCCTCAGAAAAACCTTCGAAGACCTTCTCCCGACCGGGTTTATCTGGCAGGGAAAGAGGCCTCTTGAATACGGCTCCGGCATGACAAATCTCAGAGAAATCATATCTTCAATGGTCAGCGATGAGGAATTCCAAAAAAATCCTTATCCCATTAAATTTTATAATAAAGAACATTTCTATTACTACAAGGTCTTTCGTGAAGTCGGCAACTCAATCCCTGAACCGGAAGAAGGAGAAAAAGCATGTCCCGGGTGCGGCGCAGGCATGTCCGTCGATTCCTTCCACTGCCATGTGTGCGGATATGTGCTTGAATGGAGGTTACAATGAAAACATTTTGTTCCTGGAGCGGAGGAAAAGATTGCGCATTGGCGTTCTATGAAGCAACCAGATCAGGTGTTGAAATCACCAGCTTACTGAATATGGCAACGGAAAACGGCGAACATTCACGAACACACGGCCTTACATCGTCCGTTCTTGCTTCTCAGGCCGAAGCGCTCAGCATCAGCCTGGTGCAGCAGAGAGCATCCTGGAACACTTATGAAAATGAATTTAAGAAAATCGTTTCAATAATCAAGGATGGTGATGCACTACGTGGAGTCTTCGGGGATATTGACATGATAGAACACAGGGACTGGGTGGAACGGGTATGCCTGGAATCGGGAGTAGAACCCTTACTTCCTCTGTGGCTGAAAGAGAGGGAGGAACTCCTCAACTCCTTTATCGACGCAGGCTTTAAGGCTATCGTCGTTGCAACAGATAAACGATATTTAGGCGAAGAATGGCTCGGAAGGGAGATAAACAATGCCTTTATGGATGATCTAAAGGCATTGAATAATGTTGATCTTAGCGGCGAGAAAGGAGAGTATCATACATTTGTCTATGACGGCCCCATTTTTAAAAAACCTGTAGAATTCAGCATCACAGGAAAGTCATTAAAGGATTCAAACTGGTTGCTGGAGCTTGAGCCCTATAAACAGATGTAACTGAAAATAATGCAAAGACACGTTATAACATTTTTTCTTGTTCTTTTTGCCTGTACAGCTCTTTTTATCCTGGCTTCCCCTTGTACAGGCGAGCCTTTGGCAAAAGGCATACCGAAAAGAATTATTTCCTTGAGTCCCGGCATCACGGAAGCTCTCTTTCTCCTTGGAGCTGGAGACAGCGTCATAGGCGTTACCACATACTGTCAGAAGCCGCCCGATGCTGTAAAAAAAGAAAAAATAGGTACATTATTGGAAATCAATACGGAAAAAATAATCAATCTCAAACCCGACCTTGTAATCGGTACAGGGCTTACAAGTTCTAAAGATATAAGGAAATTAAAAAATCTCGGTATTAACATCATAATTTTCGACATATCAAAAGAATTTGACCGGCTCTGCAATATTTTCCTTGAACTCGGCAAAATAGTGGGTAAAGAAGAACAGGCCGGCATTATGGTAGCTGAATCGAAAAAAAGGGTGGTAAAAACACAAAAAAAGGTTGAAGTTCTCCCACGCAAAAAAGTCTTTGTTCAGCTTGGTTCCAAACCTCTTTTTGCATCTACAAAAGACTATTTTATTAATGATCTTATAGAATTTGCAGGCGGTGTAAATATTTTTAAAGACGCGAAGTCCGGCCTTGTAAGCAGGGAAGAAGTTGTTCGCCGCAATCCCGACATAGTTATTATCACAACTATGGGTATTGCAGGGGGAAAAGAGCAAAAATCGTGGCAGAAATACAGAACCATAAACGCCGTTAAAAACAAGCATATATACCTTGTGGATTCCGATAAAATATGCAGCCCCACACCGGTCAGCTTCGCCGATTTGCTTGAAGATATCGTTAAAATACTACATCCTGAAGCTTTTAAAGGATAGGGAATGAAAAAAACTATATTTAACTGGCAATCCTCCATACTTATTTCAGCGGCCTTCCTTCTTGCCGCAAGCCTCTATTCGTTAAGCAGCGGTTCCGTTGACATAACCCTGAAAGATATCATACCGACACTGCTGAAAGGCAATGGGACCCCTGAATTCAGCATTCTTTTCAACATACGAATACCCAGAATCATGCTTGGATTTGCTGTCGGAGGTTCTTTAAGTCTTGCCGGTGTTATCCTTCAGGGCATGTTCCGCAACCCCCTTGTTGAGCCTTATACACTGGGTATTTCAGGAGGCGCTGCCCTTGGCGTTGCTCTCTGTATCATTCTGGGTCTGCACAGGATATTCCCGGATTTTGCCATGCCGCTTTTCGGATTCATGGGCGCCTTTGCTGTGGCTCTTCCCATCTCTCTTATAAATATACGGAAGGGTACGGTAAAAACAGAAGGGCTCCTTCTTACAGGCGTCATGATAAGTTATATCTCTTCCTCCATAGTTACTCTTATATTGGCTATATCGCGCACCGAAGACCTCCAGGGTATAATATTCTGGATAATGGGCTCCCTGGAAGAACCGAGCTGGCTGCTCATTTCCATTGTCCTCTTTATTTCTTTGACCTGCCTTATCCTGTCTTACATTTTCTCTTTAGACTTAAACGCCCTTGCTCTCGGCGAGGAAGAGGCTATCCATCTCGGCGTAAATGTGGAAAGAGCAAAAAAGATGCTCTTTCTCATTGCATCGGTTTTAACAGGTGTCAGCGTATCCATTGCAGGAATAATCGGCTTTGTCGGGCTTGTTGTCCCTCACTTTGTAAGGATGCTTGCCGGGTATGATCATAGAGTGCTTCTGGTTATGTCATTCATTGTTGGCGCGGGTTTTCTCATATTTTGCGACACCCTGGCACGGACAATCATTTCACCTGTGGAACTTCCCGTAGGAGTGATAACAGGAATACTCGGGGGGAGTCTTTTCGTCTATGCTCTGAGCAGAAGGTTTTTAAGATGATTGAGATAAATAATTTTTCATGCGGATACGGCTCTAAAACCATATTAAACAATATTGACCTTCGGATAAAGAAAGGGGAATTCGTAGGCATCATCGGCCCGAACGGGTCAGGAAAAACTACTTTGCTTCGCGGCATTACCCGGTTAGTCAAGCCCTTCGGAGGAACGATCCGTTTCAGCGGGAAAGATACAAAGGAGATAAGTCTCAGAGAGCTTGCGCGAAACATTGCCGTTGTTTCGCAGGGTATTCCTTCAACGATAATGACTGTTGAGGAATATGTCCTCCTTGGCAGGCTGCCCCATTACAGTAAATTCCAGTTGTTTGAAACAGGGAAGGATATTGAACTTGCCGGACATTGCATGGAAATCACCGATACAATAAGATTAAAAGACAGGTATATCTCACAGTTGAGCAGCGGGGAGGTACAGCTCGCGCTCATTGCAAGAGCGCTCACGCAGGAACCGGTGCTGCTGCTGCTTGATGAGCCTACCGCCCATCTGGATATTACTCACCAGGTGGGAATCCTCGATCTTATCAAAAAGCTGAGTACGGAGTATGCCCTTACCATCATCATTGTGCTTCATGATCTCAATCTTGCCGCGGAATACTGTGACCGCCTCGTTCTCATGGACAAAGGGACCATAAAAAAGGATGGTAAACCGGAAGAGGTGCTGAATTACAAGGATATTGAAGAGGTTTATAAAACGGTTGTTGTTGTGGAAACAAATCCCCTGTCTTCCAAACCCTTCGTCCTTGTAGTGCCTGAGGAGGCAAAGAAACGATGCAAAAGATAACTATTGTGCTTGGAGGCGCCAGAAGCGGAAAAAGCTACTACGCGCTGGCAGAAGCCTCACAGATAAAAGGGAAAAAGGCCTTTATCGCGACAGCAGAGGCCCTTGACGATGAGATGCACATCCGCATAGAAAATCATAAGAAGGAAAGGGGCAGCGACTGGGACACCTATGAAGAACCGCTTCATATAGCGCCTATCATTGACAGGATCAAAGGAGCATACAATGTTATCCTCATAGATTGCCTTACCCTATGGGTTTCAAACATTATGCATGCCGGCTTTGATATTGCTGAAGAAACAGAAAAACTTGTTTCCGCCATCTCAATTGCCCACCCTGCCCCGCTTTATATAATCTCAAATGAAGTAGGACTTGGACTTGTCCCCGAATCCCCACTCGGGAGAGCATACAGAGACAATCTGGGACACGTAAACCGGCAGGTTGCACAAGCAGCAACAGATGTAATTTTCATGGTCGCTGGCATTCCATTAAAAGTAAAGTCATCATGATAATTTTTATGAAATGACTACAAAGATTGAATAATGATAAACCAGAAAGAGTCAAAGAGAGGGTCGCGAAGTCTGGGAAATGAAGAATAATTTCTTCATTTCCGCCTGATTCATATCAGCGAATAAAGGCAGGTGTGAATCAGGCTTGAGTGGGCTACGGCATTTTAGAATTTTTACAGATGTGGATGGGCTGTAAGCTTTGCAGGCTGTAGACGTACTCAATGTACGTCGGAGGATCGCAAAGCGCAGCAGACCGCCGCAGATTAAAAATTCTAAAATGCCGTAGCCCGACTAGGAAAACAAAGAAAAACTGCTCAAGATAAGAGCAATGGAAAAGAAACTTTTGACAAAACCACTGCACAGAAGAGGAGGTATAAATGAAGAAACTAACGATTGAACCGATAAAAACAGGATTGCTTGAAACGGCACAGGCAAGACTCGACAGCCTTACAAAACCTATTGGCAGCCTGGGCAGACTCGAAGAATTTGCCCGGAAACTTGTCGGCATAACCGGGCTGGAAATCCCCTCCCCTCTTTCAAAAAAAGCGATCTTCACCTTTGCCGGCGACCACGGGGTTACTGAGGAAGGGATATCTCTTTATCCGAAAGAAGTAACTGAACAGATGGTATACAATTTCCTCAGAGGCGGCGCCGGGATAAATGTGCTGGCAAGACACGCAGGGGCGGATGTTGTTGTTGTGGACATGGGCGTCGACTGTGATTTCACCGGACAGCCCGACCTCTTCATAAAAAAAGTCATCAGAGGAACAAAAAATATGCGCAAAGGCCCGGCCATGACCCGTGAAGAAGCGGAAAAATGCATCGATACGGGAATTTCTCTGGCAATGGACTACGCAGACAAAGGGTACAGCATGTTCGGAACAGGCGATATGGGCATAGGCAACACCACCGCGTCCAGCGCCATCGCAGCAGCCATTACAGGAAGGCCTGTTTCTGAGGTGACAGGCAGGGGGACGGGCATATCTGATGAAGCTTTAAAACACAAGATTAAGGTCATAGAAGATTCAATATCTTTCAATAAACCCGATCCGAAAGACGCGATTGATGTACTCTCCAAAGTAGGCGGCGCGGAGATAGGAGGAATCGCGGGTCTCATCCTGGGAGCCGCATCCAGGAGAATACCGGTAGTGGTAGACGGCTTCATTTCTACTGCCGGAGCCCTTATTGCCTACACTATTGAACCGGCAGCAATAGACTATATGTTCGCGGCGCACAACTCAGTGGAAACAGGCCATAAGATTATCCTTGATGCAATGGGCTTACAACCTGTCCTCGATCTGGGCCTAAGACTCGGGGAAGGCACCGGCGCGGCGATTGCCATGTTTATTATTGAAGGGGGGCTCAAGATATATCGTGAAATGGCCACATTCGATGAAGCAGGGGTTTCAAAGGAACTGCCGTGAAATTACGCAATATCACTTTAGCCTTTCAGTTTCTCACCATCATACCAATCAAAACAACCGGTGAGGTCTCAGAAAAAGATATTGCGGACTCTTCGATATTTTTTCCCGTTGTTGGGGCTTTTCAGGGCCTTATCCTTATTGTCTTATCCTTTTTCCTGCTCAAGATTTTTTCTCCTGAGATAACGGCCGTATTTGTTCTTCTTGCCTACCTTCTCACAAACGGAGGTTTTCACCAGGACGGCCTCTCCGACACATTTGACGCCATTTCCGTAAAATCCACAGGAAATCATGAGCAGGACATACAAAAGAGGCTTGCAATAATGAAAGACAGCACAACAGGGCCGATAGGCGTAATTGCCATTGTCTTTTCATTACTCTTCAAATATATTTTTATTAAAACAGTTCTGCAAATAAAAGGGGATGCCAGTCTTATCCTTTTTTTAATGCCTATTTACTCAAAATGGGCTATGATATCCGTAATGTATCATTCAAGAAGCGCGCGTTCAGACGGAATAGGCAGAATTTTTCTCGAATATGGAAGATTCAGACACGTTGCCCTCTCCGCCCTCCTCATGGTTTTTATGGGCTTAACAGCATTCTACGCGTGGGCATATTGCGCGTCCTTTCCTGCTCAATGGGGAGGTAAGGAATTTGTCCTCTTCCTTCTCTGTGAAACAGCAGCAATTTATCTCTCCTGCCGCTTTTTAAGGAATATTTTCATTAATAAATTCAGCGGGCTCACAGGGGATAACTTCGGCGCAATCCATGAAATATCGGAAATCACTTTTCTCTTTGTTGCCCTGTTATGGAAATAGTTAATAATCATATTTTCATTCTCATATTTATCTTTGCCTTTCTTCTCGACCTTGCCATGGGCGATCCACCCTGGCTTCCACACCCGGTAAGGATCATCGGAAAAGGTATTTCCATGATGGAGTATCTTCTGACAAAACCTTTTTCCATGAAAGCACAGGAGAAACTTGCCGGTATTCTTCTCACTGCAGTAATTGTTTCTTCAACATTCCTGCTGGCCTATATAACGGAAAAATGGATTCTCTTCGGTACGCAAGGGATAATCAAATTCATCGGTATATTCTTTCTTATATATCTCACATCGACAACTCTTGCCGTAAAAGAGCTTTTACTGGCAGGAATTAAGGTTATTGGCGCTGTCAAAGAAGATAATATTAATCTTGCCAGATCACATCTGCGTATGATTGTAGGCCGAGATGTAGACAATCTTGATAGAAAAGGCATATTAAAGGCAACAATAGAAACACTTTCTGAAAACCTCTCTGACGGGATCATAGCGCCGCTTTTTTATCTCGCCATCGGGGGGATGCCTTTAGGTATGGCCTACAAGGCAATAAACACGCTCGATTCCATGGTAGGATATAAAAATGACAAGTATATGCGTTTCGGCTGGGCTTCAGCGCGCCTTGACGATCTTGCCAATTATATACCGGCGCGCATCTCAGGACTTCTCATTGTCTTATCATCGGGCATCATTTTCCGCTCACAGGAAATCATGCGTTACGCTTTCACAACCATGTATCGGGACGGGAAAAAACATAGGAGCCCGAACAGCGGTTATCCGGAAGCGGCTATGGCAGGCTCCCTTGGAGTACAGCTTGGAGGGCCGTCAATATATAATGGAGTTCTCTTTGAAAAACCGTATATAGGCGCTGAAAGATCCGCGGACTATTTTTCCGCTTCTCTCGATACAATCAGGATCGTGAGAATGGCCTCATTCCTTGGCTTTTTTATCTCGATTGTTGTATTATGTCTGCGGGCGATTTTATGACAAATCATGGCGGAAATATATATAGTTTCATGGAAAACAGAAGCCCGGATCAAGAGCCCGTAATTGACTTCAGCGCTTCCGTAAACCCTTTGGGCACATCCGGAAATGTTATCCGTGAAATAAAAAAGAACCTGAAAAACCTTATCCATTATCCGGATATCAACACAACCGGATTAACTAACAAAATCGCTGTGACACTCGACGTAAGCGAAAAATCCATTGTTTGCGGAAACGGGTCTACAGAATTGATTTATCTTATGCCAAGAATACTTAGATTTAAAAAAGTGCTGATCCCCCAACCCACATTCAGTGATTACGAAAGGTCATGCAGGCTCGCGTATCCATCATGCGCCGTTACAGATTACATGCTTGAGAAGACAAATAATTTTGATATAGAACCGGGAAATCTCCTGAACAATATTCTGAACACAAAGCCTGATGCCATATTTTTATGCAACCCCAATAACCCGACAGGAAGACTCATCGAAAAAGAAGCGCTTTTGGAAATAGCCGAAGAGGCAAAAAAACAAAAAAGTTATCTCATCGTAGACGAATCCTTCATTGATTTCTGCCCCGGTTCATCCGTTGCGGATAAAGTTGAAAAAAACCCCTATCTTATTGTATTAAAATCTATGACAAAATTTTACGCGCTTGCAGGTTTGCGGTTAGGTTACGGCATCTTCTCCATTAAAATTGCCGGGATGATGAAGGACAATAAAGAACCCTGGAGCGTCAACACCCTTGCCCAGGCTGCCGGCATTGCAGCGTTAAATGAAGACAAATACAAAGAAAAAACGATAAAAATTGTTAATAAAGAGAAAAGTGTTCTGGAAAAAGGACTGCAAAACCTCGGCATTGATTATTTCCCTTCTCAGGCAAACTACTATCTTTTGTATACTTCCAGGGCACGAATAATTGCGGAACATCTTGCGCAAAAAGGTATCATGGTAAGAGACTGCTCCAGCTTCAAAGGACTTGACCACAGATATTTACGAATTGCAGTAAAATCAAAAAAAGAGAACAGGCTTCTCTTAAAACACATGGAGGAATGCATTGGATAGAAAAAACCGTACGCGATTATTTCTCATAAGGCACGGCGATACAATTGATGAAGAAACAAAGAAAGTCTTTAAGGGGTCCAAGGATATACCATTATCTGATAAAGGCAGGGCAAGACTGCGGAAGGCTTCTCAATTTCTTACGCGCTTTAATTTTGATCACATATATACATCCGCCCTTTCACGGTGCATTGAAAGCGGTAAAATTATCGCCGAACCGCACAATCTTGTGACGGAGGTGGCCGCAGCCTTTAATGAAATCCATTTCGGAATATGGGAAGGGAGAAGCTTCGAAGAAATTGATGAGGAAAATCCCACAGAATTCCGCAGATGGGTAAAGAACCCTGACATCCATACACCTCCCCAGGGTGAATCACTGGCAGATGCCCAGCAAAGAAGTGTGCGTATTTTTAATGAGATGATAAGCAAGCACAAAGGGGAGAGTATCGTTATAGTCGCGCACGCGGGAATATTAAGATTAATACTTGCCTCAATTCTTGACATGAAATTATCCGCCATATTCAGGCTTGGTCAGGACTACGGCTGTATTAATATAGTAGACATCTACAAGGACGATATTACCGTAATAAAGCTTTTAAACTTTACCATGTATTGAAAGGCAGGGCTTGCGCTGCTTTTTTTGAAAATTGTATTGTCTGCAAAGGAATTCCACGATGCTTCCTGCTTGAGACAAAGTTCAAATTTAATTTATGGGAGGACATTTAATGATGAAAAAAATATTGATTTTATGCTCAGTTTCGCTGGTTATATCGCTTCTTTTTAATGCAGGAGTTTTTGCAGACGATAAAAATATATTGACAGCAACAATCCATACAACAAAGGGTGATATCAGGTTGAATCTTTTCCAGGACAAAGCCCCCTTGACTGTTCTTAATTTTATTAATTTGTCAAGGAAGCGCTTTTATAACGGCCTCACCTTTCATAGGGTTGTACCAAACTTCATGATTCAGGGAGGATGTCCTATGGGAGATGGTACAGGAGGCCCAGGGTACAACTTTGCTGACGAATTTTCTTCAAGTCTGAAACACGATAGAGCAGGCATCCTCTCCATGGCAAATGCCGGTCCTAACACAAACGGGAGCCAATTTTTTATCACCTATGTTCCAACTCCCTATCTTGACAATAAACATACTGTCTTTGGAGAGGTTATGGACATCAAAGACATGAAGGTAGTAAGGAGCATTGTCGCAGGGGATAAAATCACAAATGTCACGATACAGGGAAATTACACTGCATTGGCAGAAAAATACAAAGATCAACTCGAAAAATGGAACAGAGTATTAGGCAGCACAGGAAAGGCTAAATAAAGTAAGAAGTGATATCAATTTTGTTTTGTGCCAAATTTATGTTCCTGTACTTCTTCCCTGTCAGTGCTGGTTGGCAAAGTTATCCAGAAGACACTTTGTTCAGGAGCCGATGAAGGCGATACTCTGCTGATGTACGTTCAACATCGCTCAAGTGCCTGGCCTCATCGATGAGTTTTTGCACAAGTTGTAAGGCCTTCCCGTATTCTCGGGTATGGTGCTCATAGAACTTGGCAAGTTCTTCGACTGCGAAAACATCACAGGGGTTTGACGCAACAAGATTCTGCCAGAGATGAGCAGCCTCTTCCCAGCGATGAGCTCTTTTGTAAATCAGAGAAAGAGACTTTTGCGCACTCGTCGCCACGTCCATATGATGAGACGAGATCAATGCTTCAAGCATTCTTCCGGCTTTTTCAGTACCACCGCGTTCATGAATCAGTCCCGCCAATTTAAAGAGATCGCCGTGATGGCTATGCCCCATTTCCTGGCTATCTTCCACAAGGTCGGTCAGGTACTTTAAAAGTGATGCCAGCGAGACTACATCCAGCCTGTTGTGTGTAAAAACATCCTCCAGCAGCCTTCCGTCGCGACGTCTGAGCCAGTCGAAATAGCGCTGGGGAATTTCAAACCCAGGCACGTCTCCTTCACGCTCTACACCGAGTACATGCGTTTCTATGGTTGACAGGCGTGCGTTTTCCAGGCGATGGGCAAGTATCCTCCTGGATGGATGAAGCAAATCGATGTGCGGCATGTTTATCAGCGTGTCCTGACAGCGGTTAAGGATAAATCGTGTTGTGAGAAGGTTCAGGTCGTAAGCTTTACCGTTGAATGTCACCAGGAACTGTTTAACAGATGCAATCTCGCTAAGATATCTCAACATAGCGGCTTCTTCGGAAAAATCCCGCGCAAAGAGCTGGCATGTGACAAATGAACTCCCTTCAAACCACCCGAGGCCAATAAGGAAGGGAAAGGTCCCGGTGCCGCCCATAAGGCCCGTGGTCTCGGTATCAAGGAACAGGCCACTTGCCAGCGACATGCCCTGAGTCATTTGAAATCCGGCAAGGAAAGACGCCGTCTCCATATTGACACAGGCAGTGTCGCAGATACGCGTATTTCCGTGGACGGTGCCGGCGTTCATTGTGTTGCTGGAGAGGAAGAAACTACCATTTGACGTATGAATTTCCTCGCCGTTAACAACATGCTCAAGAGGCGTTGCGCCCCGCCTTGTCGTGGGAATACCTACCGAGACGCTTTGCTCCCGGCGGTTCATGACCCTGTCTATTTTCCTGCGGAGTTCGCTGATCCTGTCCTGTTGCTGATTAGCAGACGATGATTTGACCGCATCCCCGGTTAAGCGCGTCAGGCGGTCTTTGAGGCTCATGGTTTAGCCATCAGATCAAGTATCTGCAGGGCTGCGTTCTTAGCCGAAGGCCCGACCTCCAACAGGGGGCCCACGCACATGGGGCAGCCGTGTTCGCACTGGCATGAGGCAATGACCGATTGGACAGCCTGTATCAGCTCATCATGCCTGTCGAAGAGATTCTCTGAAAACCCGATGCCGCCGGGATAGGCGTCGAAGACAAAGACCGTAGGGTCATAGGCGTCTTCCATGACATTAGCCGGTTGGCCCGGGCTTGTGGTTATGATCCTGCGGCTCTTACCATGGCGCACATACCATTCACCGCTCTTGTCGCCGATACACCAGTCGACATCGCGAATATCCGACATGACGAGCATGGCCGAAATATGATGCATGCAGTAAGCGAGTCCGGCAAGTCCGTCAATAATATCAGAGCGGCTGATCTGTAACGAATTGAGGAGGTTCCAGGGGATGGTAAACCAGTAACTCGTTGTGTGCATCTCCTTTTCCGGCAGGTTCACATCACCGTAGCCGATGTTTTCAGATGTATAGAACTTGATTTTCTTGTAACCCACCACCTTGCGGGACACGTGGACCTCGCCGTGCTCCACAATGATATTCCCCTTCATCTTCTTATCGAAGTCTTCTATGACGCGGACGCCGGTGTAGGTCATGGCATCGGTGTAATAATCAACATCCACCTTTCTGACGTAGGCCTTCTTGCGCTCCAGGTCGAGCTTATCCACATGGTACTGCTGTGATTCTACCATGTAGATGGCATCATCATGAACTGCAGTGAAGGCGCCGTCCCAGTCCACCTCGGCAATTACCTTGTGGTTTGCAGTATCGGTGGTATCCACTACCACGACGTTTTCAGGGTTGATGGTCCGCAGGCTTACCTCGTCCGCCGGATAGCTTTCTGCTGCCCAGTGCCAGCGTTTTTCCACCCGGTGAAGTACACCCTTCTCCTCAAGGTAGGAAAGCAGTTCCATAAGGTCTTCCTTGCCGAATTTCTCGCCTTCTTCAAAGGGCAGCTCGAAGGCCGCGCTCTTGATATGGTGAAGCAGAATCAGCAAATTATCCGGGTTTACCCGGCAGTGTTCGGGGGAGCGGGTAAAGAAATAATCCGGGTTTTCCACGATGAACTGGTCCATGGGGTTGCTCCGGGCAATGAGGATAGCGAGGCTTTTTCCTGCCCTGCGCCCTGCCCTGCCTGCCTGCTGCCAGGCGCTGGCAATTGAGCCCGGATAGCCGACCATAAGACATGCTTCCAGATCTCCAATGTCGATACCCAGTTCGAGGGCGTTTGTGCTTACCACACCCATGATTGTTTTCTCCCGCAGGCCCTTTTCGATTTGCCGCCTGAGATTGGGCAAATAACCGCCGCGATAGCCTGTTACATAGTGGTCGTTATTGGGAACTCTCGGTCTGAACGTGTCCTTGAGATACTTGGTAAGCACCTCCACGGAGAGCCTGCTCGTAGTAAAGGCGATGGTTTGAATCTTATTGCCCACGAGGTCACTCATCATATTGCGGGCAGGGGTCATTGATGATTGACGTATACCGAGTTCCCTGTTTATGATGGGCGGGTTATAAAGGATAAAGGTCTTGGCCGAGCGCGGTGCGCCGCTCTCGTCGATAAGGGTAAATTCTTTCTCGATGAGGTCTTCAGCG
The DNA here is from genome assembly GCA_964532465.1 of uncultured Syntrophorhabdaceae bacterium. Lineage (GTDB taxonomy): Bacteria > Desulfobacterota > Syntrophorhabdia > Syntrophorhabdales > Syntrophorhabdaceae > JAPLKB01. Next base: position 1,369 of record CAZHHX010000010.1, on the reverse strand, counting down.
TGTTCTTTGGGGTTTGCCACTGTCGCGGAACAGCAGATAAAAATCGGGTCCTGTCCGTAGAAGCGGCAGATCCTTTTGAGCCGACGGAACACATTTGTCACATGGCTGCCGAAAACACCCCGATAGATATGAAGCTCGTCCACAACCACATATTTCAGATTTGAAAAGAGCTTCTGCCACTTGGTATGGTGCGGCAAAATGCCTGCATGGAGCATGTCAGGGTTTGTAACTACAACGTGACCCTGCTTGCGGATTGCCTGTCTGGCATCATCCGGCGTGTCGCCGTCATAGGTGAAGGTCTTGATATCTGCTTTGAGTTCGCCTATTAGGCTATGTACTTCCGTCATCTGGTCATTGGCAAGGGCTTTTGTGGGGAAGAGATAGATGGCTCTGGTCTCTGGCTCTTCCAGGATATTCTGGAGCACCGGAATGTTGTAGCAAAGGGTCTTACCGCTGGCCGTGGGTGTAACAAGAACCACATCCCTGCCTTGATGGACGAGTTCGATGGCGCGGGCCTGATGACTGTAGAGCTTCGTAATGCCTCGTTCGGTAAGTACCTTTTGTAACACAGGGTCTACCCACTTAGGGTATTGGTCAAAAAGACCATCTGAGGCAGGTATGTGCTTGATGCATGTGGCATTATCCCGGAAACGCCTGTCATTCTCAGCGCGGGACAGCCATTCTGAAAGATTCAAGTGAGCCATTACCTACCTCTATCACAGCTTTGCAGTATGGTCAACATTTTTAATGTGTCGCTATCAATATCAGTAGAATATCCTTGAAGACCATTTTCGGTTTGCCTTCGAAATAACACCGAGGCGGCAAAAAAAGGGCTTGAAAAATATATAGGATTGTATCTAAAATAGAACGCAATAAAGCATATAAGGAATAAATAAGGAATCGCCGAAATTACCATAAAATTCCCTTGCCTGTAACTTCCTTATTATGTTATAGATTCTCATTCAGTGCCGACGTAGCTCAGGGGCAGAGCAGCTCACTCGTAATGAGCAGGTCGCGGGTTCAATTCCCATCGTCGGCTTTTAATTTCAATATGCTACACCAATAATAAAACTGCTTCACGGTTTCCCAAAAGCAGGGATTCCATGAAGAAACGTTTGCTCCCCATCCATTTCCGGATTATTTTCTTTGTACCTGCGAGTCAAGCTTGGGGCCCTTTTATTGAATCTGAGAATTATTCTATTGAAAGCGTTAGCCTGATCTTTCGCCTACCGTAACATGTTTCGAATGATAATCGATAAAAACTGGCAGACAACAAAAAACTCATCAATACTCAGGACTGTACCGCCTTATGTCAAAACTCCCATCTCGCCCCTGCATTGACATTCTGCCCCACATAACTGCTGTCCCC
>CAZHHX010000009.1:0-102776 GCA_964532465.1 uncultured Syntrophorhabdaceae bacterium | reverse complement strand
GTTGGAGCTGGCGTTGTCACTGAGATTATAGAGTAGAGGGGAAAAAGATGAGGCAGAGAATCAGGATATGCCTGAAGGCCTTTGATCATGGACTGCTTGATCAATCGGTAAAGGAAATAGTGGATGCTGCAAAAAAAACAGGGGCACAGGTTGTTGGACCTGTTCCGTTGCCAACAAGAATACAAAAATTTTGTGTATTACGTTCCCCTCATATTGATAAAAAGTCGAGGGAACAGTTCGAAGTGAGAACACACAAAAGATTAATTGATATTGTTGACCCGACACAACAGACAGTTGATGCCTTAATGAAATTGGAGCTTGCAGCAGGCGTCGACGTGGAAATAAAGTCCTGAGGAGTTTATAATGGCAACGGCAGATTTACTTGATATAAAAGGCGAAAAAATAGGTGAAATTGAGATAAAAGATGAAGTGTTTAACGTCGAAGTTAAAACCTATCTTATGCATGATGTGGTAAAAATGCAGCTTGCAGGGAGAAGACGAGGGACGGCATCGACAAAAACAAGAAAGGATGTAAAGGGAAGCGGGAAGAAACTTTACAAACAGAAAGGTACTGGAAGAGCAAGGCAGGGGAATATAAGAGCCCCTATCCAGGTAGGCGGTGGTGTTGTATTCGGCCCTCATCCGAGAGATTATAGTTATTCCGTACCTAAAAAAGTAAGAAGAAGTGCACTTAGATCGGCTTTAACTGTGAGGTATGCAGAGTCAAACATGACGATACTTGATAAAATTGTCTTAGAGAATTTTAGTACAAAAACATTTAAAGGTATAGTGGATATTCTGAAACTTACAAAACCACTTTTTATAATAGACAAAAAAGATGAAATAATCGAGAAATCAGCAAAAAATATACCTTTTGTTAAAGTATTAAGAACTGACGGCTTAAATGTTTACGATATAATAAAGTACGAACAGCTTGTTTTTACGCTTGATGCCCTGAGGAAAGTAGAAGAGGTGCTGGTACAATGATTGAATACGATATAATTATAAAACCAATAATAACAGAAAAGAGTTCTCTTTTAAAAGAGACAGGAAACCAGTATGTTTTTCAGGTTCAAAGAGATACTAATAAAATAGAAATAAAAAAAGCTATAGAAAAATTATTTAAAGTGAAAGTTGTTTCAGTGCAGGTAGCAAGAATGGAAGGCAAAACAAGAAGAGTTGGAAAGTTTTCCGGAAAACGCCCTGACTGGAAAAAAGCAGTTGTTAAGTTGAGTCCAAAAGACAAAATAACAATTTTTGAGGGTGCATAATGGGTATACAGGAGTATAAACCGACATCTGCCGGAAGAAGATTCATGAGCATTAATACCTTTGAGGAGATTACAAAGGATAAACCGGAGAAATCTTTAGTAGTACCTGTTAAAAGATCAGGCGGCAGAAACAATTACGGCAGAATAACAACAAGACATATTGGCGGCGGACATAAGAGAAATTACAGGGTAATAGATTTTAAGCGGAATAAATATGAAATTCCCGGTAAGGTTGCAAGCATAGAATATGACCCCAACAGATCTGCAAACATTGCACTTATACATTATTCTGATGGTGAAAAAAGATATATACTTGCGCCGCTTAAGTTAAAAGTTGGCAGTGTAATTATTGCCAGCAGGAAATCTGATACTGAAATAAATGAAGGAAATGCAATTCCATTAAAATATATTCCAGCTGGCACTTTTGTTCATAATGTAGAAATGAAGCCCGGAAAAGGCGGTCAAATAGCGAGAAGCGCAGGCAACTACGCGCAGCTTGTAGCTAAAGAAGGCGCTTATGGACATGTAAGATTACCGTCAGGAGGAGTAAGGCTTATTCTTTTGACATGTATGGCGACAATCGGTCAGGTAGGAAACATTGATCACGAGAATGTCACAATAGGAAAAGCAGGGAAATCAAGATGGAAGGGCACAAGACCTACTGTCAGAGGAACAGCAATGAACCCGGTAGACCATCCATTGGGTGGAGGTGAAGGTAGGTCAAAGGGCGGGAGACATCCATGTTCTCCTTGGGGACAATTATCAAAAGGCTTGAAAACAAGAAAGAATAAAAGAACTAATAAATATATTATAAAGTTAAGAGGTTAGGGAGGTACATGTGGCAAGGTCTTTAAAGAAAGGGCCATTCGTAAATGAAAAGTTGATGGAAAAGGCCTTAGCAGCAAAAGGGACGAAGAGCTCAAAGGTTATAAAAACATGGTACCGTAGCTCAACTATCACACCTGATTTTATTGGACTGACTTTTGCAGTTCACAATGGGAAGAAATTTATACCGGTTTTTGTGACAGAGGAAATGGTTGGTCATAAGCTTGGCGAATTTTCTCCGACGAGAATTTTCCATAGCCATTCAGGAGACAGAAAAGCAAAAGTTGTTAAAAGGAAGGAATAAATAACATGGAAATAGTGGCAAAAGCAAAAATGATAAGAATTTCTCCAAGAAAGGTTAGAATTGTAGGAGAAGTTATAAAGAAGAAAAACGTAAATGATGCATCGGGTATTCTCACGTATATGCCTCAAAAGGCGTCTTTTATCCTAAAAAAACTTCTTGATAGTGCAATTGCCAATGCAAAGCAAAAAAAGTATGTGGATATAGACAGTCTTTTTGTCAAAAATGTAATAGTTGACGGAGGACCAATGCTGAAGAGGTTTCTACCGAGGGCCATGGGAAGGGCATCAAAGATTAGAAAAAGATTAAGTCACATCACCCTTGTGCTGGATGAATCTTAATACTGGAGGTTAAATGGGTCAAAAGACACATCCTTATGGTTTTAGACTGGGAGTAATTAAATCCTGGGATTCTAAATGGTTTGCAGCAAAGAATTATGCAGTTTTTTTGCATGAAGACATCAGAATAAAGAAATTTCTGAAAGATAAATTGCATCAGGCGGGCATATCCAGGGTTGAGATCGAAAGAGCGGCCAATAAAGATAAAAGAGTAAAGGTGAATATATTTACAGCAAGACCAGGACTTGTTATCGGAAGAAAAGGTGCTGAGGTTGAAAGTCTTAAAAAGGAATTACAGAGAATGACAGGCAAGGAAGTAATATTAAATATTACTGAAGTAAAAAGACCTGAAGTAGACGCTCAGCTTGTTGCGGAAAATGTAGCTTTGCAGCTTGAAAGAAGGGTGTCTTTCAGAAGAGCAATGAAGAGGAATGTGTCTCAGGCCATGAAATTCGGTGCAAAAGGTATTAAAGCAATGTGTGCAGGCAGATTGGCAGGCGCAGAAATGGCTCGTACTGAGTGGTATAGAGAAGGTCGCGTTCCGCTTCAGACAATCAGAGCTGATATAGACTACGGTTTTGCGATATCGCAAACAAAATATGGTGTAATAGGCGTTAAAGTATGGATTTTTAAAGGCGAAGTGTATCAGGAGGCAGTGTAATGCTTTCACCTAAGAGAGTCAAGTATAGAAAACAACAAAAAGGAAGAATGACTGGAACCGCCAGTAGAGGTAACGAAGTAAGTTTTGGGGATTTTGGGTTGCAGGCAGTTGAATGTGGAAGAATTACGGCAAGACAGATTGAAGCGGCAAGAATTGCCCTTACAAGATACGTGAAGAGGACTGGAAAAGTTTGGATTCGAGTATTTCCGGATAAGCCGATAACAAAGAAGCCTGCTGAAACAAGGATGGGAAAGGGCAAAGGCGCCACGGAAGGATGGGTTGCTGTTATTTTGCCGGGAAAAGTGCTTTATGAAATAGAAGGTGTTCCTGAAGATAAAGCAAAAGAGGCCCTGCGGATAGCCTCATTTAAACTCCCCATAGGAACAAGATTTATTGCGAGAAGTGAGGAACAATGAAAGCAAAGGAACTGAGAGAGTTAACAGCAGAAGAGCTTACAAAAAAGAAAAAGGATTTTAAAGAAGAACTTTTTAATTTAAGATTCCAGCATTCTACCGGTCAGCTTGAGAATAACGCAAGAATAGCTATTATAAAAAAGGATATCGCAAGAATAGAGACAGTTATCAGGTACAAACAACTGAATAGCTAATTTATAAAAGAATTAGTGTTTTTTGTAAAAAGAGATAGCAGTAAAGGGCATAATTATAAGCTTACTATAATTTGAGGTTAAGCATGGAATTGAAAGCTGACACAAACAAGAAAAAGATAACAGGCGTTGTTGTTAAGAATAAGATGGATAAGACTGTAATAGTAGAAGTGTCAAGATCATTCAAGCATTCGATGTACCACAAATACATCAGCACTAAAAAAAGATACAAAGCACATGATGAAGAAAACAAATGCTCAATGGGTGACAAGGTTTTGATCGTTGAATCCAGGCCGATAAGTAAAGAAAAAAGATGGCTGGTAAAAGAAATTATTAAAAAAGTGGAACCCATTCTTGTTCAGGAAGAGGTGGTGAAGGATGATACAGGAGAGAACTAAACTTGAGGTTGCAGACAATTCAGGCGCAAAAAAATTAGGATGCATCAGAGTTCTTGGTGGTTCTAAAAAAAGATACGGTACTGTCGGAGATATTATTGTAGCCTCTGTAAAAGAAGTTATCCCGAATTCAAAAGTTAAAAAAGGGGATGTTGTGAAGGCTGTAATAGTAAGAACAAAAAAAGAGATCAGAAGAGTAGACGGATCGTATGTAAAATTTGACGACAACTCGGCTGTAATAATAAATCAATACAATGAACCGATAGGAACCAGGATTTTCGGGCCTGTAGCAAGAGAGTTGCGGGCAAAGAGGTTTATGAAGATCGTGTCGTTGGCACCCGAAGTAGTGTGAGGTAATTATGGAAAAACAATATCATGTAAAGAAAAACGACCTTGTTTCAGTGAAGACAGGGAAGGACAAAGGAAAAACAGGCAAAGTGCTAAGAATTGCCAAGAAAAAAGATAGAGTAATCGTTGAAAAAGTAAACATGATAAAAAGACATGTGAAACCCAGTCAGAAATCAAAAGGTGGAGTAATTGAGAAAGAAAGCCTTATACATGTTTCAAATGTAATGATTTTTTGTGAGAAGTGCTCCAAACCTGTAAGGGTAGGGACAAAGATGCTTGAAGATGGGAAGAAAGTCAGATTCTGCAAGAAATGTAACGAGGTTATAGATAAGTAGGCAGGAGGCATTACTTGAAAACGGCATATATGGATTTTTATGAAAAAGAAGTAGTACCGGCTTTAATGCAGAGATTCAAATATAAGAATGTTATGCAATTGCCGAAGATTGAAAAGATTGTCATAAATATAGGTGTTGGTGAAGCAATACAGAACATAAAGACCCTTGACGCTGCATCAGGTGATATTGCAATGATCTCAGGACAAAAGCCAGTTATAACAAAAGCGAAAAAGTCAATCGCTTCTTTTAAATTGAGAGCAGGTATGTCAATTGGCTGTATGGTAACGTTGAGGCGGGAAAGGATGTACGAATTCCTTCACAAACTTGTCTATATTGTGCTTCCAAGAGTAAGGGATTTCAAGGGTGTTTCACCAAAATCCTTTGATGGAAGAGGGAATTATACGCTTGGCTTAAAAGAGCAGACTATTTTCCCGGAAATTGATTATGATAAGGTAGACAAAGCAAGAGGTATGAATATAACAATTGGTACAACAGCTAAAACAGATGAAGAGGGTTTTGAGCTTTTAAAGCTTATGGGCATGCCCTTCAGGAATTGATGGAGGAGTAGATGGCAAGAAAGTCAATGATAGAGAAGTGGAAAAAAACTCCTAAATTCAGCACGAGATTTAGAAATAGGTGTGCTGTTTGTGGCAGGCCCAGAGGTTATTTGGGAAAATTTCAGATGTGCAGGATATGCTTTAGGAATTACTCCTTAAGAGGAGAGGTTCCTGGAGTGACTAAATCAAGCTGGTAAAGGAGGCATGTATGGCGATGACTGATACAATAGCTGATATGCTTACAAGAATAAGAAACGCAATAATGGCTCGTCATGAGTCGGTTGATATTCCTTATTCAAATATGAAGCTGGCTATATCAAAGATATTGAAAGAAGAAGGATATATAAAAAATTATAAAATATTTGTTGATGATATGAGGAAAAAATACTTAAAGATTTACATACACTATGATGCTCATAACCAAAGCGTAATAACAGGTTTAAAGAGAATCAGCAAGCCGGGAAGAAGAGTGTATTCTAAGGTTGACGAGATGATAAAGCTGTCAAAACGCTATGGTACGGTGATCCTTTCAACCTCGAAGGGATTGATGACTAATAAGAACGCAAAGAAGAATAACACAGGTGGCGAACCCCTCCTGTTGGTATGGTGAGGTGTAGTATGTCAAGGATAGGTAAAAAACCTATTATATTACCTGATGATGCAAAACTGGACTGCAAAGGTGATGAAATAACGGTAACAGGGCCGAAGGGATCGCTAAGCAGAAAACTGCTTGAGGGATTAGAGTTATCTTTTGATGGAAACATAATAACCGTACTCAGACAAAATGAAGAAAAGAAAATAAAGGGTTATCATGGGCTTATGAGAACCTTGATTTCAAATATGGTTGAAGGTGTCCACAGCGGATTTGAAAGAAAACTTGAAATAGCCGGTATTGGATATCGCGCTGAATTGCAGGGAAATAACCTTATATTTAACCTTGGATATTCACATCCCATAACATTTCCCTTGCCCAATGGAATAGATGCTCAGGTTGAGAAGCAGACGCTGGTAACAATAAAAGGTATAAATAAAGAGCTTGTAGGTGAAGTTGCAGCAAAAATAAGGGCTTTGAGAAAACCTGATGTATATAAAAATAAAGGCGTGAAATATGCCAATGAAGTTCTGAGGAAGAAAGCAGGTAAAACAGGAAAGAAGTAAGGAGCAGAAAATGCAGATTAAAGATAAAGCCGAAGCAAGACTGAAAAGAAAAAAAAGAATCAGAAAGAAAGTGGCAGGAAGTCAGGAAAAGCCGAGGCTCTGTGTATATAAAAGCTTAAGCCAGATTTATGTGCAGTTAATTGATGATGTACATGATAAGGTTGTGACAGGTATTTCCACTTTAAACAAAGATGTAAAGGCACAGATCAAATATGGTGGTAATGTAGAAGCAGCAAAGAAAATTGGTGAGAGCATCGGGAAGAAGGCAATAGAAATGGGATTTACAAAAGTTGTTTTTGACAGAAACGGCTTTAAATATCATGGCAGAATCAAGGCACTTGCAGAGGCAGCAAGAGAAGCCGGTCTAATATTTTAAGAGGAGGCTTTCTATTGGTTGAGAAAAGGCGCATAGAAGTGGACGGGATTGAATTACAGGACAGACTGGTATATATAAATCGTGTTGCGAAGGTTGTAAAAGGCGGCAGGCGTTTCAGCTTCAGCGCAATAGTTGTGGTTGGCGACGGCAACGGTCACGTAGGTTATGGCTTGGGAAAGGCAAACGAAGTTCCTGATGCAATTCGTAAGGCAATTGAGCGTGCAAAAAAGGATCTTGTTGAAGTTCCCGTATCTAACGGCACAATTCCGCATGAAGCGATGGCAAAATATGGTACAAGTCAGGTATTTATGAAGCCTGCCAGAGCAGGAACCGGAGTTATCGCAGGCAGGGCAGTAAGGGCTGTAGTTGAAGTAGCAGGCATAACGAATATATTGACAAAGTGTTATGGCTCAAGGAATTATCATAATGTTGTGAAGGCCACAATAAAAGGGTTATCCGAGTTAAAATCGCCTGACATGTCATTGAAACAGAGAGGAAAAACTAAGGGCGAGGAGGCTTAACGTGTCTTATCTCAAGGTTAAATGGATACACAGTACAAATAGTTGTACTAAAGATATGAAGGCTACGGTAAAAAGTCTGGGCTTTAAAAGGCTTTATGAAGAAAAAGTTGTAAAAAATACGCCCGAGATAAGAGGGATGGTAAAAAAAGTTATACACCTCGTAAAGGTGTTGGAGGATGTTCAATAGATGAAACTTTCAGACTTAAAACCATGTGAGGGATCAAGAAAGAAAAGAAAAAGAGTGGGCAGGGGCACAGGCTCCGGACACGGTACTACAGCTACATATGGCAACAAAGGGCAGCGTGCTACAAGTGGAGGTACAAAAGGCAAATGGTTTGAAGGCGGCCAGATGCCTCTTACCAGGAGAATTCCGAAAAGAGGGTTTAAGAATCCCTTTAGAAAAGAATACGCGCTTGTAAAAATAGTAGATCTTGAGGTGTTTAAGGGGAAAGAAAAAGTTGAAATAGAGGATTTTTTTACAACAGGCTTGGTAAGGGAAATAAAATCAGGTATAAAGTTGTTATCTGATGGAGATATAGATTTTTCAATAAAGGTGTCTGTGCATAAGGCATCTAAAAAAGCTATTGAGAAGATTAAAGCGCAGGGCGGTGAAGTTGAGGTACTGATTTAATGGGAGGTTTCCAGAATATTGGAAAGATTCCTGAACTTAAGCGAAGAATAATCATTACGCTTGCGTTACTTGCAGTGTACAGGATTGGAGTGCACATACCTACGCCAGGCATAGATGGGCAGGTACTTGCAGGAATCTTTGAAAGAGCGAAAGGCACGCTTCTCGGTTTCTTTGACATGTTTGCAGGCGGTGGTTTAGAGCGGCTTTCTGTTTTTGCTCTCGGGATTATGCCCTATATCAGCGCATCTATTATTTTGCAACTTTTGACTGTTGTTGTACCTACTCTTGAGCGATTATCAAAAGAAGGAGATGCAGGTAAAAAGAAAATAACCCAGTACACGAGGTATGGCACAGTTATTATTGCTCTTATCCAGGGTTTTGGCATCAGTATCGGATTGGAGCAGATGCGCGGCGCAGCAGGAGAACTTGTTGTATATAATCCAGGATGGGGTTTCAGATTAATGACTATGATCACCCTTACCGGTGGAACTTCTTTTATTATGTGGCTTGGGGAACAGATTACAGAAAAAGGGATAGGGAACGGAATATCATTGATTATTTTTGCTGGTATTGTTGCAAGGATGCCTAATGCGATAGCAGGCACTATGAGTCTTGTAAATTCCGGAGAAATGAACTGGTTTGTTATTATTTTAATTGTAGCTATGATGTTGGCTGTAATTGCCTTTATAATTTTTATGGAGTCATCTCAGAGGAGAATACCGGTTCAGTACGCAAAAAGGGTAGTAGGAAGAAGAGTATATGGAGGACAGGCGACGCACTTGCCTCTCAAGGTGAACACAGCCGGTGTTATACCACCTATTTTTGCCTCATCAATCCTTATGTTTCCTGCAACAATCGCAAGTTTTATTGATCATCCGTATATGAAAAAATTTGCAGAATTACTTACGCCAGGGACAATACTTCATGAGTTTATGTATATCGGTTTCATCATTTTTTTCTGTTTTTTCTATACTGCAATAGTATTTAATCCGGATAGTGTCGCAGATAACATGAAAAAATATGGAGGATATTTGCCGGGTATAAGACCAGGCAAAAAAACATCTGAATATATAGAAAAAGTACTTTCACGCATTACTTTTGTCGGAGCAATGTATATATCTTTTGTATGCGTGCTTCCCACTCTGCTTGTAAAGAAGTTCAATGTTCCCTTTTACTTCGGAGGTACTGCACTTCTTATTGTTGTTGGAGTTGCCCTTGATACAATTCAGCAGATTGAGTCACATCTTATACTTAGACATTATGATGGACTTGTGAAGAAGTCTTCGCGCATTAAGGGAAGAAGGTAAGATACTGATAGTTGCACAATGATTTTACTAAAAAATGCAGCAGAAATTGAGAAGATAAGAACTGCAAGTAAATACGCAATTGAAACATTGTTATATTTGAAGGAGTTTGTTAAAGAAGGTGTCAGGACAATAGAGCTTGAGTCTTCATGTGAGAGCAGGATAAAGAAAATAAAAAATGTCAAGGCTGCTTTTAAAGGCTATAATGGTTACCCCTTCTGCCTGTGTGTTTCTGTAAACGATGAAGTAGTTCATGGGATGCCGGATGAACGTATAATGAAAGAGAGCGATATCATAAGCCTTGATTTTGGTATTTTATATAATGGTTATTGCGGAGATGTTGCATTGAGTATAGGTATTGGAAAGATTTCTGAATCAGTGGAGAGACTGCTTGCAGTAACAGAAGAGTCTCTGTATAAGGGAATTGATAAAGCTAATGAAGGTAATAGATTGCATGATATCTCCAATGCTGTGCAGATACATGTTGAAAACGCAGGTTTTTCTGTAGTGAGGGATTTTGTTGGACACGGGATTGGAAAAAGTCTGCATGAAGAGCCTCAGATACCAAATTTCGGTGAAAAAGGCACAGGTATCAGATTGAAAAAAGGAATGGTTTTGGCAATTGAGCCTATGGTTAATATGGGAAAAAAGGAAGTAATCATAAAGCGGAACGGATGGACAGCAGCAACAAAAGATGGCTCGTTATCAGCCCATTTCGAACATACAATTGCAATTACGGAAAATGGACCTGACATATTGAGCAAGATATAGGGAGATATGCCAAAAGGAGAAGGAATAGAGATAGAAGGAACAGTTATAGAGCCATTGCCGAATGCAATGTTTCGGGTGGAACTACCTAACGGACATAAGGTGCTTGCCCATGTGTCGGGAAAAATGAGAATGCATTATATAAAAATATTAAGAGGCGATAAAGTAATAGTTGAGCTGTCGCCATATGACCTGAGCAGGGGCAGGATTATATATAGAGCGAAATAGGAGGTTGTTATGAAGGTAAAACCTTCGGTTAAGAAGAGATGCGACAAATGTAAAATTATCAAGAGAAAAGGCGTGGTCAGAGTAATATGCGATAATCCTAAGCATAAACAGAGACAGGGGTAAGGAGGTAAAACTTGGCAAGAATCGCTGGTGTTGATATACCGAGAGATAAAAGGATAGAAATTGCATTGACTTATATATTTGGTATAGGCAGGCAATTGTCCGGCAGAATACTCTCAGAAGCAACTATTGATCCCAATAAGAGAACCAATGTATTAACTGAAGAAGAAGTTGCGAAAATAAGGGATATAATAGAGAGAGACTATAAAGTTGAGGGTGATTTACGGAAGGAAGTAAGCGTAAACATAAAAAGGCTTATGGATATAGGATGCTATAGAGGTTTGAGACACAGAAAAAGCTTGCCGGTAAGGGGTCAGAGAACAAGAACAAATTCAAGGACAAGAAAAGGCCCCAGAAAGACGTCTATGAAAAAAAAGAAATGAGGTGAGCGCATGGCCAAGACCAAAAAAACTACTAAAAAGAAGATTAAAAAGAATATTCCGATTGGAGAAGCGTATATTCAATCGAGTTTTAATAATACAATTATAACTATTACAGACCCTCAGGGAAATGTTGTTTCGTGGTCGAGCGGAGGCGTTGTAGGTTTTAAAGGCTCAAGAAAGAGCACGCCTTTTGCGGCACAGCTTGCTGCAGAAAATGCTGCAAAAAAAGCAATGGAAAATGGGTTGAAAACAGTAGATGTATTTATAAAGGGGCCTGGTGCCGGGAGAGAGGCTGCGTTGCGGGCGCTGCAAAGTGCAGGATTAAAGATACATCTGATAAGAGATGTTACCCCGATACCTCACAACGGTTGCAGACCACCAAAAAGAAGAAGAGTCTAAGGAGGAAAGCCTTGTCAAGATATGTAGGACCATCGTGTAGGTTGTGTAGAAGAGAAGCGAGCAAGTTATTTCTCAAAGGAGAAAGATGTTATACGGATAAGTGTGCAATGGAAAAAAGGAATTATCCGCCAGGAGCACACGTTGATACAAGAAGCAAAACGCTTGAGTATGGCATCCGTCTAAGAGAAAAGCAGAAAGTAAGAAAGATATACGGTCTTGGTGAAAAACAGTTTAAAAGATTTTTTACAATTGCTGAGAGGAAACCCGGAATAACAGGGACGAACTTTCTTGTATTGCTTGAAAGAAGGCTGGACAATATGGTTTATAGACTCGGATTTGCTACTTCAAGAAAAGAAGCAAGACAGATAGTATCACATAACCACATATCAGTTAATGGAAGAACTGTAAACATCCCTTCATTTTTTGTGAAGGAAGGTGATGAAATAGCCATAAGAAATAAAGATCTCCTGAGTGTAAAAAATGCCCTTGAATCAGTTGTGAGGAGGGGAGTTCCTTCCTGGTTGGAATTAGATAAAGATAATGTAAAGGGTATAGTAAAATTATTGCCCTCAAGAGAAGATATTACAATGCCTATTAAGGAACAGCTTGTAGTAGAGTACTATTCAAGGTAGTTTTATACCCCCAAAGGAGGGTGCTACATATGTTTGAAAAAAATTGGCAGGAATTGATTAAGCCAACAAAGATTGAAATAGAAAAAAAAGAGAGTGATTACGTAAAGTTTTCTTCAGAGCCTTTTGAGCGTGGTCATGGTGTAACAATAGGAAATTCATTAAGGAGAATTCTCCTTTCATCAATTATGGGTGGCGCTATAACGTCAGTTTGGATTGATGGTGTAGATCATGAGTTTTCTACAGTCAGAGGAGTTAAAGAAGACGTTACTGAGATAATACTAAACCTTAAAAAGGTAATTCTAAAAATAAGTGATGATCATCCTAAGGAACTGAGGATTGATATTGCAGAAAAAAGAGAAATAAGAGCAAGAGATATCATCCATGACAGCAGTGTAGAGATTATGAATCCCAATCACTATATAGCAGTGCTGGGTGATGACGCAAGATTGTATATGACCATGAAAGCACGAATTGGAAGAGGATATGTACGCGCCGAGTTAAATTATAATGAGAATGAACCAATCGGAACCGTACCAATTGATGCAGTATTTTCGCCAATAAGAAAAGTCAGTTATAATGTTACTCCTGCAAGAGTCGGGGAAAGAACAGATTATGACAAATTAACTATGGAAATATGGACAAACGGAAGTGTGGATCCATTAGATGCTCTATCTTTTGCAGCGAAGATTTTAAAAGAGCAGATGCGTATCTTCATTAACTTTGAAGACGTTGAGGATATGAACGGAGTAGATGGAAAACAGATTGAAAAGCAGGATTTTAATGAGAATCTTTATAGAAGTGTAGAGGAACTGGAGCTTTCAGTCAGAAGCGCAAATTGTTTGAAAAATGCTGATATTAAATATATTGGCGAACTTGTTCAGAAGACGGAGCAGGAAATACTAACAACCAAAAATTTCGGCAGGAAGTCTCTGAACGAGATAAAGGAAATTCTTTCCTATATGGGATTAAGGCTTGGTATTAAGCTTGAGGTTTTTCCGTCGCGGGATGATTTGGATAAGATGGCACTGAAAAGAAAAGATCATATATAGAGGTTTATAAACATGAGGCATTTAAGAACTGTAAGTAAATTAAGCAGGAATAAAAGTCATAGAAGAGCGCTTTTAATGAATATGGCAAACTCTCTTTTTCAGCACGAGAGCATAAAGACAACAGATACTAAGGCTATGGAATTAAAGAGAGTGGCAGACAGGCTTATCACCCTGGCGAAAAGAAAAGATCTTCATTCCATGAGACTTGCCTTTGCTTTTTTACGTGACAAGGACATAGTGAGAAAGCTTTTTAACGATATCGGAGACAGGTACGTATCAATAAACGGCGGCTACACAAGGGTTCTTAAGATCGGAAGAAGAAAAGGCGACGCAGCTCCTATGGCGCTCATTGAACTTACCCAGAAGAAAGAGAATGAAGAAAAAGAAGAAAAGAAAGTAAAGAAAGAGAGTAAATAACTTTTCAATATTCGACTGGGAGATCGTTCAACGGCAGGACAACGGACTCTGACTCCGTGAATCAAGGTTCAAATCCTTGTCTCCCAGCTTTAACAATAAAGAGGGGCTGAACAATTCAACATGTCGGCCCTTTTTGTTTTGTTCAATATTCTTCTTCGTTATATTCTCTCCTTATCGATAAGATGATATTTATGAATTCCTTTTCAGCATTTAATATATGTGTTTAACCCGATATTGACAGACTTGCCGTCTATTTCTACGTCTGTGGCGGTATTCTCTTTGGTACTGGCAACATTTTTCAAGATTGATTTCAATACAAAGCCTATCGGTCTTATCTCAGCTTTCATGGCTATGCAATGCTTATTTCCTGATCTGATTTTTTCTTATCAAATTGCCTTCTTGAAATAGTTGTCACCATAAAATAGTTGTTTAGCATATTCTAGGATTAACTACTGTGAATACAGCTTAAATAAGAAAAAGTTTTTTGCTTGAAATCTTAAGCGAATTGGATCACAATTGATTAGATAAAGGAGATGATAAACGTCCGTCAAAGACTCACGACCTTTAATATAAGGATTTTTTATCTATTCTGCATCAAAAAATATAATTAGTGTTAAGGGAGGTAAAAAGATGAAAACAAAATGGATCAGCGTTCTTCTGTCCGCAGTTCTTCTGTCCAGCGTCCCCTTTACTGGAGTGATGGCGCAACAGGGGGAAAGGGTCAAGGTGAGCGAAGCCGAAAAGCAGCGCATTGAGCAATTGGCCAAAGAACGGGCTGACACAAAGGATAAGAAGCCGGTAAAACAGACGCCTGCCCAGAACAAACCGCGTATTGATGACAGCACTCTTAAACCCGGAGAGGTTGTGCCGAAGGAAATCCCGGTTGGACAGCCATCGAAGCCGAAACGCGATCCTTTGATCAGGTAATGATATAAAGCGTGTTGTAATTCTTAAAAACAAGGAAAGAACGTTTTTTCTCATTGACCAGTAGTCAATTCCTCGTTTCTTTGTTTTTAAGATTAAGTATGGAATATTTATTGTATTAACTATGGGAGCAAACAATGTGGCCAGGCTTTTTCTATGGCTCAATTTCCTTGCCAAAGATAGAACCTGGCCACGGATTTCACTCCAGATTAATTCATGAAGTCCTTCCCTGAAGTGTTATTGGCCCTCTCTGTAACCTTTTTTGTAAGCTTCACGTTGGTCCGGGTCCATATCTTTATAGCCGTCTTTTTTCGGGCTGCCACCTTTACCCTGCTTGTAGCCCTGTGATCTTGCTTTGCCTTTTGCCCTTGCAGCATCCTGCTCTTTCTTTGTTTCCGACCTGATATCCTGGGCCGAGGCATTGGAAGACCAATTGCAGCCGAAGAATGTATCAAGACTCGGAACAACGAGTGACACAATGAATAAACAGGTAACGATCAACATCATTTTTTTCATTTTTATCACCTCCTCTTTTTATGGATAACCACAAATTTGTCATACTGTTTTTACATAACCTATCATTGCCATTTTTGTCAAATAGTTCATTCGGGAAAAGGAAAAAGCAGAATCAACATGAGAGGAAATCGGCAGTGTCAATTCGTGAACAAATAGTTTCTCATTCGGAGTTTCCGGATAAGAAACTATTTATAATAATCCTGGAGTGCTTTTACTTTGAGTCCGCCTTTTTTAATATGCTCTATGGCGTTAACCATGGCCTGTGCGCCGGAAAGGGTTGTTGTGTAGGGGATTTTGTACTGGACCGCGCTTGCCCGTATGCTTACCTCATCCTGCATAGGGTTCCTGCCGCTGGGCGTATTAATGATAAATTGAAGCTCGCTATTCTTGATCATGTCGACGATATGAGGCCTGCCTTCAGAGACCTTGTTGGCGAAAGCCACAATGATGCCGTTGTTTACGAGGACTTTTCCGGTCCCTTTTGTGGCGAATATTTTAAAACCCAGGTCTGACAATTTCTTCGCGATGAAAACCACATTCCTCTTATCTTTGTTTTTTACGCTCAGGAGTACATTTCCGGAAGCAGGGAGGTCCTGACCTGCACCGAGTTGTGCCTTGAGGAAAGCAGCGCCGAAATTCATATCAATACCCATGACCTCGCCGGTGGATTTCATTTCAGGCCCGAGAATCGTATCAACACCGAAAAACTTATTAAAAGGGAATACCGATTCTTTCACGGCTACATGTTCTATCTCAACCTCTTTGTCAATTCCAAGGTCTTTCAATTTCAGCCCAGTCATGAGTTTTACAGCTACTTTAGCCCACTGGACGCCGGTAGCTTTGCTGACAAAGGGAATTGTTCTGCTTGCGCGGGGATTTACTTCAAGTACATAAATCACGTCATTTCTTATAGCGTACTGGATATTCATAAGACCTATAACATTGAGTTCTTTGGCGAGCATGTAGGTGTATGTTTTTATCCTGCCGATTGCCTCATCATCAAGAGAGTAGGGCGGCAACGCACAGGCGCTGTCTCCTGAATGGATACCCGCTTCTTCGATATGCTCCATAATGCCTGCGACAACGCAGCTTTCCCCGTCCGCGACGGCATCCACGTCTATCTCTATGGCGTCTTCAAGGAACTTGTCTATAAGGATCGGTCTGTCCGGCGACGCCTCGGCTGCCTTTTCCATGAAATTCATAAGATCGGCGTCAGTATATACTATTTCCATGGCTCTGCCGCCAAGCACATATGAAGGCCGTACTACAACAGGGTAACCTATCGTGTTTGCCACATCCTTTGCCTCTTCAAATGTTATGGCTATGCCGTTTTCAGGCTGTGTAAGGTCAAGCTTTTTAAGTAATGACTTGAATTTATCCCTATCTTCGGCAAGGTCTATGCTTTCCGGCGATGTTCCTATTATCGGCACGCCTGATTTCTGCAAGGACACTGCAAGATTGAGCGGCGTCTGTCCGCCGAATTGGACAACTACGCCGTCGGGTTTTTCACGTTCGGCAATATCAAGGACATTTTCGAAGGTAAGAGGCTCAAAATACAATTTGTCCGATGTGTCGTAGTCTGTGCTAACTGTTTCGGGGTTGCTGTTCACCATGATAGTTTCATAACCGAGCGCTTTTAGCGCGAAAGCTGCATGGACGCAGCAGTAATCGAATTCTATGCCCTGGCCGATCCTGTTCGGCCCGCCGCCCAGGATCACAATTTTTTTTCTGTCGGAGATTCTTGATTCGTCTTCAGTTTCATAAGTGGAATAGTAATAAGGTGTATAAGCCTCAAATTCGGCAGCGCAAGTGTCAACAAGCTTAAAAACACTTTTGATACCCATATTGATTCTTGCTGCACGTACCTCGCCTTCACTTTTGCCGGTAAGAGCGCCTATCTGCCTGTCGGCAAAACCAAGCCTCTTCGCTCTGTACATAAGCTCTTCAGATAAGTCATTCTGCCCTGCTATTTCCGCTTCAAACTGCACAATCTCTTCAATATTCTTGAGAAACCACCTGTCTATGCCTGTGAGATCATAAATTTCATTTATATCAATGCCTGCCTTTAACGCATGGCGGATATAGAAGACTCTGTCTTTATTCGGAATAATCAGTTTCTGTTTTATGAACAGCGGATCATTTATGCCTGCAAGTCTCTCGTCAATGATTCCGAAAACACCCACTTCAAGAGACCTGAAACCCTTTTGCAGCGCTTCCTTAAAGGTCCTTCCGATGGCCATTGCCTCTCCTACAGACTTCATCTGCACGGTCAGGGTCTCATCCGCTCCTTTAAACTTTTCAAAGGTAAACCTCGGAATCTTAACTACGCAATAGTCTATAGTCGGCTCGAAGGATGCCGGAGTCTTCTTTGTTATATCATTGGGGATTTCATCCAGTGTATATCCTACTGCAAGCTTCGCGGCTATCTTCGCTATAGGGAATCCTGTAGCTTTGGACGCGAGGGCTGAACTCCGGGAAACCCTGGGGTTCATCTCAATTATTGTCATCCTGCCCGTATCCGGATGCACGGCAAACTGGATATTGGAACCTCCTGTTTCAACACCTATCTCCCTTATGATCTTTATAGCGGCATCCCTCATGATCTGATATTCTTTATCCGTCAATGTCTGCGCCGGGGCTACGGTGATGCTATCGCCTGTGTGCACGCCCATGGCGTCAAAGTTCTCAATGGAACAAATAATGACAACGTTGTCTTTTTTGTCCCTCATGACTTCAAGCTCATATTCCTTCCAGCCTATGACGGATTCCTCTAAGAGAATTTCACTGGTCATGCTGCTCTCAAGGCCTCTTAAGGCGAGAATATTAAATTCTTCAATATTATAGGCGACAGCCGCGCCTGTGCCTCCGAGAGTAAAGCTCGGCCTTATTATAAGCGGGAAGCCTATTTCTTTAGCCACCTTTTTCGCGTCATCCATATTGTGGGCGATACCGCTTCCGGGAACTTCAAGACCGATATTTTCCATGGCAGCCTTGAAATCTTCCCTGTTCTCAGCTTTCTTAATGGCCTTATAATCGGCGCCTATGAGCTCCACATTATATTTTTCGAGGATGCCCCTCTCTGAAAGGATCGTGGCAAGGTTAAGCGCTGTCTGGCCGCCGATTGTTGGAAGGATTGTATCGGGCCTTTCAACTTTAATAATCTCTTCAAGTATTTCGGGCGTAAGGGGCTCAATGTAAACCCTGTCTGCCATATCAGGGTCTGTCATTATAGTTGCAGGGTTGCTGTTTACGAGGATTACCTTATATCCTTCCTCTCTCAGCGCCTTACATGCCTGACTTCCTGAATAATCAAACTCACATGCCTGACCGATAACAATCGGACCTGAGCCTATTATAAGTATACTTTTTATATCTGTTCGCTTTGGCATATTACCTCTATTTTCTGGGGCTCACGCCTGCCCCTTCTTAACTTCCCGTATAAACGTATGATGTCCGCTCACTTATGTTCGCTGGGACGTCCGCTTACGCTTGGACGTAAATGCTTTCACATCCCATGTCCGAAGGAGCGAAGCGACTGCACGTCCTACGTCCCACGGCAGGTTACCACCTCTAACTATCCTTTGCTCCTGAACTTCTCCATCATATCCGTAAATTTAGCAAACAAACCGTATGCATCATGGGGCCCGGGTGATGCTTCAGGGTGGTACTGGACAGAGAAAGCTGGGTAAGTCTCATGTTCCAGGCCTTCAATTGTATTATCGTTCAGGTTTATATGTGTTGCCTTTACAGGTTCTGTTTTTATGGAATCAATATCGACGGCGAACCCGTGATTTTCTGAAACTATATAGACCCTTCCTGTTTCCAGGTCTTTTATGGGCTGATTCGCGCCGCGATGACCGAACTTGAGTTTATATGTCTTTCCTCCGTATGCGAGGCCGAGCAATTGCTGACCGAGACAGATGCCGAAGATGGGAATTCTGCCGATAAGCTTCTTTATTTCCGTAATGGCATAAGGCACGCCTTCGGGGTCGCCCGGACCATTTGAAAGAAGTACTCCGTCAGCGTGCATGGCGAGTATGTCTTCCGCGGATGTGTTTGCGGGGACGACCGTCACATGGCAGCCTGCTTCATTGAGTATTCTCAGGATGTTCATTTTAACGCCGAAGTCCATGATAACAACCTTCAAGTGTGAAGCGTGAAGCGTGAAGCCCCCGTCAAGCGAGGACAAACGTGAAGCGTTTTCTGCTTCCGCCCCCTGTCCCTTGTTGTCCCAAATATAAGGCTGGCCGCAGGTTACTTCCTTAACCAGGTCTCTGCCGACTATGCCCTTTGATTCCATTGCTTTTTTTACAAGGCTTTCGGGATTTGAATCTATGGTGGATATTATGCCTTTCATCGCGCCCCTGACCCTTATATGTCTTGTGAGCGCGCGTGTATCAACCTCTTCTATGGCTAATATGTTATGTTTTTGAAGGTAGTTTATGATATTGTCCTGAGACCTGTAATTGCTTGCAATCTTGCTTAATTCTCTGACAATAAAGCCCTCCACCTTCGGGCTGTTGGATTCTATATCATCCTCATTAACGCCATAGTTGCCTATGAGGGGGTAGGTCATTGTAACGATCTGTCCTTTATATGAAGGGTCTGTCATAATTTCCTGATAGCCGGCCATGCTGGTGTTAAAAACTATTTCTCCTTCTCTTTCGCCTTCCACTCCACAACTTCTGCCCTTAAATATTGTTCCATCCTCAAGGGCGATGAACGCCTTTGCCGCTTTCATCTTTCCCCCTTACAAGCTTCTATGCATATGCCGCATATATGATGCCCGAGATTTCTTTTGTTTTTGAATTGGGTCAGCATTTCGTAACATCCTTTATGGTCAAATAAGGATTGAGTGTCTTTTATCGATCCTGCGGGACATTTGTCGATACATGCCTTACAAACCCCGCAATCTCTGTCAAGCTGTTTGTCCGGTGTAAGCGGCATATCCGTAAGAACTGTATTATACCTCACCCTGGCTCCGAATACAGGGTGTATGAGGAGATTATTTCTGCCTATCCATCCTATGCCCGATAAAACCCCAATATGCCTGTGAGAGATATGTCCTTTCTGGTTCCGCCAGTCTATAACCTGAGAGGCGCCGAAGGGTAAAGTCCTGTAACCTTTTTTTTCGATCTCCTTTGAAAGCAGATACCCGATCATGTCAAGCCTGTAGTTCAACTGCCGGTAATGATGGAGATAGAGGGGGTTAGGCCCATCCGTGACAGTATCCAGAATACCTTTTGACAATACAAGACCAAAAGAGACAGCAAATGGTAACCGCTGTTTTATGGAATCTTCCAGGCCTACCAGTTCTTTTTCATATATTGTCATATCCCCGATTCCGGAAGTATCCGTTCCAAAGTCGGTTAACCATTTTTTTATAATGTTGTTGTTTTCCAATGTAAACCTCTATTATTTGGGCTCTCGTCGCCCCCTCCACCAGCAAAGCTGTCGGAGCCTCCCCATCTCGCTCACTGTGTGAGCTATTTATCTCACTGACTCTTATGTTCGCCTTCCCTCCGCAGCTTTACTGCTGGAAGTATTGTTTCAAATTTATATCGCCCCTGTCTTTTTCAAATGTATCATCAATGCTGTTATTGCTGCCGGTGTGACGCCGGGAATCCTGGATGCCTGACCTATGGTAAGGGGTATTATCTTTGATAATCTTTCCACTACCTCCAGTGACAGCCCGGAAATATCACTATACAGGGTGTCAGGGGGAATTTTTATATTTTCAAGTCTCTTTGTCTTTTCTATCATTTCAAGCTGTCTTTCCGTATAACCCCGGTATTTTATATCCAATTCCACCTGATATGCAACATCTTCTTCCAAGCCATTGAAGGACGGCTCTATCCGCTTAATGCTTTCCATGGTCACTTCCGGTTTTTTGAGAAGCTCTTCAAGGGTAAGGGGGTTTTTTATGCCTTCAAAGTCATTGTTCTTTAACATTTCAATCGTTTCAGCAGTGGGCTTAAGTCTTATTGACTGCAACACCTCATGGGTTTTGTTAATTTTCTTCTTTTTTTCCATTACCTTTTCGTACCGTTCTTTGCTTACAATCCCGGCAGCATAGCCTTTTTCCGTGAGTCTCAGGTCCGCGTTGTCCTCTCGCAGCAGGAGCCGGTATTCAGCCCTTGATGTAAACATCCGGTAAGGTTCGTCAACCCCTTTTATTACCAGATCATCTATCATAACGCCGATGTATGCTTCCTCCCTGCCGAGCAGGAAGGCTTCCTTGTCTTTAACCTTTAACGCGGCATTAATGCCTGCCATCATGCCCTGTGCAGCCGCTTCTTCATAGCCTGTTGTCCCGTTTATCTGACCCGCGTGGAAGAGATTGTTAATCAGTTTCGTTTCCAGGGTGGCATAGAGTTGTGTGGGATATATAAAGTCATATTCTATCGCGTAACCGGGTCGTGTAATCTCCACATGCTCAAGGCCGTTTATGCTCCTGAGCATTTTTAACTGTATATCAAGGGGAAGGCTTGTGGAAAGGCCGTTCGGGTAATATTCCGTTGTGTCAAGACCTTCGGGCTCAATAAATATGCGGTGGCGCTCTTTGTCATGAAATCTTACTATTTTGTCTTCAATGGAAGGGCAGTACCTGACGCCTGTGCCTTCTATTTTCCCTGTATAGAGGGGCGATCTGTCGAATCCCGACCTGATTGCGTCATGGGTTTTTTCGTTTGTGTATGTAAGCCAGCAGGGAACAAGTTTATTATGGACTTCCCGTGTCAGGAAAGAAAAAGGCCGCGGAGGGACATCACTATGCTGCGGCTCAAGCTTTGAGAAATCTATTGTCCTTCCGTCAAGCCGGGGGCATGTTCCTGTTTTGAGACGTCCTATATCAAAACCAAGCTCCTTGAGACACAGGGAGAGGCCGACAGAGGGGAAATCTCCCATTCTTCCTGCCTCGAAATGTTCCAGGCCCACATGGATAAGCCCTCTTAAGAATGTTCCCGTTGTAATAACAACGGTTTTTCCAAAAAACTTTTCTCCCCACTGTGTTTCAACGCCGATAACTGTTTTGTCATCGATCAGGAGTTTTTCTACAATATCCTGGCGTAAAGAGAGATTATCCTGCTCCTCCAGCACCTTTCTCATCCTCAGGGCATATTTTATTTTGTCTGCCTGAATGCGGGTAGCCCGGACAGCAGGCCCCTTTTTCATATTGAGGATGCGGAACTGAATACCTGTGGCGTCAATATTCTTGCCCATCTCGCCATCCAGAGCGTCTACCTCTTTCACGAGATGCCCCTTGCCAAGTCCGCCAACGGCAGGGTTACATGACATGAATGCTATATGATCCAGATTGGATGTTAAAAGAAGGGTCTTTACACCCATACGCGCAGAAGCAAGCGCGGCCTCACAGCCTGCATGACCTGCACCGATTACGATAACATCAAGATTGTCCATGGTATTCCAAGGTAAAACTCCTGTAGGATTAAAACAGTCTAAGTTTAGCAGAAATAGCACGTTTTTTCCACAGGTTATTGAGAAGAAAGGCTGTCGTCCAGGATGACCACAAACGTCATGCTTTTCAATGAACAAACAGGTCTTGCTATGACGCGCGCAGCTTGGTATGGATGATTTGAAAGACTATACCGCCAATACCCTGCTTTCTTAAGCAATATCAGACTCTTCATTGATACTTTTCAACAAATCATGTTCATAACATGTTAAGAAGCTATAAAAAATGCTCCATAACATATGAGAATAAATCAACATTGTACCTGATTACCTGCCTTGCCTGTTTTATAAATATCCTTGAAATTATTGACTATATGATATTGTTCACAAGACAAACATGCTATTTTCCCTGTTATATTTTGCCTTGCAATATCTGAACGTTAGAGTTGTCCTGATTTTCACAAAGCGCATAATGTGGCCAGGCAAGGATCTATAGGGCAACAAAAAGAAAGGAGTTATATTTATTATTTTTTACGGGTTTAAATATATGCTGAATCTGAACCATTCTGTATTAAAAGCAATTTTTGTGCTTTTGATAATTTCTTTATCTGTGTCTCCCGCTTCAAGGCGTCAGACAGTGTTGGATAGCTTTCAATATAAATGAGCTTCACCGGACGCCTTCCCCTTGTGTATCTGGCGCCAGCCCCGGTATTGTTATGTCCATGAATTCGTTTTTCTATATTGTTTGTACAACCGGTATAAAGGGTTTTATCGCAACATTCGAGGATATAGACATAGCATGTGGTTGTATTCATAAAATCAAAGCCTTGACACGTTCCTGTTTTAAGATATTATGTATAACATCATTGGAAAATATTTAACAGCCTATTGTAAATAGGATGAGAAAAATGAATCACCCCGCCGCAAGCAGACGGGGTATCAAAGGCGAGATAAGAATTTGAAACTATTTCGAAGCAAGCTTCGGGGTATATGAACCCGCGGGGCAATCAATGCGAATAAGGAAAAAGGCAAAATGAAAAGAATCACAGCTTATTTCATCATAATATTTTTTGTCTGCAACCACGCCTTTGCGAATGTTTCCCGTATATATACAGACCATTCTTTTAGCGGAAACATTAAACCAACAAAACCAGCGGGTCAGTTAAAATTGTTCAGGGAAGATATAAAAGTAATTTTCCCTGTAATAGGCATAGACAATGCTTTACTTGAAAAGAAAATAGATATGCACATCTCTTATATTATTGAAAACAGGTCGGACTCAGAAATTGAAATACCGTTGCAATTCCTTGGGATAGATGTGAATGATCCGCTTATACTGCTGAATGAAAAATCCCTTCAGTACGGGCTTGCTAAAGACCGTGAAACAGAGCGGGAATTCCTTGGCAGGATTACCGAACACCGGCATCAATGGAATAAGTCTCAGTATGAACAGTATTTTATGTATCTTGATTATATAAATTCCGGGAAAAAGATGACAAGGAGCGCCTCGCTTATTCACATGACACTTCCGGAATTTATAAAAACCGCTCAGAATGTTGAAAATTTGAGTGATATATTTCCAGGGATGGGAAAGTTAAACATTGTTCGCTTTAATGTCAGATTGTTGCCGGGCAAAAATAATCTTACCATTAAATACCGGCAGGGAATGTATGTTGACGGGCGGACATCGTATATCGGCGGCCCTGTATTTCAATGCGGATTTGAATATCTCCTGTATCCGGCTTTTACCTGGGAGATGCACCCTGATTTTGAGCTTTCCATATCCGTATCATTGCCTGATTTCATAAAGAATGGATGGTTATGGGACAGCAGGATCACCCCTATACATGAAAGCAATCTCACATTTAATAAAGAATACAATCCTGAAATCTATACAACAACATATCGGTCACTGAGCAGGAGTTTCCCCTCATCCATATTAGCCTTTATTGTGCGGAAGGATGTGAAGGAATAGCTGTCAGCACAAACGTTAATTCGCCGTTGCTTTCTTAATGTTCTTATTCATCGTCTCCCTGCACATTTCCGACCGGCAGGAACGCAGTCCCATTTTGTACAATTCGATGGCATCGTCCTTTTTCCCTGATTTTTCAAGGGTTGCTCCCATCTCCTCCAGTATCAGGTAATTAAGGCCTTGCGGGTCAACACATGCGCCATCTTTTACTATTTTGACATCAGCACCACCGGCCGAAAAATCGCCTTTAAGATAATATATCTGAGCACGGTCAATGTAAGTCCCGCAGAGGGTTTTATCCATGTCCATGGCCCAGTTCACCAGTTTCAAGGCTTCGTCAAAGTTCTTTTTCTTTGCTGCCTGATATCCGGCAACCCTGTACTCCATGATAAATTCCTTCCTTATAACGCTCAGGTTGTCACCCTCACAGGCTTCCTTTATAACCACAGGCATACTGCTTCCTTCTTTGAGAATAAAACGATCACCAGGTAAAAGAGATCCGTCCATAGAGATAGTCTTTCCTTCGTAAGAAGCAAGGTTGATGTTTTGCCCTATACGCACAGGGTATGCTTTAACCGGCCTGCCTGTTTGAGAATCAAAGGAAATGCTGAAGAATCTGCCTCCAATTACACAACCGGTCAGTGTTTTTTCAACAGGCATCGATCCTGTTGCGTTCGAGGGAATCAAAAGAGGAAAAGCCAGACACAGGATAATAAATAGAGCTGTTGATGTAAGTGCCTCTAATCTGCAAATAAAATATTTTACCATCTTCGTCCTCCTGTCATTGAATCCGGTTTTGGTCAATAGCCTCTTTCCCTTTGCTCTTAATTCTTGAACAGTTTGTCTTTGTTCTCCTGGACGGGAGACGGCATGTCGGGGTATGTCCATCTTTGGCGGTCTGCTGCGCCTTGCGATCTTCCGACGTACATTCAGTACGTCTTCAGCCTGCAAGACTTGCAGCCCATCCAAACCTGAACAACCCCGACATGCCATCGCCCACTCAAGCCGGATTCCCATCTGCCATTATTTGCTGATGTGAATCCGGCGGAAATGAAGAAGTCATTCTTCATTTCCCATACTTCCTTCTCCCTCATTCTGTTTTCTCTTTGTAAACATCTGTTAATACTCATTTTGCGTACCGGCTTTTTATTTATATTTTGACAATACCTTGAATCTGGTATTGCCCTTTAAGTCTAAACTATTTGACGGGGAGTGTCTCTCATATATTGACCGGGAGCACGCCAGGATTGTTCTCTATGCTGCCCCGCGGTCCCCCGGCAATTCAGTATTTTACCTCCCGATTTTAGCTTGAAAATGAGTCGAAATTGTTGGAGAATCTGGACAAGTGAACAGGAATAAGATTGGCCGTTACCGGGATTGCAGCATGGCTAAAGATTCTTGTTTTTTGAGGACCTGTTGGAAGAAAAAAAGCAGACACTTGAACAATCTCCGGAATACCTGAAGAATGTGGAGGCAGGGGAGCAGTACCCCTTGTCTCACTCAGAGTCGGCAGCCTCCGCCCCTTTCATGGCTGGCGAACCCGTAGAGACGTTTGTCGGTAGGGAAAGGGACCTCGAAGAGCTTCGCCAGATAATAGTAGACCGGGGAACAGGAGCTATAACAGGTACGGGCGGTATCGGTAAGACGGAACTTGCCCGTATGTATGCAAAGAAGTATAAGGCAGAGTACCCTGACGGGATATTCTGGGCTTCCCTCAGGGGCAGCACATGGCAGGAAGAGGCGCGAAGGATTTCTGAAGTTCTTTATCCCAGAGCAGATGTTGCCCCATTTTTCGACAATGCAAAGGCAAAGGATGAGATCTGTAATTGTCTCAACCGGAAAAATGCCCTGCTGGTGATCGACAACGTCAATGAGGCTGATGAGATCATCAGGCCGGACTGTTCGGTTCTTGTGACGACAAGAGAAAGAAGGGTTTTCGGTATAATATCCCGAATAGCCATCAAGGAACTCGACAGGCTTTCAGGGGATGATGGTGTAAAACTTCTCATAAAATTTTTGGGTAAGACCCGGGTTGCACGGGACCCCTCCGGAACATACGATATCGTTGAGATATTGGGAGGTATGCCGCTGGCACTTGATATTGCAATCCGTAACCTGAAAGCAGCAGTCCCTGATCTCAGCTTTTCTGATTACACCAATCAAATCAAGGGGAAGATTAAGGGGCTGAAGCTGAAAGACAGCGAAGATAAAGAGGTGGTTGCCTCTCTGGAGCTGAGTTTGAAACGGTTTGAAAGCATTCCCAAAGGGGCGGAATGCATAGCGCTTTTTGAGGCTGCCGGCGTCTGCGCTGAGTCAGGTTTTATGTCTCATACCCTTATGGAAACCGCAGGCCTTGGCGGAATGGATCGAGGAGCCGTAGAAGAGCTTTGCGGTAGTTCGCTCCTGCAATTTGACCGGAAGTCCTTGCGCTACAGTGTGCATCCACTCCTGCGGCAATTGTCTGAGGCGAGGCTTAAAATGGATGAGAGCAGGGAACTCTTTTACAAAGAAAACCATTGTACGCATTTCCTGCATTTCTCTAGGGCTCACAGCAACAGTCCGGACATCCTTATTGCTGAAAAGGACGGATTGCGGCAGGCCATGATCCAGACCCGTCAGACAGGGAAAGCAGATGAACTGCTTCCCATTTTCTTTGAATATCTGATCCAGCCTTTTTGGCAGTTTATTGCCGGCAACGACTATGAGGGGGCCTTCAGATACCTGGTAGCGATGGGTCTGATCAATATTAATAACATGGGGCCGCCAATAACCGATTTGGCTTCAATCCTCCATATCCTTATTCAGAATCAGGCTGCCCTACAGGAACCTTCCTGTGCCTGGGTTTACACGAGCCTCGGCAGCGTCAATATTTTTCTTGGCGAGCATGGTGAAGCAATAGGTTTTTATGGAAAGGTTTTGGAAATATACAATCGGATCGGGGATATGAGGGGCAAAGGTAATACGCTCGGCAACATGGGCTCGGCCTATGCTGATCTTGGAGAGTACCGCAAGGCAATCGGTTTTTATGAAAAGCAGTTGGAGATAACCCGCAGAATCCAAGATGCATGGGGCGAAGGCAATGCGCTTGGTAACATTGGTATCGCTTATACAAATCTTGGCGAGTACCGCAAGGCAATAGGTTTTTTCGAAAAACAATTAGAGATAACCCGCAGAACCGGTGATGCACGAGGCGAAGGCAACACTCTCGGGAGTATTGGTATTGCCTGTGTTGATCTTGGCGACTATCGCAGGGCAATAGGTTTCTACGAAAAGCAACTGGAGATAACCCGCAGAATCGGTTATGCACGAGGCGAGGGCGATGCGCTTAATAGTATCGGTATTGCTCATGCAGTGCTTGGTGAGTACTACAAGGCTATTGGTTTTTATGAAAAAGCTCTGGAAATATACAATCAGGCCGGGGAGTTACGAGGCGAAGGCAACACTCTCGCCAACATGGGTATTACCTACGCGAAAATGGGTACGCATGTAAGAGCCCATAAATGTTTCGAAGCAAGCAATGTAATTTTTCGTGGTCTGGGGTCAGAGGATGTGGTGGCTGAGATTGAGGAGATGATGAAGAATACAGAGCACTGGCTTCTGAGAAACGGGGTTGTATTAGCAAAAAAGAAAAAGACAGCGCTGAGCCCTCTGTCCAACGGATTACAGGGCAATGAAAAGGATATTATTGAAAAAGAGAATAATAACGATATTGGCGGATAAGAAGGTGCAGAAAAGGAAAATATTTTAAAGATGTTTAATACTGCCTTATTCGCAAAAGAATCAATATAATTTGGAGGAAATATGTCTATAGTTGTCATTGATCCGGAACGCTGCCGCAAGGACGGCCTCTGCGCCGGCATTTGCCAAAAGGTGCTGTCCTGGGAAGGTAAAGGTTCCGTACCTGTAATTGCCCATGAAGGGTCATGCAATTCCTGCGGTCATTGCGTTTTAATATGTCCCTCAGGGGCTATTCGTCAGATTGACTGTCCGCCGGAAGGCATACATCCAGTACAACCAAATCTCATGCCTTCCTATGAGCAGGTACGGGAAATGATTGTGTCAAGACGTTCAACAAGGACTTTTAAAAAAAGACCGGTTGAGAAGGAGATTATCGAGAAGGTAATTGACGGCGCGCGATTCGCGCCAAGCGCCAAAAATTCACAGAGCACCAGGTTTATTGTTGTTCAGGATAAAGCGCTTCTTAGCGCAATAGCTTCCAGCACGGCGGAATGGCTCGGCAAAGCGGCGAAAAAATTGAAAAACCCTGTATGGAGAAAACTTTATCTTATGCGGGAATCACAGGACGCTGAAGCGGTTGCACGATGGGTGGGTCAGTTCGAGCTTATCTTGGAGAAGATGCGCCAGGATATGGATCTGGTTCTTTTCGGAGCGCCGGTACTACTCTTGTTCCATGCTGACAGCACAATCCGTTTTGCCAATGAAAACGCCAACCTTGCTCTCCAGAACGCCACATTTGTCGCTTCTTCTCTCGATCTCGGCAATTTTTATACCGGTTACGTGGTTCTGGCCTGTAATAACGATAAAACCATACCAAAACTTCTTGGACTATCCGGAAAGCATAAAATATATGCCGGACTGGCTTTTGGATATCCTGAAATAACATTTTCACGATGGATTGATAGAAATCCTGCAAAGGTAATATGGACGTAATATCAAGTTGCTTTCAAAAAATAAACTATGATATTTTGAAAGCTTACTTGGTATTATGCCCGGTAAATCAGACATTTAATGTTTGACAGCGACTTGGTATAAATATCTATAACTTTTGCCCGTTGCAGGCGGCATAATGGACTGCCAGCCATATTGTTTTCTCACGGCTGTCTGTCCATTCCACTCTGTGCATGGTATGCGCAGGAATAAGAAGATAGTCTCCGGGTTTCAAGACCCTTATTCCCTTCTGACTCTTAAATGATAAACCGGCGCTGCCTGTAAGCATAACAACCCATTCATCCCTTTCCTGATTATACCATTCCCCGACAGGTGTTGACTGGCCTGTAGAGATAATTCTTTCGATTTTGATATGTTCCTTGTCTAATAAGGTTTCAAAGACTTCTTCCGGAATAGGGTCCTGAATATCGGCAAAAATGTTTTTAATTTCCATTGCGGTCATTTACGAATGCGGGATCAGCTTCTTCAGAACCTCATCCAATTCTTCCATTTTGTAGGGCTTGACTACAGCGCCTTTAAATCCATGCTCTTTGAAATTATCTATAATAGGATCATCCGTGTACCCTGAAGCGACGACTGCCTTCACATAAGGGTCTACAGAGAGCAACTCGGAAAGCGCCTCTTTTCCTCCCATGCCCCCTTGAACGGTAAGGTCAAATATTACCGCGTCAAAGGGGGAACCGAGTTCCCTTGCCTTTTTATAAAATTCTATGGCCTCTCTGCCGTCTTCCGCGCATACCACTTCATAACCGAGTTCAATAAGCAAACTGCTTGTAACAAACCTTACTTCCTCAACGTCATCCATTACAAGGATCCTTCTCTTTATCGGGACAGTTTTTTCCGTAAAAACTCCTTCCGGTTCTTTTTTGTAGGCAGGCAGGTATATATGAACAGTTGTGCCCGCGCCCAGAATAGATTCAAGTAAAATATATCCGCCATGTTTCTTTATTATTGAATATGAAACCGAAAGGCCAAGCCCCATACCCTTTTGAACTCCCAGACCTTTTGTGCTGAAATAAGGATCAAATATCTTGCCGAGGTGCTCCTCCTTAATCCCTGTGCCTTTATCCTCTATGGAAATTTTTACGTAATCACCATGAAGCAGCGGAATATTGTCTCTTTGAGTAATCACAATATTATCGGCGCGTATCGTGATTACTCCGCCTGCCTGCATGGACTCTCTCGCGTTATTAATAATATTGTGAATAACCTGGCGAAGCTGAATTTCATCAGCATGTATGGGATGGAGATTGCTTTCGGATAAAATATATTTACACTTAATACGGGAGCCGCTCAGTACAAACCGGGCAGTATTCTTTATCAAAGGCGCAATCCCTATGACCTTCTTCCAGGGCTCTCCGCCTCTGGAAAACGTAATAAGCTGCTGCGTCAGATCTTTTGCAGCAATGGACGCATTTTCAGCGTCTGACAACCTTTCTACAGCCTTATCGTCCGGGTTCAAATGCATCTTCGCAAGGGATATGTTGCCCATGATAACCATGAGGAGATTATTGAAATCATGGGCTATGCCGCCTGCAAGTGTGCCTATGGACTCAAGATTTTTAGATTTGATAAGCTCTTCTTCCATGCGTTTACGGTAAGTTATATCCCTGACTATGCATTGCGTAAGAACATTGTCTTTAAACTTAAAGAGATTGATGTTTACTTCCGCATCAAATAGAGTCTCGTCATGTCTTAAATGCTTCCAATCAAAAAATTGCGGTTCGCCATGAAGCGCGTTGTTTATCTTTTCAATAGACTTTTCCCTGGAATTTCTTCCATCCGGCTGTAAAGGAGGCGAAAGATCAGATATTGTCTTTCCCATGGTCTGTTCGATTGTGTAACCGAACATCTCCAGCGTTTTATTGTTGCAGTCTACAATTGTATTCCCATCCAATAAAAAAATGGCATCATTTGCCAGATCAAACAATGTGCGGAATTTTGCTTCATTTTCTTTCAGCAATTCTTCCGCGTTTTTTCGCTTCGTAATATCACGGGCATACTCTATTACGCCCTTCATCTCACCTGTGCTCATATCTACAAGAGGAAAAGTAAAGAGATCAAGCCATATCATCGTCTCTCCAACAGCGCCGCGCTTCGACATTATCTCATGGGCAGGCTTGCCGGTTTCCAATGTCCTTATACCGGGACAGGCTTCACAGGACTCTTTCTGGTTGTGATAGGCCTCATAACACTTTTTTCCGATAAGGGGCAGGTTCTGTGAATAGTACCGATTCATTGTGGGATTAACACGAACGATGTTGAAGTTTTTATCGATAACACTAATGCCGTCCTGTACGCTTGAAAATATATTCGATAAAAAGCGCTCACCCTCTCTGAGCTTGTCCTCCATCAGCTTCCCTTCTGTTATATCGATAATAATCGATTTATAGCAGATATTATTTCCCTGTTCATCAATCAGAGATGATGTATGGTCTTCAAACCAGCGGTATTCACCTGATTTTGTTTTTAAACGATATTGTTGAATAAAGTCCTGTACACCCTTTTGCCTGTATGAGGCGTATTCGGCGTTGAGCCCCGGCAAATCCTCAGGGTGCGTTATGTCCGGCAGGAGAACACGGCCTGACATAAATTCTTCAACTGTATAACCGAGGATTTTTTGGACATTGTCTGAAATAAACTCAATAGAACGATCCGGGACAGCGTTCCATAGAAATGCCACAACAGGTGTGTGATTCAGTATTTCCTGATAATCGTTAAATTTATTAATCAGCTTTTGCAGCATTTATCCTGCTTGTAATTAAATATTACAGTTCCAGCCGGAAATTATTATACAGAACTGTAACCCCTTACGTTTTCTGCGTCTTCAAATATGCCGGTATATGCGCCGCTTCTCTGGGCCCGATAAGAATTTCCCATCCCTGAAGCTCTTCTTCGAGGTCGCCCAGGATCATTGCCGCATAACCGGGAATAATCAGCTTTCTATGTGTTATCTTATCGGCAATTCCGGACTTTTTTATAAATATTCCTACAATATCACCGGAAAATTTGCCGGCAGCCCATGCTGTCATTACCGACAGACCTTCCGTGTCCATAACGCAAAGCCAGCTCGGAACTCTCGAATTCTCTATCTCGCCGCTCACGATAAAATATGAAAGGGTAAAATTACAGGTAATCAGCACCGGTGAATTTTCATCCGGGTTGTTTACGGGATAAATACCTTCCTGAGTTGTCATAGGCCTTTGCGGGTCCGTATATATGTTAAGCCTCTGGAGCAGGAGCGGGAAAATGTTTTCGCCTTCAAAATCGCTCATGACGATAATCCCTGCGTATTTAGCAATAAAACATGAGGCAATGAGCGTTTCCTTCATCAGGTCGCCGGTCATTTCAGCAGGAAAAACAATGGTCGGAAATCCAAGAGGTTTATACTTACTCATAATAGCCGCACGCCTTATAATCAACTGTTCCTGAAAGCTCTCTTTTATAGTTCGCGTTGAGGTATCTATTACAAGGTCTTTAAGCCCCATGCCGGTAAGTTTTCCGGTCAGGTCTGCTACCTCTTCAATGCCCTGTCCGGCTACGGCAAGGGGGCAGGCATATTCCTTTGCAAGTTCGCCGAAGGCCTCATAATTATCTTTTGTTGCGGCATATATGAGCGGTTTCCTGTCTTTTGCAATATCGAGGGCGGCTTTCATAACAGATTGATCGGAGGACATGAGGATTATACTGTAAGGCTCCTGGCAGGCTTTTTTTACAAGAATAACAAATTTTTCCCTGTTGCCCGTCTCTTTCAACGCGACAAATTCCGGTCTCAGCGTTATGCCAACCCGTTCATACTGAAGAAGAGCGAGCTTCGCGAACCTTTTCTCCACTTCCCCGTCATCCATGCTGTCGGTTATAAGAATCGCGAGACCGGGTTTATTAAGAAAAGTCCTTTCATGCCTGAATAAAACCGTTTCTCCACCAATCTTTATTGCATAATCTCCTGTTCCTATCGTCAACTGCCTTATCGGGGGAGCGCTCGCGTCAGACAACTGTTCCTTCGCGTCATCTGCCACATAAGGACACGCCTCCAGTTCAACCTTGGCAGATGCCAGCGCCATGGCAAAAGCCAGGCAGGTAGGGAATTTGCACTCTCCGCAATTTGTTTTGGGAAGAAGCTTGAAAATCTGTATCCCCGTAAGCGCCATTTCTATTCTCCTTAATAATATAATTTTCGAAGTTTATACATTATAGGATACTATAATAAACGAAGCAAGCCCAATTATTCCGCTTGATCATATGAGCATTTTGCCGATAATATTATAAAGCAATTCCTGCGGGAATAGGCAGGCAAGGAGGATTAAATTGATTCATACAATTCAGTCAATACCCGGTCCGGAGTTTATTTTCCTTTATGCAGTCTACGCGCTTGGAATAATAATTCTGCTTAAAATTGTTTTGTGGATAAAAGATGATTCCCGCAATTATCCGGCGCCTCCGGAATCGGAAATAACACCCTTCGAGATTGCCGTACTGAGGAACGGGTCAAATCTAAAGGCCATACTGCATACCGTCCTCTTCAGTTTATGGCAGAACAGGCTTATCACCATCAGAGAAGACGGCTTTGCCTTTACGTCGCCTCATATGGATAAAAATCAAAAACAGTCCGGTCTTGAGAGAGATATTCTGCAATGTTTAACGGTTCCGAGAAAACCGGATTCCATAATTAAAGACCCTGCTGTTTTGGAAAAATTAAAGATGCTCCTTGCTCCTGTCAAAGAAAATCTTATTCAAAAAAAGCTTATCTTGAACTATGAGAAGGCAAAAGAGGCTAAAAAAACATTTCTCATTCTTTTAACCGTTCTTCTTTTGCCGGCCGTAATTAAACTATTCCTCGGCATATGGCGGGACAAACCAATCTTTTTTCTGATAATACTTATTGTAATGGCTGCAATAATCATTACAACTATATACAAAAGCAACACGGCGCAGACATCTTCGGGCAGAAAATATCTTCAGGAACTGATAAAACGCTACAAACAGACAATCAAAGACGGCAAAACTTCCGCTGTTCTTCCGAACAGTGTCGATCCTGTGCTGATAGCCGCAATCTTCGGCGCGGGAGCGCTTCTGGCTTTCCCTCAGTTCAGTCTTTATGCCCAGACCTTTAACCCGGGCAGAGCGGGCTCATTCGGGGATGGTGTATCAGGCGGTTCCTGCACAAGCTGCAGCAGCGGCAGTGGAGATGGCGGCGGCGGTGACGGTGGTGGTGGATGCGGCGGATGCGGTGGCGGCGATTAATAATCAAAAAAAGCATTTTATCCTGCAATGGCATATTACGGAACAATGTAACAGATCATGCCTCCACTGTTATCAGGAAAAAGACACGGCAAAAGACCTTGAATTCAGTAATCTTCTTGAAATAATCGAACAATGGAAGGAATTGCTTCTGAAATGGGGTGGCGCGCACAGGAATGCTTCTGCCTTGGGACAGATTAATGTAACAGGCGGAGAGCCTTTTTGCAGAAGTGATTTCTTTAAGCTGCTTGAGGTTTTTCATGAAAACAGGCAATTTTTTACCTATGCCGTTCTTACAAACGGAAGCCTGATTACTAAGGAAACGGCAAAAAGATTAAAGAAACTCGGCGCGGAATTCGTCCAGGTAAGTATGGAAGGCGACCATGCAAAGCACGATAGTATTCGCGGAAGGGGTTCTTTCGAAGAAACAGTTTCAGCAATAAAAAATCTTGCTTCGGAAAAAGTGAAAACATATATCTCTTTTACGGCGCATGAGGGCAATTATCTTTCATTCCGGCACGTTGCGCGTCTGGCAAGACAATACAACATCAAAAAAGTCTGGGCAGACCGTTTTGTTCCCTTCGGACAAGGGGCGGCAATGAAAGACCGGACCCTCGACCCTCAAAAAACAGTCGATTTTATAAGAATAATGGATCAAGAAAGACGCAGATATATTCTAAATCGTTTTTCCGGCACTGAAATCAGCATGAATCGCTCCCTCCAGTTCTTTGCTCCCGGCAACAAGCCCTATCGCTGCAGCGCGGGAGATACGCTCCTGACTATAATGCATGACGGAACGCTTTACCCCTGCCGCAGGCTTCCTGTTCCTGCGGGAAATGTTATGGAGACATCTCTTGCGGATCTGTATTTTAACAGTAGTCTTCTGAAAACCCTGAGAGAACCCGTTACCGCGATAAAGGGATGCGAAAACTGCTCATGCCTGCCCTATTGCAGGGGCGGTTCAAGATGCATTGCCTATGCCGCAACAGGCAGTATGTTTCAGGCGGACCCCGGATGTCCCATTGCGGCACAGGCAATGGCAAGATAGGAGTCTATCTCGCCCGCATCCGAGAGTTCTTTTGTAACGCGGTTAGATCCATTTATTCCAAAGGTTTTTCTCAAGTTCTTATTATTCATAAACACCTTCATTTTGTTCACGAAATCCTTCTCATCACCAAAGAAAAGACCTTCGATGCCTTCCTGTACCATGTTTCTGTGGCCCTCAATGTCGGATAAAAGGCAGGGAAGACCGGCAAACATTGCTTCGCGAACAGCATGGGGCATGCCTTCGGATCGGCTCGCGGAGACAAAAATATCTCCGGCTTTAAGAAAGGAAAGAACTTCATGGTGCGGAATAACTCCCGCATAATATATCCATTGATATTCTCTGCAAAAATGATTAAAAAGACCGCCTTCATTTTCTTCAAGCACGGGCCCTCCATGAAGATAAACAAGCTCGCCGCCCTTTGCTCTCACATGGGCGAGCATTTCAATGAGTCCGGCAAGGTTTTTTTCATGACGTATCCCGGCCAGTCCCACAACAACAAAGGCATTTTCGCTGATGCCCAGCTTTTGCCTGTAATTCAAATTGGAATCCTTTAAATCAAGACCATTAGGAATAACCAGGATTTTTTTGTCCGATTCAGGCAGATATCTCATAACTTTTTTCCGGCTGTAATTTGAGAAAACCGTAATTGCCTGACATGATTCAAGAACGGAACATATAATTGACCCCTTGTTTTCATCATCAATCATTTCGTTAATATCGGTTCCGCGTAACGATACGACAATGGGAATATTCCCTTCCCTCTGCAAACCGCGAAAAACAGCGGCACATCGCCAGGCATGCATTACAATGGCTATGTCTGGCTTAAAGGAAAACGCTACGGCAGCAGCCGCGCTTTCGTCTTTGATTTCACAATTTTCAAGGATTAAGGCCTTGTGGCCTTTTTTTTCAAAACCTGCCATAAGACGAAGAGATGCTATACTATTCCCTCTCGGCGTTTTAAGATCATAGGGTGTGCAAATTAAAATTTTCATAGGTCCTTTTATTAATTTTGCAGAAGGTAAATTTATGAAAAACCATTGATATCTCTTCTAATTCAACTAAAAAGGCGCAGTCCGGAAGTTCACAAGTTGAAAAGGCGCAAGCAACTCTTTTATTCCCCTTGAAATAAGGGCTTCCCTCTCGCGATCCCTTTCTTTCACATATCTGAGTCCTGTCATCGCTTTCATGCCTGCTGCGGGATGACACATCAATTCGGTAATTCCATCGGGAATACCGGTTAATTGTTCCTTCAGTCTTTCAACAGTCCAGTAGGGAGAAGGGTGTACATCTCCTATAAAAAAGTCCGTTGTTCTGACTCCGGCTGATCTGCATGCAGCCCTCATAACGTTGTCAAGACAGCGAACAGGCAAATTCAAATCCTTTGCCATCTCCGCAACAATTGAAAATACATCAAAGCTTGCGCGATGGAGATGCTTGTGTACATCAAGGTGGGTCGGGTCTTTTCCTGTAAGTTCCCTGAACCGGCGAAGCTGACTTTGAAATTCCTCTTTCACATCATGAAGACAAAGTGTTCCAAGGCTTTTATTCTGCCATGTTTCGCCTTTCGTTGCCGGCGGTAATACACTATTCATAAGGCCGTTAAAGGGCAATGCAGGCAAAAAAGAGCAGGGAGTTCCAAGAACAAGATTCAGATGAAGACCGATGGAAACCCCGGAAACAATAAACGGTTCAGGATCGGCCTGGAAGGGAGGATTTACAAAGAGACTTACAGAAGTAACGGCGCCGCTGCGAATAGTTTCAAGAATGCCCGCGCCCACTTCAGGCGATAATCCCGCGTCGTCAGCATTGATAATGAGATATTTTGAGCTCACAGCAGGCGCGCCTCATAAACCCCGGCAAAAAAATACAAACCTTTTTCATCTTCATAGAACTCTGATATTCCGAGTTTTTTCAAGTCGCAGAGGTAATCGAACATACCGGGTATGAGGTTCTCAAACTCTTCCACAGTAAAGTATCTTTTCTTTTTTCCTGCCAGACTGACTTGAAAACGCTCATTCAGTCTTGCCAGAACACGTTGCGGATTGGCAATGCTGTTAAGATAGAGGTAAAGAAAGCCGCCCGGAACAAGCCGTCGGGCAGCCTGATCTATGAGCGGAAGGAGAAGATCGGTGCCGTCAGAACCGCCGTAGTATCGGT
This sequence comes from uncultured Syntrophorhabdaceae bacterium, assembly GCA_964532465.1. Lineage (GTDB taxonomy): Bacteria > Desulfobacterota > Syntrophorhabdia > Syntrophorhabdales > Syntrophorhabdaceae > JAPLKB01. The sequence continues at coordinate 65,196 of CAZHHX010000009.1, read as the reverse complement.
CATTAAAGGGTCCAGGAGCAGGTTTATGGGGAAGGAGGGCCGCAACGAGGTCAAGAGGCCCAGGTACTTTTGCAAGGAGCGTTCCTTTGAGAAACTTTACATTGGGAACATTGTTTATCAAGGCGTTGTAATGGGCGGCCTTAAGAGATTCAGCGTTGATATCCGTGCCTGTTACTGTTGAAGCTCCTGCCAGAGCCATATATATACTCAGAACTCCCGTGCCGCAGCCTGCCTCGGACGCTCTTGCGCCTTTTGGAACACTTATATGATTTAACATGAATCGGGTGGCATGATCGGAAAGATCGGGTGCAGGTCCGAATTCCTTGATTTCGCCGCAGGGGGTCGGTACAACAGCTTCACCCCATCCGGAGGCTTTTTTTCTCTTCCCCGAGGTTTTCATTTTACCGGTTTTATCCCCTGGCAAATTTCTCAACAGCAGACATATATTCATCTTCGGCCAGCATCATCAAGTCATTATGGCCTGCTCCGGGAACAAAGAGAGAGAACTTTTCCGAAGCCCCGGATAACCCGTACAGAGCCCTGCCTTCGGAACAGGGGATAATCTCATCCTCTTCTCCGTGGATAATCAGAGTGGGTATGGTTACTTCCTTTATCTTCAGGTCATTCCCGAAGCCTATGGGATCTTCACCTTCTTTGATCAGATGAAGGGCGCCCAGCCTCCTGAATTGCTTTTCACCGGAGGCAAAACCGCTTTCCACAATCAAACCTTTCAGTTTTTCATGGTAGTGATAAGCCACTTCAATGGCAGGCGCGCTTCCCAGGGATCGTCCCATAACAAAAAGATCGCCGGTGTAGCCGTGGTCATGAAGCAGGGCCGTAAAACCATGAAATGTCGGATGGGCGTCATGAATCATGCTGCTGCATGTAGGACTGCCTCCGCTGTATCCATATCCGCGGTAATCAGCCACAAAGAGGTTCAGCCCCCGTTGCGCGTAAAGCGGAGACACATAATCATAGTCAGTGCAGGTCTCGCCGTTGCCGTGAAAATATAAAATATTGGGGCTGTCTTTGTGAACCGGGTAAAACCGGCAGCCTATAGAAATGCCTTCAGCCACCTCAAAAAGAGGGCTCACCACATTGGGCAGCCCGAAACCTTCCACAGATTCCTTTCGCGGGAAAAACAGCCGGTAAAGAATTTCCGGGTGATCCATCTGCTCCGTGCCTTTTTTAAAATCTATCATGACGCTGTCTCCTCAGTAGATTATTGGTTTTGTAAAAGATTTAATCATATCGTTTCGTTTTTTGAGCGTTTTTAGCTCTTTTCTCTTGGTCGGTCAGCAGCATATCGGTAAGGTTTCATTACGAGCATAGCCGAGTAAAAATTTTGATCTGCGGCGGTCTGCTTCGCCTTGCGATCCTCCGACGTACATTCAGTACGTCTGCGGCCTGCAAATCTCGCAGCCCATCCACATCTGCAAAATGTTGCTCAATAATGCCACTCGCAATGAAACCTCCTCCGATATGCTGCTGACCACACAACCCGGATTCACATATACTATTATGTGAATCCGGAATAAAAAATGGGGTAAATTTATCCATTTTTATTTCTTTTATCTTCTTCCCTATGTTTTTATCTTTGCTTGTATATATTCATTCTGTGAACCAGCTTTTCATAACGCTGCAAATCTTTCAAATGAATATACTACAATGCCAGCAAACCTCATCCCTATAATCTCTCTATAATAATACTTTAACAGAAGTCTTTCCTGTTACAGTTTTTTTCCACCTTCCCGAATAATAATAAATAAGACTGATTATCATTGTTATGAAAAAGCTCAGCGACATGGCAATCCATATCCCGGTGAGGCCGAGATATGTCTTTGATAAAAGCCATGCTAAGGGCACCCTTATTGCCCACAAGGACAGAAAAGTAAAGAACATCGTTATGATCGTATGCCCCGCGCCGTTAATAACACCGCTTGATATGGACATTATTGAAAAAAATACATAACAGGAGCCTACGATGCGCATATAGGAAATGCCTATGTTCATAACGTCTGCGTCATTACCGAGACCGAAGATGATGAGTATCGGTCTGGAGAGAAGAACCACAATAAGCGATATAAAAATAGTGATAAATGAGGTCATTATATTTCCCCACTTAAAAATTTCTTTTATTCTTTCCGGTTTATCGGCGCCGAGGTTTTGTCCTGTCAGCGTGGAAACCGCCATACCCATGGACATTGCAGGCAGGAAAACAAACATATCTATCCGCCCGACAGCGCCGAAGGCGTTTGTGGCCGCGCTGCCGAAGCCGTTAACAAAAGTTGTTATGAACATTATGCTGAGGGAAACAAGGGACTGCTGGGCTACTGACGGAAGACCTATTTTAAAAATCAGAGATGTTATGTGCTTGTCGAAGATAAGTTTTCTCGGATTGAAGGCTATCATTTTATCTTTTTTGTTGAGGTAAATAATGCTTATTGCTAATGATACAGCTTCAGATAGTAATGTGGCATAGGCGGCTCCGTTAAGACCATTCAAGGGGAAAGGACCGAATCCTCCGATGAAAAATGGATCAATAATTGCGTTCATTCCCATACTTATGCATGAAAATACCAGGGGGATCATTGTATTGCCTATACCTCTCAGAATGGAATGTATGAGAAAATCCATATAAAGAAGGATAAAACCGGCCAGATTTAATTTAAGGTAGCTTGAGGCCATGGCAAAATTCTCCGGCGGCGTTTCCATAAGTCTCAGAAGAAAATCGCTTGAAAATATGCCTATAATTGTAAAAAATCCCCCTATTATCAGTAAAAGCAAAAATGAATTGTTTACCACCTTTTCAACCATGTCGTACTTTTTTGCCCCGTAATACTGAGCAATCAGTATCGTTGTTGCCATAGACATGCCGAGAAAAATTCCTATAAGTGTGAAAATAATGGGAAAACTGACGCCAATTGCTCCAACAGCGTCTTTTCCTACCAGATGACCGACCCATATGATATTTATTATGTGGTAGCTTGTTCGCGCCAGATTGCCGATGAGCATGGGAATTGAAAAAATCAGAAGATGTCTGGGGATGCTGCCTGTTGTTAAATCTTTTCCGGATTTCGGTAATTGAGTCAAATACTTATCCTTGCATGGTTTGGCTGTTATATTATTGCGGCTCTATGTCAAGAGCTGTGAAACCACAGACTCAACATGCAACTTTGTCGTATCCAGAAAAGGGATGCCCTGATCTCCGGTGTCTCGCATGATTAGCGGCAGTTCCGTGCCGCCCAGTATGAGTCCGTCTATTTTTTCCTCGATTTTCAATCGACCCGCTATTGATAATAATCCCTCTCGCGTCTCAGGCAGGAAAATCCCCTTCACTAATTCATTCATGTATCTGTCGTGAATATATGTTTGCTCTTCAGGAACCGGAAGAATTATGGCAATACCGGCCTTGTCAAACATATCGGAATAGAATCGTCCCTGCATTGTGAAACGGGTGCCGAAAAGTCCTACACGCTTCAGCTCCAGCTTTTTAGCGGCCTCACAGGTTACGTCGACAATACTGATCAACGGTATCGGTGATTGCGGAAGAAGCGCATCAAATACAACATGGGGCGTATTGGAGGCTAAAAGGCCGAAATCGGCTCCGGCGCGGGCCAAATTCCTGATTTCCTCCAGGAGATAGTCAGTGACATGGGCCGGATTGTTCGCTCCTATAAGATCCAGCATTTTTTTCATATTGATACTATTGATGATTATCCGGGGATAGCTTCCATCGGGTTTTTGCTGCCGATACAATTGGATTATCAACCGATAGTATTCAACAGTTGACTCCGGTCCGATCCCCCCAATAATTCCTACTGTCTTCATGTCTTGCATCCTCTCCTTGCAGTTGGTATTGGTCAATAGCTTCTTTCCCTTTGCTCTTAATTCTTGAACAGTTTATCTTTGTTCTCCTGGTCGGGCTGCGGCATTTGAGAATGTTTAATCTGCGGCGCTCTGCTTCGCCTTGCGATCCTCCATCGTACATTCAGTACGATTACGGCCTGCAAAGCTCACAGCCCATCCACATCTGTAAAAATTCTCAAATGCCGCAGCCCACTCAAGCCGGATTCATATCTGGCTTTATTCGCTGATATAAATCCGGCGGGATCTTTTCCCATACTTCCTTCTCCCCCCATGTTTTCTCTTTGTAAACATCTGTTAATACTCATTTTGCGTACCTGCTTTTCATTTATATTTTGACAATACCGGGGTAGTTGTGGTCAGTTTTTTTTCAGCAACAAGCTTAAGCCGCAGGCAATCGGCAACAAAAAAGTGTTGCCTCCGGCTTAAGCTTGTTGCTGCTTTTGCCTCTATCGGTTTTTCCCTGTCTTTTATTATAGACCTTATTCTGATTTTTGTCTTTATTCTTATCTCAACTTTTCATTGAGAAGAAACCAGCCGGTTTGAAACCTTCTTTTTTGCATTCCTGTACTCTATAATAAACATTTATCAGGAAGTTTCCATGTTTTTATTCACATTGAATAAAAATTTATTTAATTGTTCAAACCAAAGCCTGTATTGGCTTTACAGATATTTACCTTTTTGCTCCAACATTTGGAGCAAATATTATAAACACAGTGTCTGTAATATTTATCCGCCATAAACTGTTTTTTAATGTTCGCTCAGGTTTACATTCATTTGCATGAACAACGGTTTAAGTTCATCCATGCAAAAAGCCTGGTGAGCCTTCACTGCCTCCTGAAAAAGATACCAGTTTGAGCTCTGCCAGTTATTCTTCCATTCATAATGATCTTTGAAAATAGTTAAAGACGGCATAAAATTGTCAGGAAGGCCCCGCACATCAGTTGTAACAGCGTTGTCGAACCATGTCTGAGGCTCATATACGGGCAATTTGAACAGTCTGTCGTATGCTTCAAGCCTGGGCTCCGAACCCTGTAGTTTTTCACCGCTGAATACCTGACCCATAGCATCCTGTAAGTCCTTTTGCAGAACAGGCCATATGCCGTTGCTATTGTTTTTTGTGCAGAGACAAAATTCTTCAAAAAGGTTTTTGGCAGCATCAAGGAAACGGTGGTTGTTATTTACTTCACTGTTTATGACCCGGCTGTCATTCCATCGATGACCAACCCAGTCAGGATGATGCATGAAATCGGCATGTCCGATATTGGGAAGCGGGTTCATAACTTCACCATTGATTCCGTCGTGCCATCCCACGAAATTTTGATGCGCCCAGGTGTCGACAAAAGCATGGGCAGCCACGCCCAAACGATGCAGCCTGTAGGGGGAACTGTCCTGTCGGGCGGCTTCCATAATTTTACGGGCCAGATCACTGCCTGGAGTTGTTGTCAAAATATGCATTTTGCCGTCAGACCGCCGGGCTGATTCTGCCATCGGGTTGCCGGGAAGAAAATGAAAAATAGGATAGATCCGCATCAGTTCCCGTTTGGGTTTAAGGATGTCCATTGTTTGACTGATGTAGACTTCATAATCCGTGTCGGTTTTCTCGTCATGAATGGTGCGTAAGGCATCATTATCGTCAACAAGCTGGGAGGCATGAGCAATGATCGAAGCCTCATCTTCAGTGAACCCGGCCCGTCTGGCTATAATGCCGGTAATGTTGTAGTGAAACTCTTTGTCCATTTTGTACCTCCTCTTATTTTAAACGGTAATATCAAAAGTTTCTTTTCGTTGCTCTTATTCTTGAGCAGTTTGTCTTTGTTCTCCTGTTCGGGCTGCGGCATTTGAGAATTTTTAATCTGCGGCGGTCTGCTTCGCCTTGCGATCTTCCAACGTACGTTCAGTACGTCTCCAGCCTGCAAAGCTCACAGCCCATCCATATCTGTAAAAATGTTGCTCGATAATGCCCACTCGCAATGAAACCTTCCCTAAAATGCCGCAGCCCACTCAAGCCGGATTCCCATCTGCCATTATTTACTGATGTGAATCCGGCGGAAATAAAGAATGACTTCTTCATTTCCCATACTTCGCACCCCCTTCCTATGGTTTCTCCTTGTAAATGCCTGTTAATGCTCACTCTATGCATTGGTTTTTCATACAATTTTTGACAATACCCTGTTCCTTGATATCAATAGTGAAAATAATAACTCTGGCGTCTATCTCTGTACCGGACTGGGTGACAACAAACCGGCAAGAAAGGCGACAACGGTGGTAAACACCGTCAGGATGGTATCGCTTTTCGTAGCATAGGCAGCGCCTGCTTCGAGTTTACTTGTAACCCCGGCAAAAAGCACATAGGCCGCACCGACCATAACCAATGCAAAAGCAATAACAACAATCAGCCAGATTGCATTATTTGTTTTTGTGTCCGGCGGCGGAAGCATCCTGGGCAGTTCCTTGACCACTTCGGCACCAAGGTTTTTCAATGTTTCTTCGGTACTTGTCTTTAAACCCTGGAGAATATCTGGACTTGCGAGAGCCTTTGTAACAAGAAACTCTGCGGATCGGATTTGTTTATCCATATCAGTACCTCCTTTTATTTAGTTGCAAAGCAGCATATTCTATCGTTGCTTAAAGTCTTACAATGCAAGGGGGGCTATCTTGAGTGCAAAGCCAAGTAACGCCTGAAAGATATTTTGCGCTTCAGCAGCGCTTTCTATTGTTTTATGCATTTCGTTAATGGCGCCCGATATTTCTTCCAGCGTTGGTCCCTGCACAACAGGATTGTCGAGTTTGGCTGCGAGCCGTGTTAGCACGGGACCCATGACCTTTTTCTTCATCGCATCTGATCCGTATTCAATTTCAAGCTTCCACAGCAAATCGTCAATCACTTCTGCCTGTAAAGCAATCGTCGAGAGCACATTCTCAAAAATGGGTTTTTGCTCAACAGGGATTGCATTTAAAAGGTTTTTTAATTCGGCATCGCTAATTGGTATAGCCATTTTTTTACCTCCTTTTTGATGTTTGGGTTGAAAATGTTACATTAGAGTCTGCATTATTTCTTTCCCTCTTTAATAGTTTTGAGAAGTTCTTCTGCCGCCTTCTTTCTCTCCGGATTATTAGTCGACTTAAGGACATACTCTCCTATTCCTGCCAGAAGTTCGTTGTTTTCTGCTATGCCTCTCAAAAATTTGTCAGCATCATACGTTGTGTTAGCTGCTGAAACTAACTGGTCAGCTATGTTTTTCGCGTTTGTGCTCTGTTGAAGTATTATTGTTTTACGATCTCTATAGGCTTTAAGCAAATCGTTGACTGCTTGTTCCTTTTTGGCAAGTACAGACAATTCTCTGAATTGTTTTATATAAAGGGTGAATTTATCTTCTGATGTGATTCTTTCATTATAAATAGCATTGAATGCCAACCATTTTGATGCAGCTAGACCGGACAGCATGCCACCAAAAGCCACTTCCGCGGTTAGTGGTCTCTCGCGATAATACCGTGATTTCTCAATCTCAGTCGATTCCGGTGTAAGACCCTCGATCATTTTTTTTAATACGTCTGATTCATTCTTGTAATATTGGGAATATCCGGTGAATAAATCTGTACCACTTGCTTTTGGTTTATCATTTGTCTGAATATTTCTAATTATTTCTTTGTAATCATCGATTAATTGGGTTTGCATAACAGCTGTAAAGAGTGTCTCATCGCCCTGAAAAAAAATCTGCAGGTTCTGAAGCAGAGCATCCGCATTACGTGAGTTCTGCACAGCTACAGGTTGAATTACACCGACAGATGTGCAGCCGGACAACACGGCAAGGCTCAGTATTACTAATGCAGTCAATAGTTTAGTCATTATTTCGCTCCTTTCTATTTGTTTTGTGGTGAGATGGTTTTGATATCCACCAAAACCATCGGCTGGATTCGTTAAATGTCAACATTTCGAGAAAATCCCCATTTCCATGTCTGAAAATACGCCTGAGCCTGACAGGTTATTTGTCGGCTTTGAGCAGTATTTCATCAAGCTGCTGCTTCTCTGGATAACCTTCAACGAAGTACTTCTGGGTAGAGTCCTTATATCCCTGTTTGGTAAAGACGAAAACATATTCTTTTTTTGGTTCGAATGACTTTTCTCTAATCGGTGTTTTTCCTATGCTGATACCTGAAACCATAACTTCAGCATCATGGGGCGTAGTATTGATACTCAGCTTCACTAGTCTGCAGAAGATGGCATTTTTCATAACGTGGTACTCCTCGCCACCTACATTAGCTTTTGGGGCTTTGGCGAGGACCGCTGCCAGATAATCCTCATTCCTCTTCTGTATTTCCTGTTGAGATAATCCTGACACGGCCATACGTTTCGTCTGTACTTCCATATCCGTTTTAATAAGTTCCTGTGCCTCTGCAGTCAGGGTAATGCCGGAATTCAGAGCTTTGTTATTGATCTCCTGGGGAAGCATTTTGTGTATTTCGTCTGTTTTAGCCTGTACCATCGCGGTGTCCATGTCCGACTTCTTTACGGTTTTTTGTTGGTTCAAATGAGAAATGACCGCTTTGGTAAATCCTTCTGTAAGTTCGGGGCTCACCTCGGATTTAGCTGCTGCCAGTTCAGTGTCTTGGATCAAACGCAAGTCATATTTCCTGAGAGAGTCTATTGCTTCGGGCGACAGTTTCATTCCTTCAGCTACTGCAGCTTTGTTGAAGTTTCGCTCAACCGATTTTTTTGAGGTCGAAAAAGCCGCCTGCGGAAAGAGCGGCGCAGGCAGTGACCATTCGAGCAGCAAAGAAATTAATATTAAAGAAAAGATTGAGTTTCGTTGCATAACATTCCCCCTTATGGTTAAGTTAACGCGCCTTGCCGGCGTAAAAGACATAGACGAACAGAAACAGGAGAATCAGACTCGTCCCCAAAGAAGTCCAGAATTCCATTTCAAGATAGTAAAGAATCTTGCTTTGGCCGGGCTGTAGCGCAAGGGTTTTCTGCGAGAGCTCGGCGGTTAACTGTGTATATACTCGAAAGGCATAGTAGTGGACCAGCCCCAAAAGAGCCAGCGAAATAAGAAATGCAGGACCAACCCGGTTCACCCGGATATCCTGTCTGTATTTGGTGAGGAAAAAACCAATTGCCCCAAACATAAGCGTTCCCAAGGAGATAAGATACCTGTTCAACTCACTCACCATTGATATCACTTGTTTCTGGACTTCACTCAAGCCCGTGTCAGGTTTGATGTCTTCAAAATTTACAAAGCCCGGATTCAGCTTAAACCGTAAGTAAATGCAAGCCGCTACTACCACCAAGGCTACGATCAACGGTGTAGCATGCAGAATATTTGCGCCGGTCTGCTTTACCTTCATATAACACCCCCTTTCCCCAGCTATCTATGTTCTATCCCGGAATACTTTTTTGCCCCCCATCCAAATCATTTCCCGAGTAACAGCACCTGATCTTCCTCTCTTCATTGGTCCGTAGAGATAGTTACTATTTTATATGTGTCGCTTCTCCGTATCCCAACTGTCGCCCCAATAATTAACCGGAGCATACACAACCTGATGGGTCGCCCCTTTTTGGCCACTCCGGCCTTTGATCGCTTTCTCGTAGTCCAATCACAAGTTCAGTGGCAGGCGTAGTCCATCCACTGCAATGATGTAGGTCATATTGCTATGTCACTTTAATACCGTTAGCGTTAATCGGCAATTTATCTAAATTCCAGTTGTCTCTTGCAATTTCATTTAAAAAAGTCTGCGTACGATAAATTGTCTTACGAAGTATCTTTTTTTCATGATACTTCAACCACTGATAGCGGGCTTCAACGTAAGAAGCAGTCCATTTCTTTTCATCTCCACCTTTAGCAGGCGGTTTTTCAATAAAACGTTTACGCAAAAACATGGGAATACATCCTGATTGAATATAAGAATCGTATGCCACAAGCATAGTCAGTGGAAGTTCAAAACCATTTCGTTCAAACCACTCCACTGCGGGATTCCAATAAACTTCATCAAAAAAACTATCCTGAGTATTCCGCATAATCATATCTTCCCGAGCAGCTTTTATGAGTAAACTTTTGAAATTTTCATCATCAACCAGTGATTCCAAGCCAATCTTATCAAGATATGGCACAAAATCATCCGCATATTTTCCGTTGTTATCGACATACATATCAATCAGTTTTCTCAGATTTCCCTGTTCTGTAGTCTGACTTCTGCCGTATGTAATTTGATATGAATCATTTGCGCCATCATCATAAATAACGAGCATGTCGTATTTTCCTTCAGGTGTCCCGGTTTCAAATACATTAAGAATTCTTACAATAAGCAACTTCTTGTCCATGTTGACCTCCTCCTGTTAATTAACACGAAGCTAAGCCAGAGGCAGGGTGCCTTCTCCTGCCAATTGGCTTCAGCGGCTTGTTAGCAGTTCTTTCTATTTCAACCTATATAAACCAATGTTCGCGTTACCGGGCACTACCAAGTTTGTACCGTCTCTTAGCATTATCTTCAAAAAGGATGAGTCAAGGAACACTATTTCGATGCCAGGGAGCATCTCGGCAGCATCTGACACAACGCTAGCCGCAGTAAAGTTATTTACAGACCCTTGCCCTGGCATGCCCCGTTCTTTAATAAGCTGGTCTCTGATCTGTGATGGCAGTTTCTCCAGAATTTGATAGGCCGTCAGATAAGAGTGGCCGTAGTGAGAATCCTTCTGAGTACTCTTCAGTATGGCTTTGACTTCGTCATTGATGTCAGTTGGCATAATCTTCGGCATGGTTCCTCCTCTGAATCACGTTGTATTTGTGTATCGTATTTTGCTAACATTAACTATGCTCACTAAATTATACATATATGAGATATTCTGACTAATTCGTATGTAATATCCAATATGCATACTGCTTTTTTAAAATCTTTTTCCCCGCTCGTCCAGACGACTCTTCACGCTGATCGCCGCTGATCCCCGGTTTGTTCAGGACGCAGGTATAGATCATCGTTGTTGATGCATCATTGTGTCCCAAAAGTTCCTGAACGGTACTCATTATCTTAGTTTGTTTTTAATGGGTGAGTTGCTAATGAATGGCGGAAAGTTAGTATGTCTTTAGATGCTTCTTAAATCTTCCCCGCCCAATATAATTTTTGATGACCCCGTAAAACCCACCTTTTTTTCTTTATATTTTCCTGCTATTTCAATAACATGTCAAGAAAAATATTAAATATTGCAGAATTTAATTCGTTTATGAAATAAAACATGAAAATTAAAGAAATTGTTATTTCCATAGCGGATACCCGGAAGCAGCGGGGCAGGGCGCGAAAGAGAATTGATGAACTCATAAAGCCTGGGTCTCCGGGGATACTGACGGGCTTATTATTTTGTTTTAGTGTACTTCAATAAAAACACTTATCAACAAATTTCAAATTTGTATTCACATTGAATACAAATAATAATTAATTGTTCAAACCAAAGCCTACACTGGTTTTACATGATTCTATAAACATTGCGGAAACAGTTTTCGCAGAACTTATTATTGAAGATTTATTTTGTTTATTTTATTTCCCGCCATTCCTTTAATTGAAATATTAAAGGATGTCCATGTCCTCTTTCTTAAAAACAACTGCATCTCCGTTACCGATATAGAGATCGCTTCTGCTTCCGTATTTGGCTGTTCCGCGAACTATAGGAATACCAGCCGCTATCATCTTCTGAATGCTGACCAATCCGGTGCAGTGATTCGCTGCGACTTTTTGCAGGTTCATTTCCGACAGGCCGCTGATTACCGAGTCTGATTTGATATCCCATTTTTCGAAGGGAGCTATGTGAAGCCCGCCGTAAATTCCGTAAAGCTTGAGATTCCCGGCGATATTTTCCTGTCCGTATTTCAGGAGATTCAAAATTCCCATGTGGCAGCAGCCGGTAACACTAACGAGTCCCTTGTCTCTGACGTTGAAGAAGAGGCAGTGTTCTCCGTGAACTCCGAGAATGATGGAAATATCGAAGGTAGCTGATGCGCATCCGGGAAAAAGCTTATTGATGCCTCCTGACTTCAATTCGACGACTTCCCCTTTATGGCCGCTTTTTCGGATAAGCTCTTTTCCTTCGGGGCTGTAATTGTTTGGAATAACCAGCTTTATGTCAGGGCAATATTTCATGACAACGGGAAGCCCCCACAAATGATCCATGTGTTCATGGGAGATATAGAGAAATTCTATTTCTCCTTTTCTCAGCATATCGTCAACTCCTTCCCGCTGGAAGGAATAATCCATCCATGCAGAATTCCAGCCGGTATCAAGCATGAATTTTCTATGAGTTCCCTTCACAGCTTCCACATCAATGAGCGCGCTGTATCCCCCATGATTCTTCGGGCTCCAGGCAATGTTATACTGACTTGTCGACATGCCTCCGGCATTATTGATATCGGAAACAAGCTGCTCGCTGTCAAACCAGCTTGTTTCGGAAATACAAGTAATTGTGACGCTTTTGCAATTACCGATATCGGTTGTTTCCGGTACAATCCCTTTTGCAGTATCCCTTCGTGAAATTTCATTTGCCGAATTGTCCCGATTCATAAGTGCCTCCCTTATTATTTTTTGGTTTTGTCAAAAGTTTTCATCAAATTGTTCTGTTTCTTGAGCAGTTTTATTGTCCATTTTTTTCACTTGGTCGGGCAGCGGCATATAAAAAATGTCCATCTGCGGCGGTCTGCTGCGCCTTGCGATCCTCCATCGTACATTCAGTACGATTACGGCCTGCAAAGCTTGCAGCCCATCCACATCTGAGCCATTTTTTATATGCCGCTGCCCACTCAAACCGGATTCACATAAACGCCTATGTGAATCCGGAATAGAGAAGGGGATGAGTTTCTTCGTTTTCAATTCTATTTTCTACCTCCCCCTCAATTTTCCTTATAGAGGCATGTCTACGCACAATCTTCATGCCAATTTTTCAGGTAGCTTTTGAAAACCAACCGATTCCCGGAAATAAATTTCCTGCGTCCCATGAGACTCCAAAATATTTTTATCAAAAAATGCTCCATATTCTGAAAGGAAGCAGGTTTGTTAATCATTCCGCCGGAAGTCTTTCTTTTCTAAAGGGGAGTAAGGGTGATTTGCCGATTTTCTGTATGGTATGGTTAAATGTCAAAATAACTCTTTTTTCCTGTTTGAGCGGATGGGGACAATGTCACAATGAGATTAGGCGCTCCTGAAAACAGGATTCTGTCCTGACGCCCCGGCACTCGACCTCTAATCCGGTACTTGGACCCGTGATCATTGCCCCACCCAATGTTCATTTTTTCATTTCATCAATAAATTGTCAAATGAAATCCCATGCAAATCAGTCATTTTTTATATTTTAATTTCTGTACGTAAGGGAAAACTGAGCCGGAGGCAATCCATTTTGTTATTGACTGGCTCCGGCGGCTTACGGGAACTTCTGCTTTCCTGCACTCAATAAAAAACATTTTTAAAAATGTTTTCATGCTTGCACTCACTGTGAATGTAAAATTTACTCAATTGTCTAAACCAAAGCCTGCATTGGTTTTGCTGGGATATTTAATTTTGCGGAAACATTTTCTGCAATTGTTGCAGACACAGTGTCTGCAAAGTCTCATTATTGAGGATTTATGACTTTTTTATTTTACTTCCCGTAGTTAATGAAAATGGAGTTCTGTAAAGACTGCAAGATTGCAAATGGTAATTATTGAGGCACGAGAAAATGAAAGGCAGAGATATTTTGATACTGCCTCATTAAGATTCTATTGTGTTGTTTGGTTTTAATAAATATTTTATTGTGCGATAATACAGGTATCTGCAAATAGATATAAAGGAGGTGCAGGAATATGAACATTAAAATATCCGGAGAGTTTTCAGGGATAATAGATGTTCTTAAAAAGATGGCCATGTTTGAGGTCACTATCGCGGAACTCTACAGCCTGTGCGCAGCAACCTGGAAGGAGGACAGCGAATTCTGGCTGGATATTTGGAAGGATGAAATAAAACATACACAATTCATCAATCGCATCATAGAGATCGTATCGAAAGCGCCTGAACGCTTTGATAAAGGACGACCCTTCAATGTCTTTGCAATAGAGACAATGGTATCCGATATCAGGAATAAGATTGAAAAGATAAAAAAAGGAGAGATTGCAAAGAACAACCTCCTTTTTATTGCCGGCGATTTTGAGAAGGGATATCTTGAACAGAAGTACAGCGAAATCGTGGTAACGGATGATGTTGAATATAGAACCCTCATGCAGAGAGTTGTTGACGACACCGGGAAGCATAGAGACAAAATTGTTCAGAAAATAAAAGAGACAACAAAGCAAAAGGACGGCCGCTGAGAATGCACAAGAGTGAATATAAACAAAATGAACCCGATCTTGCATCAGATTCTGCCAAATCGCAGGCATCCGTAGATAAAATCATAGAGGTCTATAGTCGTTTTGTGCCCCAGGAGATTATCAAGTTGATGGGGAAGAACACCATAACAGGCATCAATCTTGGAGATAATATTGAGATGACCATGACGATTCTTTTTTCGGATATCAGAGATTTTACCTTACTGTCCGAGAAAATGACACCCCAGGAGAGCTTCGCCTTTATCAACTCATATCTGGAGCTGATGGAGCCGGTAATAGTCCAAACGGGTGGAATAATTGACAAGTATATCGGTGATGCGATAATGGCATTGTTCCCGACAAACGCTGATGCCGCATTGGATGGTGCCATCAGGATGCTTAATCAACTTGTCACATTCAACGATAACCGGAAGAAATCAGGCGACCCTCATATCAGAATCGGCGTCGGGATCAATACGGGACTTATGATGCTCGGGATAATAGGCGGCAAACATCGCATGGAGAGCACTGTAATCAGCGATGCTGTCAACCTCGCATCCCGTATTGAATCCATGACAAAGAACTATGGAACTTCATTGCTGATAAGTGAGCACACCTACTACGGGCTCAAGGATACTTCCCGTTACGATACGCGGTTTATTGATCGCGTCAAAGTGAGGGGAAAAGAACAGTGCCAATCCGTATATGAGGTATTTGACACAGACCCCCCTTCGCTTCGGGAAGCAAAGCGCAACACAAAGGCTCTTTTTGAGGAGGCCTTGGCGCATTATCATTTTAAAAAAGTACCCGAGGCAATGGATCTCCTCTCTGAATGCCTCCGTCAGGCGCCTGATGATACTGTAGCGCAGGTCTATCGTGAGCGTTGTGAGCATTTCCTTACAACGGGGATTCATGAGAGCAGTGGAGAAGTTGATCTCGTTATACAGTGGAATACCTCATTAGAGATCGGCGACCCTTTGATTGATGCACAACACCGAGGTCTTTTCGAACAAGTGAACAGGTTTGTGGAGGCTATAGGGAAGAGCCAGGACTATGCACAGCTTCATACGGTAATCGAGTTCCTTGATGACTACATCTCAAGACACTTTGCTACGGAGGAACGGTGTATGGCTGAAAACAATTATCCCTTCCTTCAACTTCAGATAGACCAACATCGAAGATTCTCAAGGTACTTTGAGGCCTTTTTGAATAAAATCAGAAATGACCTTGCCATGCACCGAGCCTTTATACTTTTCCGTGCACAGATACTCATCATAGATTGGCTGATCAATCACACTTCGAAATTAGACAGACACTTCGGGAAGTTCCTGAAAACGATTAATGGGACTGGATCATGCGATGCAACGTGTAGAATCTGATAAAGTCTATCGAATGGGATCAACCACTGTCAATAGATATTGAAGAAATAGATAATCAACATTAAATTTTGATAGAAATAATCAACTTTCTTGAATCTCGCATAAAGGCTCCTGATAGACTGGAGGATTGCAAGGCACAGCGCATATTGTCGTAGATGGACATTTTTGCTCGACTTCGCTCGTAATGAAACCCTATCTGCCGTGCCGTTGATCGTCCAAGTGAAAAAATGACAAAAATACTTAAAAAATCAGTGCAAAAAAATTCTACTGCTTTTTCTCCTGCTGCTCCTTGGACTCAATGCCAAGAAGTTTTCCAATTAATGGTATATCCGCGCCTTGAACATGTTTTCCGTTTATCCAGAACTGCGGGGTGCTGTTAATGCCTATTGCCGATGAAATGCGTTTATGCTCATTGAGAAGAGCTTCTACTTTTTCGTCATTACAGAGAGCAAACCCCATCTTATCAAGGTCGCCGTTCATTGCCTCTTTATAGGCCTTTTCCCTGTCTTTCCCGCAAAGTACATATCTTATTTTCTGCTCCGTATCTTTATTTGTTCCGAAATGAACAAAAAACACGTATCTTACAATATTTTCCTGTTCGGAAAGAAACTTTGACGCGTCTCTGCAATAGGAGCAATCAGGATTGGTGAATTCAATGATAACACGTTCACCCTTCCCGAGTTTTAAAGCTTTTTCAAGAGAGAGATTTTTAACTTTTTCCGTTATTATTACGCTTTCACGTTCATCGGTGAGGTTTTTGCCTGCGGAATTCCATATGGAACCGGCGAAGAGATAATCTTTCTCCGGAAAATAATACAGTATCTTTCCCGGAATATTTACCTCATACATACCCTGGATGTCTGTTTTACTTATATTCTCGGCCTTAACTCTCGGAAAGGCTTCTTTAAATTTTTCCATTACTTTTGCATCGGCATCGTTCTGCGCAAACCCGGACATTGCAGAACTCAACAGAATAATGAATATAAACAGTCCGCCAATTATCAATTTTCTCAGCATATTATTCCTCCTTCCAAACAATATAAAGTATTTGACGGTTTTTTTGTACTGTGTTATTCTCAAAATCGCAGAAAACAAAGCCATGAGTCTTAAGCATTCGACTTTTCAGGCCCCGTCTATGCGCATATCACTCATCTCATATTCCAAAGGAGGTACATTATGTCAACAATATACGATGTTTTTGCCCGTGAAGTGTTGGACAGCAGAGGTAACCCCACGGTAGAAGTTGAAGTTGCGCTTGAAAGCGGGGCTATAGGCCGGGCAATCGTTCCTTCCGGCGCGTCAACCGGCGAGAGAGAGGCTCTTGAATTGAGAGATGGGGATAAAAAAAGATATAACGGAAAGGGCGTCCAGAAAGCAGTAGAGAATGTAAATAAGACGATAGCGTCAAAAATTGAAGGATTCGACGCCCTTGAACAGGCATATCTTGATAATTTTCTCATTGAACTTGATGGAACGGAGAATAAAAGCAATCTCGGCGCCAATGCAATTCTCGGAGTCTCAATGGCAGTTGCAAGAGCAGCTTCAGACTATCTGGGATTGCCCTTATACCGGTACATAGGAGGCATCAGACCAAGGGAGATCCCCGTGCCGATGATGAATGTGACAAACGGCGGCGCTCATGCCCAGAACCCCCTTGATGTGCAGGAATTTATGATAGTGCCTGTCGGCGCAGACAGTTTTAAAGAGGCGATAAGAATGGGCGTTGAGGTTTTTCATACCCTGATGGGCGTATATAAAGATAAGGGGTATGCCACGGGAGTAGGCGATGAAGGAGGTTTCGCTCCGCAGATCGCCTCTACAAAAGAAGTGCTCGATACTCTCATTGCGGCTATTGAAAAATCAGGATATAAACCCGGAGAAGATATATTACTGGCCCTGGATGTCGCTGCCAGTGAACTTTATAAAAAGGGGAAATACCATATAGACGGTAATGTATGGACCAGTGATAAGCTCATTGATTTCTATGAATCGCTTATAAATAACTACCCCATCATATCAATAGAAGATGGGTTGGCGCAGAACGACTGGAAAGGATGGAAAAAATTTACAGACAGATGCGCGTCAAAGATACAGATCGTAGGGGATGACATATTTGTAACAAACCCTGCAATTTTCAGGGAAGGCATAATAGGTGGCATAGCAAACAGCATATTGATAAAACTAAATCAGATCGGAACAGTAACTGAAACGCTTACAACAATTGAAATGGCAAAAAGGGCCGGCTATACCTGCGTTATTTCCCATCGGTCAGGAGAAACTGAAGATACTTTCATCGCGGATCTTGCTGTTGCGACAAATGCGGGACAGATAAAAACAGGCTCTGCGTCGAGAAGCGAGAGGATTGCTAAATACAATCAACTGCTGAGAATAGAAGAAGAGATGGAGAGTACCGCGGTTTTTGGAGGGAAAGAAGTATTTTACAGCATAAGATCTTAGTTATCACCCCGGAGCCGGGTATCCACGACCTGATTCCCGGCTCCGGGATTTATTTTTCCCTGTAATCCCCCGCTCATGCGTCATGGCTTTACCCTTCAAAACTGAATCCTTTCTTTTTAAACAATCTCAGTGACGATTTTACCACATGAGGATCATAGAGCAACCCACTGTTTTTTGTCACTTCATCCAAAGCCTTTTCAATGCCCAGAGCAGGCCGGTAAGGTCTGTGTGATGCCATTGATTCTATGACGTCTGAAACAGCAAGTATCTTTGCTTCAAGAATAATTTCATCCCCGGCAAGACCTGAAGGATAACCTGAGCCGTTCAGTCTCTCATGATGCTGAACAACGGCAGATGCCACAGGCCATGGAAACTCTATACCTTTCAGTATGTCATAACCTGCCTGGGAATGTTCTTTAATAAAACGGAACTCATACTCCGTGAGTTTGCTCGGTTTGCTGAGGATCTCCGCGGGGACGATGATTTTCCCGATATCGTGGAGAAATCCCATTACCTGCATCCCTTCAATTCGTTCTTCAGATAGACCCAGTTCCACAGCAATGGCGCATCCGAGCCGGGAAACCCTTAGCTGATGACCTGCCGTGTAGGGGTCTCTCATCTCTACAGCCGTAGATAAAGCAGCAACAGTGCCCCCCAATGTTCTCAGGAGGGTTTCCTGGGCACGTTTTCGTTCTTCAATCTCCATTTCAAGGGAATGTGTTTTTTCTTTTATTCGCTCTTCAAGACTGTTATTCAGTGTTCTCAGTTCGTCCTTTGTTTTAATAAGGCTCCGGTTCTCGTTCTGGAGACTTTCATGTGTGGAAAAGAGAAAATTCAATATATGTTGAGGGTCTATCGAGGCCTTAATGACCTTATCTTTGATGTTGATTTCAAATATGCTTTGCCCGTTGCCTCCGGTATATATTTCAGGATTTGAGAGGATGGAGTCCACTGTTGACAGCAAATGACTTTCACTGTAAGGTTTTGTGAGATAGTAATCAGCCCCTGCCACAAGACCTTGAGCAATATACCCGGAATCGGATAGCGATGTAAGCAGTATAACCGGAATGCCCTGAAGCTTTACATCATCCTTCACCGCGCGGCAAAACTCATAGCCGTTCATATTAGGCATCCAGACATCGCTGATGATAAGATCAGGCATTAAATTCATGAGGGCATAGAGTCCTTCAAGCCCGTCTTTTGCAGCGGTTACAATATAACCCTTTTGCGAGAGTATTTTTTTAAGCGCCTCTGCCTGTAACTTGCTGTCTTCTACGATCAGGATATTGTTTGTGTTACCCATGGTTTTCTCCTGCGCAACAATTTACCGGGGCTTATGCCTTTCCATTCCCAACTGTTTACAAAACTTATTATGTATTATTCAGGACAAGCTGCATAATACCTTCCAGCGGTACTATCTTGTCTACTGCCCCAAGTTTAATTGCCTCTTTGGGCATGCCGAATACGACACAGGATGCTTCATCCTGGGCAATATTGAAGGACCCCGCCTCTTTCATCTCCCGCATGCCATTTGCCCCGTCATCTCCCATACCGGTCATAATCACCCCTACCGCGTTTTTTCCGGCATAACGGGACGCTGAGCGGAAGAGTACATCCACGGATGGTCTGTGACGACATACCAATGGTCCGTCTTTTACTTCCACATAATAGCGGGCGCCGCTTCTTTTCAAAAGCGTATGTTTATTCCCCGGCGCAATCAGCGCTCGACCCCTTATGACCGTATCATCGTTCTCCGCTTCTTTGACAGAAACCCTGCAGAGGGTGTTAAGCCGGTTTGCAAAGGCACGGGTAAAGTTTTCCGGCATGTGCTGCACAATTACCATACCGGCTGCATCTTCGGGGAGCGCTTCCAGGAAAACCCTCAATGCCTCTGTTCCTCCGGTAGATGCTCCTATAACAACAACTTTCTCCGTGGTCTGGATCATTGACTTATTTGCCTGTTTTGCAATAACAGCATCTGCGGTAAGCTTTGGTTCTACATGAATGGGCTTTGCGACAGTTTTTTTTGTACGCGCCCTTGCAGCGGCTTTTACCACATCGCAGATAAGAATCTTCGATTCCTCCAGAAACTGCTTGACACCCATTTTCGGTTTCTGGATAATGTCAACAGCGCCGTATTCAAGGGCTTTCAGGGCTGTTTCCGAACCGTCGTCAGTAAGACTTGAACACATAACAACAGGGATCGGGTGCTGGGACATAATCTTCTGGAGAAAGGTAATACCGTCCATCCGGGGCATTTCCACATCAAGAGTAATGACATCAGGGGCCACTTCTCTCATTCTCTCTGCGGCAAGATAGGGGTCCCGGGCCGAGCCGATGACCTCAATTAAGGGATCGGAGGAGAGTATCTCCGTCATTGCCTGACGTACTACTGCCGAGTCATCAACAATAAGCACTTTGATTCTGTTCATGGGCACCTCTCAATTAATTCATAATTCTTATGCAATAATCAAGTCCTTTTTAATTTGTATCCCGTTGATTATGGATTGTGAACTGCGGACCGAGTTTATGCGTTTCAATAACACCTTGCCTGTGTGAGTATAGAAATGTACCTTTCTGCCCATTTTGCCACCCACATCGGATACCACAATCTGAAGACGCTCATTTCTGATGATTTCCAATGCAATCTCTATGTTCTTCTGTCCTATTGATGCTGTTTCATCATTAATGCGGTCAATTACATCGGCGCCGCCCAGGAGCTTTAGCTCCAT
This sequence comes from uncultured Syntrophorhabdaceae bacterium, assembly GCA_964532465.1. Lineage (GTDB taxonomy): Bacteria > Desulfobacterota > Syntrophorhabdia > Syntrophorhabdales > Syntrophorhabdaceae > JAPLKB01. The sequence goes on along the minus strand of CAZHHX010000009.1, from coordinate 44,445 downwards.
CTCATCTTTCCTGATGCCCAGTGTTTCAAACTTACTGAGCATATAAAAAATAGAACTGTCAACATAACGGAAGGCGCTGAGTTCCTTCGCGTAAGGACTCCTGGGCAGCATGGCATGGCATATGCCGCCCGTTTTTAATCTTTTGTTAAATATTGTCAAAGCAATGCATGAACCGAGGATTGTGGAAACCATAGTAGGTATATCAGATATATACAGGTCTCCCGGTTTCAGAAAAACCCTCAAGCAAGTCTCCGGTATATGGTTGGCGCTACCTGGGTCAGAGGCACATTCATGCCGAAGAGCGTCTCTGAATGTCCCATAAAAAGATAACCGTCAGGTGACAAGTACTGACAGAATTTATTTAAAAGCCTCTCTTGTGTCGGTTTATCAAAGTATATGATAACATTCCGGCAGAAGATCACATCCATTGGTTCACGAAAGCCGAAGTCATTGTCCATAAAGTTCAGTCTTCTGAATCTGATCTGTTCCCGTAAAGCAGGCACAACACGATAAAGTTTCTTTGTCCTGTCCTTACTTTTAAGGAGATATCTCTTTCTCATTTCAGGGGGAACAGGGTTTATGCGTTCCTCATCATAAACGGCAAACTTCGCCTTATCAAGGACTCTGGTGGATATGTCCGTAGCAAGGATAAGGAAATTAAAACCTTTGTTAATATTCGCAAAATCGTTTAACACCATAGCCAGTGTGTAGGGCTCCTCCCCGCTTGAACAGCCTGCGCTCCATAAATAACTATTCCTTCTTGTACGGGCAAGATGAGGGAGAACATTCCGGATGAGATATTCAAAGTGGGCAGGCTCCCGGAAAAAATCAGTCTTGTTCGTGGTAACCTGGTCTATCATATCCGTTAATTCTTCCTGTATACCTTCCGGGCTGAAAAGATAATCACAATAAGTGGAAAAGGATGCAAGATTCAGTGTTCTGAGCCTCTTCTGGAGTCGAGCTTCCAGCATAGTCCTTTTTGAATCGACGATGTTGATACCGCACTCGTTGTAGATAAAATCCTTAAGACGGGTGAAGTCCTTATTGGACATAGTAACGGTTGAACTATTGGAACGCTCGTCATTTATCATGTTTATTTACCTCATAGTAAAAACAATATTTTAGTATGGGAAAAATAGCAACCGGAATAATGCTGACTGTTTGAGGTTATTCATCTGTATTTCCTGTCCGTCCTTTTCCATATTATAGTTTTCGCATAAAACAGACTAATATTAAATTTTACCTTCATTAACGGACGCTCACAAGGAAGCTCTTCGCCTTTCTCTACTGATTCCCTGCCATCTCCAGATTCCCGCCTTCCTCCATACCCTGCGCCACGGCAAGTTCCTCTGTTGAAAAGACTCTGTCAATATCAAGTATAATAATAAACCTGTCATCCCTCTTGCCCATACCTTTTATGAATTCGGTTTTGAGCTGTATGCCTATCCTGGGCGCGGGCTCTATCCGGTCAGGTTCAAGCTCAAAAACCTCATCCACGGAATCAACAAGAGCGCCAATGATGGTGGTTTCTCCTTCAAAGGATACTTCTACAACTATGATGCAGGTATTAACGGTCTTTTCTGTCATAGTCATGCCGAATTTTAATCTCATATCAAGAACAGGGACTACGCTGCCTCTTAAGTTAATGACCCCTCTCATGTAATCCGGGGTTTTGGGCACCTTTGTAACAGTATTGAATTCAAGTATCTCCCTTACATGGGACACGTCTACTCCGAATATTTCTTCCGCAAGTTGAAATGTCAGGTACTGTCTTGTATCAGTTATAGATGGTACACTCATGGTTCCTCCTTCAAAGGCAGTGAATAGTGAATAGTGAACAGTGAATAGTTAAAAGGCAGTGAATAGTGAATAGTTAAAGACTAATTCAGAGTTAACATCTGGTATTCTGTTCACTGCTTTTCTCATTTTTTTCACCTTTAAACTATTCACTAAATACTATTCACTATTCACTGTTTCTCAACTATTCACTAACGACTATTCACTGTCTTTATTATTATAGACTTTCAAATTCATCATCCGTCAAATCTTTTCCACTATTAAGTTCAAGGGCAATGCCTGTATGTCTGTCATGACCGTTGTTGCCCTTTGACATGTTTATCATGGGAGTATGGATATTCTGAAATACTGGCTTTACATTTCTGCGCTCTGTTTTTCCCTTTTTTGCCGAACCATTGTCTGCCACTTTGAAGAATTCTATTGTATCCTGTAATTGTTCTGCCTGGGAGGAAAGCTCCTCTGTTGTTGACGCCATTTCTTCCGTTGCCGAGGCATTCTGCTGGATGACCTGATCTAACTGCTGGATTGCTTTATTGATCTGTTCTGCGCCGGTATTCTGTTCATTACTTGCAGCATTGATTTCGCTCACAAGTTCCGCTGTTTTCTGGATGTCGGGAACAATCCTTGTCAGCATCTGGCCTGCCTTTTCTGCAACATCCACGCTGGATGCGGACAGTTTGCTGATTTCTGCCGCCGCTGTCTGGCTTCTCTCGGCAAGTTTCCTTACCTCTGTGGCAACTACCGCAAACCCTTTACCGTGTTCACCTGCTCTGGCTGCCTCTATTGCGGCGTTTAAGGCAAGGAGGTTCGTCTGTCTCGCAATCTCTTCAATGATGTTTATCTTTGTAGCAATCTCCTTCATGGCGGAAACTGTTTCCGTCACAGCCTTGCCGCCTTCCCGTGCATCCTGGGCAGCCTTCAAAGCTATCTTTTCTGTCTGTTGAGCATTGTCTGCGTTCTGCTTTATATTGGAGACCATCTGTTCCATGGAGGACGAAACTTCTTCCGCCGATGCTGCCTGTTCTGTTGCGCCTTGAGACATCTGCTGGGAACCGCTGCTCATCTGTTGGCTTCCTGTTGCAACATTATCGGCTGCTGTTTTCACTTCATTGACAACTTCGGTAAGTTTTAAAACCATTGCGGCGAAAGCTTTCATGAGGTTGTCCTGAGCGGAACGCTCTTTAACCGTGAGAACAAGGTTGCCTGAGGCAATCTCCTGAGCAATGCGGGTGACCTCATTCATGGAATCACGGAGCGCATCCATCTTCTCATTGGCAATAACCTGTTTACCGGGAAGCTTTTCAAGAACAGGAGAGAAGTCGCCTTCGGAATAGGAAGTGAGTATGCCCAGTATCTTAAGAATATTGTCAACATGGAGCATGACTGACGCGTTCACCCCTTCAGCCATCTGTTTATACGCACCGGCAAATTTGTCGGCAGGGATAAGATATTCTATGTCTCCCGCCTTCTGTTCTGTGTAGAGTTTATTCATTTCATTTATGACAGTATTTATATTATCTATACATCCGTTGAGATTGTTTTTAATTCCATTAAAGTCGCCTTTGTATTCCTGTGTGATCATAGGGGGCATATCACCCTTGCTGATTTTGTCCACATACTCCGCTGCTACATTAAGAGGTCCCACAACTGCATCCAATGCCTGATTGACGCCGGAGACAACCTCTCTATAACTGCCGTTAAACTTTTCCGCATTGCCGCGGGTTGCCAGCTTGCCTTCAACGGCAGCTTTTGCCAGCATACCGGTTTCAAATACAAGACCTCTCAGCGATTCAATTGTTTTTTTCAATGCCGGCGCAATTTCGTCTCCATCGTCTTTTCCGGTTACTTCCATGCTTACATCGCCTTCAGCAATTTTTTGCATAGTTCCCACGACAACAGTCTGAAGATCATGGGCAAACTGATCCATAGTAGCTGCCATAACGCCTATCTCATCCTTCTGATGCATATTCAGCCGCATACTGAGATGACCCTTGCCCATTTCCTGAATCATTTCAACTGTCTTCTGAATTGGCCGCTTGATAATTCCAGAAAGGTAGAGCGCAAAAGCAACGCCCACAAGAAGAGCCAGAATAGAAATCACAATAAAGGCACTTCTGGCCATATTTATGCTCTTTTTTACTTCTTCATAGGCAGCCCGTACATTTTTTTCCTGATAATTCATTATTCCATGGGATGCGTCATTGACGGCCCAGATTACCGGAATGGAGAATTTTTCGAAAGCCTGCGCGGCCTCAGCAACTCTCCCTGTTTTCGCAATAGAGATAACCTTGTCATTTGTTGTCTTGCCTGATGCCAGTTGAGCCTTGAATTTTTCAATAAGCTGCTTCCCTTCCTCAGTGGTCTCAAGCTTTACAAGATTTTCAATGGACTTTTTGTAAACACCCCTTGCTTCCTCTATTCTCTTCTGCGCCGCTTCCCATGAAGACTTATCATTAGTTGATGCTATCTGAGCCACAGCAAAGGAAATTGTATTGACTGCCGCCGCTACTTCCTGGGTATCGAATATTTTCTGATTATTTATCTGCACAATCCTGTCAAGCTTTCCTGTCAGCGATGAAAGATTAAAAAAGCCGACAACAGCCAATACAACAAGTAATGTCAGTATAACCCCGAACCCCAAACCGAGCTTGACGCCAATCTTCATGTCTTTTAAATTCATTTTGCATATCCTCCTTTTTATTCCTGCTATTAAGACGATTACGGTTATTGAAACGTCTTTTGTTCTCTCTCCACGTTTTTTATTAATTGCGGCGCGTCCACTATCAGCGCTACTGTCCCGTCTCCAAGAACGGTTGCTCCTGAGATGCCTTCTACATCCTTATAAAGCGCCCCCAGATTTTTAATGACTGTCTGGTGTTCTCCTATTACTCTGTCAACGACTAAACCTACCCTGTCGCCGTTAATACCGGTAACAACAATCTGTTCAATGGTGGGTACGTTGCCGTTAATATCAAATTCCTTTCTGAGCCGGACATAGGGGACCATATCGCCGCGAATATAGGCAATGTCTCTTCCGTGGGCATTTAATACGTCTTCACGGGTAAGTTCCACGCATTCTTCAACAAGGTAAAGAGGGATAACAAAATGGTCATTTCCCATTTCAACAAGAAGCCCGTCCACAATTGCAAGAGTCAGCGGAAGCTTAACCGTCACTGTTGTCCCTTTATTTTTTTCGCTCTGTATGTCTATGGAGCCCCTCAAGGTTTCTATTGCTCTTTTCACTACATCCATGCCCACTCCGCGTCCGGATACGTTTGTTACTTCCTTTGCGGTTGAAAAACCCGGTTGAAAGATAAATCCGAAGACTTCTTTGTCAGTAAGTTCCACGCCCGGAGGAGCAAGGCCTTTGCTGACTGCTTTTGCGAGAATCGCATCCCTGTCAAGGCCCTTTCCATCATCTTTAATCCGGATTATCACATGCGCGCCTGAATGAATGGCCGACAGCCTGATTGTCCCTGCCCTGGGTTTGCCTGAAGCAATACGAAGATCAGGAGATTCAATGCCGTGGTCTATGGAATTCCTGATAAGGTGAACAAGGGGATCGTTCAATTTTTCAATTACTGTTTTGTCTAATTCCGTCTCTCCTCCATCAGTCATCAGATCAATTTCCTTTCCCAGATCCTGGGACAAATCCCTGACTAATCTTTTAAATCTTCCGAAGGTGGTGCCGATGGGAAGCATACGGATATTTAATGTATTGTCGCGAAGCTCTGCCGTAAGTCTTTCCACTTCTTCTGCAATGGAAGTGAAATCGGCGTTGCAGAATCTTGAAGCAGTCTGGGTAAGCCTTGCCTGAATAGTTACCAGCTCCCCGACAAGATTTACGAGCAAGTCAAGTTTCTCTACAGGCACCCGTATGCTTGATAAGCCATCATCTTTTGCCTGAGCCTTCTCTCGTATCTTTTTTACATGTTCTTGTTCTATAAGCGCCGATTCTACTTTGTCGTGAGTAACCAATCCTTTCTCAACGAGTATTTCCCCGAGGTATTTCTTTGTATTGAGGGCGTTGTTCAAGCTTTCCTCTGTTATGTCGCCCCTTTCAGTAAGTATCCGACCCAGTTTTTTATAGTCCTCTTCAGGCTCTGTTGCCGCACCGGCATCTATAACATCAATCTTTATCTCACAGCTATCCTCCACAAAGATGAAGACGTCTTTTATGGCATTAGTCCCTTTATCGGTTGTAAGTATAATGTCCCAGCAGGTATAACAGGATTCAGGATTTATGTTCTCCAGGCGGGGTATGGCATCTGTCTGAGCTATCACCCTGCATTCACCCAGAGAACGGAGTTCGTCGAGCAGGAGTAAGGGGTTTGCGCCTGTCATGAAAATATCCGCAGCCGGTTTAAGACGTATGCGATAGGTAATTTCACTTTCCAATGGTAATTCTTGTATGGTGGGTGGCGAAGCCCACGAGGAAGATGGATTTATAGTTGGGGGGGTGGGCTCTTCATCTCCTGAAGCCAATTTTTTAAAAGCGCTTATTGTCTTTTGCAATATTGGCTTCTGTGGGTCTTCGCCTTGGGGGCTTTTGTCAAGCATGAATTTTATCTGATCTTTTGCCTGCAAGGTAATATCTATAAGTTTATTCGTGACAGGTATCTTTCCGTCTCGAACCTTGTCGTAGACTGTCTCAATTTCATGGGTAAAGGCCGCGATATCATCAAAGCCGAACATGGCGCCGGAACCTTTGATGGTGTGCATAACACGAAAAACACATCCTATCTGTTCCGCGTCTTCAGGATTTGCTTCGAGTTCAAGAAGGGCATCTTCCAGTTCGAGCAGTTTTTCACGGGCTTCTTCTTTAAAAACATCGCTATAGGAGTCTGTCATCCAAGCACCTTCTTTATGACGGCAATTAATTGTTCCGGTTTAAACGGTTTTACAATCCACCCTGTAGCGCCGGCAGCCTTGCCTTCCAGCTTTTTTGATTCCTGGGATTCTGTTGTAAGCAGGATAACAGGGATAAATTTATATGCCGGATTTGCTCTTATGCCTTTTAACAGACCTATGCCGTCAAGATTCGGCATGTTGAGGTCTGTAACCACCATGTGAATGGGGCTGCCGTTTAACTTGGAAAGGGCGTCTTTGCCGTCCACTGCTTCCACAACCTCATATCCAGCGTTTTTTATAGTAAATGAGACCATCTGTCTCACGCTGGCAGAATCATCTGCTGTAAGGATTCTTTTAGCCATTTGATGCCTCCGTCAAAAAAAACTTCTCATGCCCGGAATGATGGGCATGCCCCGCCCGCAGGAGCGCGTCGGCGACAACTTTTGATTGGCCGTGATCCAGGGTAACTGTTTTTCCCTCATGCACTGCGCTTTCGTGTACCGCGCAGAGAAGCTGGAGACATGAGAGGTCAATTTCAGTAATATGTTCAGTATTTATTATAAGAATATCCGCTGCTTCAAGTGAGTCCTTCAATATGGTTTTAAATTCGCCAGCGCTTTGAATGGTAAATTCGTCATACAAGTTCAATATCCTTTTATTATCCGAATCTTCAACCCTGCTTTTCATTTTGACTTCTCCATATTAATAAATCTTGTCATAAGAGATATATGACCGGCATACCTAATATCTTCAAATGCTCTAATTATATTTTCGCTTGGAGGGGAATCGGCTTAAGGCAAATAAATATAAGATAATAATCAGTATTATATAAGGTAAATACTTATATTAGTGTTACATGAGAATCTGTTTAGCTTGCAGGGCAAGCCGTAGGGCCGTGGGACGTGGGACGTAGGACGAGAAAGGCATTTTTACGTCCAAGCGCAAGCGGACGTCCCAGTGAACGTAAGTGAGCGGACGTCCTACGTTGATACGGGAAGTTAAGAGGGGACAGGCGTTAGCCCAGCGCGCATAAACGTCAGCGAGATAAATAGCTTGCACAGCAAGCGAGAGGGGGAGGCTCCGACGGCTGTGCCGGTGGAGGGGGCGACGTTAGCCCCTTTATAATGTAACCAGGTAGGATCTCAGGTTTACTTTTGATTTATTTAAACCGAGTTTTTTTCTGATGTTGTTTCTATGAAAATTGATTGCTCCTGAAGACATATTCAGCGTCATACCGATTTCCTTTGTCGTGCTTCCGCCTTTAATAAGATTGGCTATCTGTATTTCCGTGGGTGTGAGATGGGCAAATTTTAATGCCATTTTTTGCAGAAATGGAGAAACAATGTCATTCAGGTTTGTATCAATTATATTTACATATGTCATATGGCTGGAATCCAGGCGACTTTTTTTTAGTTTTTCGATATAAGGGAAAATCAGCTCTTTTACATTGGATATTATCTTCTCCTGAAGATCAACTTTGTCGTTTTCCCGCTCTTTCAGTAAAATCTTGAGGGCTGTATTAACCTCTTCAAGATTCGTTGACTTAATCTCAAGCTCTTCTTCTCTATTTTTTAATTCTTCTTCAGCCTCTTTGCGCTCGGTAATATCATGACCTTCAGGGTTCAGATAAATTATATTCCCTTCTCCGTCAACTACAGGTCTGAGGGAAAAATCAACATAACGGACCCGGCCGTTTCTGTCTATGTGGGTGGTTTCGAGCCTTACAGGTTCTCCCGAAGACGCCTTCTGTATAGCATTTTTCAGTTGGTCCTGCTCCGTTTCTGAATGGTTCCACCATGGCGTTTCCCAGAAGGGTTTTCCCAGAACATCCGACTCTGTTGCCCCTATTAAGTCCAGAGACATTTTGTTTGCTGCAATCAAAGTGCCGTCAACGGTAAGAAGGCCCATAAACTCGAAGGTCTGGTCAAAAATAGTGCGCAGCCTCTCTTCTGAGTCCCTGAGTTTTATCTCAATATTCTTACGTTCGGTAATATCGCGGATTGATTCAATCGCGCCCCGACAATTGCCTTTATCATCCAATAAGAGGGCCGCGGTACCCCATAGATAAGCGCCCTTGCCGTTGTTAAGTGAAGGAACATAAGTTTCTGCGTACAGGGTATCGCCCCGGCTTTTCACATAATCATAGAGCGCTTCCGCTTCTCTGCTTTCATCCATGACAATATCTATCAGGATAGGTCTGTTCTCACCGTAGAAGGGAAGGGAGTATGCATAATCGCCTTTCCCGAGAATATCCTCTCTTTTAACTCCTGTCATTTCTTCCATTGCTCTGTTCCAGGCAATAACTTTTTTTTCATTGTCTATGACAAAGGTTGCGTCAGGTAAAAAATCAATTATTGAAGTGAGTAACTTATTATCCATGGAGTATTTTTCCGATAAAGTATATTCCGTTTTATACCATAAAATAAGAAAAAAAAAGATAATACCTCAAGACAGCCCTCAGAATAATAAAGAAAACAAGGAATAGACCGTATCTGTTTCTGGCTTTTGCATCAATGTTTCTGAAATTTCATTTTCAGGACAACACATGTTTCATCCGTCAATGCGCATTCCTTGGGACATGGTTCGATATGTATTGTAACATCTAAATCCTGCATCTTTTCAGTCATTTTCGTTTCTATTGCTTCAGCCAGATTATGCGCTTCTTCGATGAGCGCTTTTCTGCATATCAACAGATGGAAGTCCAGATACTTTTTGTTGCCTGCCAGACGGCTTCTCAGTTTGTGATATCCCGCATAAGGAAAAGGCATTGCATCAATGATATTACGGATTTCCGTTTCAATTTTTTCAGGGATGCTGGTGTCCATAAGACCCGAAAGCCCGTCCCTGAATATTTTAATCGCTGAGAAGATGATGATTAAGCCTATTATTATTGCAAATAACAAGTCAAAATAGGTCATTCCCGTATAATAGGTAAGAACAATGGCAACAATGGCGGCAGAGTTGGAATAAAAGTCGCTCGTATAATGGAGCGCGTCAGCCATGAGCGCGCGCGAGCCGGTTTTTTTCCCCACCACCTTCAGAACAGTTGCAACAGCAATGGTAAAAACAAGGGAAAAAACCATGACACCGATATCAAAACGGGAGTAAGCAATCAGTTCTTTATTGAGGAATTTATCAATAGAAGTATAGATTATTGCCGCCCCGCTGAAGACAATAACAAGAGATTGAATTATGGCAGCCAGATCTTCAGCCTTTCCATGGCCGTACTGATGTTCGTGGTCTGCCGGTTCCGCAGCCTTCTTTATGGCAAAAAAATTCATGCCGGACATGAACACGTCCAGCAAGCTGTCAAGGCCTGAAGACATGACAGCCATAGAGCCTGAGATCAACCCGACAGAGAACTTGCCTGTTGCGAGAATTGCCGCAGACACGATTGCGAATAAAGAGGCCTTTTGTTTTATATCCATTGTAATATTATTTAATGCTCATTGAATTTAAATATTCAAGCATAAACAGATTCTTTAATGGTCCCCGTGTTCTCCCGGGAACCAAATATTTAAAACCGTAATATCAAAAAACGGTAAGGAATCCGTTTGCAAAGTAAATAATGCCTGCGACTCCGGCAATAAGTCCGAGGACCCATACGTATTTTTTCTTCATCAGTGCGGCAATGGATGAAAGTAATATGGCAATCTGAAGAAATATGACTGCCATGTGAAATGACTCGGAGTGCTTAAGCGCCACTTCCTTGATTTTTTCAAATTTGCGCGCTTCTTTTTCTATTTGAGCCTTTTCTTCGTCGTACTTTTTTATCTTCTTATTATATGACTCTATCTTTCCCATGTATTCATCGGTAAAGGCCTGGGGAACCTTTGAACCCATTGTCTTAAGCTCGAGTTCAAGTTTTTCTTTTTGTATCTCATAAATATAACCTTTAATGCTTTTGGCCTGAAAGTAGGACCACTGGTCTGACGCCTGTGTCTGGCTCAGCACCGCGCGGGTAGAAAACCCGCCCCCCTTGAATGTCGACAGGGTTGCGCAAACTGCAAGGATAACTGTTGTGAGGGCAAGATAATTAAGCCATTTTTCTTTATTCTCTTCCACGTATACCACTCCGTAAGTCTGTCATTAAATAAATCTCCGGGAAATTTATCACAATATTTTCTTTTAAACAAGATCGTCTGAATGAATTATTTGCCTGTGTCGTTTTTATATATTTTATCGTGCGGCCCCATATCCACAAATCTTATAGTTTCGTCTTGATATTCATTGCAATCAGCACAAAGAACTATTTTGTCATCACTCTTTTTCCTGCATGGTTTACAATATAGATAAATAATAAGAAAATTTTTCTTAACAGGACAGCTATAATATCCTCTGAGGTTTCCCCTTAAAGGTTCTCCGAGAGGTATTGGGCTTTCAATTATCATATCTACTTTCTTTTTAACTATTTTTTTGAGAGCGCTGTGTTTTTTGAGGGATTCAACAAAACTATTGCTAAAGATTGTCTCCATTAGAAAACCTCATCATACTTAAACCATTTCATGTCTCCGGCTTTTATTTTTGAAATGGTTTGCATGAGACTTTCCTTAAACTCAGTATCTGAAAAAATGATTTCTGTAGGGTCTTTTTCTTTCACACGCTTAAGATTAAGGACAAATTGTGTAAAAACCTCGGACACTGTAGTTCGCTGTTCTTCTGCATATATTTTCACATATTCTATCAGATCACCATCTAATGTAATATTGAGCTTACCTTTGGGCATAGATGCACCTCCTTCTATTTATACGCATATTATACGCCTTGCATAAAGTTCTGTAAAGAACAATTATTTGCTTAATTATTATAATCTTTTACAACTTTCATTGTTTATGATAATCTAATAAATATCATGATCATTTCTATTGCAAACCAGAAGGGCGGCGTCGGCAAGACAACGACAGCAGTAAATCTGGCAGCGTCCCTTGCCGTGTCCGAAAGAAAAACCCTGATTATCGACATTGACCCTCAGTGCAACGCGACGACAAGTTTCGGCATAACTTACAGCGGTCTTTACGCGCATCTGTACCACATGCTTATCGGTAATAAGGATGTAAGAGAGGTAATCAAGAAGACGGACGTGCCTTACCTGGATATAATCCCGGCGCATCCTGACCTGATCGGCGCTGAAGTTGAACTTCTCGACGCGGAAAGCAGAGAATTCATTTTAAAAAATATTCTGGAACGATTGAGAAATGCATATAAATACGTCATTATAGATTGCCCCCCTTCTTTGGGCCTGCTGACGATAAATGCCCTTGTGGCTTCGGATTTTGTCATCATACCCTTGCAGTGTGAGTACTTTGCCCTTGAGGGGCTTGCAATGCTTTTAAGAACAATAACTGTTATTAAAAGGAGACTGAATCCGAAACTGGAGACTATGGGAGTCCTTCTTACGATGTTTGACAAGAGGAATAATCTTTCCTTCAGGGTTATGGATGAAGTAAAAAGTTACTTTAATGACAGCGTATTTAAAACAGTCATACCGAGAAACGTTAAGCTGAGTGAAGCGCCGAGCTATGGGAAGCCTGCCGTGCTGTATGATATATGTTCAAAGGGCGCAGAGAGCTATCTTGAACTTGCTTCAGAAATACTTGAAAAGGGAGCCTGATGCTGAAAAAAGACCCGTTAGGAAAAGGTTTATCCGCCATACTCAAGGACATTGAAGAAAGAGGAGTAACAAGAGTTGTCCCGATAAAGGAAATTGTTGCAGGTCAGTCCCAGCCGCGATTTGAAATAAAGGATGATTCCCTTGCGGAACTTGCCGCGTCTATCAGGGAAAAAGGACTTCTTCAGCCTGTTATTCTGAGAAAAAAAGGCAGCGGCTATGAGATTATTGCAGGAGAAAGAAGATACAGGGCCTCTGTTATGGCAGGACTTAACGAGGTATCCGCTGTTATAAAAGATGTTGATGACAAAGAGGCTCTTGAGATAGCCTTGATTGAAAATCTTCAGAGGGTAGACCTGAACGCTGTCGAGGTTGCCGTAGTATACGAGAGATTTGTTGAAGAGTTCGGCTATACCCATGAAGAGCTTTCGAAGAAAATAGGGATTAACAGGAGCTCTGTCACAAATTTTATCAGGCTTCTCAGACTCCCGGAATGGATAAAAAAGCTGATTGTTGAAGGGAGAATTTCTCAGGGTCATGCCAGGGTACTGATAACGCTTAAGAGTGAAAACGAGCAGAAAAGGTTCGTTGATAAGGTTTTAATGGAAGGTGTTTCGGTAAGGGAACTTGAGAGGGAAGTCAAAAAGAAGTCAGTTGAAAATACCTCGCCATTCCCGTACGTCGAAGAGTCTCTCAGAGAAAGGCTTGGTACAAAAGTAGACATAACTTACCGGAAAAACAAAGGTAAAATCATCATAGAATTTTATTCACCGGAAGATCTCGAAAGAATAACAGAGACAATTTCACTCCCCTGATAATGCCCTTTTTACAAGGGTTTTCGCGATTTCAATCTTGTACGCGTTTTTGCTCAGTGGTCGAGCGCCAGCAAGGGCTTCTTCTGCCGCATAGGCGGCAGTTTCCTTGTTAATGGGCTGCCCTTTTATGAATTCTTCGGCCTTTTTCGCGCGGACCGGCCCGGGAGCAACAGCCCCGAGAGCAATACGCGCATCCGTGCATATGTCTTCTTTAACGGCTACAGCCGATGCAACACTGACAACAGCAAAATCCACAGGATTTCTCAGGGTGAATTTCAGGAATTTTTGTCGCAACGCTGTCGATGTTTTTTGAATCTCGATTTCTTTCACCATTTCATCATGAGCAAGGACATTCCCGAGAGGGTTGAAAAAATCCATGACAGGAATTCTTCTTTCCCCCTTTATCCCCATAACGAGTATCTCCGCGTCAAGAGCTGCCAGGGCTACAGCAGTATCGGAAGGGCAAACGGCAAAGCATCTCTTTCCGCCCATAATTGCATGGTAGCGGTTGTCACCTGTAACTGCAAGACAGGGACCATTGCCTTTCCGCAGGCAGCAAATCGGTCCTCCGATATGGCGCGGATACCGGTAATACCAGCAGCGCGTATCCTGGCACAGGTTCCCCCCTATGGTTGCCGCGTTGCGAATCTGGGGCGTGGCCACAGATCGTGCTGCTTCGGCGAGTGCCTGATAGCTGTTCTGAAGGAGGGGGTCTATGGCAATACGGGAAAGTTTTGTCAATGCGCCTATTTTCAGTGTTTTGTCATCCTCATTGATATAATCGAGACCTGATATTGTCTTGATATCAATAACAATTTCAGGGTAATGGAAGAGATGCTCTCCTTTAAGGGCAAGGAGCATATCTGTCCCGCCTGCGTTAAGCACGGCCTTGCCGTTATATTTTAGAAGAAGCGTACAGGCTTCTTCTGTTGTTCTTGCACTTGTATGTTTGAAAGGCTTCATGCTTTGCCCGACTTTCCAATTTTATGGGTTGCCTTGCCCAGTGCTCTGAGAACCTTTTCCGGTGTGACCGGGTATTCGTGCAGCCAGGCGCCGATGGCATTAGATACGGCCATGAGTATTGCTGAAGGGCCGGGAGTGGTGGCTATCTCACCGACTCCTACCGCATGAAACCGGTGGCTGGGAAAAGGAGTTTCCAGCACCACATTGTCTATTACCGGCAGTTCGGAAAAAGTGCGCCATTTATAGTCAATCATATTAGCGTTGAGTATATGACCTGTTTTATGATCAAGAACAGTTTCCTCGAAAAGGGCACTGTCAATGCCTCCTGAGCCGAGACACCCGTTGAGCTGGCCTTCAAGGCCCGGCGGGTCTATAATCTGCCCCACATCTGTGGCGTTTACAACGCGGAGCAGGTTTACTTTACCTGTTTCCGTATCAACTTCCACCTCGACAAATGTCATCATGCAGTTTGACAGGGTATAATCCGGTTCAAACCGCCCGTAGCCTGTAATGGTGCGGTCTATGCCTATAGCCTTCCAGGGTATCCGTTTTCCCGGGTTATCTTTGACAAAGACGGTTCCGTCTACAGTATCTAAGTTGGAGGGCTCTGCTCCAAGTATGGGGGATACAAGTTCAAAAAGTTTTTGTCTTGCATCCTCTGCTGCTGCAATGACGGCGCTTCCAATGGCATATGTTCCCCGGGAACCTGCAGGTCCGAACTCATAGGGGTTGATAAGTGAATCGGAAGGGGCGACGGAAATCCGTTCCATGGGCAGTTGCAGAACCTCAGCCGCCATCTTGACGAAGTTTGTCCTTTGCCCGGTCCCGTGCTCTGTTATGCAGGAGAAGAGAATGGCAGTTCCATCGGGGTGAATGCGTACGTATGCCTCCGACGCGTCCTCGCCGATGTCTGCGTTTCCATGTACGCCAACGCCTATGCCGATTCTTTTTGAACCCTTTACAGCAGTCGGTGTAAGCCAGCCTTTCCATTTTTTCTTCCATCCGAACACTTCGGCGCCCCTATCCATGGTCTTCGTATAGTCCACGCCGCGATATGTATACCAGATGCCGTCCCGCCAGAAGTAACCGTCACCGGGTTTGACATAATTCTTCTTGAAAAATTCCAGGGGATCAAGTCCGGCTTTTTCCATGGCAAGGCTCAAAAGAGGTATGAGCGCGCATTTCAGTTCCTGGCCCCCGAAACCTCTCACAATGCCGGAGGCGTTTCTGTTGGTGCAGACGATTACGGGTTTCAAGTCCCAGTTAGGACAGCGCACCGCGATCTGTACCTCGCCGCAGCCGACAGCAACCTGTGATTGCGTGGTCATGGAATAGTAACCGGTGTCGATGAGCCATTTGCCTGATATTGCCGTGACTGTCCCGTCTTTTTTCATACCTACCTTGGCCTGCATACGTGATCCGGGTCTGAGGGTAAACGCCGCAAGGTGTTCTTCCTTGGTAAAAACAAGTTTTACCGGCTTGCCCGTTGCTCTGCTAAGAAGTACGGCATGAGCCTGTACCTGCCAGGACATGAATTTTGACCCGTAACTGCCGCCGCAGGGGCCGCCGATGGTTCTCACTTGCACTTTTCTGTCAAAAACATGAAAGAGGGTAATCTTGTCCATGTATGATGCCTGGTTGGACACCCAAAGCGTTGCTGAGTCGGGTTCTTCCCATAGAGCTATTACACCGGGCTGTTCAGGGGGCATGGGGTTAGGCATATTCTCATAACCGAATGTGCCTTCCGTTATTACTTCAGCTTCTTCAAAGCCTTTTTCCACGTCTCCCATGACTACTTCCTTCAGGTTCTTCGGCCCGAAGAAGGGAACGCCGGGAGTTACGATGTTTCCGGGGAATTCGTCATACAACTGAGGTGCGTCAGGTTTCAGGGCTTCTTCCATTTCAAAGACAGCAGGCAGAATCTCATATTTAACATCTATCAGGCCAAGAGCTTCCCGTGCTATCTCTTCGCTGGTTGCGGCAACAAGGGCCACGGCATCACCAACGAATCTGACCTTGCGGTCCAGGACGCGTGTGTAACGAGGCGTACCGCCCTTCCAGTCAGGAACATCTTCCCAGGTAAGCACCGCTTTTACACCGTTCAGTTTTAATGCCCCTGATTTGTCGATGTCCTTAATAAGGGCATGGGGATGAGGACTTCTCAGCACCTTTCCATAGAGCATGTCCGCGATTTTTATATCATTGAGAAACCGTGTATTGCCTGTGACAATATCAGTTGCGTCTTTGCGGAGCGTAGCCTTGCCGATAAATCTGTATGGGGCGGTCATTTTTTCTGCCCTGCCTGTTTTGATAATGTCATAATCGCGTTTATGACCTGGTAGTGGCTGATGCAACGGCAAAAATTGCCGGAAAGGGCTTCTTTTACCTCTTCTTCCGCAGGAGAGGGGTTTTCAGTTAAAAGCGCTTTCGCGCTCATGATTATGCCTGGAGTACAGAATCCGCACTGGAAAGCCGTATGGTCAATAAAGGCCTGCTGAAGAGGATCGAGCCTGCCTGTTGCAGGGTCTTTCAATCCTTCAATTGTTGTTATATTTTTTTTGTCACACTCAATGGTCAGTGTCATGCATGAAAGCACCGCCTTCTCATCCATAAGCACGGTGCATGACCCGCAGGAACCGCTGTCGCAGGATATTTTTGTTCCTGTCAAACCGAGCGTCTCCCTGAGTGTATGGGCAAGGGTATGCGAGGGTTCGACCTGACCGTGGCCTCCACCTATATCTAATTCATAGATTTTTCCATTGACCGGAAGGCTGATATGATGTGTTTCAAGAGGCTTTTTTTTAACTGGCATTGGCATATTTTCCTGTTATATATTGATTGCCAGGACAACAGTAAATATTATCATATCAAACCGGTATGAGCAAGGATATGTTGGATTAGAGGCTCATTTTACTCATAATCGCTGGGGTTAAGGGCAAGCTTGAGCAACCCCTCTCGCTTGAGTAAAACAATGGAAGACCGTGCCCCCTTAATTTCAACATTAACACGGATGTATTTGTCATGACCTTCTTCTGACGCATAGCGGGTATTTGTCCACGCCACATAACCGAAACCTTTGGACTTGATGTCTTTCCTGGTGTCGTCTTTAAATGACTCTTCAGACTGGGTTTTGCCAAGCTCAGTCATCTTCGCAATAGTATCGGCATTCTCATCTTTATAGGCCTGGGAGTATTTTTGCACAAATTCTTGTGCTGTTTTTGCCGATGGATCGCTTAATGCTCCGCAGGACATGACAAGCAACATGGTTAAGACGAAGAAAATACGGAAACTGTTGCTGATAAAGTTTCTCACTGATGTCTCCATAAACACCCCCTAAAATTATACATGGTTTTGTCAAAAGCTTTCATTAAGTTGTTTTGTTTCTTGAGCATTTATTAGTTTTTTTCTCCTGGTCGGGCGACGGCATTTTAGAATTTTTAATCTGCGGCGGTCTGCTTCGCCTTGCGATCCTCCATCGTACATTCAGTACGATTACGGCCTGCAAAGCTCACAGCCCATCCACATCTGTAAAAATTCTAAAATGCCGTCGCCCACTCAAGCCGGACTCCCATCTGCCATTATTTGCTGATGTGAATCCGGCGGAATCTTTTCCCATACTTCCTTCTCACTCCCCCTGTTTTCTCTTTGTAAACATCTGTCAATACTCATTTTGCGTAACGGTTTTTCATTTATATTTTGACAATACCTTATACATCGATTCAATATTCAGCAAACAGGACGATTTTTACATAATCGATAAAGAATTTCAAACATAAAAAAGGCTTTATCATCGTCACCGGCCTGTAACATTTTCAGAATTGCTTTGATGCGGAAGAACCAAAATTGCCTTGCTGTTGATGCTTAAAAACATTGGGTATTTCTATTTGTTATGTATTCTGATATAATATAAAAAAACCGATTTGCTAAGGGAAAAATTATGGCAATTATTGATTATAAAAATGATATGTGCAGCGAAGAAAAGCTCTTGATGGCTGTTGTTAGAGCGGCAGAGACTTTTAAGAGGGTTATATCTACTGTTTTCAGGCACTACGACATCTCTTTTCCGCAATACAATGTTCTTAGAGTGCTCGATGCTTCAAAAAACGGTCAGAGCAGGATTACTCATGTAAGCCAGATTATGCTTGTTCCCGGCGCCAATATGACCGGCATTGCCAAGAGACTTGAAAAAAATGGATTTATTTTAAGAAAATCAGACCCTGGAGATGAGCGTGTAAAGATACTTGAAATAACTCAAAAGGGGAAAGAAGCCTTGGCAAATATTGAAAGAGACCGGGATAAGTGTCAGGAAAAAATACTAAAGGGATTCTCTGAAAAAGAAAAGGAAGACCTGCTTTCCGGGGTCAGAAAACTTATCCAGAACAGTCTGAGCATTCTATAAAAACTTGTTAGCGACAGAACATCCCCTTCGGGGTGATCCCTTACTGAGTATCTTCTTAAAAAGAGCGAGTTGCCCGGAAGCCTTTCAGCACCTTCCTGAAAGATCAGACTGTTACAAAATCTGCCAACTTATCGTGGACAATCCTGCCCTATCTTTGTTATGCTAACCGCACATCAAAGGCTCTATAACTTTAAGGAGATTTTTATGAAAAAAACTTTTCTATTTATAGTTTTGTCCATGTTTGCATCTGTTTTCCTTTTTGCCTGTAGTAATGAAAAAGGCTCTACTATCAGGATAGGTGTTATCGCTGAATTGACGGGCGACATGCCTGCCGTGGGTGAGTCGTGCAAGAAGGCAGCGGAAATGGCTGTTCAGGAAGTGAACGATGCAGGCGGACTCGATATCAACGGTAAAAAATATAAAGGAGAACTTTTCATTGAAGACAACGCCGGCAAGGCTGATCAATCCGCTTCGGCAGCCCAGAAACTCATTACCCAGAAGAATGTCCATGCAATAGTCGGCCCGAGTGCAACCCGTTATGCAATCCCTGCATCAGAGATTGCCGAGAGTTCAAAGGTTGTCCTTATAACCCCCTGGTCTACGAATCCGAAAACTACCCTTGACGCCAAAACAAATGCCCCAAAAAAATATGTATTCAGGGCCTGTTTTACTGATCCTTTTCAGGGCCGTGTTGTTGCCAAATTTGCCATGGAAAATCTTAAGGCAAAAAAAGCTGCCGTGCTCTACGATGTTGCTTCTGACGCCAATAAGGGTCAGGCCGAGTTCTTTAAAGAAACCTTCGAGAAAGACGGAGGGAAAATTGTTGCTTTTGAGACTTACACCACCAACGATCGGGATTTCTCCGGCCAGTTAACCAAAATAAAGAAAGCTGATCCCGACATTGTGTTTTTACCTAACTACTACAGTGAAGTTCCTCTTCAAATCCAGCAGGCAAAAAGACTTGGCATAAAGGGGCCTTTCCTCGGGAGCGATGCCTGGGGGAGCCAGGAGCTGATCAAGCTCTGCGGTAAAGACTGTGAAGGCTATTATTTCAGTACCCATTATGCTGCTGATGCTGCAACCCCTTCGGCAACAAAATTTATCGAAGCCTTTAAGGCAAAGCATGGGGCTATGCCTGATGATGTAGCAGCCCTTACCTATGATTCCTTCGGGCTCCTCTGGCAGGCGATCAAAGGAGCCAATAAAATTGACCGGCAGGCAATCAGGGATGCATTAGCCGGAATCTCCGGGTACGATGGTATAACAGGGAATATGCAGTTCAAGGAAGGATCGGGCGATCCCGTAAAGAGCGCGGTGATACTCCAAATTAAAGACGGAAAATTCGTATATTTTGCGACTGCAAAACCTTAGCGTTGATTTCGAGTCAGTAATTGCTGTTTTTTAAATTTAAAATCAGAAATACAAAAATACAGTTACGGATTGCGGTGATTTAAAATGTCCTATGTCCTCCAGCAATTGATGAATGCCTTTCAACTCGGCAGCATATATGCATTGATTGCCCTTGGATATACAATGGTATATGGAATTCTCACCATGATAAATTTTGCTCATGGCGATCTCTTCATGGTGGGGGCTTTTCTCTGTTTTGTTGCGGCAGTTTCCCTGGAACTCTCTTTTGTGCCTGTCATATTAATATCTATGTTCGGTACGGCCCTTCTCGGGGTTGTAATTGAACGTCTGGCCTATAAACCCTTAAGGCAGGCGCCCCGTGTATCTGCAATTATTACAGCACTGGGGGTAGGCCTTTTTCTGGAAAACCTTACCCTTGCCTTAAATCCCTATCCTAAACAAATACCGCAGCTTATGTCTCATACTTCATGGACTATTCTTGGTGTATCCATATCTTCTCTTCAGATATTTATTATTGTACTTTCATTATTGTTGATGCTGATCCTGGACCTGATTGTAAGGAAGACCATGGTAGGAATGGCCATGCGCGCCATTTCCTGGGATAAGGCGATAGCACCTCTCATGGGAGTGCCGATAAACCTGATCATTTCTGCAACCTTTGCCATCGGCGCCGGTCTTGGAGGAGCGGCAGGCGTAATGTACGGCCTGGCATATCCGGTAATCGACCCGTATATGGGGATTATGGTGGGATGGAAGGCTTTCATATCTGCCGTGGTAGGCGGTATCGGCAATATCCGGGGCGCCATGATCGGCGGCTATATCCTCGGCATGGTGGAAATTATGGTTGTTGCCTTTTTCCCCTCTACATACCGCGACATTGTTGCCTTTGCGCTCCTGCTTGCACTGCTTATATTCCGGCCTTACGGCATACTCGGCAAACCCTATCCCCAGAAGGTATAACTGTGGAAAACAGGGAAGGCATATTTAATAAAATCAGGCAATTCCGGGGAAGATTGATGCATGTGCGCTGGCTCTTACCGGCGCTTCTGGGGCTTGTTTTTCTTGCCTCCCTTGCAATCCATCATTTTGATCTCCTTGATCTCTATGTACAGCTTGTCCTCATGTATGTTGGCATAAATATTATCCTCGCATTGAGCCTCAACCTGATTAACGGTTATATGGGGGAATTCTCCGTTGGCCATGCAGGTTTCATGGCTGTAGGCGCGTACATTGCTTCATGGCTGACGGTAAGAATTTTTCCCGTTCACTTGACGGCATGTCTTTTTCCCCTTGCAGTCCTTGCGGGAGGTATCGGCGCAGCCCTTGTGGGATTGATAGTCGCTTTTCCGTCATTTAAAACAAGAGGCGATTATCTTGCTATTGTCACCCTCGCCTTCGGCATGATTGTAAAGTCAGCCATAGAAAATATTGATGCCCTTGGCGGACCCAGAGGCTTTCTCGGTATGGAGAAGCTGTCCACACTTCCCTGGGTATTCTTCTGGGCAGCGTTATCCGTGTGGGCGATACGGAACATTGTTTACTCAAATTTCGGAAGAGGTGTCCTCTCGATACGTGAAGATGAGATAGCAAGCGACTTAATGAGCGTTAATACAAAAGAGGTAAAAATCATTGTATTTGTTGTATCCTCATTCTTTGCAGGGATTGCAGGAGCGCTGTTTGCCCATCTTTTGCAGTTTATCAGTCCTCGTGCCTTTGACATTATAAAATCAACGGACATTCTTATCATGGTATACCTCGGCGGTATCGGGTCCATTGCAGGATCAATTCTCGGGGCCACAATTTACACGGTACTGCTGGAGGTTTTGAGGCCCATGGGCGTATGGCGTATGGTGCTTATGCCGCTTATGCTGGTAATGCTCATGATTTTCCGGCCAAGGGGCATTATGGGTCTTAAAGAATTTAGCTGGTTTATCCCTGTGCGCGATATTTTTGCAAGCATACGATGGCGTGAGAAAAGAGAGGGCAGATAATGGCAATACTCAATGCCCGGGGGGTAACTCACTATTTTGGCGGATTGGGCGCAGTATCAAACTTCAACATTGACCTGGAGCCCCGGGAACTTGTGGGAATTATCGGACCGAATGGTGCAGGGAAAACTACTGTTTTCAACCTCATCACCGGTGTATACAGGGCGACACAGGGGAGCATTATTTTTGAAGGTTCACGAATCGTCGGAAAGCCGCCGAATCAGATTACCACCCTCGGTATTGCCCGTACTTTTCAGAATATCCGTCTCTTCAAAGAAATGACAGTTCTTGATAATGTGAGGACTGCCTGTTATGCAAAGGTGAAATACAACCCCATTGAAGCGCTTTTTCATACAGGACGTTTCTGCAGGGAAGAGGAAGAGATAATATCCCGTTCCATGGACTTGCTTGCCCATTTAAACCTGGATATTCATGCAAATGAGCTTTCGAAGAATCTCCCCTATGGTTTGCAGCGAAGATTAGAAATTGCCAGAGCCCTTGCAACAGAACCGAAGCTTCTGCTTCTTGACGAGCCTGCCGCCGGTATGAACTCTCAGGAAGTTGACCGGCTTATGGAGCTTATCCACAGGATAAAGAACGATTTTAACCTTACCATCCTGCTTATTGAACATCAGATGCATCTTGTTATGAATATTTGTGAGCGCCTCATTGTACTTGATTTCGGTGAGACTATAGCTCAGGGCAAACCCCATGAGATACAGAATAATCCCTTGGTGCTTGAAGCATATCTGGGCAAGGAAATGCAGGGATGAGCGAAAAGGGGATTACGCTTGAAGTAAAAGATTTCACTGTCACATATGGAAATATCAAGGCTGTAGACAACATATCATTCCATGTAAATGAAGGTGAAATTGTTACCCTCATCGGGGCAAACGGCGCAGGCAAATCTTCCACCTTACGTGCTGTTTCGGGTATGACACCTTACAAGGGCAGCATATATTTCAGGCAGAGAGATTTGCGAAATGTGCCTGCCCATGAGATTGTGGCTATGGGAATTGCCCATGTGCCGGAAGGCCGCGGTATTTTCGGGAACCTCACGATTATGGAAAATCTGAAGCTTGCCACATGGCAGCGCAAGGATAAGGAAGAAGTTTTAAAAGACTATAACCGTATTTTTTCACTTTTCCCACGGATTCATGATAGAAGAAATCAGCTCGGGGGAACGCTTTCAGGGGGAGAACAACAGATGCTTGCCCTGTCCCGTGCGATTATGAGCAGAGGCAGCATGATGCTTCTTGATGAGCCTTCAATGGGGCTCGCGCCTTTTCTGGTTCGCGATATTTTTCAAATCCTCAAAGAAATTAACGATTCCGGAGTTACGATCCTCCTTGTTGAACAGAATGCCCTCATGGCCCTGTCCATTGCCTCGCGCGCTTACGTGCTTGAAACCGGAAGGATTACCATCTCCGGTTCAGGGACGGAACTCATCGGTGATCCAAGGGTCAAGGAAGCATACCTCGGATGCTGATATGTAAATTGCTATCGGCAAAAACCGATAGACAGGGGTCGAGGATTGGAAGGTTAGAAGATTTTGCGTACTTGTATAAAACGCCTTCTTGCTGGAGTTGATACTGCGTGGTTTTTGCCTGAAGCACCTCTTTCTTCCCGAAATGCAGTTTTTGCAGACTGCTTTCGATATAAAACATTGCAGGTGGCAATTGGTGACCCTGTGAGATGTTGCAATAATCATCAATATGATACCAAAGTAGGTGGAAGAAAGATAAAACCACCCCTATTAGTCTTGAATAGTGCTGGCGATAACTCTCATGTGCCTGAAAGAAATTAACACAATGTTCCGCCAATTTACTGATTATAATGCTTTTTCTACCCAATTTAGATTAATCCTTTTGACATAAAAAGTAGATTCACCTATACTTTCTATATAATTAATGTTTTTATCAGATTTAAACTGCTGGCGGGTAATTTATTATGGGGAAAAAAGAGGTAGTTGACATTATTAGAAGCATGAAGCCGGAAATGGAATCCCGCTATGGGGTCCAGCGCCTTGGACTTTTCGGTTCATACGTCAGAGAACGGCAAAGGAGAAAGAGTGATATAGATATACTTGTCACTTTCAGTCGTGATATTGATCTTTTCGATTTTCTGGACCTCCGTGAGTACCTTGAAAGCAGGCTGCATAATAAGGTTGATCTGGTTATGGAAACAGCCCTTAAACCGACTATTGGTAAATATATCCTGGCAGAGGTTGAATATGTCTAAGGGTCGTGATATGACTGATTACCTTGACGATATCCTGAGTGCTATTGCCGATGCAGAAGAATTCACCCGTGGTATGCATTACGAGACATTTGCAGAAGATAAGAAGACTGTCAATGCGGTAATCAGGAGTCTCGAAGTTCTTGGCGAAGCCACCAAACGTATACCAACATCATTTCGTCAGAAACATCCTGAAATTCCCTGGAGCAAAATGGCTGGTATGCGAGATGTGCTTATACACGATTACATGGGTGTAGACTTGAAGACTGTCTGGAAAGTCGCACAGGAACGATTACCGGAGTTGAAGCTCATGCTTGAAAGATTAATCTCTGCAAAAAGAGATTGAAAATCAGTACATCACTTCCTGCAAGGCAGGCTGCGCGGTTTTTGCCTGAAGACACGATAACTTCCGGAAATGTACAATGCGAAGCTTTTTACTCAGGCACGAACAACTCCCTGAAAAGGAAGTTTTTACTAATCAAATTCACAAAGCCCGAGGCCATCGAAAAGGCCGGGCTGACAAGGAGATTCTGATGAAGAGATTTATAATTTTGCTGGTTGCTCTGTGTGCCATTCCCGTCACGCTTTCCGCGCAGGTCGAGTCGTTTATCAAAAACGGTAACGTGCTGAACTGGCAAGCCTCATCGGGCCATTACGGGGCGATGAGGGTCGTGTATGCCGATGGCCAGTATTTTGAGATCGAACAGACCAACGAAATGAACAAGGCCGCCGGTGTCATCAAACTCTATGGCGCCGTCCTCCAAAACGGCCAGAAGATCGTCCTGATAAACACCGGGAATTGGAAGGAAATCTGGGAGGGCACGGTCTCCGGAGCCGGGATCGACGGCAGGATCGCGGCGGGGTCCGCCAAGTATACCTTTAAGATCACTGCCGGTGGCGCGGCCGTCTCGACCGCCCTCTTCATCGTCGGCAAGACGCTGAAGTGGTCGTCCAACGCGATGGGCGGCCAGCACGGCACTATGTATGTCTCGTCCATCAATGGATCGACCTTCAAGCTGGAGCAGAAGAATGACAAGAACGTTGCCGCCGGTGTCGTCAAGCTGGACGGCGAAATCAAGGATGGCAAGGTTTTCATCTACAACAGGCAATGGAAGGAGAAATGGGTCGGCAACAACGTCAATGGTGTCGTTAGGGGAACGATTAACAACCGGCACACGTTCCATATCAGCGAATAGGAAAACGGGAGCTGGCCGATCCGCCTGAGGCTGGCCGGCCAGCCTCAGGCGGGGACAAGGAGGATTGAATGCGAAGGGAACTAATTCGGACAGGGAAAACAGATAACCGGGATGCCTGAGGAGGTTTTGAAAAGTTTATGTTTGAATTAGCACATCAGTTGCTATACAATGATGTTAGAAAGTATGACAGTACAACAGAGGTGCTCCCATGCTGGTTGATTTAAAGCAAAAATCCCAGGTTACCATACCGAAGGATTTCGTAAAGAAGTTAAATCTTAAAGTCGGCGACAAACTCGATGTTGAAGAAAAAGACGGTAAATTAGTCATTACGCCCGTGGTTGTTGTGCCGAAAGACCAGGCCTGGTTTTACAGCCCTGAATGGCAGAAAAATGAGATAGAGGCAGACAAACAAAAAAATCAGGGTAAAATACATAAAGCTTCAAATAAAGAAGAGCTTTTTGAAAAATTAGGATTGTAAAATTTGAACATTTATTTTTCAAACCTTTTTCGGGAAAGAGTCGCAGAGCTTTCGGATGACGCGAAGAAGGCATTGAAAGATAAGCTTGCTCTTATGATTGACAATCAGAAAAATCCATCATTAAGGACTAAAAAGATAAAAGGATATAACAACATATTTGAAGCAAGTATTACGATACATATCAGAATGACATGGGAATATTACAGCGACGGTATCTTTCTTCGGAATATCGGTGAGCACGATAAAACGTTGAAAAATCCATGATTTTTTATGATAATATGTTCCAAGGGTTACATATGGGGGTATTAAATGGCTAATTTTATGGGTACACTAAAGATTAAATACAAATTCTGGATTATTGTGGGGATAGCGCTCTTCAGCCTCTTTTTAACTGAGTTAATATTCCTTGTATCTTTGAAGAATGACCTCTTTGAAGAGAAAAAAACACGAACACGAAACGTTGTGGAAACAGCATATGAAGTCATACAGTTCTATTACAATTCCGCCAAAGACGGCAAGATCAGCGAAGAAGAAGCGCAACAGAAATCAAAGGATATGGTAAGGTCTCTGCGCTATGAAGGGAATGAATATTTCTGGATAAACGACATGAAAGCCTTCATGGTTGCCCACCCCTATTTTGAACTGGAAGGAAAAGACCAGTCAGAGCTGAAAGATGTTAAAGGCAAGAAAATTGTCATTGCCTTTATTGAGAAAATAAGGGCCCAGAAGTCCGGTTTTGTTGAATATTCATGGAGAAAACCGGGCGCTGAAAAAGATACGCCTAAAATTACGTACGTAAAAGGATTCGAGCCTTGGGGATGGGTGGTAGGCTCAGGAGTGTATACGGATGATATTGATAAGATATTTATCAATAAAGCCCTGAAACTGGCTCTTGTAATGGTTGTCTTAACATTTGTTGTTATATCGGTATCCTGGCTTATTGCGAGGACTATCACACAGCCCCTGTCCGTTATGCGAAAAAGTTTACAATTAGTCGCGGAAGGCGATCTGCGGATAAATAATGCTGAAGAAGAAATGCAGGCCAAAGGAACTGATGAAATCAGCCAGCTTTTAAGCGCCCTTAATCACATGACGCGAAATCTCGATTCTCTTATAGGACAGGTACAGATTTCCGGCATACAGGTGACTTCATCCACAACGGAAATAGCAGCGTCAGCAAGACAGCTTGAGTCAACAGTAGCGGAACAGGCCGCGTCAATTCGGGAAGTTACCGCCATAACCAATAATATATCCGGCACATCCGAAGATTTGATGCAGACTATGAGCGGCGTCAGTGAAACAGCCTCAGAGACTGCCGGTATGGCTGAAGAAGGACGTGATTCGCTTAACCGCATGCAGTCGTCAATGCGAGCCTTTATAGAAGCTACCGGTTATATATCGTCAAAATTGGGTATTATTAATGAAAAGGCAAACAAGATTTCCGGTGTTGTTACAACCATTAACAAAATTTCGGATCAGACCAATCTTTTATCTCTGAATGCCGCTATTGAAGCAGAGAAGGCCGGCGAATACGGGAAAGGGTTCTCAGTGGTTGCCCGTGAGATTACCCGTCTTTCCGATCAGACAGCAATAGCCACGAAAGATATAGAATATATGGTTAAGGAGATGCAGTCTTCAGTCTCGTCGGGCGTTATGGAAATGGACAAATTTGCCGAAGGGGTGCGACGAAACGTGGAAGCTGTTGAAATTATCGGCGATCAGCTCGGCGATATTATTGATCAGGCAAGGAAACTCGGTCCGCAATTCGAAGTGGTAAATGAGGGGATGCACATGCAGGTCGAAGGAGCACGGCAGATCAGTGAAGCTATGAACCAGTTGTCCACA
Source organism: uncultured Syntrophorhabdaceae bacterium (assembly GCA_964532465.1). GTDB lineage: Bacteria > Desulfobacterota > Syntrophorhabdia > Syntrophorhabdales > Syntrophorhabdaceae > JAPLKB01. The sequence goes on along the minus strand of CAZHHX010000009.1, from coordinate 16,896 downwards.
GCAGCGGAGCAGACGAGGGATTCTCTCATGGAATATAAACGCGTGACGGAACAACTCAACTCCGCGGTACAGGTTTTGCAGAATGAAGTTTCACGTTTTAAGCTGAATCGCGGATAATTATGAAAATATCCTTTAACAGATTTACAATTCTGGAAAAAATCTTTATCGGAAGCATTATTTTTGCGCTTCCCATAATTGTTCTCCTCTTTTATATGGTCTCAGGATTTAACCGCGATATCAGTTTTACCCGCCTTGAATCCTGTGGAAACAAGCTGCTCATGCCCCTGGAAACTATCGCGGAATTCATTCCCAAGCATCAGTTGCTGGTGCGCCTTTATATTGAAGGTAACGCGACTGTGGAAGAGAAAATAAACCTTCTCTCCCAGGAAATTGAAAAACAATTCTCCATTCTCCAGAAAGAAGGGAAAAAATCGGAAGACCTGCTGCAGATTAACGAGAAGAGTCTGAAAGCTGCCGGGATTGAAGGCGGTTATATTCCGGAGATATACAAAAAGTGGCAGGAATTGCGTTCCAACTGGAAAAACAACGGAACCACCCAGAATGATGACGCCCATGAAGAAATGATATTGAGACCGGTTTCCGCCTTAATCAAAAGAGTAGGGGATACATCAAATATGGTCCTTGATCCAAGCCTTGATACTACCTATTTAATTGATATCGGGCTTCTTGCCATGCCGAGAATACAGGGAAAGCTGGGCTCGTTCATGCTTTTCGCGGAGTCGGTGATCTACAAAGGGTATGTGTCCCAGGAAGACAGGATGAAATTTGCCGTTTTTTCTGCAATGCTTGAAGATGATCTTGAGCACATCAGCCAGAGCGTGGAAACAATAATCAGAGAAAACAAAAAACAGCACGGAGTCAACACTCCGGTTCAGAATAATATCTCTCCTCTCTTGGAAGCATACAGAGCATCCATTATTCCTTTTCTTTTTATATTGAAACGTTTTTCCAATGATCCGAATTTTAAAATACCGGTTATGGAATTTTATGAATCTGCAAGAAATGTCCTTAATACAGGCGCCGGACTCAGGGAGACGTCTATGCTGGAACTGCAGAAACTGCTCGATAGAAGGGAAAAAAGTTTTGTAAACAAGAGATTCTCAGCGCTTTTTCTGAGCATAGGCATGTTGTTTTTTGCTTCAATTGTTTTTGCGATTATTTCTCGCAATATTGCGCGATCTCTTGGAAAAGTAATAGATATTGCCGGAGAAATTGCCTTGGGAAATTTGCGGAAAGCAATGGAAGATCTTGAGAAAACAGGCAGGGCTGATCTCCATTTAAAGGAGAAGGCGGAAGTATTCTCGAAAAATCAGAGAAATGAAATTTATCGGCTTTTTCACGCTATAACCACAATGACTTCAAGCCTCTACGCTTTGCTTATACAGGTTGGAAAATCAGGCATTCAGGTGAGCGCTTCATCTGCCAGGATAGCGGCATCGGCAAGACAGCTTGAAGCAACTGTGGCGGAACAGGCTTCATCAATCAATGAAGTAAGCGCTACAAGCAATGAAATTTCAGCCACTTCTCAGGAATTTGTCAAAACCATGAATACGGTATCGATGATGGCTTCAGAAGCCGCGGAAATGGCAAGCGCCAGCATGTCCAGCCTGTCGGATATAAACGCCACAATGAAGGGACTTCTGGAAAATACAATGGAAAGTTCCGGGAAACTGAGAGTGGTTAATGAAAAGATGGATAATATCACCCAGGTAATCACAACAATTACGAAAGTTGCGAACCAGATCAACCTTCTTTCTCTCAACGCGGCCATTGAAGCCGAAAAAGCCGGGGAATACGGCATCGGTTTTTCCGTGGTTGCCAGGGAAATCAGACGTCTTGCTGACCAGACTGCCGTGTCTGCCCTTGATATAGAGGGTATGATTATGGAAACAAGGGAAGCAATGAGGGACGGCGCTCAGGCTGTTGAAATATATACGGATCAGACGCGGACAAGCACGGAAAGGATCGCGGAAATCAGCATAGATTTGTTGAGAGCTATCGAACATACCCAGGAGCTGGTGCCGCAGTTTGAGTCTGTAAATCAGGGAATGCAGATGCAATCTCAGAGCGCTTCCCAGATCAGCGAGTCCATGGGGCATCTCAATCAGGCTGCCGGACAGACCAGGGATTCTTTGATAGAATTCAGAGGCGTTACGGAACAGCTTAATGCCGCGGTAAAAGATCTGGAAAATGAAGTAGCCCGATTTTCCATACATTCGCAGGTATAAATGCTTTTTCTTGTTTTCGAGATAGATAATGAACGTTATTGCTTAGAAGTGTCCAGCATTATTGAAATTACGCCTATGGTTATTTTTAAGAAAATCCCTCATGTTCCGGCGTACTTCTCCGGATTATTCAATTACCGCGGAACTATAGTGCCTGTAGTTGATCTTTCGGTTTTAATCTCCGGCAAACCTTCAAAACCGTTATTCAGTACCCGTGTTATCCTTGTTGACTACGTTGGTATTGACAAAAACCATCATATCCTCGGGCTTTTGGCTGAACGGGCTACAGAAACGATTTTCTGCAAAGAGGAAGCATTTCAGCCGCCCGGTATAGAGGTTGATGAGGCTAAATATCTGGGCGACGTTATCTTTGATGAGAAGGGTATGATTCAAAGAATAAGAATAGAAAAACTCCCCCCTGAAACAATACAGGGTTATGAATTTGACGCGTTAAAGGAAAACAATGACATTACCCTATTATAAAGGCATGTCTGTTAACGCCTGCTGCGCGGCGCCTGATGATGCCGGGAAAGGTGGAACTGCAACAAATTATTCCATGACTGTAAGGGCTGTATCTGAAGCAGGAATGATTCATATAGAAGAGCTTCTGTCAAAGAAAATCGGGCTTGAACCGGAATCCATCGGGAGAAAACGTATCGCTGACATAGTCAACACGCGCATGGAACTTTTCAGGATTGATGATGTGAATAAATACCTCCAGAGGCTCAAATCAGACCCCGCGGAGCTTGAAGGACTGATTGAGGATGTGACTGTCCCCGAAACCTGGTTTTTTCGCGATATTGAATCATTTAACTATTTGAAAAAATATGTGCGTGATGAATGCCCGGCATCTGAGAGAAAGATCTTCAGGGTCCTTTCCGTTCCCTGTTCCACAGGAGAAGAGCCTTATTCAATAGCTATGACGCTGCTTGAAGCAGGCCTGTTGCCTGAAGATTTTCAAATTGACGCGGTGGACATAAACCCGAAGACAATCGCTACGGCAAAGCGGGCCGTATATGGGAAAAGCGCTTTTCGAGGCGGAAACATTGATTACCGGGATATGTATTTTACGCCTTCTGAAGAAGGATTTGTCCTTGATCCTGCTGTTGCCGCATTGGTTAACTTTTACAGGGACAATTTTACGCAGTCCCATGCCCTGTGGAATCATGGGCCTTATGAGGCAATCTTCTGTAAAAATCTCCTTATATACCTTACCGATGACGCGAGGAAGAAGGTTTTTGACAATATTAACCGTCTCTTAGTTCCAAAGGGTATTGTTTTTAACGGACACGCGGAATTAATTTCTTTTCTGCAATATGGATACAAGCCGGTAAAGCATCCGCGATCCTTTGCCTGTATGAAAATGGAGGCAGGGAATGAAGAGGTTTCTGTCTCCCATAAAACAAAGAGGCAGATACCCCTTTTACAAAACCATGCTCTTAAGACAAAAGGATCGAAACAATCCCGGCTTACCCTTCCCGCAGAACCTTTGCCTGGAAGCAACGGTGCGAAAACAGGGGCTGCGCCAAAAGCGCAGGGCGAGGCTGAAAAGCTTGCCGCTATCCGGGAGCTTGCAGACGCGGGATCACTTGACCGGGCTCTGTCTCTGTGCCGGCAATTCATAAAGAAGAATGACCACAACAAGGAGGCTTACTATCTGGCGGGGCTTATCAATCTGGCGTTAAATAATTTTGACAAGGCAGAAGGATTTTTTCAAAAAGTCCTGTATCTGGACCCCTCCCACTATGAAGCATTGCTGCATATGAAGCTTTTATATGAAAAGAAAGGCGATCTCATAAAAGCTTCGGCAATGCAGGGAAGAATAAAAAGGTCTGAGGCAGGAGCATGAATCATAAAAGCAACATCAGCCCCCTCCATTGCTGGAAGCAAATCGGTGTTTTCGGAGATTTTACCTGTCCGAAGCTTGTTGGTATGGTTCATTGTCGTAATTGTGCTGAATACAACAAAGCAGGCAGAACCCTTTTTGACCGGGAGGTTTCAGATGAATTTCTCGAAGAGTGGACAAGAAATCTCACCGGCATTAAAGAAACAGAGGCACTTAATACCATATCGGTAATTATAATGAGGGTAAAAAATGAGTGGCTGGCGCTGAAAACAATTTTTTTGCAGGAGACAACAAATGTCCGCGTTGTCCACCGGGTGCCCTTAAGAACGAACAATGTTTTTAAGGGGATTGTGAATATAAACGGGGAGCTGCTTCTCTGCGTTTCCCTTGCCGACCTCCTGGAATATACCCATGAAGAGGAAAAAGGGAAAGACGATGCCATGGTCTATAAACGTATGGTGGTAGTAAATAAAGACGGCGAAAGATATGTCTTCCCTGTTGATGAAATTCTCGGCATTTACCGCATACCGTCATCGGATTTGAAAGAACCGCCGGTAACATTGTCCAAATCTCCCATGACGCTTATAGAAGGCATCTTCAATCTGAATGAAAAGAAAGTAGGGCTGCTGGGTGAGGACAAATTTATTCATGCTCTAAAAAGGAGTCTGGCAGGTTGACAACGCAGAACCAGACAGATATGGCAGATCTCTCCATGCTCGATCTTTTCCGTATAGAAGCGGAAAATTATACGAAGATATTGGAAACAGGGCTTGTAGAGGTTGAACAGAATCAGACGCCTGAAAAGATTGAGCCTCTCATGCGCGCGGCTCACTCGATCAAGGGCGCGGCGCGGATCGTAGGGCTGGATGCTGTTGTCGGCATTGCCCATGCCATGGAGGATGTTCTTTCCGCGGCTCAGCACGGCAAACTGAAGCTTCTTTCCGACCACATTGACATGCTCCTGCAGAGCAACGATCTCTTTCTCCATCTTACAACAATTGATATTGCCGCTATCCCTGAATGGCTGGCAGGTCAATACGAAGCGATAGATGTTTTAAGCCGTAATCTGAGGGATGTTCTCACAGGAAAGCCATCAAAAGTTCCGGAAAAGAAACCTGATCCAACAGCCTCTGAGATTAAAGAAGAGACTCTGTTAAAAACGCCTGAGATTCAGGAGAAGAAAGAGACACTGTCTGAAGCGCCTGCGAAGAATGTGCCTGTCCCTGAAGCATCCGCCTCCCCCGTGAACCAGGATGTGACCCTGAAGGCCAGACCCGGAGAAAAAGATGAAGAAAGCTTTGTCCGTGTTGCTTCGGAAAGTTTAAACCGTCTCATGGGGTTTGCCGGCGAATGTCTTGTGCAGGCAAGATCGACAAAACCTTTTTCAACTTCCCTGTTGAAGATGAAAGACTGGCATCTTGAATTAGGGAGCGCGTTGGAGGGAATATTCGAATTTACGAAAAACAAGTCTGTGCCGAAAGAAATCCAGGAAAAATTCGGTGAATCTTTAAAGCAGCTTGACCAGATCAGAGATCTTCTTGCCGCGCAGATAGTAGATTTTGAACTTTTTTCACGCAACCTTGAGCACCTTGCCGACAGGTTATACGGCGAAGTTGTGGCAATCAGGATGAGGCCATTTTCCGACGGTTTGCCCGGATTTCCCCGTATGGTTCGTGATCTTGCAAAAAACATGGGGAAAAAGGTTAACTTCCGGATTCTTGGTGAGTCTACAAAAGTTGACAGGGATATTCTTGAAAAGTTGGAAGCTCCCCTGACCCATCTTCTCCGCAATGCTATAGATCATGGCCTGGAAACTCCCGAAGAGCGTATCGCGGCCAGTAAGCCTGTTGAAGGTATTCTGATTCTTGAAGCGCGGCACAGCTCCGGCACATTGAACATCAGGCTCACTGAAGACGGGAGGGGAATTGACGCGGAAAAGATCCGCCTGAAGGTTGTTGAGAAAGGTCACGCGTCAAAGGAAATGGCAGCCAATCTTACTGAGGGAGAGCTTCTGGATTTTCTCTTTCTGCCCGGTTTTTCAACTGCAAAAAAAATTACCGAGGTTTCCGGACGCGGGGTAGGACTTGATGTGGTATTGTCCATGGTTCAAAAAGTGGGTGGTTCGGTAAGGGTAGAAACAAAACCAGGGAGCGGCACTTCTTTTTATTTACAACTCCCCTTGACCTTATCCGTCCTTCGGGCGCTGCTTGTGGATATTTGCGGGGAACCCTATGCAATACCGTTGAGCCGCATTGACCATATTCTGCAATCCGATCAGGATAGCCTGAAGATTTTGGAGGATAAGCAGTTCTACACATTTGAAAACGAACACATAGGCGTAGTTGACGCGCATCAGGTCCTTCGCGTACCGCCTTCTGATGAGCGTCAGCACGGATTAAACATTGCAGTTATCAGCGACCGCTTAAATCAGTACGGTCTTGTTGTGGACAGATTTCTCGGTGAGCGCGAACTGGTAGTTATTCCCCTTGACGCCCGTCTTGGTACTATTCCCAATATCAGTGCCGGGGCAATCCTGGAGGATGGCTCCCCGGTTCTAATTCTCGATGTGGATGATCTTGTCCGCTCCATTGATAACCTGCTGACCCACGGCAGACTCAATAAAGTCGGCGACAGGAAGGAGCTTGCAGAAGGTTTAAAGAAACGTATTCTTGTGGTGGATGATTCATTGACGGTCCGTGAAGTGGAACGCAGACTTCTTGAAAATAAAGGTTATGAAGTTACGGTAGCCGTAGACGGTATGGACGGCTGGAATACCCTTACACTGAACAGATTTGATTTGGTTATCTCTGATATAGATATGCCCCGTATGAACGGCATAGAACTCATCAAGAAGATAAAAGGCGATCCCAACCTGAGAGGTCTGCCCATAATTATTGTTTCTTACAAAGACAGGGAAGAAGACAGAATAATGGGACTTGAAGCCGGGGCCGATTATTACCTGACAAAGAGCAGTTTTCACGACGAAAGCCTGAACAATGCAGTTCGGGATTTGATAGGAGAAGCGTGAAAGAACAGTGGATAGTCGTTAGTGAATAGTGAATAGTCGTTAGTGAATAGTGAATAGTTTAAAGACAGGAAGGGTGCTGAACAGTGAATAGGACATTGAAAGTTGATCCTGAATTTATTATAAACTATGTCCCGCAAACGGGATTGACTGTGCACTGTTCCGTTCGCTATTCACTATTCACTAACGACTATTCACTGCCTTTAAGAGGTTTTATATAAAGATGCGTATCGCGATAGCAAATAATAATGTTGCGGCAGCGGATATTCTCCGTACTGTTGTTTCTTCTCAGCCGGGTTATAAAATTGTATGGACTGCCTCAAATGGAGCTGAAGCGGTGAGAAACGCCGCTCATGACAGACCCGACCTGATATTGATGGACCTTGATCTTCCGGTTATGGGCGGGCTTCAGGCTATTCAGGTGATTATGAAGGAAAATCCCTGCGCTATCCTCATAGTGACTGACGAGGTTGCAAAAAATACATCAAAGGTTTTCGAAGCCATGGGCAGGGGAGCCCTGGATGCCCAGAGCACGCCTGTAATAGACCGCGGCGGCAATATTAAGGGCGGGGAAGAACTGCTTAAGAAAATCGCTGTGATTGAGAGACTGATTGGAAAAGAAAAGTTGAATGGAAAAAATGAACAAACAATGAAGAAAAATGTTTCTAAATCTTTCCCGTCCATGATAGCCATAGGCTCTTCAACAGGAGGGCCAAAGGCGCTCACTGAAATCGTATCACACATACCGGATACGGTGAATGTGCCTGTTGTAATAATCCAGCATGTGGATATGCAGTTTGTGAACGGTCTCGCAGATTGGCTTGCGAACCATACAAAACTGAAGGTTGTCATTGCAAAAGAAGGTACGCGCCCTGAAGTGAATACAATCTATATTGCAGGCACGAATGACCATCTGGTAATAGGAAACGACCTTGCTTTCCGTTACATTGTTGAGCCGAAGGACAATCCCTACAGGCCGTCGGTGGACGCGTTCTTTCTGAGTGTCGCACAACATTGGCACGGCAAAGGCGTAGCCGTACTTTTAACCGGCATGGGCAGGGACGGCGCCCAGGGGCTTCTATCATTGCGGAAATTGGGATGGCACACGATTGCCCAGGATGAAAAGACTTCCGTTGTGTACGGTATGCCCAAAGCAGCCGCCCAGATAGACGCTGCCAAGGAGATTCTGCCCATAGAAAAAATAGCCGAAGCTGTTATGCGGCAAATAAGAATAGTTACATGAAAAATAGATATGCAAATTAAGTATTTACAAGCTTTAATGAAAAAGTGTAAATGGTAGCGAGAATGGAATCTTGAAAATGAAAACATCTGGGCCTCTTGCAAAACTATAAAATACCGTCACTCCGGCGAAAGCCGGAGTCCAGAAATCTTTTAATTTACTGGATGTTGCTTGCGCAAGTGAAGACACCCGCTTTCGCGGGAATGACAGAAAAGTACTTGCAATACTTTTGCAAGAGCCCCTTCTGTCTTTTTATTTCCCATATTGGCATAAGCGATTGGAGGCTTATGCCAATATGGGTTGAGTGGGCAACGGCATGGAAGAAATGCCGCAGATGTGGAGGGGCTGTAAGCTTTGCAGGCCGTAATCGTACTGTATGTACGATGGAGGATCGCAAAGCGCAGCAGACCGCCGCAGATGAGTATTTTTACTCGGCTAAGCTCGTAATGAAACCTTACTTCCATGCCGTTGCCCGACCAAGAGAACAAATAGAACAGCACAAATTAAAAAACCAAGGAAGGCTGCATGAATAACCCTGATAATAAACAATTTGTTGAACCTTTGAGCAGACATGACATTACGGTGCTTCTGGTGGATGACCAGCCTATAGTGGGTGAAATGGTAAGGCGTATGCTTGAACCTGAAGAGGACATTATATTTCACTATTGCCAGGACCCTACTGAAGCGATAAAAATGGCAGCCAAGGTCTCCCCTACAGTTATACTCCAGGACCTTGTCATGCCGGAGATCGACGGATTAACCCTGGTAAAATTCTTCAGAGCCCACAGGACGTTAAAGGATGTGCCGCTTATAGTCCTTTCCAGTAAAGAAGAAGCAGTAACCAAGGCCGACGCCTTTGCAGTCGGCGCGAACGATTATCTTGTCAAGCTGCCTGACAGAATCGAACTGATTGCCAGGATTCGCTACCACTCAAAAGGGTATATCGCCCTTCTTCAGAGAAATGAAGCATATGAGGCGCTTTTTAAGAGCCAGCAGGTATTGGCTGCCCAGCTTGCCAGCGCGGCTGAATACGTAGTCTCTCTTCTGCCGCAGCCTGTCAGGGAAGGGGACATTCACACGGACTGGCGCTATATGCCTTCAACTCAGCTTGGCGGTGATTCTCTCGGATATCACTGGATTGACGAAGACCACTTTGCCATGTATCTTCTCGATGTGTGCGACCACGGTGTGGGGCCAGCTCTGCTTTCGGTTTCCGCCCTTAATGTGCTCCGATCGCAGACATTGCCGAATACGAATTTCAGAATACCGGAAGAGGTGCTGACTACCCTGAACGAAACTTTTCAGATGGAACAGCAGAATAATCTCTACTTTACCATGTGGTACGGTGTCTTTAATAAGGCCACAAAAACAATTGCCTATGCCAGCGCGGGTCACCCGGCGGCTTTGCTTATATCACCCTCCGCAGAGATTAAAGAACTGGGATCACAGAATATGTTTATCGGCGGTATGCCTGATATTGTGTATAAAAGCGGTTCCGTTGAAGTTGAAATCCCGTCAAGGCTCTATGTCTTTTCTGACGGCGCTTTTGAAGTTGACAGACCGGATGGCTCCATGTGGAGTTTTGCAGAGTTAAAAGAATTTATCAAAGAACCTTCAAAAGATGATGCCTCCGAGATAGATGCCCTATACACTACCCTTCAGGAAATGCACGGCGGAAAAGACCTGGCCGATGATTTCTCCATGCTCAGAATAGAATTTTTGTAGCGTTTTTTTACACGTTGCTTTTACAGGTTTTTCTCTTTGACGGTCAACGGCATGATGCAAATGTTCATGACCCGCAAGCGGGTACCCCGCGGTCTGCCGCGCCTTGCGATCCTCCATCGTACGTTCAGTACGATTACGGCCTGCAAAGCTTACAGCCCATCCACATCTGAGCCATTTGCATCATGCCGTCGCCCACTCCAAGCCGGATTAGCATCAGCCTTCACGCTGATGCTAATCCGGCGGAAATGAAGAATGATTTCTTCATTTCCCATAATTCTTCCTTCTGACATTTGCCTGTATAAGCTTGTTTATACTCCTACGCAGTGTCAATTTTTCATAAAATATATCGACATTACCTTGCCTCCCGCATTGTTTTGGTTTTTTAATTTTAGTAACCAATTTTCATGTAATTCTCTGATAACAATACACTAAAAATTCTTCAAACCAGTTTTAAGAATGATCCAGCGTAATGTACTATAAGTACAGGTGTTTCCGTATATTTTAGTAGTGGTTACAACTGTTGTAACCACTACATTTTCGTCCCACGTCCCAAGGAGCGTAAGCGACTGAACGTCCCACGTCCTACGTTCTTCACCTCGTCCCACGGTCCTTCCTTCCCGTATTTCAATTAAAAGGTATAGCCGGAAATAAAGCAAACAGTCATAAATAATCAAAAATGAAACTTTGTAGACACAGTGTCTACAAAGTTGCTCCAACAGTTGGAGCAAAAAGCAAAATCCTTGTAAAACCAATACAGGCTTTGATTAGGACAATTAGATATATTTTTCTTGCAACGTGCAGGAAAAATATGAAAACCGTTTTATAATGTATATTATGAAGTACAGGAAGACCCTCTAAACCTGCCCGTTTTCTTCTCCATTACTTTGTAAAACACCATCGGTAAATCAGAAATCAGCCGGGCTCATGACAGAGATACCCGGCCTGTTCAGCACATGTGTATATATCATTGTCGTAGAAACATCGGCATGACCCAGCAATTCCTGAACAGTGCGAATATCGTAACGGGCTTCAAGAAGATGGGTGGCAAAGGAATGGCGTAATGTATGGCAACTGATTCTCTTTGTAAGCCCGGCTTTGTTCGCAGCATCTTTAACAGCCTTTTGAACAAGACTCTCACTGATGTGATGACGTCGTACAGTACCGCTTCTCGGGTCAACAGAGAGGTTTCTCGCAGGAAACACATATTGCCATTTCCATTCTATGGCAGCCTTCGGGTACTTACGTGCCAGAGCAGGCCACATATAAACGCCGGGGATACCCTTGGAGCGATCCTCATCATAAAAAGCCCTTATCTGCGCAAGATGCTGTTGCAGGGCACCGGTAAAACGCTCGGGCAGCATGGTTACACGGTCCTTCTGCCCTTTTCCGTCCCGTATCATAACCTGACGACGTGAAAAATCAATATCCATTACACGAAGCCGGACACATTCCATTAGCCGTAAGCCGCCTCCATACATTAGTCCGGCCATAAGTGCAGGGATCCCTTCCATGTTATCAAAAAGCGTCTGGATTTCATCCCTTGTCATCACCTCGGGAAGCCGTTGCGGACGTTTTGCTCGGATGAATGATTCCATATCTTCGATAGGTCTTTTAACAATATTATTAAAGAAAAATACAAGGGCATTAAGGGCCTGATTCTGAGTGCTTGCCGCAATCTCTCTTTTTACCGCGAGATAATCAAGATAGGTTTTCACTGAAGCAGAATCAAGGTTTACGGGGTCACTGTAATTATGAAAGGCTATGAAGCGTCTTACCCAGTCAACATAGGCGGATTCGGTACGTATTGAGTAATGGCGGCTGCGGATTTCTGTTTTCAGGGCTTCGAGAAGAGGAGAAAAAAGCCGTTCCACTTCACCGGGAATTACACGATCACGGAAAACACCTGCTTTGAGGGAAATATTCTTATCTTCTCTCTCTTTTTCAATCTCTTGCGTCTGATCTGCTTTGTTTTGTGGAATATAATTGGGTAGGAATATTTCATAGAGAATCTTTAAAGAATATTCAGCCTGTTTTGCCTGCCAGTCAGCGCTGCCGGCCTGTTTGCCTACGTCTGCAAGAAATGTCTCAATATCCTGTTTCGTTCTTTCACGAAGCCCCTTTCCAGGGAAAAACCGATAGAATGCTTGCGCCCATTTTACATAATAAGCGGAACGGCTATGATCTATCCTGTTTTCCTCCACACAGGCCCGGAAAGCGTCCCAGAACCTCATGGCTGCCGTATATTGCTTTGAATCTGAGTTATCCATAATTACTATCCAAATCAATCAGTTAGCACTGATTATGTAGTCTGTAATATACAGAATCATTATATCATATTTCATAATCTTACTGAATTAATTAATATTTAATATTGACATAAAATTCCACCATGCGATAGAATACTAATATTACAGAACAATATGAGTTTAAGAGGGATAACTGATGTACATGCGTACATCTAATATATGTTGGAACCAGATTATGGGAAATTAATTTATTTTTGATCATTTTAGCAATTATAGACACAGTGTCCACAGTATTTGTTACAATAGTTGTAACAAAAATTAAGTTCTCTGTAGACCCAACGCAGGCAATGGATTTAGCAATTAAGTAAATTTTTCTTTCAATGTGAAAGAAAATATGGAAACCCTATAAAATATGTTTATTATAGAGTACAATAAAACAAGACGGTTTCTGAAAATAGTAGGTTTTCCTTTTATTGAAAGTTGAGATAAGAATAAAGACAAAAAACGGAATAGAAGATATAATAAAATAAAAACATGGAAAAGCTGATAGAGGCAAAAAAATTCCAACAAAACGCTGGAGCCAATCGGCAATAAAGCCTGCCTCTGGCTCAGCTTTGTGTTAGCATAGACGAAAGAGGAGGGAATTATGGATCCAGTATTTGAACTTACAAGTTCAGTAGGAATGGTTCTAAAGGTATATGAAGACTATCTAATATTAACTCAAAAAGGTGTAATGGGCGTATTGACTAGGGGTCTTTCAGGTGAGAAAACTATTTACTATAATGATTTAACTTCTGTTCAATTTAAAGAAGCTAAATGGACAGCTGGATTTATTGAATTTACATTTGCTGGCTCAAATGATAGGCCGGGAGGTTCTATCTTGGGCGCTTCTAACGAGAATAGATATACATTTTCAAATCCATCAATGACAGTGCAAAAGCAATTGTCGCAAGAAGCTTTAAAAGTGAAAGAATATATTGATGAAAAAATCAGAACCTTGAAAAACAATAGTAAAACTCAAGGATTTTCTGTTGCAGATGAGATTTTAAAATTCAAACAGTTATTTGATGCAGGCATAATTACTAAAGATGAATTTGAAAAGAAAAAGTTGGATTTAATGAAATAATACTAACTTTATTTGATAGGGCATTTATGATAAAGAAGAAATCACCAATTTAGATAATACGATAGCTATGTCACTTTGCAAGGAGAAGCGCTGATGTTTAATACAACACTTGAAGAAATTGCAGTAGTTGAAAAAGAGATCGAGGCTCTTGTTTACAAGTTGGAACAAGCAAAACAAACAACCATACAGTGGGCGGACGCATCGGTTAGTTTGTCTCGAAGTGCAGCTGAGGCCCGAGCAAAGAATCAAGGTATGGGACGAGGAATCGGCGGCATACTGCTCGGCTCCAAATTTCGATCCGCAATGCGTTCAGCAGCAGCAATTTCCAACGCAGCTATTGCAAAAGACGTGGCGGAGAAGCGATCCAGAATCACAGAAGGAAAGAGAGAGTCACAAGAAATTGTTCGTTCCATTAAAACAGGCCTTGCTGTAAAGAAGCAACTGCTAAAATCGCTTAAAGCAATAGTTAAGCCTAATTCGTCACCTGTCAAAGCCTCTGTAGATTCAGTTGCATTGCTAAAAAAACTTAAGGAAGCTCACGACCTAGGCTTATTAACAGACGACGAGTACGAGCAGAAGCGAAAAAAGCTCGTCTTAAGTATATGAATAAAAGCTAACCAGGCGGTGCAGCGAATCCGCAAGAAGCGCGTCTCGCTGACCTTTTTGTTATCAGTATAAACCAGTGGCAAAGAGATTATGATTAGAAAAAGGACAAAGAAATTCTTATCTTGGATATTGCGTGGAAGATTATTACTTCTTCTCATTTTAACGTTTCTCTTGGTTCAACCGGCAACCGTGAAATCCCAAAAGTATAATTTTCAAGAAGACACTAAAAAGAAAATAGAATTCATTGACCCAATTCCATTTACAAATCCACCCAAAAAGCCAATATGGAGACTCGGGTTCCACTATAAGTATAAGGAAAATTCTCTTTTTTTACTTGAGTTGAAACCTCCGTTATGCAAAGAAAGAGATAGACTTGCTAAAGATGCATATAGATCACCCGACAGACCCTCGACTGAATGCGTTTTTTTCGTGCCATTTTCAAAATTGAAAACTAAGGAAAAGCAGAATATTGTAAATCCTAGGAAATGGTACATCCTTGGCATTAACCATATTTTTGGCGAAAAATCATTTACAAAACTGGCAATAGTAATCACAGCCTGTCAAAGCGGTTGCTTTTATATGGGATCGGAATATCCAGAAAATAATACGGCCTTTTATCCTCATGAAAAAGTTCCTAATGACACATCCCCTTTTAGTGTTAATGAAGATTTAATTATTGGGATTGCCGGAAATTTAAAGAAATATCCCATAGTACGTTTGCCTTCAACTGAGATTAAAAATAGCATAGATGAACCACATTTTCTTCCTGAGGAGTACACTAAATTATTAGATATGCCAATTGTCAAGAAACGATTAGGAAAAGATCAAAAAAAGTTCAGAGCCTCATCAATAATTGTAGAAGGTCACTCTATAAAGGCAACCATCGATAGCAAACATCCCAAGCAGGAAACATTATGGATTATTCGTTGGAAAACAGAAAGTGACGCTCCTTTTTTTGAAGGTATGATGCTATGGGGGATTTTTAATGTTACAAAAAATGGTCTTAAGCCGATTTATCTGTCAAATAAAATTGATCCCTCGTTGAGATACGATTATAAGTATTGGCCGGAATTCATTGCTGCTGTTGATCTTGATGTAGATGGAATTGACGAGCTTATCTTGCATGCCGGTTATTCAGAAGGCAGCAGCTACAAAGTTTTTGCGTTCAAAAAAAATAGGTTTGTAGAGATCTACAACTCAGAATATTATGGTCTATGAGAATTAGTTTTGACAGGAGACAAGGAAGTAATGATAACTATGCAATTCAGCGGACGTCTTACAGCCGTCGCTGATTTTGTTGTTATGAGGTGATATATAGATGAATAACTACCAGGATTTATTAAAAAACGTAAAACCATTTTCACACTATGTTACAGGCGAGGCTGCTTTTCTTGCCCTTAAACTGGCGGTCGATGAACTCACCAATCTTGCCCCTCAAGACCATGACATCTTGATTGAAGCATTTGGTCTAATCGTTAAAGAAGTCAAATATATTGAACCACACACTTTTCTCTTTAGTGGCGTCGATGACAAAGAGAACAATTCATTTGTAATCTGTCATTATTCACAGCTTCTTGTCCGGGTGATTCATCTTCCTAAGAAGGAAGAAGTTAGATGTATTATAGGGTTTTTGAGAGAAAAAGAATCATAATCTGAAAGGAGGAATTGGTGGAGCCAAATGATGATGAAAAGAAATGCCCTTATTGCGCAGAAATAATAAAAAAAGAAGCAATAAAGTGTAGGTTTTGTGGCGCATTGCTTGATGAACCTAAAAATGCCGTAGAACAAAAAACCTCAGATGTTCCTGTGTTACGTGTCATCAATGTTTTGGAACGTAAAATATCGCCTATTGCCATCATAGTAATACTTATTATAGTGCTTGCCCCGCTGGCCGGATTTTTTAGAATCTATTATGGTGGCTCTATAGGCATAGAAATAGTTAGAAAGCATAGTTTTTCTTTTACTGATACGATTGTCAATTTGGATAATATTATTGGAAAACCCAGAATCGTAGTAAGAACTCAGCACCCCGCTGTTATGCGTCAGCTTGAAGAAATGGGTATCGTCGAAACCGAAGAAAAAATACAAGAGCGAATACGGAACGATATAGAAGCCGAAACGGCAAAACAGATGAAAAAATATGAAGAAGAAATGAAGCGGATACAACGGGGCCTACGCTATTGATTGGACGCAGTTATCGGATTGAGAGCTGTGAAGTGATGATCATACCAAGGCCACTCATAACAACAGGATGCAGCCAATCGGCCATAAAGATGGCCTCTGGCTGATCCACATGTTAAGGCAAAAATGAAATAATATGGAATTATTAGGAATCATTCTCTCATTCCCGACAGCATTTGTTGCCAGTATTGTTTATGCATTTATTCTAAAGAAGGTTACTACAAAACTGCCTTTTCTTGTTCTTACGATGTTATGGGTATCGGTGATTGTTCTTATAGTGGGGTTATTGGAATCATTCTGCTTAGTTTTGGTTGGTACACTTCGGCTGCGTGAGGCTATTGGAATGCTGTATTATCCGATTCATGAGACCATTTTTATACTGACATTGCCAGCACTGATTAACATCATGCGGCTTCAAAACCGATTTAGTTTTCTATCGAAGTGGTATTCTATCGGTAGCCTCTGCGCGGTTATTGGTGCGGGTATAGTGCTTCAACAGTATGCTGTATCTGAGGCACTATTTGGGGGCACTTAGGGGACGTTCCATAAAAACTAAATAACTTTGATATAACGTATCCTTACAACGGAAAATAGGGACATAGGGGACATCTTTAAAAACAACAAATTTTTGTAAATTAAGGTTTTATTGACACTA